>NZ_WQPN01000112.1 GCF_018785315.1 Clostridium sp. MCC353 | reverse complement strand
TTTATATTAATATCAGTAACAATTACTATTATTAATAAATCAAAACATCATATAGAAGAAAAGGAGAAACGAATTATGAAGAAATGGGTTTGTACAGTATGCGGATATGTTCACGAGGGAGACACAGCGCCGGAGTTCTGCCCGGTTTGTAAAGTTCCCGCTTCCAAGTTTGAAGAGCAGAAAGGCGAACTGACCTGGGCTGCTGAACATGTGATCGGTGTTGCGCAGGGCGCCAGCGAAGATATCATGATGGATTTAAGAGCAAACTTTGAAGGCGAGTGTTCCGAAGTCGGCATGTATCTGGCTATGGCAAGAGTTGCCCACAGAGAAGGATATCCTGAAATCGGCTTATACTA
>NZ_WQPN01000111.1:398-4424 GCF_018785315.1 Clostridium sp. MCC353 | reverse complement strand
CCCGACGGATTCCGCTCCCCAGGGCCGCCTCCAAACATCCAATCCCGCCTCCGCTCCCTCGTCCCGCTTTCCTGCGTAACTTACTCAATTAAATTAATTATCCCTTATAATACTCTTCCACTGCCGCAAAAAACGCATCAATATTTTCCCATTTCGACATCGGAGGGATGTCACACCCTGTAGATATCACAAAATTCGGATATTTGCAGCACTCACCCATTACTTTTAAGGTTGCTTCCCTCACCGATTCAGGAGTACCGTTTCTGATCTCGCCGGCTGGATCCACATTTCCCATGGCAATGGTTCCCTCCGGAATATGAGTCATCATCTCCGCCATGCTGATCGCATTGCCAAAATGATAAGCCGCAGATCCTGTTGCAAGAATCTGATCGATCATCTGAATGGTATAGTTACCGCAATTGTGATAGATCACCAGGAAATCATCATCCTGAACCGCATCCACAATCTTCTTCACATAGTCACAGGAAAATTCTTCCGATAAAGCGGGGGAAAGCATGCCTGCCAGGGGCTCTGCCATCACTACGCCGTGAGCGCCTGCCGCTTTATAAGCATTTGCATAGTCGATCAAAAACTGAGACGCCTTTTCCAGAATGGTATGGACCATGTCCGGTTCTTCATAGCAGTATACCATAGCCTCCGTCACATCCATCAATCTGCCTGCCAATGAAAATGGTCCGATAATTCCAGCAAAAACCGGCCGGTCGGTAATCTCTTTCACTGCCATAGCAATTGCGTCAATATAGATCTGGGTTCTTCCAGAACCGATGGCAGGGATCTGCAGAGCCTCTGCTTCTTCTTCCGATCCCACAACGCTTCCAATCACAGTCGGAACCTCATCGTCGGAATAACGGATGGCAGAGCCAAAACACTCAGCTTCTACGGAAAGGTCCATCAGACTGACAGAGGCCAGGGAATCCACCCGGTCCGCTATCATTTTCATGCCTTTCGCCTGTGCGCCGGCATCTGAAATCAGGTCTTTCACAGTGATGTCCATAAGCTGAATTGCCGGAAATGACAATACAGGCATCGCTTTCTTCTTTGGTGCAGCCAGCAGCTCTGCCAGCCATTCTTTTGTATTCTTTTCCATAATTACCCTCTCATTCCGCCTTTGATTGCAGGCTGTTTCGCTTTTTAATAATCCTAATATATCAAAAACAATGAGAGGGTTTTAGAAAAAATTTCCACTTTTTTGTATTTATTTTAGATTATATAAAATTTTTACAATTAACTCATCTTAGAATGGAGGGCCTTACAGCTGATTCCCGGAAGTCTTCCAATCTTTCCTGATATGGCGCTGATAATATCCTGGGGCGCATCCACCACCACGCTGATAATATTTACCTGTTTTTTAGGATAAGGCAGGCCCATTCTACCTATTATATAGCTCCCATATTGATGCAGTATACCATTTACCGCCTCTACAGATTCCAGATTTTCAATGATAATACCTATTACAGCAATTCTTGTCTCCATTCCCGATCCCTCCTGGCTGATTACAGTAGTTTCAATGTTACCATCTTATATCATATTTTTCTAAATTTCAACATTCATAAATGGAAACCAGCTGTTATCCGGCTACTGTTCACAGCCTCCTCTGACGGATCCACCAAAGGGGGCCATGAACAGTAACGTTATCCATCCTTATAAATGTACCGCTTGTCAAAGACCTCCCAATCTTATCAGTTTTTTTGTTAATATCCGGTTATCAGATACATTATACAATTTTATAAAGTGGAGGGAAAACATGAATCAGAAAAACTATCTGCCTATCGGCTCTGTAGTATTATTAAAAGAAGGAAAGAAACGGCTCATGATCTACGGGCGCAGACAGTTGACAAATGATGGTGAACGCCAAAAAGAATATGATTATTCAGCCTGCCTCTATCCTGAAGGAATGTTAAACAGCAGGGATGTGGTGCTGTTTAACCATGATCAGATTCAAATGGTCTATTTTATCGGCTTTCAGGACATTGAGGAACTGCACTTCAGATCTTTGCTGAAAAATTCAGATAAGTGAGGGGATTCTTTATGGCACAGGGATTCAGCGTAAAAATAAATGAAATGGAACATACGAAATGTTCATTTTCCGGCTTCAAAACATCTATCGCGGACATTTCTTCAGATATAAAATCAGTAAAAAACAGTTTGGGCATTTCCGCAATTTCAGCGGACCTGGTGCAGAGAAACCTGAAAATAGTTCTGAATAACTGTGAACGCCTGGAGGATCATATGGCACAGATGTCCGGCAAATTGGAGGTTATCATTAACCTGTATGCCTCCACAGAAGCCGGTATTGTAAACCAGACTAATATAAAAACGCAAATTATTAAAAATGATGATCCGGGAAGCAGCGGCAATTTCATATATAACTATTATCAGGAAGTGGATCCGAGCGCATGGGACTACATTATGGATGCAGTGGAGCAAATCATTTTGGGAAACTTCACAGATGAAAGCAATCTGCTTGGAATTATCGGCTCAGTGCTGGTTGGGTGCATCCCCTATGTGGGGCAGGCCTGTGATATCCGGGATATCATAGCCGATATCTATCATCTGTTTGAAGATGGTCCTGAGACGGCCGAATGGATATCCCTTGGGATCGATGTGATCGCCCTCATCCCTCTTGCTGATCTTCTCAAATATTCTGATGAGGCAGCGGGCATTTTAAAAAATGCGGATGAAGCTTTGGGCGGACTTATTGATTACACGCGCGGGACTTGGAAATACGCCGATGAGGTTTTCACACAACTGGACGATATCATCCAGGAGGGAGCCGAATGGACTTCCAAAAATTTGAACAAAATTATGGATTATGTCAATAATGAACCCTGGGCACAGCAAGCCTATAAATCCGCAGCCAAACTGTACCAATTGGCCCAAAAGGAAATCGGCACGTCTACCGGCGGAGAGATTGTTAAGGATATCATTTTAGAAACAATCCATCTGAAAGACTGGGTTGTAGAGGAAACAACAGGTATGGTGGACAGCGTAATTGATATCTTTTCAAATGATACGCCGGTTACAGGCGGATCAGCCTTATAAATGGAAGCTATATTATAAAAAATAATCCCAATGGCTTATTTTTACACCGAAAATTTGTGCCGGAGCCACAAATTTGAACTGTATCTGAGAATCTGAAATTCTCAGTACATGCCTGTGAAAAAAGCGCTCCGGTATGGAGGAATTATATGCATAAGACTATATTTTCAATCACAATACTTTTGTTTACCGGCATTTCCATGCTATGCCTTGCATGGGGTGCTTATGGACGATACCATTGTATGACAGCACATTTTCCTGACCGTTACCGGCAGGTAAATATCTATGAAGATCCCCGCGATAACAGCCTGGATCCAACCAGCCTGGATAAGGGAAAAGCCATCTATAAACGGCGCTACGTCTACGGCAGCACCTGTTACCAGGTAAAAATATCCCGAAAAGAATTTGATGAAAAATTCTACATCTGCGAAGACCATCCCCAAAAAGCATACTCAGAATCTGATCTGGTACAAGCCGCCAAAAACCTGGTTCTGGCCGGTATCGAACTTGCCATCGCCATAGGTTTTTTTGCGATGATCGCGGGGGGCTTCCGGCATTGAGATTAATTGGGATTTAATTGAGGAAGTTACTTTAATTGTGAACGTTACGCAGGAAAGCGGGACGAGGGAGCGGAGGCGGGATTGGATGTTTGGAGGCGGCCCTGGGGAGCGGAATCCGTCGGGGATGAAAGCCATCTGGAAACCGTAAGTGAAACTAAGACTCCAGGGACGGAAAAAGACGGTCCGATGCCCATTCACGGTAAACTCTTTATGGGACTTTACCGTTCAGTGGGCATCTCAGAAACTGATTTGGTTTTCAGTTTCTGCCCGTCTTTTTCCACCCCTGGAGCCTAAGTTTCACTAACGGTTTCCAGATGGCTTTCATCCCCGACGGATTCCGCTCCCCAGGCCGCCTCCAAACATCCAATCCCGCCTCCGCTCCCTCGTCCCGCTTTCCTGCTGGTTT
>NZ_WQPN01000111.1:0-388 GCF_018785315.1 Clostridium sp. MCC353 | reverse complement strand
TTTAACATAAAGGGTGAAGGCATTTTCGAAAATGGCTTCACCCTTTAATGTAAATCCCCACACCATTTAACATCAACCCTAAAGGCATCTTCGAAAATGCCTTGGCCTTTTACTGTTAATCCCCACCTCAGTTACTTGAAATGTCTATACCATAATCTGCACGAAATACCAAACAATATCTCAATCAAACGCTTCCCTGCCTTTTCTACTTCCCTTCTCCAAATCTTTATTTATCCTTTATCAGACCAGTACACAGCCGTGAATCCTGGGGATGGGGACGGACGGGGGCGGAGGCCCGCTTGGAGGGGTGGCACCGGGCGGAGCGGAATCCGTTGGCGATGAAAGCCGTCTGGAAACCGTTAGTGAAACTTAGGCTACAGGGACAGAA
>NZ_WQPN01000110.1:1183-22237 GCF_018785315.1 Clostridium sp. MCC353 | reverse complement strand
GAGAAAGCCGCTTATGAAGAAGGCCGCAAGGGCGAAGTGATCAAACTGAATGTGGAATTCAAAGAAGGCGATATCCGCACCAAGGTTGTAGAGATTGTAAAGAGCATGAAAGACGCAGTGTCCTTAACGGATGCGGAAATCATCGTAGCCGGCGGAATGGGCCTTGGAAAGCCGGAAGGCTTCGAGCTGTTAAAACAGCTGGCAGATAAACTGGGCGTAGGCCAGACGGGAACCACAGTAAAACCGAAAATCTACTTTGCATGCGGAATATCCGGAGCGATCCAGCATGCGGCAGGAATGCAGAATTCCGAGCAGATCATAGCGATCAACACCAATGAGAACGCGCCGATTTTTGAGATCGCGGATTATGGAATTGTTGGAGATCTCTATAAAGTAATTCCTGCGATTATGGAAGAGCTGGATAAATAATTTTTGAGCACTAAAAATTTACCAAAGAGAGTTGCGAGTTACTGTATGGGCCTGCTGCTTTTGGCCTTTGGCGTAACTTTCTCGGTCAGATCAAACCTTGGGGTGTCTCCGGTTAACTCTATCCCCTATGTGTTAAGCCTTCTGACCGGAATTGAACAGGGGATATTGACAACCTGTGTGTTTTGTTCCTATATCCTCATTCAGGCAGCTATATTAAGAAAAGAGTTTAAACCAATCAATCTGTTACAGATTGTATTTGCTTCAATTTTTGGTTACTTTGTTACCTTCTCCAATCATTTGTGGGCGTTCTTACCAGCGCCTGCAAATTACGGAGTGCGTTTAGGATTTCTGGCTGTCAGCATGGTTTTCGTTGCGCTGGGGCTGATGTTCTACCTGGCTGCCGATATTGTCCCCCAACCGGCAGAAGGCGTGATGTTGGCGATTAATTTAAAAACCGGCGTTGAATTTTCCAAGGTTAAGGTCATGTTTGACGTAACAGTAGTCATAATCGCAGCAGCAATCTCCTTAATCGGATTCGGAAAGCTGCAGGGCGTGAGGGAAGGGACCCTGATAGCGGCCATCGGAATTGGAAAAATCCTTGGAATTCTGAACCAGAAATACAAGAAATCCATTGAAGATTTCCTTCACAACATGTAACATAGATCATTTGAGTTGTATTTGATATTCTCCTTGGAAAACACGGTCAAAGTGAAATTGGCCGTGTTTTTTCCTGTTCATAGGGGTTAAAATATTCCTCACCGCCCGGCTGCGGGAAACGTTATAATGAAGAACTATATAATATAGAAGGTTCAGGATCGAAAAAACTCTTTTTCACCGGACGCATAACCTGCAAAAGGGGCAAAAGGGCTTTTTTAATTCCCTCTGGGACAAAACGAAATATTTAGGACAAAAGGTTTAAAAATATGATACAATAGAGCAATGAATATAGATGTGAGGTACAGCAGCCATGGCTCAAAACAGAGGAATTAATCAAGATGTAACACAGGAGATGAACCGTTCTCTCCTTCTGAAAAATCTGAGACGGAAAGGGACCTGTTCCAGAGTCCAGTTAGCCAATATTACGGGGCTGAAGCAGGCGACCGTCACGAATATTATGAAAGATTTCCTGAATTGGGGCCTGGTTGAGGAAGTCGGCTTTCTGAACGGAAGCAAAGGCCGGCGTTCGATCGGCGTTGCGGTCAGCAGGGACAGGTACCGGGTGATCGGCGTCCGTCTGGCCAGGAACCATTACAGCGTAGGGCTGTTCGATCTTGCCGGAGGTCTGGTTAAGGAAAAAAAGGTGGAATTTACCGAGGATGGAAACTTGGATGCGCTCTCGATCCTTGGACAGATTTCCGATGAGATCCGTTCACTTGTAAAGGGATGCCGGAAAGAAAAGATTCTTGCGGTGGGTATGGCGGTGCCGGGACCATTTATTGCTAAAAAGAACCGGATTGCCCTCATTACGGGAGCGGATATCTGGAAGGACATCGATTTAAAGATGTATTTTGACAAGGAACTGGAACTGCCGGTATTTTTAGAGCACAATGCCAACGCCGGCGCCTGCGCCCATATGTGGAACATGAAAGAACAGTACCATGACGATATATTGATCTATATCGCCGCAGGACAGGGAATTGGGGCGGGCATTATCATGGACGGCAAAATTTATCAGGGAGCTTTGGGGACGGCGGGAGAAATCGGACATATGACCATCGAGAGGGATGGAAAACCGTGTTCCTGCGGAAACCGGGGGTGCCTGGAACGCTATACCTCCTCCCTGGAGCTGGTAAAGGCCGTCTATGGGGATAAAGCCGGAATGCCGGGGTGTAATTTCAAAGATGTGGAACAGAGAATCCGCCGGGGAGACCTGGAATGCGTGGAACATTATAAAAAGGCCTGCGAGAGCCTGGGGATCGGGATCATCAATTTGGTAAATGTTTTAAACCCCAATCTGGTGATCGTGGGAGATGAGATGTCCAAGCCTGATCCCCGGCTCATGGAGCAGATCATCAGGGATACGGTTAAAAAGAGAATCCTGCCGGACGTGTGGGAGGAACTTTCGCTGGAGATCAGCCAATATGAAGGAGATCCCATTCTGACCGGAGCGGCAATTGTGGCTATTAACCGGATTTTTGATGATCCGGGACGCTTTATTGAACGCAGCAGTTCAGACGGCGGGAAAATTGGTTGAAAAATAATGTCAGGCCCGCTGGTAAGCCATTTTTTTAACTATTTTTTGTATCGGACGGGACAGCCGGTGCTTCTTTGCCGGATATATGGTTCAGGAAGAGGTATTCTATGGACTATAGCTGATTGGTACAGAATAAATGGATAAAAATAGGGAAAAAGTAATTGACTTTTCCTAAAATGGTGATATGATTTAATCAGTGTATTAATTAATTCAATTAATACATAAAACGGAATAAGAATGAAAACAAATTTAATAAGGTCTTAGAAAAGGAGAAAGAGGTATGAGATTTTTTATCGACACAGCAAAAGTGGAAGACATTAAAAAAGCCAATGATATGGGGATTATTTGCGGTGTTACCACCAATCCGTCCCTGATTGCAAAAGAGGGAAGGGATTTTAACGAAGTGATCAAGGAAATCACCTCCATCGTGGACGGACCGATCAGTGGTGAGGTGAAAGCGACCACAGTGGATGCGGAAGGCATGATCGCAGAAGGAAGAGAAATTGCAGCCATCCATCCAAACATGGTTGTGAAGATTCCCATGACAGTTGAAGGCTTAAAGGCGACAAAAGTTCTGGCAAGTGAAGGGATTAAGACCAATGTTACTTTAATTTTCACTGCAAACCAGGCCCTTTTGGCAGCGCGCGCAGGAGCAACCTATGTTTCTCCATTCCTGGGCCGTTTAGATGATATTTCCCAGTGCGGAGTGGATTTAATCAGAACAATTGCTGAAATCTTCCAGGTTGCGGGTCTGGATACCCAGATCATCGCTGCCAGCGTGAGAAATCCGATCCATGTTACAGACTGTGCTCTGGCAGGAGCCGACATCGCTACCGTTCCATATTCTGTACTGGAGCAGATGACAAAACATCCGTTAACAGACCAGGGAATTGAAAAATTCCAGAAGGACTATATCGCTGTATTCGGTGAATAAGATATAAGGATGATACAGCCGTTTTAGGTGAATAGAATTTACATAATTCCACCTTTCCACGAAATGGATTTCTTTGAATTGTTAACCTCTTGAAAAATGCCTCATACTGTGGTATACTCAAACCGTAAAGAAACATTACTAAATTGAATTTTTTGTAATTCCTGAAATGTTCGACAATCTTACCTTTTTTGAACCTACAGTATGACATCAGGGATTCCTATATTTATAAGCGGATGTCAAGCCTCCTCTGAGTGGAAGGCAGATGCTTATGTGCGGTTGCCCACCTAGCGTTGCTAGGCGTCAATAAGTAAGAAACGGCATTTTGGGGTTACAAAAGATAAAAGCAGCGAGCAATCGCTGCTTTATCTTTTTTTCATAATGTGTTAAGATAACAAAGAATATACTAGATAAGGAGGCATTATGAAAAACCAGAAATACAAATACTACCTATACTGGGGCATTACGGCGTTCGCAGTGATCGCCGCCTGTATAGCTTTTGCATTCCTGATTATAAGAGGGAGCAGTGTCAGAAGCGGATTGAAGGAACTTAATTCCATATTAGCGCCGATTACATATGGCGCCGTCCTGGCCTATCTGCTCACGCCCATTTATAACCGTTATGTGAATAAAACCCGTCCCGGATTTGAGAAGATGCTGCACAGCAAAAAGGCCGGTGAGAGCTGTGCAAAGGCTGTGGGCACTTTAGTCAGCCTGGTACTCATCATTGTAGTTGTGGTAGGCTTATTTTGGATGATCCTTCCACAGGTCATTACCACCATCAACGGGGTGATTGAAAGCTTTCCCAATAATGCGGATATGCTGTACCAGTGGCTCCAACAGGTTCTGGCGGACAATCCTCAGGTGGAGGAAACCGTGCTGGGAAGTTATGAAAAAGGGCTTTTGCAGTTGGAAACCTGGGTTACCACAGATCTGGTGAAGGTGATGTCCAGCGTGGTATCCGGCGTTTTATCCGGCGTGGTGTTTATTAAAAACCTTTTAATCGGACTGATCGTCATGGTATATCTGCTGAACATTAAAGACCTGTTTGCGGCCCAGAGCAAAAAGCTGGTTTACGGGCTGTTTCCGCTGTGGCTGGCCAACCGGGTGATTGAGAAAGTCCGTTTTATCCATCAGGTATTCGGTGGATTTATTATCGGAAAGCTTCTGGACTCCCTGATCATCGGAATCATTTGTTTTGTATGTCTGACGATTATGAAGATGCCTTATATCATGCTCATCAGCGTGATCGTCGGGGTTACGAATATTATTCCATTTTTCGGACCTTTCATCGGTGCAATTCCCAGCGCTGTGCTTCTCTTGTTTGTGAGCCCGGTTAAGTGTTTGTATTTTCTGATTTTCATACTGCTTTTACAGCAGTTTGACGGTAATATATTAGGACCTAAAATTTTGGGGAATTCTACAGGTTTATCAAGCTTTTGGGTGTTGTTCTCAATTCTTGTATTCGGAGGGATATTGGGGCCTATCGGTATGATCATTGGGGTGCCGGCATTTGCGGTCATTTACAGCCTGATTTCTGAATGGGTGTGCAGTTCGCTTAAAAAGAAGAATCTTTCGGTTCTGACAGATGATTACCATGGCCTGGACCATATAGATGAAGAAAAGAAAACATATATAAAATAAGGGGCATTTATGCAGAAAAAGCGATTTATCCGATGGTTTGCCGGGATGCTGACGTTGGTCATATCCCTGATCATCATCATACTTGTATATGAACCGGAAGAGGAAGGGATTCAAAGAGCGGCTGCTTTTAAGGCGGCGGCTCTTTCTGTGGATTCGAAGGAAAACTGCATAGCAAAGGCGAAGGGACAGCAGAGCAGGTTTACGGCAAAAGACCAGAAGAACTGGTATGTACCCTATATGGATTACCTGTACCAGACCGGATATCTTTCGGAAGAGCTGACGCCGGCCAATTCGGATACTGCGGAGGGCCATTTAACATATGCGGAGGTGGATTTCCTGGCGGGACAGATTTCCAAAGATCTGAAAAATCTGGTTCGTATGACAAGGCAGAACAAAGACGACCCCTATCCGGAAGACCAGTGGTGGTATTTTTATGACCAGCTGCTGGAAGAAAATGGAAACCGGCAGGAGGTAAAGGAAGAAACCATTCTGGTCTATGGCACCATTGCAAATGTGGAAACGGCAAAACCGTGGACGGTATATACGAACAAAGGAGATTTTGGCTTTGAAGGGCTGGCCATGGATGCTTATATTGATAATGAGCTGGATGTGGTATACCGGGACAATGAAATTATCAGAATCAAAGAACTGGTTTCAACAGAAGTCACGTACAGCAATGTATGGCTGAGCCAGGGAAATGAGAGTACATATAAGGTTTACTTGGGAACCATTACCCGTGAATTTGACGTTAAAGATCAAATTGACGATCCTGGGCAGTATCTGAACAACTTGGCGGACATCCGGCTTGATAAGGGCAGACTCATAAAAATATCTTTGAAAAAGGAACGGATTCAGGGCAGGGTTCTGGAAGTCAAAGAGGATACGATCGAGATCGAAAACTATGGGGAAGTTCCTTTGGATGAGAATTTCAAGGTCTATAAAACATATGGGGAATTTAAGGTCCAGAAGATGAGCGATCTCCTTGTGGGTTATGATTTACAGGAATTTATTGTGGCCAATGGGAAACTGTGCGCGGCTTTAACGGTCCGTCCGTTTGATGCGGAACAGATCCGGGTGCTCTTAATGGACACTGGTTTTAAATCCATTTTCCATCAGCAGATTTCTCTGGTTTCGGAAGTTCCGCTGAAAATTACCTATGGGAAAAAAGAGGAGACTGTGGCGGCGGGTCAGCCGTTTACCATCACGCCGGAAGATGAACGCCTGAAAGAAGGCCGTTTAATCCTGCAGCCGGAAGACGGAAACGGTGAGATCCAGGTGACTACGATTGAGCGGGGGCTGGGTGTCCCTTCTTATGGCGGCCGTTTGGAAATCAAACTGGAGGAAGAGGGGCTGGTGCTGGTAAATGAGCTGTTTTTGGAAGAATATCTGGTGAAAGTAGTCCCCAGTGAGATGCCAAACAGCTATGAGATGGAAGCTTTAAAAGCCCAGGCGGTCTGTGCCAGAACCTATGCGTACCGGCAGATCCGCAGCAACAGCTACAGCAGATACGGCGCCCATGTGGACGACAGCACCAATTATCAGGTCTACAACAATATTATAACCGATTCCAAAACCGCAGAGGCTGTCAATCAGACATACGGGATGCTGCTTCTCTATAATGAATCCCCAGTGGAAGCATATTATTTTTCAACATCCTGCGGACACACCACAGACGGCACGATCTGGGGCGCCTCTCCGGAAGATGTGCCCTATTTGGAGGGGACTCTGAGCAGGGATGGAGGCGGTATTTTAAACCTTACCAGCAATGTGGATTTTGCTGATTTCATCAAGAATAAAAATTACGCATCCTTTGAATCCTCATTTCCGTTTTACCGCTGGAGCACTTCTATCACAAATAAACAACTGGAGGCCAAAATCGACGGCATAGGCTCCATCACCGGGATGAGTATGAAGGAACGGGGTGTGGGCGGAATCGGAAAAGTTTTGGAAGTTGAAGGTACGGAAGGAACCAAAACCATCAAAGGCCAGAGTCAGATCCGGTCAATGCTGGGCAATCCGGAATTAGTCATTAAAAAGAACGATGGTGAAACCATCACAGGATGGAACACCCTTCCGAGCGCATTCATAGCCGTTGAGACGGAAGCAGCGGATGAAAATGGAGTCATTACCTTCCGGATTTACGGAGGCGGCTACGGACACGGCGTAGGAATGAGCCAGAACGGAGCCCAGGGGATGGCGAAATCAGGTTATACGTTTGATAAAATTTTAAAATTCTATTATCACGATGTACAAATAAAGGAACCTTAAAGTTTTGGGGTGGGGGAATCTTTATTAAGGTTCGTGAAAGTAACGCCTGTAAGAAGGGGAAGCTGGGGCGGAGGGCAAGGACGGGCGGCCAAAGGGGAGGACCAAAGGCGGCGGGGATCTTGTTCCGACCGTTAAGTGGAACTAAGGCTTTCAGGATGGAAAAAGGCGGTGCGATGCCCATTCACGGTAAACTCTTTATGGACTTTACCGTTCAGGGGCATCTCAGACACTGATTCGGAATTCAGTGTCTGCCCGCCTTTTTCCATCCTGAAAACCTAAGTTCCACTAAACGGTCTCCACAGGATCCCTGCCGCCTTTGGTCCTCCCCTTTGGCCGCCCGTCCTTGCCCTCCTCCCCAGCTTCCCCTTCTTACATGCTGTGTACTGGGTGCGCTGCGGATAATAAAGATTGGGAGAATGGAAGTAGAAAATACAAAAAGGCGTTTGGTTGAGACGATGTTTGGTATTTAGTGCAGGTTATGGCATAGATATTTTATGTAATTGACGTGGGGATTAACAGTAAAGCGTCAAGGCTTTTTCGAAAATGCCTTGACGCTTTACGTTAAATTTTCTTATAATTTGCAGAATTGTTTTTAATTACTAGGACCAGAGAAAACCAGCAGGAAAGCGGGGAGGGCGGACGGCGGGAAAGAGGACCGGAGAGCGGAACGGGGGAAACCAACGATCCAGGGGGCGTGTGGAAACCGTTTAGTGGAACTTAGGTTTTCAGCAGGACAGAAGGTGGGCAGAAACTGAAAACCGAATCAGTTTCTGAGATGTCCCTGAACGGTGAAGTCATGAGGAGTTCGCCGTGAATGGGCATCGGACCGCCTTCTGTCCTGCTGAAAGCCTTAGTTCCACTTAACGGCTGGAATCAGATCCCTGGATCGTTGGTTTCCCCCGTTCCGCTCTCCGGTCCTCTTTCCCGCCGTCCGCCCTCTCCACTTTTCTGCGTTACTTTCACTAATTAAATCCCAATTTCACCCTCCACTCTAATTCAAAACTACCGGTACAAAAACACCGGCAGCCCATCTTTTTCCGGCTGAATAACGTTCCCTTGGATTAAGGGCAGCGCATAGTCCAGAAATTCCTGTCCGATATCGGTGCCGTTTTTGGTGATCCATTGGCTGGGGAATGGTTTTTCTTTGTTGCAGACATCATTTACGTCGACGGTCATACAGGACAATTCATAAGCTGGTCCGGATGTGCGGCGGAATGCCGTCATTTTTCCGGTCTGTCCTTCTAATGCGGCCAGGACGCCGTGGGAAGCGGCCAGGATGGCTTCTTTAATATCGGTTTCTGAAATGATTGCGGCGCTGCAGCGCTGGCAGACGTTTAATTCGACGGAGCGTACTTTGACGCCCAAACGGTTGCGTACGAAATTTTCCAGGACTTTTCCGCATCCCGTCAGCATCTTATGGCCGAAGGAATCCAGGCGGGCTTCGTCATCGTATTCGCAGATAAACTTGCCGTGGCTGTCGGAGATCCCTTCCGATACGCAGACAATCACATTGGGCTGTCTTTCAAGGGCTGTTTCGATATTGCGGATAAAACTGTCCATATCGAAGTCGGATTCCGGAAGATAGATGAATAGTGGGTTGTCCCCTTCGTATTTGCGGGCGAGTTTGGCGGCAGCGGTCAGCCATCCGGCATGACGGCCCATCAGTTCTACGATGGTAACGGCCTTCTGCTGGTAAACAGAAGCGTCCATGACGATTTCCCGCACCGTGTTGGCCACGTATTTAGCCGCGCTGCCATATCCCGGAGTGTGGTCGGTGAGGATTAAATCATTATCTATAGTTTTGGGGATGCCGATAAAACGGATATCGCTGCCTGATTTGGAAGCGTACCGGGATAGTTTGCTGACGGTATCCATGGAATCATTTCCGCCGATATAGAAGAAATATCCAATATTGAGCCGGCTGAATTTTTGAAAAAGGGAAGGATAGATGACGGAATTAAAATCTTCCGGAAGCTTAAAACGGCAGGAACCTAAATAAGCGGCGGGAGTGAGTTTGAGAATTTCCTTATCTTCATCTGAAAGCGTGGTGAGATCCATGTAATCATCCCTGAGAAATCCTTCAATTCCATGTATCATGCCATAGACGCTGCCAACCTGTTCTCTATGATTGAGCCCTTCTTTTAAAATTCCGTATAAACTGGCGTTGATTACAGCAGTAGGGCCGCCGGATTGTCCGACAATAATATTTTTTTTCATCTGTGTGTGCTCCTTTGTCAGTTAAGAATGTGAAAAAATGGTTCTTTTTTTAAGTCCCAGGTACTATTCTATAATAGGACATCATTCTGTGCAACCTTTATTAAATATAACAGTTCAGAAGACAGGCCGTCTGAACTGTTATGATTAAATACTTTCACAATTGGAAAAATTGTTGTATAATAATAATAAATTGCTAAGAATGAGGGATATACATGACAATATATAATAATAGCCAGCCGGCAACCGTAGATGAAGTCTACCAGGATATGTGTGAAAGAATTACAAGCTTGCAGCTGGAACCGGGGCAGAAGATCAGTGAAAACCAGATCTGTGAGGATTACGGAGTGTCCCGTTCTGTGATCCGGACTGTGTTTACCCGTTTAAACCAGAGAAAGCTGATAGAAGTATACCCTCAGAGAGGGACTTATATCAGTAAGATTGATTTGGAGTTCATTGCCGATTTATTATTGCTCCGGACAGCCATCGAGAAGGAGGTGCTGTATGAGATTTTTGATACGATGGACATGGGGCAGAGGAAGAATCTGACGGATCAATTGAAACAGAATCTGGAACAGCAGAAAAAGTACATACATTTCAGCACCTATGAGCCGGAGTTCAAACGCCTGGATTCAGAATTTCACAGAATCATGATCGACAGCGTTCAGAGGTATAACCTGATGCAGCTGATGGAAGAGAATATGATTCATATTACCAGATGGAGGAATTTTGATGTTGTATTTGACCGGAGAGTTCCGGAATTGATCTCCCAGCATGAGGCGATCTATAACGCCATCTGTGACAACGATTTGACGAGATCGGTCCGTGCAATGTCCGATCATTTGGAGACAATATCAAAGATTCATGACCGGGCAAAAGCGAAGTACCCACAGTATTTTATTTAAATGATTCGTCAATTTACTCAATTATTAAAAAAATATAAAATATCTATTTACATTTATGACAATATTTGATAATATATTACCAGTAGGAAGGAATTGTTCATGTTATATTTGTGTAATATGAACAGTTTTTTGGGGACATCTTGTATACTAGAGTTCAAGGCATTGAACGGTTGAAAATTACACATTTTCTTTCAAATTGGTTTGTATACTAGTATAGAAGATGTTATTTCTTGCAGTTATTGTTAAAAAATAGACAAAGAGGTCAGAGAAGATGTATACACTAGGAATCGACATAGGATCAACTACTTCTAAATGTATCATTTTAAAAGATGGTACGGACATTTTGGGAAGCTCTATTGTCATAGCAGGAACAGGGACTCATGGCCCCCAGCAGGCGCTTGAAGAGGTTTACCGCTCAGCGGGAATTTCAAAAGACGATATAGCCTGTACGGTGGCCACCGGTTATGGAAGAAAATTGTTTGAGGGAGCTGATGATGAAATCAGCGAATTAAGCTGCCATGCCCGGGGAGTCCATTTTGTTTTTCCGGGAGTACATACGGTAATTGACATTGGAGGCCAGGACGCAAAGGTTTTGGCGATTAATGAAAATGGCAGAATGACAAACTTTTTGATGAATGACAAATGTGCAGCCGGAACTGGAAGGTTTCTGGATGTCATGGCAAACATTCTGCAGTTAAAAATCGGAGATTTGGAGACGGAAGCCGCTAAGGCTGAGGCTCCTGTTAAGATATCAAATACCTGTACGGTATTTGCAGAATCTGAAGTAATCTCACAGCTTGCATCAGGAGTTGCTATTCCGAATCTGGTGGCAGGGATCTGTGAATCTGTAGCGGGAAGGGTCGCGACCCTTGCAAAACGGATCGGGATAAAGGAACAAGTGTGCATGAGCGGCGGTGTAGCCCAAAACGGCGGCGTCCGTAAGGCCATGGAAAAGGAATTGGGAGTACCGGTTTGCTATTCCGAAATGGCCCAGTTAATGGGGGCCCTTGGTGCTGCATTGTACGCATATGATAAAGCAACAAATTAAAGGAGGCGTTATTCATGGGTGAAGAGGTTAAGAAACCAAAGTACACACCAGATCCAAACTCTGCGAAGTACAAACTGAATGCAATTGTGGAAAAGCATTACAGGGAAGTACAGGAAGCGAAAGACAGAGGAGAAAAGATCGGCTGGTGTGCCAGCAATTTCCCACAGGAGATTTTCCAGACATTGGGAGTTAAGGTTTGCTATCCTGAGAACCAGGCAGCAGCGATCGCGGCAAGAGGTGCCGGACAGAGGATGTGCGAGATATCAGAGGCGGAAGGCTATTCTAACGATATCTGCGCATATGCAAGAATCAGTTTAGCGCATATGAAAGTCGGCGAAACGCCGGAGCAGAATATGCCGCTGCCGGATTTCCTGCTTTGCTGCAACAACATTTGTAACTGTATGATTAAATGGTACGAGAATATCGCAAAAGAACTGAATATTCCATTGATCTTAATCGATATTCCGTTCAACCCGGACTATGAAGTATCGGATGCTCAGGTGGCATATGTAAAGGGACAGTTCCTGGCAGCCATCAAACAGTTGGAAGAGATCACCGGTAAGAAATGGTCTGATGAGAAATTCAAGGAAATTATGGAAATTTCCAACCGTACATCCAGAGCATGGCTGGAAGCGACTGCTTATACCAAATACACACCTTCACCGCTTAACGGATTCGATCTGTTGAACCACATGGCGGTAGCCGTATGCGCGAGAGGTACTGTTGAGGCGGCGGAAGCATTTGAATGCCTGCTGGAAGAGTACAAGAAAGCCGTAGCAGAAGGAACCAGTACGTTCCGTGCAGAAGAGAAGTACAGAATCATGTTTGAAGGCATTGCCTGCTGGCCTCATCTGCGTGTGACTGCAACCGGATTAAAATCCCGGGGAATCAACATGGTTGCTACAATTTATGCCGATGCGTTTGGATTCATTTATGATGATTTCGACGGCCTGATTAAGGCATACTGCAGCGTACCGAACTCCATGAACCTGGAAAAATCCAGAGATATGAGAGATGCGATCGTTAAGAGAACCAATGCAGAAGGCCTGTTAGTACATACCAACCGTTCCTGCAAACTCTGGAGTGGATTTATGTATGAGATGAGCCGTCAGATCGGGGAAGACTGCAACATTCCTGTTACCTCATTTGATGGGGATCAGGCAGATCCCCGTAATTTCTCCGAAGCCCAGTATGATACCCGTGTTCAGGGCTTAACGGAAATTATGGAAGCAAACAAAGGAGGTAAATAATAATGGCAGTAAATGAATTATTAGCTAAATTTCATGAGATTGCTGAATCTCCTAAAAAACAGTTAGACGGATATCTGGCAGCGGGCAAAAAGGTAGTGGCCTGTGTACCGGTTTATACTCCGGAAGAGATCATCCACTCCATGGGCCTTGTTCCTATGGGAGCCTGGGGAGCCGATACGGAAGTGAAGGAAGCGAAAAGATACTTCCCGGCCTTCATCTGCAGCATCATGCAGTCCATCCTGGAACTGGGGATTGCAGGAGAGTACAAGGGAGTTTCAGCTCTGATTGTTCCATCCCTCTGCGATTCATTAAAGAGCCTGGGACAGAACTGGAAATATGCGGTGAAAGACATTCCTTTCATTCCGATGACCTATCCGCAGAACAGAGATAACGAAGTTGGAAAAGCATTTGTAAAAGCGGGATATGAGAGAGTGATCTCTGATCTCACAATTGCTACAGGCGCTCAGTTCAGCGAAGTGGCTCTGAAGAATTCCATTGAGATTTATAATGAGCACAATGCGGTTATGAGAGAACTCAGCGATGTGCTGGCTGCTCATCCTTCCGTAACGCCGTCACAGAGAAATGACATCTATAAGAGCGCATGGTTTATGCTGAAGGAAGAACATACCGCGATGGTTAAGGAACTTTTGGCTGAATTAAAGAATATGCCGGAGGAAGAAAACAACAAGATAAGAGTGATTACTTCCGGTATTCTGGCAGACAGCCCAAGCCTTCTTAAAATCTTTGACGATAACGGACTTCAGGTTGTAGCGGATGATGTGGCACATGAGTCCAGACAGTACCGCACGGACGTACCGGCTATGGATAATCCGGTTGACGCTCTTGCAGAGAAGTTTGCGGCAATGGGCAACTGCTCCGTTCTGTATGACGTAGAGAAGAAACGCGCGGACTACATAGTAGAACTTGCTAAGAAATACGATGCTCGGGGGATCATCGTGCTCATGACCAAGTTCTGCGATCCGGAAGAATTTGATTTCGTTATGATTAAAAAAGCCTGCGAAAAAGCAGATCTCCAGTTAGTTCAGATTGAAGTTGACCGTCAGATGGTAAACTACGAACAGGCTAATACCATGATTGAAACATTTAAAGAAATGATTCAGTAAAAAACTATCATTGGGCGAATTGCGGTGGGTAAGGCTGCAATTCGCTGATATAGGAAAATATGGAGGATATTAGGTATGATAGATAAAAATAAAATGCCGGTAGCGATCGGCGTAGCATTTGTATGGTTCACAACACAGTTCGGCGGCGGTTTTGCATCAGGAAACCAGTTAAGACAGTACTTCGTGTCATTTGGCGTATGGGCATTTCTGACCTGCGTTATGGCTCAGTTCATCGGTGCATTTTATCAGTGGTATGCACTGAAATACGCAAGAAAACATGAAGTATATGACTACAGAAGCTTTAACAACAGTTTCTATGGAAAATATGCTCCGATCTTCTCAAACTTATATGAATTGGTTTACATTGTTACCCTTTGTGTTGCTCCGGCAGCAGCATTCGCAACAGGCGTCAGCACAATGGAAAGCGCATTTGGTATTAACCATTGGGTTGGAACGATCTTTGTAGGAGCATTTATTTTCATCGTTGCTGTTTATGGCACCAACGTTGTTCGTAAGGTTGCATCTACACTGTCCGTATTGATCGTAGCAGGACTTTTCATAGTATATATTCCTAACATCATCGCACAGTGGGGAGATATCACAGCCAATATTTCAGCAAGTGCTGCAAATCCCGCACCTTTAGGCAGCGCTATCTGGACCGGCGTTGTTTACGCAGCATTCCAGCTGGCTTCCATCGGTCTTTTGGTTCAGCACTCCAAACCATTCAGCAGCCCTGATGATGCGAAAACATCTATGGTTTACGGTTTCTTTGTAAATGCAATTATCTGCTTGATGGCAGTGCTTGGTCTTATGGCAATTACCAATGATCCGAACTTTGCAACAGAGAGCATTCCGCTTCTGATCCTTGTAAATAAGGGGGTTGCTCCGTCATTGTTAAGACCGATTATTTCAATCCTTATCGTTCTTGGTTCCGTATCAACGGCTGTTAACATGATCGCAGGTATGTCAAACCGTGTCTGCTCCTCCATGGATAAGAACTTTGATCCAACTGCAAAACCTGGAATGAACGTTGTTATCGTAACTTTGGTATGTACAATAGTAGCATTTGCTATCGCTCAGCTTGGTCTGAACAAGATCGTTGCTGTTGGATATAAGTATCTTGGTTACCTGACAATTCCGGTTATCATGATTCCTTACATTGTACATATGGTAGCTACAAAATTTGATACAATTGATTTAAAAGACAAAAAATAATAGGTAAGGTATTTTCATCTTTTGCAGTGATAGTTATTCAGTGAATCTGCATAATTATATCAACTGCCATTAAAAAAGTTATTTTAGGATTTGATTCAAAATGTCTGAAGAACAGGGGGTTAATTATGCAGATATTTTTAGTAGTGTTGAGTTTAGCACTGTTGATTTTCTTATGTTTTAAAGGTGTACCGATCTTTTTCTCAGCCATGATCTCCGGTATCTTCCTGCTGCTGACAGCAGGAATGAACCCGGTAGAGCAGCTGACAACTACATATGTGAACGGTTTATCCGGATATTTCGGTAAGTTTTTCTTCATCTTCGTATTAGGATCGTTGTTTGGCAAACTGACCGATATCAGCGGCGCGGCCGATGCCATCGCAAAAACCATCATTGACAAGCTTGGTGATAAGTTCATCATCCCGTCAATCGTTATTGCAGGCGCTGTTTTAACATACGGCGGTGTTTCCGTATTCGTATGTATGTTCACACTGTATCCGCTTATGGTTTCTCTGTTTAAGAGAGGCGATATTTCCAGAACCTTAATTCCGGCTGTATACTTCGCAGGCGCCGGTACTTTTACAGGAATGATGCCTGGTTCACCTCAGATTCAGAACCTGATGCCAGGACAGGTGCTTGGCACACCGGCAACGGCTGCATTGGTTCCTGGTCTGCTTTCAGCAGCATTTGAAGCTGTTTTGGTATTCATTTTTATCATCTGGTATGCAAACAACAGCAAGAAAAAAGGCAAACACTTTGAAATGACCGCAAAAGACAAGGCCATGCTGGAACTGAAAAAGAACAAGGAACTTCCAAGTTTCCTCATCGCTTTAATTCCGATGATCATTCTGTTGGTGGCTTTGAATATCTTTAAGCTGTCTGCTGAAGTTTCCTTGTTTGTCGGATTCATGGCAGGACTTATTTTCTACTACAAACAGATTCCATGGAAGGAGATCTGGAAACATCTGGGTGACGGTACAAAAGATGGTACGGGATCGCTGTTTAACACATCCGCAGTGGTTGGATTTGGTTCATTAGTACAGGCAACGCCTGCATTTACAACCCTGATCGGCGCGGTTACCAGCATCGGAGGAAGTCCTCTTATCGCATCCGCTGTTGCGGTAACAACCTTAGCAGGTGTCTGCGGTTCCGGTTCCGGCGGCCTTGGTATTGCCCTTCCTATCATTAAGGAATACTTTGTTCCGATGGGTGTTAATATTGAAGCCCTGCACAGGGTTTCCGCATTAGCCAGCTTAGGTTTGGATTCCCTGCCTCATAACGGATTGGTAGTTTCCGTATTGAATGTAACGGAAAATGATCACAAGAGTTCTTACTTCCCGGTATTTATCGCTACTTGTGTAATTCCGTTAATCACATTAGTATTTATGATTATTTTGTTTTATGCGTTTGGCATGGCTTAAAAGAGCCGGTCTAAAAAGGAGAGGGTTATATGTTTATTAATTTTCCGGAAATACATACCCCGATTCAAGGTATGGAAAATGTTCCGATTCCCAATATGGTTACAATCCGGCAGAGCTATGATCCGACGAAGATAGAGGATGTCAAGGCTCACATGGAAGCGGAATTGGAAAAGGTTCAGAATAAAGAATCCTATAAAGGAAAGAGAATCTGCATTACAGCAGGAAGCCGGGGAATCCCGGATTTGGATGTAATGCTCCGCACCATCTGTGATAAGTTAAAATCCTGGGGCGCAGAACCGTTCATCATCCCGTCCATGGGCAGCCATGGCGGCGCTACGGCCGAAGGTCAGGTGGAAATGCTGGAAGGCTATAATATCACGGAAGAGAGCATGGGGGTTCCGATTCTGTCTTCCATGGAAGTGGTGCAGTATGATGAGTTAAACGGAATTCCGCTGTACTGTGACAAATATGCTTTTGAATCAGACGGTATTGTTATTTTCAATAAAGTGAAACCTCATACGGATTTCAGAGGACCTCATGAAAGCGGTATGGCTAAGATGATAGCCATCGGTATCGCTAAGCATAAAGGAGCCAGCATGTTCCACAGCTTCGGTTTCCACCGTTTTACGGAGTTAATTCCTCCGGTAGCAGAGAAATTCCTGGAAAAATGTCCGTTTGCATTCGGTGTAGGCGTTGTTCAGAACGCATATGACGATATCTGCAACATTGAGGTCTGCAATAAGGATGACTTCATGGAAACAGACGCCAGACTTCTGGAAATCGCAAAGGAGAGAATGGCGAAATTTAAATTCGATGACATTGATGTGCTGATTATCGACGAGATCGGAAAGAATATCAGCGGTAACGGCCACGATCCCAATGTTACAGGAAGAAATATTACCCATACATTCCCTGATACCCTGAATTTAAGAAAACTCTTTATCCGCGGTATCACTCCGGAAGCTCATCATAACGGATGCGGCCTGGGATCGGCTGATGTTACCACAAGACGGTGCCTGAACGATGTGGACTGGGAAGTGACCTGGACCAATGTTCTGACCACCGGACTGATGGATGCCTGCCCGATTCCGCTGTATGTGAATACGGATAAAGAAGCGGTTCTGATGTGTATCAGATGCTGCCATAACCTGGATTACAGCAAGGCCAGAGTTGTACATATTAAAAATACGTTATGTCTGGATGAAATACAGGTTTCTGAAACTCTGTATGAAGCCATTAAAGACATCGACGGTATTTCCTATGTGAGCGGTCCGGTTCCAATGCATTTTAATGAAGATGGCATGATGGATTAATGTTTTATTTACCGATGGGTTGGAAACAGCCCATCGGGTAAATGTTTAAAACTGGTATACAAGTATACAGAGATAGAATCTCAATTGCGGGAGCGTAGATTATGAGTCTTGTATCGAAAACAATTGGAACATGCCTGCATGAACGGGCGGAGGCAATGCCGGATCTGCAGGGATTGGGATACCGTGATTACTGGTATTCATGGAAAGATGTGGATGAGATTTCCGATTTTCTGGCTGTGCGCTATTTAAAGATGGGAATCCGCCATGGAGATCATGCGGCGATTTGGAGTGTAAACAGCCCTAATTTAGTGTTTTGTTTCTTTGCCCTTAACAAGATAGGCGCAGTTTCCGTTTTGGTTAATACCTGTTATAAAGAAAAGGAAATCGGAGACATTTTACAGGACAATGACATCAATTATCTTTTTTACGGTTATGGCTGCAAAAATACCTGTTATAAAGATATGCTGGACCGGGTTCCTTTGAAGAGTTTCCCCAAATTCAAACAAGCGGTTGAATTGGAGGAAAATCCATTGGATAAATGGTATCAGAGAAAGAATTTCCCCGCAATTCTTTCAGATGAAGACAGGCAGCTTTTGAAACAGGCAGAAAAGTCAGTGAGGCCGGAAGACACCGCGTGTATCCTGTTCACTTCGGGAACCACAAGCAAGCCAAAGGGAGTTATGCTGTCTCATTACAGCCTGATTAATAATTCCGCTGAAATTGTAAGACAGATGCATTGGAACAGTGATGAGAAGATTTGTATCTCGGTTCCAATGTTTCATTGTTTTGGAATTACAGCCGGTATTTTGGCGTGTTTAAACAGCGGAGCGGCCGGACATTTGTTAAAATACTATAAGACGCTGGAAGTGTTGGAGCAGATTCAAAAATATAAGTGCACGGTTTTAAACGGCGTGCCTACTATGTTTTTAGCCATGCTCCGCAATAAAAACCGTAAGGACTACGATCTTTCGACGATCCACGGCGGTGTGATTGCGGGATCAGCCATTCTTCCGGCCGAATATTTGGAAATCTGCAGAGAGCTGGACTTGAGAGATCTTCAGGTTTCATACGGACAGACGGAATCGTCCCCGTGTGTTACCATTTCCGCATGCACCGATACGCTGGAGAGAAAATCCACGACTGCGGGAAAGATCATTGATGATATTGAACTGGAGATTTGGGATAGGGCAACAGGGAGAAAGGTTCAAACGGGCCAGCCGGGAGAAATCGTAACCCGGGGATATCATGTGATGCAGGGATATTATAACCGTCCGGAGGAAACGGCAAAGGCCATAGATCCGGAAGGCTGGCTGCATACGGGGGACATAGGATATCTGGATGAAGACGGCTATCTTCACGTGACAGGAAGAATGAAAGAGATGATTATCCGCGGAGGTGAGAACATTTCACCTGTGGAAATCGAAAATTGTATTATAGAGATGCCGGAAGTGGATGAAGTGAAAGTTATCGGAATTCCGGCGGAAGTGCTGCAGGAAGAGATTGCGGCATGCATTATTCCCAAAGAGGGAGTGGTGCTGGAAGCTGAAAAGGTTACCGCTTATGTAAAAACGCGGTTGTCTGATTATAAGGTGCCGAAATATGTTCTGACATTTCAATCGTTTCCAATCAGCGCCAGCGGAAAGGTCTTGTTAAAAGATTTGAAAGACCAGGCTGTCGATATGATAAAGCTAAAACATTAAGGAGGAACAAGCATGTATTTTACAGAACAGCATGAGTTAGTTAGGAAATTGGCCAGGGAGTTCGCGGAAAAAGAACTGACAAAAGAAATCCTTGACCAGGTGGAGGAATCAGAGGAGTTCCCGGAAGAAATTCTTCAGAAGATGGCAAAAGCCGGCTTCTTTGGAATTAAAGTACCGAAAGAATATGGCGGACAGGGAGCAGATGCCCGTTCCTATGTTCTGGTTATGGAGGAATTCTCCAGAGTGAGCGGTGTAGCCAGCATTTATGTTTCTTCACCGAACTCTTTGTCAGGCGGTCCGTTCCTGCTTTCAGGAAATGAAGAGCAGAAGGAAAAATATTTGAAACCTGTTGTAACAGGCGAAAAGAAGGTATGTTTCGCACTTACGGAACCGGGAGCAGGTTCCGATGCAGGCGGCATGACAACAACCGCTGTGAAAGACGGCGATTACTATATTTTAAACGGCAGAAAATGTTTCATCACCATGGCGCCGCTTTCCGATTATGCGGTTGTCTATGCGAAGACCGATATGAGCAAGGGTACGAGAGGCATTTCCGCGTTTATTGTGGACATGAAGCTTCCAGGCGTATCCTGCGGTAAGCCGGAGAAGAAGATGGGCGTGATCGGATGTGCCACCAGTGATATCATTCTGGAAAATGTCCGCGTACATAAGAGCGATCTTCTGGGTGAAGAGGGCAGAGGATTTATCAACGCCATGAAGACTTTGGATACCGGACGTATGGGCGTTGCTGCCCAGTCAATCGGCGTGGCTCAGGGCGCTTTGGATGAAGCAGTGAAATATGCAAAAGAGAGAAAACAGTTCGGCAGAAGAATCGGTGATTTCCAGGCAATCAGCTTCATGATCGCTGATATGGCAACGAAACTGGAAGCGGCAAAACAACTGGTATATAAAACCGCTTATCTGATGGATACCCATCAGGACGCATCCATGGCGGCATCTATGGCTAAATTCTTTGCATCAGAAGCATGTAATGAAATCGTGGGAAAAGCAGTGCAGATTCACGGCGGATATGGCTTTATCAAGGATTACAAGGTAGAGCGCATGTACAGAGACTGCCGCGTATTCACTATTTACGAAGGAACTTCCCAGATCCAGCAGATGGTAATCGCAGGCAAACTGCTGAAGAAATAAAGAAAGCCAGTGTGAAGACAAGAACATCACATGAATATAAATGCCGCTGCCGGCGGCAGAGCGGAGGTAGAAATGAAAATATTAGTTTGTGTAAAACAAGTACCAGATACCAATGAAGTTAAAATTGACCCTGTAAAGGGCACCCTGATCCGTGACGGTGTTCCAAGTATTTTAAACCCGGATGACGCCAACGCATTAGAGGCAGCTCTCCAGATCAAAGACCAGGACCCGGATACTGTAATTGCGGTT
>NZ_WQPN01000110.1:0-1173 GCF_018785315.1 Clostridium sp. MCC353 | reverse complement strand
TATATGCTGAGAGAATGTCTGGCAATGGGCGCTGATGAAGCATACCTTTTGAGCGACCGGGCATTCGGCGGAGCCGACACCTGTGCCACATCCACCACCATCGCAGCCGGAATCCGTAAAGTGGGCGGCGTGGACGTGATCTTCGCAGGACGTCAGGCTATCGACGGAGATACCGCCCAGGTAGGACCTCAGGTTGCCCAGAGACTGGGACTTCCTGTAGTAACCTATGTCCAGGAGATCAATCTGGAAGAAGGCAAAGCCATTGTACAGAGACAGATGGAAGACGGCTACGAAGTGATCGAAGTCCAGACCCCATGCCTTCTGACCGCGGTAAAAGAATTAAACGAGCCGAGATACATGAGCGTTGGAAGAATTGTAGACGCATATAAGAAAGACATCACCGTATGGAACCATGACGATGTAGAATTAGACCCGAAAAACTGCGGCCTCAACGCATCCCCAACCCAGGTATTCCGTTCCTTCACCCCGCCGCCAAAGGGAAAAGGCGAGATGTTAAGCGGAACCATCCAGGATATGAGCGCAGCTTTAGTAGGCAGATTAAAAGAGAAACATTACATCTAATTGAGAAAGGACGGATAATAAAATGGCAGTAAATGTAATTAAAGAAAAATGTAAAGGCTGTTCCATCTGCGTGAAGAACTGTCCTTTTGATGCAATTACCATGGAAAACAAGCTGGCAGTGATCGGAACCGCATGTACGGGCTGCGGCGTGTGCGTGGAGAAATGTCCATTCAAGGCGATTGAAAAGGTAGAAGAAGAAAAAGAAGAGAAAGATTTAAGCGCATATAAGGGAGTTTGGGTATTTGCAGAGCAGAGAGACGGAAAAGTAATGCCTGTAGTAATCGAACTTCTTGGAGAAGGCAAAAAGCTGGCAGCGGAAGTGGGCTGTGAACTCTGCGCAGTGCTCTGCGGAGAAGGGATCGAAGGGCTTGCGGACGAACTGTTCGCTTACGGAGCTGACAAAGTGTATGTTGCGGATGATCCGGAACTGTCCACCTACCGCACCGATGCCTATACAAAAGTGATTTATGAAGCGATTGAAGAATACAAACCGGAAATCGTGCTGTTGGGAGCAACCCATATCGGCCGTGACCTTGGCCCCTGCCTGGCAGTGAAAGCCAACACAGGACTGACAGCAGACTGTACCAAGTT
>NZ_WQPN01000014.1 GCF_018785315.1 Clostridium sp. MCC353 | reverse complement strand
GAGTGTTCCGAAGTCGGCATGTATCTGGCTATGGCAAGAGTTGCCCACAGAGAAGGATATCCTGAAATCGGCTTATACTATGAAAAAGCCGCTTATGAAGAGGCTGAACACGCTTCCAAGTTCGCTGAATTATTAGGCGAGTGCGTGACAAACAGCACCAAGAAGAACCTGGAGCTGAGAGTTGCCGCTGAAAACGGAGCTACTGCCGGTAAATTTGACCTGGCGAAACGCGCAAAAGCCGCTAACCTGGATGCAATCCACGACACAGTACATGAGATGGCCAGAGATGAAGCCCGTCATGGAAAAGCGTTTGAAGGCCTGTTAAAGAGATATTTCAACTAATACTTACTCCTTCCCCCACACTTTACCCTTAAATAAACTCTAAAAAACCAACCGGCAGTGGTTCTATCCCCCTCACTGCCGGTTGGTTTTTATTTCTTTTTCTTTTTTGGTTTCGGTTCCGGCAGCTCCTTATAGGTTGCCGATATAAATCTTGTCATCAATTCCCGGTCGTCCACGCTTTCAATTACCAAACATGGTTTCGCTCCCTTATATGGTTCCTCTTCCTCACAGCCGGGTAAGACAGACGCGCCTTTCTCAGTTTTCTTTACGAAAAACTGGTTATCACATATGAGGCCGATCACTTTTCCATTACAGTAAACAGTGAATTCCCCAAACATTTTTTTATATGATATTTCACCGGCTCCGCTGATCTGATCACAGACATATTCTACAAATTCCAAATTCGATGCCATAAAATTCCTCCATATCCTACTCCTTTAGCCAGCTTCTGCACTGGTTGATGCGCTTTCCATCATCTCCCTGCTCTTTATCATAGGCGAATTGATTCAGCAGATCACAGGGAAACTCTTTACACTGGCCGCAGTGTTCCGTTCCTTTTGGTTCACAGCATGATTTTACCGGGCAGCTTTCACCCCAAAATGGTTTCTCAATCCCTACACATCCTTTACAGTTCATCTGTTCACGATAAGCGCATTCACTGCATAAAATTCCACATCTCGATTCAATCATAGATATCTTCCCCTTAATTCCTGTTATTTTATCCCGGAACAAATTTCCAATCGCTCTCCAGGTACTTCTATATAATAAAAGAAGCAACATGACAACTGTGCGTCATGTTGCTCTTATCCTTTTACATTTACTCCACAACTTCAATCTTCTCAATAACCGGCTGGTTTTCCTTTTTCACCGTACCATTATTATCCTCGGCCTTCACCGATTCGCAGATCTTATCCACCACATCCATCCCTTCCGTCACATAGCCGAAAGCGGCATATTCACCGTCCAGGAAAACGCTGTCTTCATGAACGATAAAGAACTGGGAACTGGCGCTGTCCATATCCCGGGAACGCGCCATGGAAATGGCTCCTCTGGTATGGGATAATGGGTTGTCCACTCCGTTTTTAGTGAATTCTCCTTTTATATTCCGGTCAGAACCGCCGATTCCGGTTCCAAGAGGATCTCCGCCCTGGATCATGAATCCGCTCATAATTCTGTGAAATGTTAACCCATCGTAGAATCCGTCTTTCGCAAGGCTTACAAAATTCTCAACCGTGACCGGCGCCGCTTCCGGCTCCAGCTCTACCGTGATCGTTCCGTAATCCTTTACATAGATTTTCACCTGGGGCTTTTCCCCATCCCAACCGGCTTTGCTGCTTTCCTCCGCTTCAGTCTGAGCCTGAGACTGGGTCTGGGTCTGTTCCGGAGTGTTCTCTGTCTTTTCCGCACCCTTACATCCGGATAATACTGTAGCTGCTGCCAGCACAGCCAAAAATAAATGTTTTTTCATGTTAATCCTCCATCCCGGAGCGTTTTTTATGCAAAACCTGCGTTACGCAAAATATTGCGCTACACAAAATATTGCCCTACGCAAAATATTGCCCTACGCAAAATATTGCCCTACGCAAAATATTGCGTTACACAGACACGCGCTGAGGATTTCAAATCCTCAGTTGCGATTTAAATTTGTGGCTCCGGCACAAATCTGGATGATGAAAATAAGCTATCAGGGTTATTTTTCTAACTGAAATGTATTTAAAAATTCATTTCCGCCATCTGAATGCCCCGCTTTATGGTATATCTGCCTCAAATTCAGGTTACATAGCCCGCTGCACGCCCTTTATTCGGGACAAACCTCCCACCAGCCGTGACACACAGGTGAAAGAAAGCAGCTTTCAACTCCCTCCTGATCTCTGCTGTTTTTATTCATCCGGATATTATTATATAGTGGTTTTATAAAAAGATCAATTTTTTTCAATGGAAAGCAGGATTCCCCTACAGATTCTCCTGTCCGACGGCCGCATATACTTCTTTTGCTGTATTGATCAGCTTTTGGATTCCATTTGATACATCCGTATCCGGCCTGATCACCGCAGAAAAATTCCAGATACCATTTTCTTCCCCCTCTAAGGCCAGGTAATGAAGGCGTTTGCAGAACACGGATTTATGAGGCATGGACGGCACGATGGAAATTCCCATTTTATTTTCCACTGCCGAAAAGATCAGCCCCAGATTCTCAATTTCACTGACCACCGGCGGATTGAATTTTAAATGTTTCAGATAATTTCTCATAAACTGGCCGGTGTTCATGCTGGCGGCCGGTATGATAAATGGGCAGTCTTTCCAGCGTTCCGCTCTGACAAACGGATAACGGCAGCCCTCTTTTTCCTCCGCTTCCCCGAGAAGGAAATGGCCGTCATTGACCAGCAGAACCATATCTTCCCTGGCAATATGGCAGCAGATATGTTCCAGAGGTTCAGCAGCCGTATTGACAAAAATCACATCCAGCTCATGTTTTTCCAACATCTGCAGCAGCGTTTCCTTTCGATTCAATGTCACTTTCGTCCGATATTCCGGGTATTTCCTGTAAAACAAAGGAAGAAGCCAGGAAGCTAAAAATTCTCCCCGGCTGCCTGATGCGCCTATTTTTATCACATTCGTGTTGTTATGAATGATCTGGTCCAGTTCCTCCTGCATTTTCAGATTCTGCTGCAAAATAATCCCCGCATGTTCCAAATAACACTCTCCGGCTGCGGTAGGCACCAGTTGTTTTCCCGCCTTATAGAACAGGGGCGTGCCCAATTCCTCTTCTGTTCTCTGTAAAAAGCGGCTCAGAGCCGGCTGAGTGATATAAAGCCGGCCGGCCGCTTTCGATATACTGCCCTGTCTGGCAATTTCCACGATATATGCGTAATCCTTACTGTTCATATGAGTCCTTCCCGGTATTTACTATAACCGTTCATCCAGTGCTTCCTGACCTTTTTTCCATTCATGAGGATCAGCCGTCTGAACTGCTTCATTTTCTCATAGCTCAATACCATTATAACTCATTTTTTCATTTACAGCCAGACGATTGGTATCACGATAAATGCCACCACAATGCTGCACGCACATTCCAGAAGGCCCCATTTGAATATCTCTTTCGGGCTGTAATGCCCGCCTTCCATAATAAATGCCAGAATTGGAGTTGCCATAGGCGTAAGACATCCGATTGCGCTTCCGAACAGCGCAGCCGCAACAAACGCATATGGTTCAATTCCCATGGACTGGGCAATGGCGATTCCGATAGGCGCCATCAGAGAAGCCGCTGCATTATTGGACATGAACTGGGTGATCAGCGCTGTTGCCAGGTAGATCACCACAATGATCATAAACGGCGAGGCGCTTTTGCCTGCCAGACCCATTATGCCTTCTGCTATTGCATTTCCAAGCCCGCTGGTTTCCACTCCCTTTGCCACCGCAGTCATACCGCCGATCAGGAATACGGTGCTCCAGTTGATGCTTGCAAACATCTGTTTCTGGTTCAGACAGCCTAAAAGTACGGATGCCACGCCTCCGATGGCCGCGCACATATACATGGGGCAGAGATCGGAATTCACCACCATACCCCCAATGGTGAGCACCAGGATGCCGCAGGAAACCATCATTTTTCCGTTTAATTCTTTCGGCAGATTTTCAGCCTTGGCGGCCTCCGCTTCATCCGGCGCCACATAAGTTGTGGGAAGGAATTTGTGCATGAGGAAAAACAACACGGCGATTCCAAACAGAGCCCTGGGCAGCCCGTACCAGGCCGGCTCTAAAAATTCCCATCCCCGGTATCCGCTCTCTATTAAAATAGATGCTGTCGCAGAACACATGCCAGAACCGGCCAGGGTCATAAATGATCCCATTCCGATACCTGCGAATAAAGGCAGAAGAATCCTGTTTACAGAAATTCCGGCCGCCAGGCAGATGGAGCAAAAAATGGGATATAAAATCATCAGGGATGCGGAGCCGCTGCACACGGATGACATGATCCATCCGGATACAATTGCCACAACCTGCAGGCTCCTTTCCCCTTTTCCCGTTATGCTGACAATCTTCCTGCCAAGCCATCCCGCAAAACCGGTATGGAACATTCCGCCTCCCACAATCATCATTCCTACCATGAGAATGATGGAACTGGACGTATAATAGTTAAATGCAGTCTTCACCGGTAAAAATCCGGCCAGCGCCATGGCGACCGTACCGATCACAACCACTACCGCATTAGGAAATCTGGGACTGAAAAACATAAATACAACTGCTGCCAGTATGATGGCGGCCACTATCATTGGTGACATAATAAATCCCCCTGTTATAATTTTTTAGTTTCCTGCGTCTATAAATGCCTTAAACTGTTCCGTTAACGTATCAATAAATCCGGTCCACTCCCCTGGATCCAAAAACGGGTTTTCTTCCGGGTTTTCCAACATCCTCTTTCTTTTCTCCAGCGTTTCATTCTGTCTCGGATGATTTCCCAAAACCACATCCACCTGCTCTCCTCTCACCTTCTTTAAGGAGTCCAGAAACTGCTGGCGGCATTCCAGCGGCAGGCCATCGTGGATCAACGCCTGTTTATAAAGGGTATTGTAGCCCGCGCCTCCGAAATACCCCACATGATAAACCTGTCCGTTTTCTTCCGTATCGAAAAAGAAACTCATCACTCCCAGGGAGTGTCCCGGCGTATGTATACAGCGGATTGAGGTATGGCCTAAGGTGAAAACCTGTCCGTCCTCCAATTCCACATCCGGCTCAAATATGGATGCATAAGGATAGGGGCAGGCGTCCATATAAACCAGTTCCGGTCTGTTTCTGAATACATCCGCCCCTGCCTTGCTGATCACCAGTTTCGTACCATACAGATCCTTGAAATCATTGGCGGCTCCGATGTGATCGAAATGTTCATGGGAATGGATGATATACTTAATATCCTTGGGATTAAATCCGCACTCCCACACAGCCTGAACCATCAGGTGAATGGAATGCTGGAATCCGCTGTCAAATACGATCAAACCGTCGCCTGTATCGATGAGATGAGAGCAGACCTTCTGATCCCCGATATAATAAACGTCCCCAATGATCCGGAACGGTTTTACATAGTACCTGGACGGATGGGCATAATAATCCAGATTTTTCGTTCTCTGCATCTGCTGCAGCTCTTCATAACTTTTTTTATATTTCTCTAAATCCATAGTTCCTCGCATTCTGCCCTTTTTTAGACGGCAATTTGTTTTGATCTTTTTTGGATATGCATATTCCTTATCGATAAGTTTATTATATTAGACAGGTACGTATAATTCAAATGCATGTTTTTCATTTATTCATTACATTATGTAATAGATAAATGCCGTTTGATCCAGATTTGATTCCGCTTTTACGCAAAATAAAAACATTCACACAGGGATCAAGGCGTCCTACCCCTGATATCCCTGCGGGAATGTTCTTTTTTTCAGTCCTGTTTCTTTATCCTGTTTCAATTCTAATGCTTCATGCCGGAGCATTTTTTGCACAAATCATTCTATTTATTTTCGAGATAATCCAGAATTTCCCCTGCGTTGGTATCCGGTTTCACTTTAGGATATACTTTTTCAATCACTCCATTTTCATCAATGATATAGGTGGAGCGCACAACTCCCATGCTCACCTTCCCGTAAAGCTTTTTTTCCTGCCATACATCATAGGCCTGTATGGCCTGAAGCTGCGGGTCAGATACCAGGATGAAAGGCAGATTGTATTTTTCCGCAAATTTCCTGTGAGACGCTTCGCTGTCCTTGCTGACCCCGATCACCACGATATCTTTGCTGCGGAACCCCTCATAAGCGCCTGCAAATGCACAGGCCTCTTTGGTGCATCCAGGAGTATTGTCCCTTGGATAAAAATACAATACCACCTTCTTTCCCAGATAATCGGAAAGCCTGATTTGCTTTCCGTCCTTGTCATTCAACGCAAAATCCGGCGCTTTTACTCCTGCTTCTAACATGATCTCTCTCCTATCTTTTTACGGCAGTCAATGCCTTATTTTCCTTCTGATATGAATACAAAATTTGTCTGGTCCGAATGTTCTTCCGAAAATGAATAGCCCAAACGGTTGAACGCCTTAATCTCTTCCAACTCTTCAATCTCCCGTTCCGCCATAAACCGGACCATTTCCCCCCGGGCCATTTTAGCCTCGGTTCCCTTGACCTTTATTTTATCCTTGCCCTTTTTATCCTTCTCCATACAGCCGAAGATACAGTTTATAAACATGTCCTCCGGCTCTAAAAAGGCTTCAACCGCCTTGCTGTACTCCTTAGAAGCCAGATTGATAATCACCCGGTCGTTTTCTGTCACCCTGCGGTAAATCCTGCTGCCCCAAAAACGATACAGATCCCTAAAATGCCCTTCTTCTGTGCAAATATCCACTTTAGACTGCATCTCCAGACGGTACGGCACAATTCCCTCTAACGGAGAAAGGGCTCCATAAAAGCCGGACAGGATATACAGATGTTCCTGTACATAATCCAGCTCTTTCTGGCTGAATACATCCGGCGCCATATGCTGATACTGAATCCCCTCATAGGATAAAACAGCAGGCGTCAACCGTTTTTTTAAGTCCATATGTACAAAACGTTCATAATTGAGGGCAGCTATTTTATCATTACATTTCCAAATGTTTTTTGCCTCTTCATAGCTCAGTCCCCTGACATACTCCATCAGAAGCCCGGCCTCCTTCAGATAACAGGGCAGGCCGCTTATTTCCAGGCTGTCATCCTTTACATTCATCTTTTTTGCGGGGGATATGATAATTTTCAAAAATGTCTCCTCCAGTCCGTATTTCTTATGTTCCTTATTATGGTTTACAGCACAGCAGTTCAGATGGCTGCTGTCCTTTTCATGCCCTTTGTTATTATACCGTATTTGCCATTGATAGAAAAGTATTTTCTGTCTGGGGTCGGATACTTGCCGGTTGCCGCATAGTGCCGGTTGCCGCATACTCGCCGGTTGCCGCATACTCGCCGGTTGCTGCATACTCGCCGGTTGCTGCATACTCGCCGGTTGCTGCATAGTGGGGCTGGTTCAACTGACAGCGGATCAACACAAACAGGCCGCAGGACCGGAACATGAAATACCGTTCCCGCCCTGCGGCCTTTCTTTCACCCTGTCTTGCCTTTAACATGTTTTAATCATCCAGATACAGATGCATCGGATATGCCATATACTGCACATCTTCCAGTTTTTCAACCGTAACGTATCCGGCCGGCGCGTTAAGGATCGTCGGAATCCTGTTTACGACAGTGGCGCAGGTATGTTCTACCGTAGCCGGTTTCGTCACATAAAATGTGGTATCAGGTTCTCCTATGATCTTCCAGTCACACATATCCCCATCATCCGGTCCGTAAACTTTTCCGATACACTGCGTCTCTATCACCGGCCCCTGGAACGTTTCTGTGGTCACCACAGCGCTCATTCCGATGCAGTTTCCTTTTGGAATATTCTTGCCCAGGGTTGAAGAATAGAGATCCGTATCATAGAAATAGGGGACACATTTCTGGGTTTGTGATTTGATGGTCCACCCCATTTTATTGCAGAGCGCTTCATTGGAATTCCATACATAAGACGGTTCCAATGTTTCTGGATGCGCGATCTGAGCCTCGAATTCTTCCGGCGTCAAACCAGCTCCGTGAGCCTTAGCCAAAGCCAGGCCGTAATCTTCCACATTATAGCTTACTGCCCCTTCGATTCTCTCGATTCTGTGCACTCCGCCTGCCACACAGCCGATCATATTGATCCAATAAATGTCCTGCATGCCCGAGCCTGCTATTGTGCATCCGTTTTTCTTTGCCAGCAGATCCAGCTTATTTGTAATGGAAGAAGCGGTTGTCCACGGATAGACCGCTTCTTCACAGGTGGTTACCACATTAATTCCCCTGGATACGCATTTTTCAAAATAAGGATATACATCACCCATAAAACTGAACAAGGTGACAACAGCGATCTCCGCATCGCATGTATCCAGGACCGCATCCGCATCATCCCTGATGGTTACGCCCAGTTTAAAACCAAGTCCGGCAAAATCGCCTGCATCCATTCCCACAATATCGGGATTGACGTCAATGGCTCCTACAATCTCAGCCCCCTTCTCATACAGGTATCTCAAAATATACTTTGCCATCTTTCCGCATCCATACTGTACCACACGGATTTTCTCATGATTCATCATCCCAGCTCCATCCTTTCCATGAAATCAGTTTCATTGTTGTTTTAATAATAAGGTTTATACAGAGTATCATGTCTATTGAGCATTATTACCAATTTCCCAGGTAATTATCAGAGTATTTTATTCTTCCATTAAATCCCCCTTGTCTTTTCCTCCCGCCCTCTGTACAATAATTTTATTATATCAGTGTAACAGGAAAGGAAACTATGACTGACATGGATGAAATTTTACAGGAAATTTTCACCTATTACGAAAAGGACTGTGATATGCCCAATACGGAAAAACTGCTCCCCATGCTGCGCGAAATCCAGGAAGCGAAAGGCTATATTCCGGAATCCGTAAAACAAATGATTTCTGAACGCCTCGCCTTAAAATCCACTTATATCGACGCTGTGATCAAACGCTACCCCAGCTTAAAAGAACAGCCCTATTTATATGAAATCAAAGTCTGCACTGATGGACGGTGCACGTCGAAAGACGCATTATCCGTCCTTCAAACATTTGAATCCCTGCTGGGAGTGCCAAAAGGCCAGGTTACAAAAGACAATCTGTTTTTCCTGAACACCTGCCAGTGTATGCACAACTGCGCAAAAGGTCCCAACGTATTGGTAAATGGCAGATTATACAGCCAGGTAACCCCTGCTATGGTCAATAAAATAATCAGGGATTTCCGTCCCTGATTATTCATCGCCTGTGAATACAGTCATTTCCAGATATTCACCGTCCGCCAGCTTCTCTCTGCTTTCATAAAGATAAATGGCCAGCCGGTCCGGTTTACCGTTCATTTTATCATGGAAATCCCTTATCTCATGAAACAGCCTCTCTCTGTCTTCCGATTCCTCTATTAAAACCACATGAATCCTGGTGTCCTTATACCCGCCGCTGCTTCTGACATAACTGCTGCTGATCTCAAATTTCTGCTCTGCGGCTTCGTGGAGTTTCAAGCTGCCTGTTTCATATAATCTCATTCCTGTACACAAAAATAATATAATGAAAAATACTGCTGCGGCCTTTCTCATACATTACTCCTCTTATTACCAGTATACCCATACATTTGGGAATATTCAACCAGAAGTTTCCCTCGTAAAATAGTTTTATGAGGTGAGTAGATGATAACATTTGAACCGCTGTGGCAGACATTGAAAAACAGGAAGATCACAACCTACGATTTAGTCAACAAGTATAAGATGAGCCGCGGCACTCTGGATAATTTAAAACATGACCGCAGCATCACCCTGAATACTTTGAATGATATCTGCAATTCCCTGGAATGCGATATCCCGGATGTGATAAAATACACAAAAGATGAAAAATGAACTGATTTTCCTAAGGAGTCAGTTCATTTTCCATTTCGCAATTATCCGATTTCTCAGCGCTTTTCAAGTCCTGCGCTTTTCTTTCATCTGATATCTGGATTATACCGGATGAAAACAAACCAAAGCCAATGGCTGATGAACAGCGTGTTATCTTTCCCATGAAATAAAAAAATGCGCCCGGCTGTAAAATACAACCGGACACAAAATACTTATAAACTTCTATATGGTGTTCATCAAATATAATCCGAAATATATGGCGTTTCATGCAGCAAAACATCATCCAGCAAATGGATTGTCTGCTCATCAGCCTTTATTCTGCCCATCCGGTGCAGCTTTGCCGCTGTTTTATATCCTAACAGCATCGTAGTCAAGGTTGCGATTGAGAGCCTTACCCGCTGATATGTCTGGCCTTCTGTCAGCAAGCATTCCCCCCTATGAAAGCGGACGGATACGTTTTTGTTGTTCCAAGCTAAGAAATTATCCTCCACTTCAAACGTAATGCAGGCATTATCTGCCGATGGATCACACTGATACTTCTGGAAAAACTGTTCAAGATCCACGATGCGCCCCATGATGTATGGGCGGATGGTTTCGCGGATGTCTCCGTCCTCCAACTCAAATGCAATCGGGTCATTGAAATAAGAACTTCCCCGGACTTCATCGATCATAGAATCGTGTGCCCGTATGTATTCCCACAATCCCTCATGGGCTTCTCTGGTTAAATAAATCATCTCTTTGATGTGCATGATGTCATCTTTGATCAGATATACCATGTAACCGCAGGATTTCCCGTTCACATCGTAGTAGACCGCCACAACCGTATCATCTTCATCCCAACGCCAATATTCCTCCCAAGCCAGCGTATTTCGGAATAGGCAGCCATGTGTTGCGGCTGAAAACTGCGCGTGCAGATTGCGAAAGTCCTCATTCTCCCAGTCAACCCGGCGGACATAGCCCGGTGCGGACGCTTTTGTGGGAATTTGACGGTCTTTCACGGAATAAGTGATTTTATTGGAAATAATCTCCCATCCCATTTTTCGATACAATGGAATCGAATATGGAAACAGCAAAGCGAGCGACTGTTTCTTCTGACGCATATGCTTCAGACTTTGCAGCATCAGGCGCTTCATAATACCGTTTCCGGTATATTCCGGGTAAGTGCACACGCTGGTAACAAATCCAATGGGATAAACAGCGCTGTAAACATTCATTTTCAATGGGTATACAGCAATTTGAGAAACAAGCGTATCGTGGTCAAAGCATCCCAATACATCAGCACGCTCCAAAATCGGAAATTTCGACTGCTTAATTTCGTCGCCTCGCCATCCATAAATTGAAAGCTCTTGTTCCGTAATTTGAAAGGCATAACGTAAAAGTGAGTTATACTGCTCTAAATCATCTGTCCGCAGATAACGTATCTCATATTCTGTGTTAGGTAACATATTCTTCTCCATTTTTTCTGTGATTCGGTCTTCTTGCCGCAGGTTGAGACAGGAACATTTCCTTTCACCCTAAAAGATAAACGTCATCCGGCGTAATCCGCCGCTCAGGCGTAAAGATGATCCAATCCGTGATCTCCTTCAGGGTATACCATCCCTCATCCCCTTCATGCAGCCCCGCTATATAATACGGTTCCTGGGTCAGTTTTGCCCATATCCGGTCCCCCTCTGCTCTCAGAAGTTCAAACCATATATGCTCATATTGATTCGTTTCCGTGCGGTGCTGAAGGTCAACGGTCAGCCCCAGCTTAACGAGAATATGACAATTTCCCTTTTCCAAAGCGGCAACCATATACCCCAGCCGTTCAGCCGCCAGCTCTTTCATGCGGCGCGTCTCAGAATTCGATATCATATAGATGGCATTTCCCTGGAGGAGTTCATCGTAAATCATAAGAGGCTCATATTCTCCCCTGTTAAATGCCTCTTCTGAAGAATAAACAAAAATGGCACAGGTATCTTCATTATGGCCGTCGGCCCGATCCACCGTTCCTCCCAGCATATTGATGTCATAAAGGGCAACCGCCTCTTCCCATTCCACTAATGTTATCATAAGCGCCTGATCCTGGGTCAGTCTGGCGAGGTAAAGCGGCTCCTTAGGCTCTAACGGTTCTTCCAATTCCAGCAAACGGTTTGCCAGCGTTTCCAGCACATTGTAATGGTACTGGTAAGTATCCTTATTGGAATTGAGCACTTCCAATTCCGGAAGGCCGCAGCGGTTCAGTCCATGGGTGTGCAGCCACACACAGTCATCCTCCCCTGACACGGCCTGAGCAGTATAAATATAGCGGGGAGCCGGCAGAACACCGGATTCAGCCGCCAGGGCAACCCAATGGCCTGAAAGAATCTTTTCCGAACTGTCATCCAGGACCGCCAATGCATCCGGCAGCATGGCATGAATGATCTTTAGCTGAAGATGATAAGAGGGCAGCGCCTCATCTCCAAATTCCATTTCCACTGCCAGACCATTTTGAGCCTCCTGCAGCGCCTCGATATCCACATCCGGAAACAGATGCTGGCAGCGGTAGAATTCAGGCAGTTGGAAGGTAATTGGATAAACCTGAATCTTATAGATCTCATCTATGTAATCCACTTCCAATTCCAGCGTCTCATCCTGAAAATCCGTGGATATCACATTAAAATCAACCGCCTTTTCCAACCGGTTCATCATATCGTCCAGTTGTTTTAAATCCTCTTCCCGGGCCGGAATCGCCAGCATTTGAGATGTTTTCTTAATCATTTGTTTTCCTCCTGGTTAATGGTTTAGACTGAATACTTCTAACTGCATTATACAGGAAAATTGCAATATATAAAACCAGAATCTTTGCAAATCAATCCCACCGCCCATCTCTTTTATCACTTGATTTGTATGTTTAAACCCTTTATGTCCTGTCGGTGGCATGTCCCGGCGCACTGCCGGACATTTTGTCCAGAGGTTGACGCGCTACCGTCAACATGGCTCCTGTGGGTATATCCTCCGTCGCCGCATCAACAAAAGTACAGGCGGGGCCGTCTGTCAAAGGCGCGAAAATCGCAGGTATTGCCACACCTGCTTTGTTTGCCGGTAGGCGCTCCCACGGAAAACGCGCTATTTGGCGGAGCGTTCTCCAAAAGAGCGCATGACATTTCCCTGCCGCTGTGGTAAACTGTTGGTATCTCAACAAAAAGGCGGTGAAGCTATGTCAAAAAAGGGCTATTCCAAGGAAGAACGGGAGCAGGTGAGGCGGGATTTGCTGGCGGTGGGGCTGGAAATGCTGTCCCAGCGGGGACTGAAAGGCACCACCCTCCAGGACATCCTCCAAGCGGTTGGCATCTCCAAGCCGTTCTTTTACGGAAACTATTATACCTCCCTGGCCGAGCTGGTGATCCACATCATCAACTACGAGATCACGCTTTTGCTCCGGGAAGTACAGCAAATCGCGGAAAACCAAGATATGAGCTTGGAAGAAATGATTCATCATTTTTTGGATATGGTCACACATAGCCGCCAGCACCATTACTTTGTGATGACCCAAGAGGAGGAAATGTGGGTATATAAGCATTTAAACCCGGAGGAGTTTGAAACTTACCAGCAGGGGCAGGCGCAGTTTTATGAACAGGTGCTGGCTCTCTGGCAGATTCCTCAGGAAAAATGCACCCCTAAGGAGTTGGGCAATCTGATCCTCTCAGTCATCCTGATTTACAACTCGGCGGCCCGGTCTCTCCCGTTCTTCTTCCCAGAGGAATTGGAGCGGACGGCCCAGGCCCAGGCAACCGCCCTTTCCCGGTATCTGGCCTCTCTGGCCGACACAGACAAATAAACAAGCATGCGGCGCATCGTCCAAACGGTGCGCCGTTTTTCTATGCGCGGGGACTTGCTTTTTTTCAAGTGTTCAGGTATAATCCATTTAAATACTATCGCAAATGCATTCGTAATTAAGATACTTGCGGTCACACTGGTCACAAACGGCAGAGCAGTTAGCGGGTGTTGGTGTGAAGTATGTTTGTGTCTTTGATCCAAAGGCATAAAATCATTCTAAAATATTAGCATAGGAGGATTTTTATCATGGGACTGTTTGGAAATCTGTTTAAGGGGCCTCAAGTAGATATGGCAAAAAGTGATGCCAACCGTAAAAAAATGCGTGTTCTGTTCAATCAAGTGGTAGAAAACGGCGACGACTACAAAATTCTTTTTGGCTACACGGAAGACGTTAGCCGTTTCAATTACGGTATCGTCCACGGCAGCAAAACCAAGATCGGCAATCTGATCGTAGGCTGGAACGAGGCCAGTCAGACCATTGTTGTAATTCCTACTGTTCCCGATCTGTCGGGCTGCGGTGACGCCACTTTCTATCGACGGAGCGACATTTTGAAGGCATATCAGAACAAGTTCCCCACGGACGAATTTATTATTTATCCGGACAGGAAGGGCTATATCGGGATTGGTGTCTGTGAATGGCTGGAGGACGAGAAACTGTATGTCTATGTTTCCCAAGATGAGGAGGTAAAGGCATTCACCGATTTCTTCTTGAAGCAGTTCCAGAAGAAATAAGGGAGGTGCTTTCATGCCATGGGAACAAATTGGAGCTGTGCTGGCCGTGCTGGTGATTGTATTCGTTGCTGGAAACCTGTGGTTTCATTTTGTGGAAGCAATATTAAGCCAACTAAAAAAATGGCGTTTCAAGAATAAAAAGCCGACAGCGTGGCACACCCTGCCGTCGGAACAAGAACGGGAAGGAAATGAGGATGGTTGATCTCGATGAAATCAGAAAACGTGCACAGGCAGCAACGGAGAAAGCGACCAAATCGCTTCAAAAGTCAATAGAGGAAAGCAATCAGTATATTGAGCAGACGCGGGAAAAATTAAACGTTTCCGCAGAGCCTGACGACGCTGCACAGGGTGGAACCGCTCAATCCGCCGCTGACGCACAACAGCAGGTCGAGCTATTAGGGAAAATGTTTAGCCCGGAAATGATCGAACAACTATCCGCCACCGAGGAAATGATCCAGCAAACGGTAGATCAGAAAGTTGCCGAGGCTGCCGCTCTAGGAGTTGATGGCCTTATGAGGCAGATGTTTGGTGAAGATATGGGGATTATTTCTGCTGCATTGGAAACGCTGGCTATGGAAGACGAAGAGGATGTGTCTGAGGAACGGGAACTTGATCTCGCATTGGAACAGGAACTCTATGTACTTTTGGATCAAAAGATGGCGCAGATCGAGGCTCTCCCGGAAGCTGAACCTGTCACATACCCTAAAAACGCCCCCCAATGGAAACACTTTGGAATTCTACTTTCAGGTATGATTTCCAGCTTAAATAACCACGATTTGGACGGCATGGACGTGGAGCTACATACCCCGGTTATGGAACAGCAGATTGTTTCCCTGGTGCGCCGTTCCTGGGGGATCAATGGCCGCAGTGAATTATTGGACACCATTCGATATTTGAGCCAAGAGGGCTATGAACTTCGGTATCAAATCTATTGCGACGCAGACACCGTGGAGCAAGTGCTGGATGAATCCATGGACGAGGAAGAGCGGGAGTCCGCTTGCCGTGGATGGCGGTTTGCACAGCATTATAAAGCGCGTTATATCCCCGGCTTTATGACCGGCTGGGATGTCGGGCGGGCGGCTATGCTGGCCCGCTGGGGTTATTATCTCGGCTGGATCACCGAAGGCGAAGCGGAAGGGGTTTTATGGGAACTTTCTCAACGTGCGGTGGAAAGTCTGCATAGCTGGCGTGAATTCGCAAGCTCTTACCTGTTTGGCGGCCTGATGTGGAAGTTGCTTTGCGGTGACAGCGCGTCTGAAAGCTATCTGGGTTATCTGACAGATGCCGCCATTGACTTGCTTACCGGAAAACCTGAAGATAACGAGGGACAATGGAAAGAGTGCCCCTGGCCTGGGGCGCGGAAAATTGGATTTCAAGGATGACATTTAAGTGTTTCTGGCTACAGTAGCGCTGTTGGCAAAGTGTCACACTGGCCCAAAACGCGGGGTTCTTTGAAATAAAACGACCAGAGCGGCAAATCGCTAACTTCCCGTTTATCGGGCTGATTTTCATACACGCCAGATAGAGAGGAGAACGCCATGAGCGATTTATATACAAGATTTATGGAATGGGTCATGCCATTCCTGCAAGCTGACTGGCAGCTCTTTCTTATTGTGGTGGGGGCGCTGTTTCTGCTGGGGGCGATCTTCCGCTGGAAATGGGTCTGCGATCCTCAGGGTGAAAATACGTGGGGCTTTCGCGCCTCCGTCTATCGGCATTTTGGCGAGAAGGGATATCGCATCCTGCAAGGGCTCGGCGGAATTGTTATTATCCTGTGCAGCGTGATGCTATGGATACTCATGTAAAATCAATGTTGGAAAAGGAGATTAATTATGGGATTATTTGGATTTGACCCGGTAAAAGAGGCAGGCGGCTGGGAAGCTGCTATGACCGAGGCAGAGATTGCCGAGATGGAGAAAAAGGGCTACGATATGTCCTCTGTCCGTGGCAAGCAGGCGGAAATCGCCGCACAGGAGGAGGCTGACGAGGCAGCCTTTGCAAAACAGCGCCAAGCAACCGCCGTCCCCACGGATTTGAACAAGCTAACGCCTTACCGCTCTACGCCCCGCAGTACGGAGAGCGGCTTTTTCCGGGACGCGGCCGGAAAAGCGCCCCTGTTTGGCAAAGACAAATGGCGTAATAAATTCGCCAATGCCCCCTTGATCTACGGCGCGGTGGTACAGGCCAACAGTGATCTATGGCTCCCCGGTACAGAGGAATACCTTCCCGCTGTTTTTGTGTTCGCTCTGGACAGCGCCCATATTTATGATGTTGAGTGGCTGACGGCCACGGCGGAGGCCATCAGCGAAATGAAGGTGAGTGACGCCATTCCCGCCGACTGCCGGGAGTTCATCGACATCCTGCGGGACGATCAGAGCGAGTTCTGCTTCCCGCTGGGAACTTCTCTGGCTGGTGGAGCGGACGCATGGTGCGTCACCTTTAAATTTGACAAGCAGACGATTCTGCCCGGAAACCGGCTGCCGGAGGATGGAATCGTGCCGTTCCTGCTGGAGGCCCAGCCGAAAAAGCAGATGCCCATTCAACTCTCCCCGATCCCCGGCAAGTATTATTCGGCGTAATATTTCACAGAGTGCTTCAGGCCACTGTGGCCCGAAGCAGACAAAACAGCACGACGCCTTTGTGGCTGGCGTGCTGTTTTTTGATTGGCTGCTTATGGCAGCCAAAATGGAAGCCCTGGGCTCTTAAATCAATTATTTTTCTCACTTTTAGTACTCTGATAGAAATATAGTCTATTGTCCCATGCTTTTCTTAAACAGTCGAGGTATGCACTTCTAAACCGTTCTTTAAAAACTATTAATTGCTTCAACTTTGTTACTCTCAGGACACAAAAATAGCAGACATACACATAACATGCAGTCTGCTGTTCTCCATTGTCCATTATTTTATTATTAAAGTTGATTATCTCATTATGAAGATTTTTTCATTTTCTTATAAGAGGTATATGATTAAACTGTATTTCTTCTAAAACTATCTATACATAATAGAATTACTCTCTTTTATTCTCTCTATCATAGCAAGTGTTGCTGCCTGCTTCATTTGCAAATGGCTGGATAGGAGATAACAGCGATAATTAGCCTAAAGAAAACCCCAGGACTGGTACTCCTGGGGTTTTTACCTTGTGTATACATATGGAACTACTCTCTTTTGCCTGGTTTTATTATTTCAAACGCTATCTGCAAAATCAAGAGCAGTTTTTCGTCGAACAAATGATTGATTATTTATTGTTCAATGCCGCCTGGGTGGGCGCTATCTTTGCAGAGCAATCCCACCGCCTATATTCTTTATCTCTTTTCATTCAACAATATACCATGGTCCATCCCTCATATGTAAGGTACAATATATTTGTTGTCGCACCCATTCTGGCAACAGAAAGGGGGTGTATCTGTGGAACTCTTAATTTTCTTTTTAGTTTCTATCATGGCAGGTGTAGTGGCCTACTACATATGCAAGTGGTTAGATAGAAACAATGGTGACAACTAGCCCAAAAGAAAACCCCAGAGCTGACACTCTGGGGTTTTCACTTTTGTGTATCTGTGTATACTTAATTTCCTTTTGCCTGCCTATATTATATCAAACACTGCCTACTAAATCAAGTATAGTTTTTTTGTCAAACAAATCGAACAAACGATTGCTTATTTATTGTTAAGAGCCGCCTGAGCCGCTGCCAATCTAGCAATCGGAACACGGAATGGTGAACAGGACACATAGTTCAAACCAACCTTATGGCAGAATTCGATGGAAGATGGATCTCCGCCGTGCTCGCCGCAGATACCCAGCTTGATGTCAGGTCTGGTCTTTCTTCCTTTTTCTGCTGCCATCTGAACAAGCTGTCCAACACCAGTCTGGTCAAGTCTTGCAAATGGATCGGATTCATAGATCTTAGCTTTGTAGTAAGAATCTAAGAACTTGCCAGCGTCATCACGGGAGAAGCCAAATGTCATCTGTGTTAAGTCGTTTGTACCGAATGAGAAGAATTCTGCTTCTTCTGCAATCGCGTCAGCGGTTAAAGCTGCACGAGGAATCTCGATCATAGTACCGATATGATACTGGATGTCAGATCCTTTTTCCTTCTTAACCAGTTCTGCTGTCTCTACAACGATGTCTTTTACATATTTTAATTCCTTCTTCTCTCCAACCAATGGGATCATGATCTCAGGAATGATGTCGTAGCCGCATTCTTCCTTCACTTCGATAGCAGCTTCCATAACGGCTCTTGTCTGCATCTTAGCGATCTCAGGATAGGTAACTGCCAGACGGCATCCTCTGTGGCCCATCATCGGGTTGAACTCATGAAGATCATCACATTTGGATTTAACCTGCTCTGGTGTCATTCCCATATCTTCTGCTAATGCTTTGATATCTTCCGGATCGGTAGGAACGAACTCATGCAGAGGCGGATCTAAATAACGAACAGTCATAGGTCTTCCTTCCAGGGCTTTGTACATAGCCTTGAAATCGCCTTTCTGGAATGGGATCAGTTCGTTAAGAGCTTCTTCTCTTGCTTCTACTGTATCGGAAAGGATCATCTTTCTGATCTTAGGAATTCTTTCCGGCTCGAAGAACATATGCTCTGTACGGCAAAGGCCGATGCCTTCTGCGCCTAATTTCACTGCATTCAAAGTATCTGCAGGAGTATCTGCGTTGGTTCTTACGCTGAGCGTTCTGAACTGGTCAGCCCACTCCATCAGTCTTCCGAAGTTTCCGCTTACAGTCGCTTCCTGTGTAGCGATGTCGCCAAGATAAATCTTACCTGTGGAACCGTCTAAGGAGATGTAATCGCCTTCTTTGATGCTGTGTCCGCCAAGTTCGAAATGTTTCTCTTCTTCGTTGATCTTGATTTCGCCGCATCCGGATACACAAGCAGTTCCCATACCACGGGCAACTACTGCTGCGTGAGAAGTCATACCACCGCGAACGGTTAAGATACCTTCTGCTGCGTGCATACCTTCGATGTCTTCAGGAGAGGTCTCCAGACGAACCAGGATAACTCTTTCACCAGCTTCATGATGAGCTTTTGCTTCCTCTGCTGTGAAGTAAACTTTACCTGCTGCTGCACCAGGAGATGCAGGAAGAGCGGAACCGATCACTTCGCCTGCCTTTAATGCGGCCGCATCAAATGTAGGATGTAATAACTGGTCTAAGGATTTCGCTTCGATTCTGCATACTGCTTCTTCAGGAGTGATCTTTCCTTCATCCACTAAATCACAAGCGATCTGTAAAGCCGCAGGAGCGGTTCTCTTGCCGTTACGTGTCTGTAAGAAGTATAATTTGCCTTCCTGGATTGTGAATTCCATATCCTGCATATCGCGGTAATGGTCTTCCAGCTTATGAGCGATCTCCATGAATTCTTTGTAGCATTCAGGCAGATCTTCCGCTAATTTTGTAATAGGCTGTGGTGTACGGATACCGGCAACTACGTCTTCGCCCTGAGCGTTGATTAAGTACTCGCCGTAAATACCGTTCTCACCTGTAGATGGGTTACGTGTGAACGCAACGCCTGTACCGGAAGTATTGCCCATGTTTCCGAATACCATGGCCTGTACGTTAACAGCAGTACCCCAGTCGCCAGGGATATCATTCATACGTCTGTAAACGATAGCACGAGGGTTGTCCCATGAACGGAAAACAGCTTTAACAGCTTCCATAAGCTGAACCTTTGGATCCTGTGGGAATTCCTCACCCATCTTCTCTTTGTAAATCGCTTTGTATTTAGCGATTACTTCTTTTAAATCTTCAGCGGTTAAGTCGGTATCGAACTTAGCGCCTTTTTCTTCTTTAACATCATCCAGGATTCCTTCAAAGAAGGTCTTGCTCATCTCCATAACAACGTCTGAGAACATCTGGATAAATCTTCTGTAAGAATCATATGCGAATCTTGGATTGCCTGTTTTGTTTGCGAATCCTTCTACAGCCACATCGTTCAGACCTAAGTTCAAGATGGTGTCCATCATACCAGGCATGGATGCTCTCGCACCGGAACGAACGGATACTAATAACGGATCCTGCGTATCACCGAATTTTTTGCCCTGGATCTTTTCCAACTCTGCAAGTGCGTCAAAAATCTGACCTTTGATTTCGTCTGTGATCTGCTTTCCGCTGGTATAGTAGTCGGTACAAGCTTCTGTCGTTACAGTAAAGCCCTGTGGAATCGGAAGACCAAGATTGGTCATCTCAGCTAAGTTCGCACCTTTACCGCCTAACAGGTTCTTCATGTCGGCTCTGCCTTCTTTAAATAAATAAACCCATTTTGCCATAAGTTATTTCCTCCTCAAGTTTGTGTAGACTGGCATCTACCTTGGTTTTTCATTTCCGCTTGTCAGCGCTCTTTACAAAGAAAAAGCCCGCAAACGGTCTGTGTCCATTATATCACAAACCAAAATCTAGTAAAGGTTTTTTCTTCATTTCCTGGCAAAAATTTAGTAATTTTTCAGTAAAATAAGATGTAAACACTTACATATTCTGTTATTTTCGCATATCTGTTTTTGATTCGCATATACGAATATTAAGTGCAATACAAACGGCCAAAGTGATAAATTCTGTCACTGGCATTGTAAGCCAGATTCCGTTCACGCCCAACACTGCCGGAAGCAGAAATACCAGGATGCCGCTGAGTGCAATCCCACGGAGAAGACAGACCACAAGCGCATAAAGCGGTTTCATTACGGACTGGAAATAAGTGCTGAATAAGAGATTGGCTCCCATGGCTGTAAAAGACAGGAAATAAACCCTGACCGCAGGAACTGCCAGGGTCAGTATCTCCTCATCCGGCTTTACAAATATTTCCGTAATCATTTGAGGAAGAAGAAGTCCTGCCGCCATGAACAGGGCTCCCGCCGCAAATTCAGCGGACAGCGCATATTTCCTGGTTTCCCTGATCCTCTTTCCATTGCCCGCTCCAAAATTCACGGCCATCAGCGGCTGGGCCGCCTGGGCGATACCATTGCTCACCGATGATACGATCAGGGCGCTGTTGGATATAATCCCGTAAACCACCACGCCCAGATTCCCCACATAGGCCAAAAGCTGGCGGTTAAACAAGAAGATGATGATTCCGCCCGACATCTCGATCAGAAAGCTGGAAAGGCCGTTGGAAATCACTTTTCCCGCCCTTCCAACGGACAGCTTCCCGGCAAACTTCAGCGTATTGGACGGTGAAAAGAAATGGGACAGCAGAATCAGGATCGTAACCAGAGATCCGATTACGGTGGCCGCAGCCGCCCCTGCCATTCCCATCTTCATGGGAAATATGAAAATATAATCCAAAACCACATTGCTCACCCCGCCGCTGATAACCGCAGCCATGGCCACTTTAGGCGCTTTATCATTCCTGACAAACGCCTGTAAGAAAGCGGAGAATAAAAAGGCCGGCGCCCCTGCAACCAGGATTCTCCCATACTGCTCCACCAGAGCGGACATGGATTCGTTATTTCCCAAAAAAGTGGTGACGGGTTCAAAGAAAAGAAATCCGCCGGCCACATAAAACAGGGAAAACAGCACCGCACATGCGAATCCAACCGTAAAATACCCCTTAGCTTCCAGTTCCTCTCCCTTTCCCTTTGAAATGGAGAACAGCACGCCTCCGCCAACTCCCAGCAGCACTCCCGTGCCGAAAAACAGGCTGAATAAAGGCAGCAAAAGGTTGAGCGCCGCGATCCCCACAGCCCCCACTCCCCGGCCGATCATCACAGTATCCGCCAGAATATAGATCGATGTTACAAATGTGGCGCTGACCGACGGTATCAAATATTTTAAAAACAACGATCTCACGTTGTCTTCCAACAAATTAAGGGTTTTCATTCTGCCTCCTCATCTAATAATCCCAATCCGCTGTTACAGAAAATGAGAGCCGTATTTCGGCTCCCATTCAATCATTCATTTCTGTTTTAGAAAGAAAATTTATCTTCCAGGTAAGACTTCAATTCTGAAATCGGGATTCTCACCTGCTCCATGGTATCGCGGTCACGAACCGTAACTGCATGGTCTGTCTCTGATTCGAAATCGTAAGTAACGCAGAACGGAGTGCCGATTTCATCCTGTCTTCTGTAACGCTTTCCGATATTTCCCCTGTCGTCGAATTCGCAGTTGTAGTATTTGGAAAGCTCTGCATAGATCTTTTCAGCGCCTTCGTTCAGCTTCTTGGAAAGAGGCAGGACGCCGACTTTCACCGGAGCGATGGCCGGATGGAAATGGAGTACGGTACGCACATCCCCTTCACCGATCTCTTCTTCATCATAAGCGGCGCAGAGGAATGCCAGCGTCACACGGTCCGCGCCCAATGACGGTTCGATGACATATGGAATATATCTCTCCTTCTTCTCATCATCAAAATATGTCATATCCTCACCGGAGGTGTTCTGGTGCTGGGTCAGGTCATAATCGGTCCTGTCAGCAATTCCCCACAATTCGCCCCAGCCAAAGGGGAACAGGAATTCCAGGTCGGTTGTAGCCTTGCTGTAGAAGCACAGTTCTTCCGGAGCATGATCTCTGGCTCTCATCTCGTCATCCTTGATACCAAGGGATTTTAACCAGTTGATGCAGTATTCTTTCCAGTAGGAGAACCACTCCAGATCAGTGCCCGGTTCACAGAAGAATTCCAGCTCCATCTGCTCAAATTCCCTGGTACGGAACGTGAAGTTACCCGGGGTGATCTCGTTTCGGAAAGATTTACCGATCTGTCCGATTCCGAATGGAATTTTCTTTCTGGAAGTTCTCTGTACATTTTTAAAGTTGACAAAAATACCCTGAGCGGTTTCCGGTCTTAAATATACCGTATTTTTCGCATCTTCCGTAACGCCCTGGAAGGTCTTAAACATCAGGTTAAACTGGCGGATATCCGTGAAATCATGTTTACCGCAGCTGGGACAGCAGATATTCTTTTCATCGATATAAGCCTTCATCTCTTCCTGGGACCAGGCGTCTACGGAACCTTCGATCTGGATTCCGTTCTCTTCCATATAATCTTCAATCAGCTTATCGGCCCGGAAACGCTCCTTACATGCTTTACAGTCCATCAGAGGGTCGGAGAATCCGCCTAAATGTCCGGACGCCACCCATGTCTGGGAGTTCATCAGGATCGCGCAGTCCACACCCACATTATATGGGCTTTCCTGTACAAATTTCTGCCACCATGCCTTTTTCACATTGTTCTTCAGTTCAACGCCCAGATTACCGTAATCCCATGTATTGGCCAGACCACCGTAAATCTCAGAACCCGGATATACAAATCCTCTGCTCTTAGCCAGCGCTACAATTTTTTCCATCGTCTTTTCCATAATCAGCTTAACCTCTTTCTTCTATTTGAAAATGATATATGATCTTCCTTCCGGCGTTTTAGCCGTAAAGTCATCCTGTAAGGACACGCCCTTGGATACATATTGAATCTTTCCCTCGGTCTGGATGGTAACGGCTCCGTCAACCGCCACACAACTGCTTTCCCCCGCTTTAACCAGTTTTTCCGGTTTCACGTTGGTACCGTCCTTAGGCGTTATAAATACCGCTTCCATAAGCGCCCCCTGGTTAAGGAACGTAGAAGCCTTCCCAAACTCCAGCCCTTCAGCCAGATTATCCTGATCCTGCTGGTCTTTCGCGAAATCAATCAGGTCGGCGCTGCTGGCGTAATCGAAAATAATCTTGGCAGCCCCGCCATCCAGAACACAGGAGCTGACCGCCACAGGAAGCTTTGCCTGCCCCTCCGCATTGGCGGACAGGGCCCCGGCCCCTTTTCCTTCATTATAAGAGGATACGATATCATCCACAAAAGCCTGGAATTTTTCCTGGGTATACGTGGCCGAATCATAAGTTTCAACCAGAGCACTGGAGAAACTGCCTTCCCTGGACACGAAAATGCTGTCCTGATCCGGTGAAAATGTGCTGGTCGAGCCCTGTTTACCGCCGCAGGCGGCCAAGATAACTGCCAACACGGACGCAGCCAGTGCAATTTTTACTTTTTTCATATACTACCCCTATCTGAATCATTTTTTTGCATATAGTGAGGATTATACCTTCTTTTCCAAATATTTTCAATACTTAGCCCGGATTAATTAAGGTTTTTAATATATCCAGGGAATGAAACGTCCGGTCAATGAATTTCGCCTTATTATCCTCCACGCAGGCGGCAAATTCCTTCAACACCTCATCGGTCAGGGTAAAGGTATATAAAGTCTCCATCGGAGACGCGATTACAAATTCCCAGGCATAATTGGTGGAATCCCCTGCCCTGCGGGGCGGATGCTCCGTATACTCCCCGTTGATCACCATCGCCTTCAATTCAAACACCCGCTGGACCAACGGGTTGGGAATGGCCTCTTTTAACAGGGCCCTGAGGGACTGGTAAACCAGCTTTAAGAGCAGGGTTTCATCCATATTTTCCCTGGCGTAATAATCGGCCAGCTCCAGAAAGTAGGATCCGTAACAGGCCCCTTCCATATCAAAAGCCAGGTCGGCGAAATAATTGGTGATTTCCGCCGACTGCAGGTTATACGCGTCCCTTCCTTCAAAAAGGGAAAACTGCCCGAATGAAAATGGGCGGCTGGCAGCCATCAGCATGCTGGAAGGGCGTTTGGCTCCTCTGGCAAACGCGGTGATCTTTCCCCGTTCCCGGGACAAAATCACCAGACGTTTATCAAACTCACCCACCGGAGTCGATTTAATGACCATGCCGGTCACCTTGACAACATCTCTCACTTTTTCTCCCATCTGCGCGCTTCATTTTGCACGCCCGCACTTTAATTATCCCTAGGATCATAACCGTAGTTTTTCATATATAATTCGCTGTCCCGCCACTCCTTGCGCACCTTTACCCATAATTTTAAATTGACCTGCATTTCCAGAAGGTCCTCGATCTCCCTTCTCGCCGAAGTTCCGATCTTTTTCAGCATACTGCCGCCCTTTCCGATGATGATCCCTTTATGGGAATCCCTCTCACAGACAATATTGGCTTCAATGTCCATGATGCCGTCGGCCCGCTCCTTCATCACTTCAATGGTGACAGCGATCCCGTGGGGAATCTCGTCATTGAGAAGGCGGAGGGCCTTTTCCCGGATCAGTTCGGCCGCAATCTGGCGCATGGGCTGATCCGTAACCGTATCCTCATCATAAAACTGCGGCCCGTAAGGCAGATATTTGAAAATCAATTCCGTCATCAGGTCCGTGTTCTTGTCCTTCAGCGCCGATACCGGCACGATCTCCGCAAACTTGCAGATATCCTTATAGGTATCGATAAATGTGAGGATATCCTCCTGCTTCTTCACCGTGTCGATCTTGTTGATGACCAGAATCACCGGCGTATTCACCTTATTCAGCTGCTCCGCAATGTGCCGCTCTCCCGCTCCGATAAATGTGGTTGGCTCCACCAGCCACAGAATCAGGTCCACTTCCTTCAGCGTGTGTTCCGCCACATTTACCATATACTCGCCCAGCTTGTTTTTCGCTTTGTGGATGCCCGGCGTGTCCAGAAATATGATCTGTCCCCGTTCATCCGTATAAACCGTCTGTATCCTGTTCCTGGTGGTCTGCGGCTTATCCGATGTGATGGCGATTTTCTGGCCGATTAAATGGTTCATCAGCGTGGATTTTCCCACATTCGGCCTTCCTATTAATGTTACAAAACCTGATTTTAAATTGTTTTCCATTCCATACCCCGATCTGTATTTTTATAAAGCTTACGAATGATAGAGATTTTTCACCTCTTTGAATAACGGCCGCTCAGCTTCTATTTTATCTTTGTTTCCGATGACACACAGGCTTTTTGTATCCAGCACAGCCTTAACAAGCCCGGCCAGCTTTCTGATATCTTCCTGAGTGGCATCAAGAATCTGCATTCTCTCTTCCTTCATCATCTCCGGCGTCACGCCTGAAAGATAGGCGGACAGCCCTCTGGAACCTTTGCTGGAAGGCGGATATGGGATATCCAGATCGCTGATGGTGCCGATCACATATTTGGTCATATCCCGTTCGTCAATATCAAAATGTTCCAGGTATTCCGGTATTCCCTCATAGATAACGTCTGTCTCTTTCAAATTCGGATCCCGGTAGGAGACCAGATATCCTTCGCCCGAACGTCCAAAACCGCTCATGCAGCCATAAGCGCCGCCCTTTACCCGCAGATTGATCCACAGATAGTCATAGCTTAAAATCACTTTCAGAATTCTAAGGGCCCCCGTATAGGCGAATTTATCCCGGAAACTGCCGCACCGGGCCACATAATTGACCTGGGAAGCGGTTGTAAAACCTTCGTTTTTATTTCCCGCCTCAAACTTATATGGGTAAATGGCTCCATTCCCCATGGGCAGGCTGTTTTTTAAACTCCGCAGCGCCTTTGGCAGATAGGAATATCCGTTTTCATCCGCCGTATAACTGATCAGCATGTTGTCCGAAGTAAACAGCTTTTGGGCCACCTCTTCCAGCTTTTTAATCAGCCCTTTCTTATTGCTCTCATATTCCTTAACGGTGCGCTCCAGGAATTCATAATATCCCACGCCACCGGTTATATCATTAAAGGAAGAAACCGGTGAGAAATAAGAAGTCGCTCTCGCCACCGCCGCTGAATGGAAGCTTCCCTCCAGCTTCATCTTGGACCTGGACTTGCATTCTCCCAGAATCTCTCCCAGCCGTTTTTCATCGCCCAGCTTGGAATTCAGCAGGATTTCCCGAATCATATCAAATCCAAATTCCAGCTTATCATACATCACTTTAGCGCTGGCCTGAAAAACTCCAAAGAAATTCTCCGGTTCCCTCAGATTCGGATAAGAGGTGACGGAAAAACTGATTCCGCCGCTGTTTAAATAGATTTCACTGGAAAGATCTGTATAATTATAGTGTTCCGTATCCACATAGCCCAAAACTGATTTTAACAGTCCAACGTAAGGCAGGTCTTCCACCGGCACCCGGTTGGTATTGAACAAAATCCTCAGGTATCCGATTTCCGATGTGAACATCTCGTGGTGGATCACCTTGACTCCATCCACCTCTTTTTCCTCCCAGATCAGTTTCTCCGGCTCCCTGCCGATATCTTCCCTGGAAAGCAGAGGGATGACAGACAGTTCTTCCTGGGTGGACGGGGTTTCCTGATAAAGTTTTAATTCTTTTGTCTGCTTCACCAGACGTTCCATTTCCTCCTTACTCAAAGAGGCTTTATAAGCGGCCATTTTCTCAGACAGTTTGATCTCCTCTTCTGCCGTCAGGTTTTTCTTAGGGCAGACGGCAATTACGGCCTCAAAGGGATTATCCAGCAGATATTCACGGATCAGATTTTCAAAATATCCTTCATCCACCGCTTTTTTCAAATATTCAAAGGTGTCCTCATACTCCAGATGCATCATGGGATCACCGTCGTAGAGCCAGCTGTCCAGACACTGGAGGCCATACATCAATCCGCTGGGGGCAGAACCATAATCGGCTTCCCGGTAACGGAATTCGTAATAATTAAGACCTGCTTTCAAGATTTTCCTGTCAATTCCCTGATCCGCCAGCTTGCGCAGGGTTCCCTTTAAAACAGCCAGGAATTCCCCTTTTTGCTCTTTTTCCGCATTTTTCGCTACCACAGAAAAATAAGGCTGTAAAATACCGCTGTCATACCCGCCCAATATATCCTGTCCGATTCCTGCGTCTAAGAGGGCCTGTTTCAGCGGAGCTCCCGGTGCGTCGATCAGCGTATACTCCAGAATCTGGAATGCGATATAGAGCTTGGGATCCAAATCGGTTCCCACCACATCGCTGACGGACAGATACGTCGCCCCTTCTTCTGATTCTTCATCCGTGATAGAATAATAAATCGTTTCCTCCACCGGTTTTTCAAACGGCTTCTGCATCCTGATTTCCGAGTCAATTTCTGCCTTATCATAATGGCTCAAATACTCCCGGTCCAGCCATTCCAGCTTTTCCGCCATATCCATGTCCCCGTAGAGGTAGATATAGCTGTTGGACGGATGATAATATTTTCTGTGAAAATTAAGGAACTCTTCATAGGTCAAATTGGGGATTTCCGAAGGGTCGCCCCCTGATTCAAATCCATAACAGGTGTCGGGGAACAAAACCTTTCTGGTAAACCGGTCCAGCACGCTTTCCGGTGAAGAAAATGCTCCCTTCATCTCGTTATATACGACTCCATTATAAATCAGCGGCTGATCCGCCTCCTCCAATTCATAATGCCACCCCTCCTGCATAAAGATCTTTTCTTCCTTATAGATATTGGGATGCAGAACGGCGTCCATATAGACGTCCATCAGGTTCTGGAAGTCCTTATCATTACAGCTTGCAACCGGATAAACCGTCTTGTCAGGATAGGTCATAGCGTTCAAAAAGGTGTTTAAAGAACCCTTTACCAGCTCCACAAAGGGATCTTTTACGGAAAATTTGGCCGATCCGCAGAGCACGCTGTGCTCCAAGATATGGGGAACTCCTGTGCTGTCGGACGGCGGGGTGCGGAACCCGATGTTAAATACCTTATTTTCATCCTCATTTGAGATCAGAAATAACCGGGCGCCGCTTTTTATATGCTCCAATATCATACCCGTGGAATTGATCTCTTCTAACCTTCTCTTTTCCAATAAACGATAGGTTGTTAATTCTTCTAATTTACTCATTGACATGCCTCTCTTTACTGCTTTCTATTCAATTCATCTAATTACATGTTGCCCACTAATTTATCTTTTAATATCGCCAGACACTCTCTGACGCAAAGATGGACGAATAAAACCGGATCAGACCCGGATGCGATGCCGCTCACATGGGTGATTCCCCATTTTTTCGCAATCTGCTGGGCTCTGAACACATGGAAATTGCTGGTTAAAATGCCGATCTCAAGCGGCTTTTCCTCTGCCATCTCCACATTGCCCGGCCCCACCGGCAGGCGGTGTTTCATGGCTTCTTTCCTTTTTTCTTCCTGCAGCCTGTCGATCAATACCTTGCTGTAGGCAATATTCTCCAGGGTGCTGGTGGAACGGTCTTCCATGACCATATGTTCAGGATCCACTCCATTATACTGGAGATAAGCATACATCACTTCCGCCTCACTGGCCGGCTCGTCACTTCCCTGGCCTCCGGATAAAATCAGAACAGTGTCCGGGTTCTGCTCCGCATACTCAATCGCCTTATCCAGCCGTTTCTTTAAAGAATTGCTGATCCCGTCCGGTTTTACTTTTGCGCCTAAAACGATCACATAATCCAGATTCTCCCTGGTGCTTCCGGCAACGCCGGTGAACACAAGAACTTCTACCACAGCAAAAATCACTAACCCGGCCAGACAGAACGTGGTGATCGACACAGGAAGCCAAAGAGGCACCCGCTTGGGATTCAGCCTGTAGTAGTGTTCCCCATAAGCCAGAAATCCCAGGCTGGCCGCAAAAAACAGCCAGATAAACGCGAACGACGTCGCAATTCCGGAATAAATAATGATGATTAAATAATAGATCACGCAGATCACTGCGCCAATTCCTAAAATCCATACGAGCACAGGCATTCACCTCCATAAGTTGGTTCTCTTTCAGGTATTATACAGGATTTAACATGAAGTGTGAAGGGATTTACATGAAAGCGTGAAGGGATTTTTAAAAATCCCTTCACGCTTCATGTAAATCCCTTCACGCATCCTGCCCTCTATTCCATCTCGCTCCGCCTCAGAATATCGAACGGATTCACTTCCGTCCCCAAATCCACATACAAAATCTGCTTAGGATGGGGCGCGCTCTCCTGCTGGTTCCCCTCTTCATCATAGATTGCCTTCACAGTCACAGGAACATTGCTGCCGTCCGGCTTCATGATTTCAATCTCTTCACCCACAGAGAACTTATTCTTCTGCTCGATCCTGACAAGCCCTTCCCTGTCGGAAGGTTCCGCAGTCCCAAGATAGGTATAATTTTTCACATACGTGTTGTTGTCATAAATCTGGGTTGTGGAATCAGGTTTTCCAAAATAAAAGCCTGTGGTAAATTCCCGGTAGGTGCATTTGCCGATCTCCGACTTATACCATTCCAGATTGTCCTGATAGAGTTTGGGGTCTTTCAGGTAGTCGTCAATGGCTTTCCGGTAAGTTCTGGCTACCGTTGCCACATATAGCGCGGTCTTCATCCGCCCTTCGATTTTAAAACTGTCGATTCCCGCATCGATCATCTCCGGAATGTGCTCAATCATGCACAAGTCCTTGGAATTAAAGATATAGGTTCCCCGCTCATTCTCATACACAGGCATATACTCGCCCGGCCTGGTTTCTTCCACAATGCTGTATTTCCAGCGGCATGGATGGGTGCAGGCGCCCTGGTTGGCGTCCCTTCCCGTAAAGAAATTGCTGAGCAGGCATCTCCCTGAATAGGAAATGCACATGGCCCCATGAATAAAGCTTTCAATCTCCATATCCTCAGGTATCCGGCTTCTGATCTCCTTAATTTCCGCAAGAGATAACTCCCTGGCCGTAACCACCCTCTTTGCCCCCTGCTGATACCAGAACAGGTAAGTCCCGTAATTGGTATTGTTAGCCTGGGTGCTGATATGAATCTCCATATCGGGCAGCACCTTTTTCGCGATCATAAAAACACCCGGATCCGAAATGATCAGCGCGTCGGGACGTATCTCCTTCAGCTCTTCAAAATAAGCCTCCACCCCGGACAAATCCTCATTATGGGCCAGAATGTTGGCAGTTATATAAACCTTTACCCCTTTTTCATGGGCAAAGGCAATTCCTTCTTTAATCTCTTCATTGGTAAAATTCTTGGCCTTGGCGCGGAGTCCAAACGCTTCACCGCCCAGATAGACGGCGTCCGCCCCGTAAATCACAGCGGTTTTCAATACGTCCAGGCTTCCGGCCGGTATCAGTAATTCAGTCTTTCTCATGTGTTCCTCTCATTCAACCTGTTTTTTAAAACGCTGATGGTGACACCATCCCCAATGGGGATCAACGATGTTTCCAGTTCTTCCATATGCGTTAATGTGTACAGATACTCCCTCATCCGGCTGTGGATCGTCCTGTTTCTCCTCTCCACCGCGTATCTGGATTCCACAATGTCCCCGTCCTGGAGCACATTGTCGGAAAACAGGATTCCGCCCTCAGAAAGCAGCCTTAAAACAGAAGGCAGCCAGTGGATATACTGACCCTTAGCCGCATCCATAAAGATGAAATCAAAAGGCCCTTCCAGCCGCTTTAAAATCTCCTCGGCATCTCCTTCCAACAAGGTAATCCGCTCTTCCTCCCCGGCCTTCTTAAAATTCTCTTTTGCAGCGGGGATTCTGGGTTCATATTTTTCTATGGTGGTGATATGGCAGTCTTTGGGCATCACGCGGCTCATCAGCAGCGCGGAATAACCCACCGCCGTTCCCACTTCTAAAATGGCCCGGGGCTGTTTTGCCGCCACCATGGTCTTTAACAGGCTTTCCGTTTCCTTTTTAATGATGGGAATATAAGATGCCACTGCTTCTTTTGCAATGGCATCACAAAGTTCTCCGTTCCCGCTGTCTAAGGACCTTAAATAGTCCCTGATCCGCTCATTTACTATCATCTGTCTCTTCCTCTTCCGGTGCCTCATTAATCTGCGCCAGCATCTCTTTGGATGTCATGGAGGTATTGAGAGTGTAGTCTCCCGGATTGATCTCATAATCATAAAATTTGCTTTGAATGATAAAAGTATATTTGTTGTTAATCAGGCCTTTTTCCAACAGCAGATCCGCTGCTTCGGAAACCGACGTATCCTCGGGAATGGTTATCTTCTTATCAATACCAGGGGCGGCTGCCACAGGCACCGGGTCAAATATCTCATGCCCAAAGGCAAAGCCCTTGCTGGCGCCTTCATACAGCAGCAAAATCACCAATGCATAAACGATCAGCTTTCCCGAAACGCTGATGATCGTTCCCGTTATTCTGTTAATTTCTTTCGTCGCCCTGCTCATATATCTTCCTCAATTCCTGCGTCCTGTTTCCTGCTGCCAAAAAGCAATCTACATCCACATCCTAGATTTCCATAATAATCGGTAAAATCATCGGATTCCGTTTCATGCGCTTCCAAAGGAAATCACTTAAACTGTCCCGGATAATGTTCTTAATCTTGCCCCAGTCATTCACGTGGCGTTCCAGGCAGTCGCGGACCGCATCGTCCACAATGGCTCTTGCTTCATCCAAAAGATCCTCGGATTCCCTAACATAAACAAATCCTCTCGATACGATATCCGGACCTGCCAGAAGCTGGTTGCTGAACTTCTCCAATGTCAAAACTACCACAATAATACCATTCTGAGCCAGGTTTTGTCTATCCCGTAATACAATATTTCCAACATCGCCTACGCCCAGGCCGTCAACCAGGATCGCTCCTGCCTGAACATGATCCGCTATTTTCCATGCGTCGTGATTTAATTCCACCACATCGCCGGAAGACATGATGATCACATCTTCTTTCGGTATTCCCATGGACATGGCAAGCTGTTTCTGCGCCATCAGATGGCGGTATTCACCATGAACCGGAATGGAATATTTCGGATGGATCAGGGAATATAAGAGTTTAATCTCTTCCTGACAGGCATGTCCTGATACATGGGTATCCTGGAAAATAACTTCAGCGCCTTTTATGGACAGCTCATTGATAACCTTTGACACGGCCTTTTCATTGCCCGGTATGGGAGTGGAACTTAAAATTACAACGTCCCCCGGTTTAATGGATACTTTTCTGTGAATGCTGGCCGCCATACGGGATAATGCAGCCATGGATTCTCCCTGGCTTCCCGTGGTGATCAGCACGGTCTGCTCATCCGGATAATTCTTTAAATGTTCAATATCAATGAGGGTTCCATCGGGAATGTTGATATATCCCAGCTCACTTGCGGTGCCGATAACATTGACCATACTCCGGCCTTCCACAACGACCTTACGTCCGTATTTGTTGGCGGAGTTGATGATCTGCTGCACACGGTCCACATTGGAAGCAAAGGTGGCCACAATAATACGGTTGTTCTTGTGCTCCGCGAAAATGGCGTCGAAGGTCTTTCCCACCGTCTTTTCCGACTGGGTGAATCCCGGGCGGATCGCGTTGGTGCTGTCGCACATCAGGGCCAGCACGCCTTTCTTTCCAAGTTCAGCAAAACGCTGCAAATCCGCAGAATCTCCGAATACAGGAGTATAATCGATCTTAAAGTCGCCTGTATGGATGATGATTCCGGCAGGAGTGAAAATGGCAAGGGCCGCCGCATCCGCGATGCTGTGGTTCATCTTGACAAATTCAATTCTGAAACATCCTAAATTGATGGACTGTCCGTGTTTAACCACCTTTCTCTTGGTGGATTTCATTAAATTATGCTCTTTCAGCTTGTTCTCGATCAGGCCGATGGTCAGCTTTGTGCCGTAGACCGGCGCGTTGATTTTCTGTAAAATGTAAGGCAGGGCCCCGATATGGTCCTCGTGGCCGTGGGTGATTACAAATCCCTTAACCTTGTCCGCATTCTGTGTCAGATAGGTCACATCCGGTATGCACAGGTCGATTCCCAGCATGTCGTCGCTGGGGAAGGCAAGACCGCAGTCTACCACGATGATACTGTCCTCATACTCAAATGCCGTAATATTCATACCGATTTGTTCCAGTCCGCCCAATGGTATGATTTTTACTTTTGCGTCGCTGTTTTTTAATTTGTTTTGTTGTTTCAATCTGATTCCTCCGTTTTCTTTTTCCCATCCGCCTCTTTCTGCAATTTATCCATACATGTTCTGCAGGTGCCATATAATTTGACTTCATGATTTGTCACCACAAATCCCATATTGTCATATAACGCCTGTTCTAATGTATCCAATAAATCGTCCTGAAACGAATATATTTTTCCACATATATTGCAAATCGCATGATGATGCTGATGCCCGGAACTCTGATCCGCTCCACGCAGTTCATACCGGATAAATCCGTCATCAAAGCTGACTTTGTCAATCAATTGTAAATCAAACAGTACCTGTACGGTCCTGTAAACAGTTGCCAGTCCAATCTCCGGCTCTTTTTCCCTTACCAGATCATAGATCTCTTCCGTAGTCAAATGTTCTTCCGGGTGGGAAGCCATCGTCTCCAGAACGGTAAGTCTTTGGTTTGTCACTTTAAGGCCTTTTTCTCTCAGCATATCCTTAAAAACTGCCTGGTCCATGAAATCTCCTCAATTACTTCTTAATTTCAACATCCATGTCTTCCATCAATTCCGTAAAAATCTTAAACAAATAATCTATCTCATCATCGTCTTCCACAAATTCATAGACTGCTTCTTCCTCATCAGCCTTAGATATATCCTTCAGAACGTAGCATTCACCTTCATCGTCATCTTCTTCCGAATCCGTAACCAAAAGATAATTCATCCCGTTAATCCTGGTCTCTTCCAGCACGTAAAACTCCACTTCTTCTCCGGTATCCGTCACCATCACAATTTTCTTTTCTTCCATTCGATTAAATCCCCGTTCCTGTTATTATTCACCGCGGTAATCCAAATATCCCTGAAGGATCAGCCCAGCGGCAATTTTATCAATTACTTTTTTGCGGTCTTCCCTGCGGACCCCGCTTTCTATCAATATCTCATTGGCCGCCACAGTCGTCAGCCTCTCATCCCACAGTATAACCTCTAATCCGGTACGTTTTTCAAGCATCCGCTTAAATTCTTCCGTTTTTTGGGCACGCTCACCGATGGAATCATCCATATTCTTAGGATAACCTAAAACTATGGTTTCAATCTTGTATTCTGCAATCAATGCCTCAATCCGTCTCAGGGTCGGACGCAATTTGTTCTCTTCATCGCGGGTAATCGTTTCCAGGGCCTGCGCTGTCAGTCCCAGCGGATCACAGACTGCGACGCCAACGGTCCTGGAACCGTAATCCAATCCCATAACTCTCATATATTCCCGTTCTTTCTGCATCTATTCTTTTTTTAAGCACAAAAAAACTAGCTGGCTCTGCCCCAACTGTTCATCCGTCCTTACCCGCGCCCCCGGCGGGCCGGTTCTCTTATGTGCTTAATAATTTGACTGTCAAAGCCTGTTTCTTAACAGTATCTGACAGTCATCTTTTGCAAATCTTCACGCCTCAACGTTCCAAAAATATCGCTATTTAAGCTTCGAATCAATGTAGACAGCCAGCAGTTCCTCCAGAATCTCATCACGTTCCACTTTCATGATCAGGCTTCTGGCGCTCTTGTGGCTGGTAATATAGGTTGGATCTCCAGACATAATATATCCGACAATCTGGTTGACCGGATTATATCCCTTCTCTGTCAGGGCAATATAAACCTGCTCTAATACCTGGCTTACATCCAGCTTATTCTCTTGTACTGCTTTAAAATACTGTGTGTTATGAATATCGCCCATCTGTAATCACGTCCTTTTACTGTTCTACTCTATTCTAAACCATATTATAACTTTCGGCAAGGAAAATATTTATTAAAACTTTCTGTCTTTTTTATACTAAATAGACAATTTCGTCAGTCAACATATGATCCAGACGGCCGGAAATCAGCTGATTCTTCTGTCCGGGGCCTTCGTATGGAACCACGGCCTTCACATATTCCTTTGTATGGCCGATCATGTAATCCCTGCCGTTTATGGTGATTTTTTCCTCCAAAAGCACTTCCTTAACGGACCCCAGACAGCTCAGACGGTACTCTTTTGACATGGATTCGTCCAGCTTTAAAAGCACGTCGCTACGGGAAGCCTTAACCGGTTCCGGCACCTGGTTTTCCATGGCAGCCGCCCTGGTCCCCTGGCGTTTTGAATATTTAAACACGTGCATTTCATAAAAATGTATCCGTTCCAGGCAGGCTCTGGTCTGCTCAAACTCTTCCTCCGTCTCCCCCGGAAATCCCACGATCACATCGGTGGTTATGGCCGGATTATCGAAAAAACGGCGCAGGTTTTCACAGCACGCCTCGTATTCCCCGGTATCATAGCGCCGGTTCATCCGCTTTAGCGTCTCATCACATCCGCTCTGGAGGGAAAGATGGAAATGAGGACATATTTTTGACAATTTTGACAGCTCTCCGGCAAATGCTTCCGTCACAATTCTGGGTTCCAAAGAACCGAGACGGATTCTCTTAATCTTCTCAATCTGGTGGATTCTTTTAATCAGCCCCAGCAGATCTTCTTTCTTTTCTTCCGGGAAATCGATCCCGTAAGAGCTTAAATGGATTCCGGTGAGCACCACTTCAGAGTAACCCGCGTCCGCCAGACGCCCGGCCTCTTCCACCACATCTTCCAAACTCCGGCTTCTCACACGCCCTCTCGTATAGGGGATGATGCAGTAGCTGCAGAACTGGTTGCATCCGTCCTGTACCTTGATAAATGCCCTGGTATGGTCCGCGATCCGGCTGATGCTTAAATTTTCATATTCGTGGGTTTTCCCGATATCTATTACAGGATCTTCTCCCATGCGGCTGTTGAAATAATCTTCCAGAATGGAAACCAGTTCCGCTTTTCTGTTATTTCCCACAATCAGGTCCACGGCCGGATCCTTTTTCAGCTCTTCACCGGCGGCCTGGACGTAACAGCCTACGGCTACAACCGCGGAATCCGGGTTCATTTTTTTTGCTTTATGAAGCATCTGGCGGGACTTTCTGTCCGCAATGTTGGTCACGGAACAGGTATTGATAATATAGACGTCCGCGCCCTCCTTAAAAGGCACTATTTCATAGCCTGCCTCCTCTAAAAGCTGCTGCATTGCCTCTGTTTCATAAGAATTTACCTTGCACCCAAGATTGTGAAAGGCGGCTTTTCTCATTTTGTATTCTCCCATCTAATTTTACAGTTTCTTAACTCATTTTTCATGCAATCTAACTATTGACTTTTATACCATTGATCTGTAGTATTTAACTAAGACGAGGGCGGGTGGAAAAGCCCAGTCATACAATAAAAAGTGTAACCATTACAAGGAGGTTTTTACATGAAAACAGTTCGTATTTCTTTAAACTCAATTGATAAAGTGAAATCATTTGTTAATGATTTGACTAAATTTGATGTAGATTTTGATTTAGTATCCGGCAGATACGTTATTGACGCAAAGTCCATTATGGGTATCTTCAGCCTGGATCTTTCTAAACCGATAGATTTAAACATTCATGCGGAAAGCAACATTGACGAAATCATGAGTATTTTAAGTCCATACATCATCGCGTAATTATTATTTCATATAGAAAGATGCTTCTTGCGAAGCATCTTTTTTTATTCTACAGGAACGTGCTCCTCCACAGGCGGAGAATCCCGCAATCGGGATTCCTTCTTGATCTATCATTTAATCGCACCAAACGGTTTCAGCCGTTTCAATGGCAGTCTTCACCATCTCTTCAATCTTCTCTTCCAGTTTTGTCTCTGATTTCCTTATCATATTCAAATTCGGCTTAGTAACAGGATGCTTTGCCACAAATATGGTGCAGCAGTCTTCAAAAGGCAGAATGGATGTTTCATAGGTGCCGATCTTTTCCGACACATCGATGATTTCCTGTTTGTCAAAGCCGATGACCGGACGGTATACGGGCATGGTGCAGACTTCATTGGTTGCAGCCAGAGACTGCATGGTCTGGGAAGCCACCTGTCCGATGCTCTCTCCCGTAATAAGGCCGATACATCCGGTGTTTTCCGCTATGGTCTGGGCGATTCTCATCATATAACGGCGCATGATAATGGTCAGTTCCTCATGGGGGCACTGTTCATAGATGTAGAGCTGGATATCCGTAAAATTGACCACATGGAGCTGGATCGGGCCTGAATAACGGGCCACCAGCTTCGCTAAATCCACCACCTTCTGCTTAGCCCTTTCACTGGTATAAGGCGGCGCATGGAAATAGACAGCGTCGATTTTAACGCCCCTCTTTGCGATCATATACCCCGCCACCGGGCTGTCGATGCCGCCCGACAATAAGAGCATGGCCTTTCCGTTGGTTCCCACCGGCATTCCGCCCGCTCCCGGGATCATCAGAGAGTAGATATTCACCTTATTCCTGATTTCCACATGAAGCATGACATCCGGTTTGTGGACATCCACTTTTATCTCCGGAAACGCGTTCAGGATCACTTCTCCCATATCCCGGTTGATCTGCTCCGATGTTACGGGATAGTTCTTATCCGCCCGGCGGGCATCCACTTTAAAGGTGATCTGTTTATCCGGATATACTTCATCCATATAAGAGACCACTTCTTTTTTCAGGTTCTCATAGTCTTTGGATTCAATCTGCACCATGGGGCAGATCCAGGCGATGCCGAACACCTTTTTTAAGGCTTCGATCAGCTCTTCATAATCATATTCCCCTTTGCAGTCCACATAGATGCGCCCCGATTCCTTGGTCACAGCAAATTCCCCGTCCACGGTCTTTAACCCATGGCGTATCTGTTTGATCAGCGCATCTTCAAATAAATACCGGTTTTTTCCCTTTGTACCGATTTCCGCATATTTTATCAAAAATGATTTGTACTGCATTCTTACCTCCATATTCCGCCTCCGGCGGCCTCTTTTCCGACTGCTTACATTCTTGTATAACGCCGGAGCACCGGCAGCAGTTCTTTCAATGTTTCAATGCAATAGTCCACTTCTTCTTTGGTATTGAACACGCAAAAACTGAAGCGGAGGGTGGAATCTAAAAGCTCTTTTTTCACGCCGATTCCCCGCAGCGTGCCGCTGACCGAAGGATGGTTGGAAGAACAGGCGGAACCGGATGATACATAAATCCCCTTATCCTCCAGCGCGTGAAGCAGGACTTCGCTTTTAATGCCTTCAAAGCTGACGCTGACAATCTGCGGCGCGCCGCCATGGCCTTTTTCTGAATTCACATGGGCGCCTTCAATCTCCCCAATCCGGTCGATCATATAATCCTTCAGCTGGTAAAGAGCGTTGATTTTTTCATCAAAATTCGTATAAGCTTCTTTGGCCGCCGCTCCTAAGCCTGCAACTCCGGGAACATTTTCCGTGCCGGAACGCATGCCCTTTTGCTGGCCGCCGCCGTAAATCAGAGGTTTTACCTTGATTTTTTCATCGATATATAAGAACCCCACCCCTTTCGGCCCATGGATCTTATGGCCGCTGACGCTCAGAAGGTCGATCCCCTGGCGTTTGGGGTAGATGCGGAACTTTCCATATCCCTGAATGGCGTCCACATGGAATATGGCGCCGGGATTTTTGGCCTTGATGACCTTTGAAATCTCCTCCACCGGCTCCACCGCGCCGACTTCATTATTCACATACATGACGGATACCAGGATTGTCTCCGGGCGGACCGCCTCTTTTAATTCTTCCAGGCTGATATGCCCCTTTTCATCCACCTCTAAATACGTCACTTCAAACCCCAGGCTTTCCACATAGCTGAGGGTATTATAAATGGAAGGATGCTCAATATTGGTGGTTATGATGTGGTTTCCCGCCCGTTTATTGGCCAGCGCAGTGCCGATCAGGGCCATGTTGTTGGATTCCGAACCGCCTGAGGTGAACAGAATATCTTTTTCCTTCACTTTTAAAGTTTTAGCGATCTCTTCTCTCGCCCAGCGGATATACCGCTCCGCCTCCACGCCTTTTAAATGTTTGGCAGAGGGATTTCCGTAATCCTCTGTCATGGTTTTTATCACGATATCCTTCACGCTGTCCAGCACCTTGGTGGTAGCGGAATTATCAAAATATGCTTCCATATGTTTCCTCCATGCCGGAGCGTTTTGATGCGCAAATTTTACGCTGCGCAGGCACGCGCTGAAAATTCCACATTCTCAGCCGCGCTTCAAATTTGCGGCTCCGTCACAAATTTGAGCGTAATAAGTCTGTCCCTTATATCCCGCTTTCCAGATGATACATCAAGATGGACAAAGCTGTCAATCCCGCGGTTTCAGTCCTTAAAATCCGTTTCCCCAGGGATATGGGTTTTACGTTCCTGGACTCTGCCAGTTGGATTTCCGTCTCTTCAAACCCGCCTTCCGGCCCGATGAAAATGCCCACGCTCATCCCGGCTTTAATCCGGCCCAACGCCTCTTTCGTCCCGGCCATCCCCTCAGCCAGTTCATAGGGGATCAGATTGCAGTCGAATTCCCCCGCATATTCCAGCGCCTGGCCAAATGTCATAATTCCCGTCACTTCCGGGATCACAATGCGTTTGGACTGTTTGGCGGCGCTTTCGCAGATGCTGTTCCAGCGCCTGACCTTCGCCTCTTCTTTTTTGGCGTCCAGTTTTACGATGGTCCGTTTTGTGGCCACCGGAATGATCTGATAAACGCCCAGTTCCACCGCTTTCTGTATGATCAGCTCCATTTTATCACTTTTCGGAAGTCCCTGAAACAGGAAAAGCCTGGCCGGAAGTTCCGTGCCCTCTTCATCCACGGACAGAATGTGGGAAATCACCACATCCGGGCAGATTTCCGTAATCCGGCAGCGGTAATCCTTATCCTGGCCATTGCTGATGAGAATCTCTTCCCCGCATCTCATCCGCAGAACGTTCTTAATATGGTTTACATCTCTTCCCTGAATCCGGATTTGGCTTTCTGATATCTGATCCGGATGTACAAAAAAATGATACACGTCTGTTTCCTCTATTTCTTTCTGGCCGTTACGGAAAGCCATTCGCCCTGGTAGGTGATTTCGATCACTTCGAATGCGTCATTGGCGGCAAAGGCCTCTTTCACAGCCTCTTCTTTCATATTAATAATACCGGACGTGATGAAGATCCCGCCCTTTTTCAAATGTACCGGAATTTCCTTTTGAAGCAGAATGATCACATCCGCCAGAATATTGGCCACAACGATATCATAGCACTCGCAGCCTGCCTGGTCCTGAACGGCTTTGTCATCGATGATGTTGCCCTGGAGCACATAAAATTCAGACGGGTCAATCCCGTTGGCTTCCATATTCTCTTTCACCGCCGATATGGCACATTCATCCAAATCAGTTCCGAACACCTCTTTTGCCCCCAGCTTTAAAGCCGTAATGCCCAGGATGCCGCTGCCCGTACCCACGTCCAGAATCTTTGAATCCGGGGCCACATACTTTTTAAGCTGGCGGATGCACAACTGTGTGGTTTCATGCATCCCCGTTCCAAATGCGGTTCCCGGGTCAATCTGGATCAGCAGCTTGTCCTTATGCTCTTCGGGAACCGTTTCCCATGTGGGCTTTATCAGGATATCATCCACGGTAAACGGTTTAAAGTACTGTTTCCAGTTGTTAATCCAGTCCTTATCCTCTGTTTCAGACATGGAAATGGTCCGCTCTCCCACATCCACAAACTGGCTTAAATCGTCCAGCCCCTCTTCGATTTGATTGAGAATTTCTTCCAGCTCATTCAAATCTTCCAGATAAAAGCTTACTTTTGCAATCCCTTCATCCGGCGGGAGTTCCGGAAGGATATCGATAAACATCCCCTTTGTTTCCGCTTCTGTGAGGGGAATATTATCTTCTATTTCAATCCCTTCGATGCCGATTTCATCCAGCATGCAGCTGACCAGATCCACGGCCTCCGTGGTTGTTGACAACGTAAACTTCGTCCATTTCATGATTTTCTTCCTCCATATATCTTTTATTGTAATAGTTCAGACGGTTCATCCTTTATTGTCCAAATACAATCTTAATAAACAGAATCAAAAGCACCACCAAAATAACCGGGCGCACCACTCTCTGGCCGTTATGCACCACCATACCCGATCCGATATAATGGCCTGCAATGCAGAAAACCCCTGCCGCCAGTCCCAGCGGATAGATCACATTGCCGCTGGTGATAAATGTGACGAGAGCCGCCACATTGGAAGAGAGATTGATCACTTTTGTGATCCCGGAAGCGGTTCTCAAATTCATCCTCGCCAAGCCGGTCAAAATGAGAATCAGAAATGTCCCGGTCCCCGGTCCATAGAATCCGTCATACATCCCGACCACAAACGCGGCCCCGATCGTGATCAGATAGACTTTTTTAATGGGCAGTGTGTTGGTCTTCTCATTATCGCCCATATTTTTATTCCTCATAACGTAAAAGGCCACCACCGGAAGCACTACAATCATCATATTTTTAATGACGGCTTCGCTGGTCAGCAGAGAAAGTCTGGAACCGATGGTGGATCCGGCCAGAGCCGCCGCCACGGAACAGGCCGCCATGGATGCCATGATCTTTCCTTCCAAATAGCCGTTTTTTATATATCTGGCGGTCGATATGGTAGTTCCCATGGCCGATCCCAGCTTATTCGTCCCCAACGCCATATGGGCCGGAACCCCTGCTAAAATATACGCAGGAAGGGAAACCAGTCCGCCGCCTCCTGCAATCGAATCCACTAACCCTGCTAAGAACACCAGAGGACATACGATCAAATACTGCAGCATTTTATTTTAATCCTTTTCTTTCTGTATTATATCACGTCTTCCGACCAGCCGTAATAATCCAGACAAATCTGAACAGTTACGGCAAATCACCACATGGTATCATATCACATAATAGATACAGTGGCAAATAAAATAAAAAAATTTAAATATTTTTGCAATAAAAATGTTTTCCGGTGCATTAACCTATTGAACGGATGAAAATCACTTATGTTGAACTTATAAGAGACCCGGCAAAAAACATATCAAGCTTCGAAATTCCTTGATGCATTACACTCTATCACACCGCCGGCTCCTATAAAAAAATACAAAGTATTTTCACAATTACAATCTAACGGCAATTAGAATTTGTAATCGACGAAAAAAAGTTTCCTGCTGCAGCCGGAAACTTTTTTATTTGGTCAGATATTCTTTTTTAATGCCGGCGTGTGTTTGAACATTCATTCCCGCCATCTGTTATCTCAACGCCCATTTTTCGGCAAATCTGTCCCCAATCCAGTCATGGGAACCCCTGTCAAGCATTATATCTGGACTGTTTATGTACGGTCATAGCTAAAAATACCACGGAGAGCAGCATGAAGAAGCCTGAAATCGGGCGTGTAAAGAATGGAACAATGCTTCCGCCGGTGAGCTGCAGCGCCCGCAGCAGGTATTTTTCCACGATGGGGCAGAGGATAAATCCCATGATAAAAGGCGGAGCAGGAAATTTAAACTTATGAAACGTATAGCCCAAAGCGGCGAAAACCAGGATGCTGACGATATCGAAGGTCCGGTTGTTGCTGCCATATGCGCCGATGCTGCACAAAACCATGATCACCGGGAACAGCACTTCCCTGGGAAGGTTTAAAACTTTCAGTACCAGCGGCAGGGAATAATACTCCATGATCACCATCATGATGTTGGCCACAAACAGACAGGCAAACATGGTATAGATCAGGGAGCCCTGTGTGGTGAACAGCAGGGGGCCCGGGGTGATGCCGTGCATCATGAAAGCGGACAGCAGGATCGCCGTGGAACCGTCGCCCGGAATACCTAAAGTGAGCAGAGGGATCAGCGCGCCGCCGATTACCGCGTTGTTGGCCGATTCCGAGGCGACAACGCCGGGAACGATGCCGGTTCCAAACAGTTCCGGCGTCTTGGAACGGTTTTTGGTGACCGTATAGGAAATCATCGCCGCCGTGCCGGAGCCGATGCCGGGCAGAAAACCGATGCCGGTTCCTATGGTGGAGGAGATGAAGAAATTGCCCAGGTTTTCCTTTACCTCGGTGCGTGTGATATCAAAGCCTTTCATACGGTAATTGGCCTTGGGAGACGGCTGTATGTCGAACAGCTCCGCCATTTTAAGCACCTCGATCACCGCGTAAAAACCGATTAAAACGGCGATAAACGCGAATCCCTTATCCAAACTGATGTAGCCGAATGTATACCGCCTGGCGGCATCCAAAGGAGCCATTCCGACAGTGGCGAACGCCATGCCCACAGCGGCTGAGGCCAGGCCCTTTACCAGAGACTTTCCGGCCAGGCTGGCTACAAGCATAAGAGCGAAAAAGCTGACGGCAAAATACTCCACCGCGCTGAATTTAAGCGCCAGGACCGCGATGGTTGGTGATAGGAAAAACAGGAAGATAAAGCTGAACATGCCGCCGAAAAAGGAACACACAATGCCCACCGACAGGGCTTTCCCCGCCTGCCCCTTTTTCGCCATGGGCGCGCCGTCAAATGTGGTGGGCACGCTGGCGGAGGTTCCGGGTATGTTCAGAAGAATAGCCGTAATCAGGCCGCCGGATACGGAACCTACATAGATTCCCAGGAATATGGCCATGGCGCTTTCCAGAGACATGCCATAGGTGGCCGGCAGCACCAGGATCAGGCCCATGGAACTGCTCAGTCCCGGGCTGGCTCCCACGATGATTCCTATAATAACGCCGAGAGCCAGCGGCGCCAGCATTTTTACGGATAACAGGGCTGCGAAGCCTTGAGCAAACATTTCTAGCATGAGCGGTTACCCCTTTCTTAGAAAATAATGGGTCCCATTGGCAGGATAACGCCAAAGCACCTGGTGAACATCAGATATATCACGAGATCAGCCACAGCCGCGATCAGAATAATCTTAGGAAAACTGCGTGCGCCTTTGGGAGATAACAGATGGACCATGCCTATGAGATAGAAAAACGTTCCAATCAGAAAGCCGATGGTCTGCATGAGGCAGGCATAGGCGGCAAAGTAAACAAAGGTGAGGATCACATTTTTCACGTTTATCTCCGCCTTTTTCGCTGAAACCTCCTTGGTGCGGGCCAAAATGACCAGGGATTTGATTGTCTGGATCAGCCCCAGCCCCAGAATCAGAGTGCCGATGACCCAGGGAAAAAACTTGCTTCCGCCCATTCCATTGTTGAGCGTGGATTTAATCTGAAAGGAATACAGCAGATAAAATCCCGCAAAGACAACCAGGCCGAGACCGGCGATCAATTCCTTTAAGTCTTCAAAGGTTTTATGCTTAAACATACTCTCCTCCGTTTCCAAACGATAGTTTCCTGCCGGTGTCTTCCGGCTCCGGCAGGAAAGCCTGCTGTTACTTTATTGGATTACATATTTTTTATTGTACTCAATCAGGTGGGCCAGCGCGTTGTCCAGATAAGTCTCAGGATCTTCGATCACGCCGGGAATGAGTTCCAGAGCTTCTGCTTCTGCGATGAATTCCGGATCAGCCGCCATCTGCGCTACCAGGCTGTTGCTCTTTGCAAGAATTGCCGGATCGGTTCCCTTGGGGAAGAACAGGCCGTAGAACTTATCATAGACGTAATCAATGCCGTAATCGGTGGAACAAGGATACTCGGAATAAGCATCGATGACAGAATCATTGAACATGATTAACGCTGTGAATTCGCCGGTTTTTATGTAGTCAGCCACATTGCCGATGGAAGCGATCTGAAGGTCCATATGACCGCCTGCCATAGCCGCGGTACGTTCTCCAACCGTTCCGCCGTCCACAATATCCAGATCGATTCCCAGACAAGCCTCAACGGACAGAAGATTCTGATGGGAACTGCCGCCCCACTCAGTGCCTGCTATAATATCGCCAGGATTTGCTTTGGCGTACTCGATCATCTCATCCATGGTCTTGAACTTCTTGCCGTTGGTGATGAGAGCCTGGGATTTGGAGGTAAGGCCGATGCCGCCGATATCAAAGCTGGTGTAGTCAAAATCCACCGTTCCGGAAGCTTTGTTGTTCTCCAGGGCTTCATGGGACATCAGGACCGTATAGCCGTCAGGTTTGGAGTCTTTGGCCTGGGAAGAAGCGATGGAGCCGGAACCGCCGGAAATATTCGTAACGGTGAAAGCCTGGCCGGTGTATTTCGAAAGATACTTGGCATAAAGTCTGGCTGATGCATCCTGTCCGCCGCCCGGGTTGGCGCCGACGATGATGGAAACGGCCCTCTCCGGCCATTTGGTATCCAGTTCGGCTGCTGTTTCAGGCGCGGCTGTTTCGGCTTTCGCTGTTTTTTCGGACTCGGCGGTTTCAGATTTCTCTGTTTTTTCGGATGCGGCGGTTTCGGGCGCAGCGGTGGCTGCCGCCTGAGGGGCCGGGGCTTCTGTCTTCTGCGGCGCTGCCGTCTTTTGGCCGCAGGCGCTGAGTGCCAGCAGGCCGGCTGAAATCATAAGGGCTGCCCATAGGTTCATTTTTTTCATCTTTGTTACCTCCATTCAACTTTTTATTGGGTTATTTTGGGGGGCGGAGAGAATAATACCGGTTCAAAAGACGCCAGCACGCGCTCTCTCCCACCATGTTCGGACAGGATTTTCTCCTGTTTATCCTTTATCATATCGTTTACTGCCTCCGGATTGCAGATTTGGCGCAGCCGGGCATCGAGCTGGGCAGCAATTTCTTTATACGCCGGATCGTCAATCAGGTCGTTTTGTTCCATAGGATCTGTCCTGATGCAGAAGAGCTGGGGCTTATATCCCACATAATAGATGTATTTATAATCGCCATAGCGGATCATAAAGCCGCCGGTAACTGAGCCGGTGGAATGGTATTCGCTGAAGGCGATTCGATTTCTCGTTCCTTCTTCTTTAGCGATTTCCAGCAAAGAAGTTCCCGGCAGTTCTGCCTCTTCCTCCTCTATCAGCGGGATGCCGAAAGCGTCCAGTATGGTGGGATAGATATCCACCAGAGAGACGATGGTATCGTTTCTCCTGGCCTTTGGAATTCCCGGACCGGTCACAATGAGCGGTACATTTACCGCGCTCTCCAGCATACAGTTTTTATTCCACATCCCATGATTTCCCGCCATCTCGCCGTGGTCGCTGCTGTAAATGATGATGGTATTCTCGTATTGACCGGTCTCCTTTAATTTCTGCACCACCGCCCCAAGCTGGTCGTCCAGGTAAGAGCACATGCCGTAATATACGCGCAGAGCCTTGCGGATCACATCGTCTTCATATTGGCGGTCCATGCCGTAAAACCGCCGGTGATCCCGGCAGGACGGGTGCTCGGAGCGTTCCCCGATCTTATAGGCCGTCGGCATGGGAATGTCAACGCCTTCATATAAATCCCAGTATTTCTGTGAAATGGTCAGTGGAAAATGGGGCAGCGTATAGCCCACATACAGAGCCCAGGGCTCATCGGCACCACGTTTTTCTTCCAGGTAGCCAAGTGCCTCCCGGGTCACATTTTCATCGTAATCCATATAGGAGGAACGGCCAATGGTAGCGTTGTTGGGGAACTGCCCAACCTTGGGTTTTGTCACCCGTTGATCACGCAGCAGGCCGAAAACATCGCCGACGCCGTCCCGCACATGAAGCGGAATGCGCTGGTCCGTAAAACCTGTATCATCATCCACGCAGCGGTAATGAAGCTTGCCGATGGTGGTCATTTCAATTCCATTTTCATTCAGCCTGTGGCCGAAACTTCGAACCTGTCCCGTATAGGGAGTGGCGTTATCGTAACAGCCGATCTTGAAGCTGTACTGTCCCGTAGCCAGGCTGGCACGCGATGGCACGCAGATCGGGTTATTGGAATACGCATTTTGAAATACCGTGCCGTCCCGGGCCAGACTGTCCAGATTCGGTGTTTTTATAACCGGATTGCCGTAGCAGCCTGCCTCGCATTTGTTGTGCTGGTCTGAACAAATGAACAGCACATTTTGACCTTTCACCATTATTTACCTCCTTTTTCTGTATCATATATTCAGCATTGGAAGGTTTTGGCAGATCATCAATAGGATTTTCCCATCTGTGCTTCCATCGCTGTAATTGCAGCTCCAACTGCTCCTCTGCCCATCTTGGTACGCGGCATAAACAGCAGGCTGCTGTTCCCCTGAAGAAGCCTTGTAATTCTGGTAACCGTCTCTTTCACGGCCTTATAATAAACATTGGAATTTTCTATAAGAAGGCCGGCTGAAATAAGGATTTCGGGGTTGATCAGATTTATGTAGTTTGCCGCAGCCATGCCAACCATGGTGGCGGCTTTAGTGATCACCTCAACGGCAAGCTGGTCGCCGTCCTCACCTGCGTGAAGCACGTCATAGACTGTGATATTTTCCAGCGGCATCTCATTTAACACGCTGGCCCTGCCGCAGCGCAGCTCACGCCGGAAGGTCCGCACAATGGCGGATGCGCTGCCGTAGGTGCCCACGCACCCGTAATTGCCGCACCTGCACGGCCTTCCTCCCACTTCAATCACCATATGTCCAAAGGCGTCCACGATATTATTCGCGGGCCGGATCAGCATACCGTTCTGCATACATCCCATCCGGATTGCGTTGGAACACAGCAGAACGCTCATTTTATTGAAACTGCGGCCATTGCCGAAACAATATTCTCCGATGCATACGGAGTTGATGCTGGTTTCCATGACCGGTATCACACCGAAAATCTCTCCGATGCGCTGTTTGAGCGGAAATCCAAACCATTCAGGGTTGAGATTCTCAGCAGAAATCGTATTGAGAGCGACACCCTGGACCCGGTCCAGGGAGCAAAAGATAGCAACTCCGCAGCCATAAATATCTTTCGGATCGATTCCGGTTTTCTGAAGCGCCGTCTCATACATGACCCGTATGTCCGCAATGGCCTGTTCCGGCCCGTTATCCAGCGGGTACGGCCTTTTCAGCAGGACTTCCACATTCCCGCTGTAATGCAGAATACTGATGTCCAGGTGATAAAACCCGATGTTGATGCCGACAAAATAAATCTTATTTTCATTGTTGATTCCGTACAGCAGCGGCCTGCGGCCTCCTGTGGAATCCCCCTCGCCGCAAACGAGAATCAGCCCTTCATCTTTCAGCCGTTCCAGTATGCGGTTCATCGTCGTGCTCTTAATTCCTGTTGCCTGAATGAGTTCTTCTTTACCGGAAATCTTTCTTTTTTGTATGGCGCTGAAAACCTCTATGGCTTCCTGCGTCAGATTATCAAATACCATTTTCTGTGACAAAGCGGTCACTCCTTTTTATTTTTTTGGTTTTAAGGATCAATATGGTATCAGCATAATTCCATTTAGAACTAAAGTCAAATTTTTCACCAGATCTAATCGGCTATTTATTGTGTTTTTCGGTAACTTTTTTTCGTTTCGGTTTAATCAAATTATAACAAGGCCAGTCATTTCGTCAACACTTATGACCAAACCGCTGTTCTTTTTAGCTATTTCAATAAAAAGCGCCAAAAGTTACCGCTGTTTTTCGAGAAACAAATGGATTGCTTCCAGGACTTTCAACCATTTTTCAATTCAATTTTAAGATAGGTTAAATCCTTGAGGGAGGAGGGGGGAATTGGGAGTTAATTCTGGAAGTTTGATTCAGGAAGTTACGCAGGGAAGCGGGGAGACCGGATGGGGGGAAGCCAGGCCGGGGACCGGAGCAGGGGAAACAAACCATACAGGGATCTGATTCCAACCGTTAAGTTGAACTAAGGCTTCCAGCACGAAAGAGGGCGGTCCGATGCCCATTCACGGTGAACTCCTCATGACTTCACCGTTCAGGGGCATCTCAGAAACTGATTCGGTTTTCAGTTTCTGCCCGCCCTCTTTCCTGCTGGAAACCTAAGTTCAACTAAACGGTTTCCACACGACCCCTGTATGGTTTGTTTCCCCTGCTCCGGTCCCCGGCCTGGTTTCCCCCCATCCGGTCTCCCCGCTTCCCTGCTGGTTTTCTCTGGCTAAAGTAATTAAAAGCAAATTTAAAGTAAAGGGTGAAGTCATTTTCAAAAATGCCTTCACCCTTTATTTTAAATCCCCATGTCAGTTACTTGAAATTTCTATACCATAATCTGCACGAAATGCCAAATATGGCCTCAATCAAACGCTTCTTTGCCTCTTCTACGTTCCTTTTCCAAATCTTTATTTGGGTGATTGGCCAAAGTTACGCCTGGAGATAAAAAAGATTTGGGGAAGAGGAGAAAATGAGCATAGAAGAGTTTCAGTGAGGAGGTATTTGGTAATTGATGTAGGTATTGACGAATATGACATGGAGATTTGATGTAAATGGTGAGGGGATTTACATCAAAGGGTGACGGCATTTTCGAAAATGCCTTGAGGGTTGATGTTAAATTGCTTTTAATTACTTGAGCCAGAGAACACCAGCAGGGAAGCAGGACGAGGGGACGGACTGGATGTTTGGATGGGGACGGGCCCAGGGGAAGCCTTCGGGGATGAAAGCCATCTGGAAACCATTAGTGAAAGTTAGGCTCCAGGAATAGAAAAAGACGGGCAGAAACTGAAAACCAAATCAGTTTCTGAGATGCCCACTGAA
>NZ_WQPN01000109.1:91490-217010 GCF_018785315.1 Clostridium sp. MCC353 | reverse complement strand
AGGGCAGAGGTGGAAGCATGGCAACATGTGCAGCTGACTGTTACTAATCGGTCGAGGGCTTAACCAAGTTGGTTTAGGAAAGAGGAACCGGTATGAAACCGGAACGGATGGAACGGCAGAGATGCTGTGGATGATATATAATTCAGTGTGTGGTTTTGAGGGTACATACCCTATGATCCTTGATAGCTCAGTCGGTAGAGCACGCGGCTGTTAACCGCGGTGTCGTAGGTTCGAGTCCTACTCAGGGAGTTGAAACTGCTCGATATGGGTTGACAGATGCAAAAAAATATAGTATTATATAAAAAATCCGGCCCCATGGTCAAGCGGTTAAGACATCGCCCTTTCACGGCGGTAACACGAGTTCGAATCTCGTTGGGGTCATTAGAGTTGAAATTCTATAGAAGTTCAACTTTTTACAATATCATATGTATGGCGACATAGCCAAGTGGTAAGGCAAAGGTCTGCAACACCTCTATCACCAGTTCAAATCTGGTTGTCGCCTCTCTTATGAAAGTCTCGGAAATTTTAATTTCCGAGACTTTTTCAATTCCGGTCAGGCGGTGTTTTACAAATAAGCCCCTTGCCTCGAATCTCCTTTTTTCTCCAAGAAGATATCTGTGGAAAGCCGTTTGGGAATATGATATGATGGTAACAGGCAGAGAAAAAGAAGGTTGAAAATATAGAAGGAGGAAAAACGTTACCCATTGGAACCGACGATTTCCGGAAACTGCGGGAAATAATGCCTATTACGTGGATAAAACACTGATGATAAAGGATTCCCTTGAAATGCGGGACGAGGTGGCGCTAGTCGTCCGGCCCAGACGGTTCGGGAAGACGCTCAGTGCGACATGAAGTCGCTTCTTTCAGATATAGCAATCGCTATATTTACCAGTGCAGTGAAACTGCTGCCTTTGTAGTGAAAGGTATTCCCACCCGAAACGACGTTGGAAGCAACTCCAGGGTCGGTTGCATGAGGGAAAGCCTAATGAAAGTTCAGTATCCAGAACAGACAGGGCAAGGGAAAGTATGGTACGGTCTATGATTTAAACGTCGTAATTGCCAGCGGCAGATAGGATATGGAGCACTGTCGTATACCAGGCAGGAACATATGCTACACTACCCATAAGTCTGGCGGCGGATTGAGTAGACCTAACCTGTATAAATCTGGTAGAAGTGAAACATGGTAAGCCCTGTAAAGTCCATACATGTGGTAGGCCGACCGTAAGGAAGGCGGAATCCTTTCAGGGTATGGGAACGTCAGAGAAAGCGAAGGCCGCCGCTGCGCAAGCAGACGGGAAGGAAAATAACCGGGCGGATTATATCGAAAGATATACCCGAAAGGGTGCAGACTTCTGACTGGTGTACAACACGGAAATAAAGCGGAAAGCAGAGAACGAAAGGGAGACACAAGATGAGAAATGCTTCATATCAAATGAAGTCCGCGGTGCCTTCCAATATCAGGTGGGAAACCATTGAATGGAAAGAGATAACCAGATATATAGTGAAACTGCAACAACGAATATACCGTGCCGAAGTTCAGGGAAACAAACGCAGGGTCAGAGACCTGCAAAGACTTGTGCTGCATAGCAGGGCAGTCCTGTTACTGTCAATCAAACGTGTTACACAGACAAACAAAGGAAAGAAAACTCCGGGAATCGATGGAGAAACAGCCCTGACAGGGAAAGAACGCATAGACCTGTATCAGGAAATGAGCCAGAAGGATATCCGATACCATAAGGCGAAACCCAGCTATAGAACCTACATCAAAAAGAAGAATGGAAAGCTGCGGCCATTATCAATTCCAACGATAAAGGACCGTATCTATCAAAATATAGCGAAAACAGCGCTGGAACCCCAGTGGGAAGCAAGATTCAAGCCAACCACCTATGGATTCAGGCCGGGAAGAGGCTGCCACGATGCGGTTATGAGAATTTACAACACATGCAGCGGAGGGAAGAAACAATGGGTATTCGAAGGAGATTTCAAAGGCTGTTTTGATAACCTGAATCAGGAATACATACTGGAGAAAATAAAAGGATTTCCGGGAATAGAAGCAGTCAAGGGCTGGCTGAAAGCCGGGTATGTGGATAACGGAGTATTCGAAGAAACACAACAGGGAAGCGGCCAGGGGTCACTGATATCGCCATTGCTGGCAAACATAGCCCTGACCGGAATGGAGAGGGAACTGGGAATCCGGTACCGTGAAAGCAGATGCTGGAACCGGAACACAAGCCATACCAATCAGTCAGAATACAGCATCGTATTTTATGCCGACGATTTTGTCGTGATGTGTGAAAGCCGCGAAAAGGCAGAAGGAATCTATGAGAAACTGAAGCCATACCTAAAAGAGCGAGGATTGGAATTATCAGAGGAAAAGACCAGAGTAACATCGGTAGGGGAAGGATTTGACTTTCTGGGATTCACAATACGGAGGTACCAATGCCAGCAGGGAAGTAAGCTGCTGGTGAGGCCATCGAAGAAGAGTGTGAAGGAAGTGAAGAAAGAGATGTCGGAGACGGTGAAAAAACTTCATGGCAGTAACGTGAATGCAGTGATAAAAGAGCTGAACGCGATATTGACAGGAGTAGCCAACTACTGGCGCCCCATGAACGCAAAGAAAACCTTCTCCGAGATAGATAACCACATCTGGAACATCACATACCGATTCGTAAAACGACTCCACCCGAAAAAGGGGTGGAGACACTGGATAATCCCCCGATATTACAAACCAGACCGGACAGGCCAAAGCCGTGACCGTTGGATACTGACGGCTCCGGACACAGGAAACCAACTGAAAAAGATGTCCTGGACGGCAATCAAAAGACACACGCTGGTAGCATACAAGAATAGCCCGTATGACAGAGAGCTCAAGGAATACTACGAAGCAAGAAAGAGAAAAACGTTTGAAGGAAACACGATAGGAAGCAGGCAGAAGCTGTCAAAAATGCAAGGTTACAAATGCCCGCTGTGTGGAGAAGGGATAATGGAGCCGGAGGAGAAACTGATTCTGAAGCACAAAATCCCAAAGGAGCACGGAGGAACGGAAGAATACAAAAACCTCCAGTTGGTACACCTGTTATGTAAAAGGATATATTACTACAGGCTGCCAAAGAAAGCGCCCCAGCCAGACAATAAGCAGATAGCCAAGGTATGTGAAGAGATAAAACAACTAAGGCTAAGCGGAATCATCTGAACAGAAGATAAAGGTATGCTTGAGCTGTATGTCGGGAAACTGACACGTACAGTTCTTAGGCGAGAAAGGGGAAGCAATTCCCCCAACTTAGCTGACATATGACGATGCTTCGGGAGTTTTTCGACATTACAAAGGACAGCTGGGAACTTTTTGAGGGTCTAGCAATAATGGAGACGGAGTAGGCGGATCAGATCAATTCCCGATCAATTATTTATTTCACCTTTAAAGACTGCAAAGGCGCAACTGCTGATGAGCTGATGTTTCTTGTAAAACGGAATCTGTATCAGGAATATTTACGGTATGAGAAGCTGTTAAGGAATAAAGTAGATAAGGATTCCTTTGAAACAAGGGATTTTTATGCGATGATAGATGTTTTGAGAAATCCCCAGGCAAACTATGGGCAGTATTCTTTTTCGATTCAGCTTTTGACACAATTTGTCAAGAACGGCTATGGTATTGCACCTATTCTGTTGATTGACGAGTACGATCAGCCAATTATGAGTAGTTACGAATATGGTTATCATGAAAAACTGGGCCAGTTCTTTTCAAATCTTTACGGAAGCGCAATGAAGGGGAATTCTGTCTTTGGATAGGCGCTTCTTACAGGAGTTCATCGGGTGGCGAAGGAGAGTATTTTTTCGCAGTTTAATAATGCCAGGGTATACACAGCGCTGCATAAGACATATGCACCGTATTTAGGTTTGACTGCGGAAGAAACCGAGAAGCTTTTAGCCGACTACAGTTTGAAACTGGATGAGAAAGTGTGTAAAAAATATGACGGGTATCGATTTGGGGACATTGAAATGCATAATCCCTGGTCGATCTTAAATTATGCTGATTTAGGCAGTTTAGATAATTACTGGATTAATACGTCCTCTAATTATCTGTTAAAAAAGGCGCTGCAGACGGCAGACCGGCGCTTTTGGGAAAAGTTAGAACAGTTGATTTCGGGAAAAGAAATTGCGGTATGGATTACACTGGAAATTTCGTATATTGAAAGGGATAGTAATCATAGCCTGTGGGGACTTCTGGTGAATACCGGCTATTTGACTGCTCTGAGGCGGGTGGATGAAAACACTGCGGTGGTGAAGATTCCTAATGATGAGGTGATGTCAGAGATCCAAGTGCTGATTGCTGAGATATCCGGTATTGATTACTTGGACTTAAAGCAGATGATGTCCTGTCTGCTAAATAAGGACATGAAACTTTTTCTTTAAATGTACCAGGAGATTGTGCTTTCCTGTACCAGCTATATGGATGCCAGAGAAAATGCCTATCATATGTTGTTCCTTGGTATGGGCATTACACTGTGAGGTTCCTATAAGGTGACCAGTAACCTGGAAACCAGTTATGGCTGAAGTGATATCACACTACAGTCTTTGTCTCCGAAGAATATCAACGTCATTGTGGAGTTTAAGCAGGGAGAGGATATTAGGCAGTTAAAAGAACAGGCGTTGCAACAAATATTGGACAATCAGTATTATACAGGTTTGTCCGGAGAAGTTTTATGTGTGGAAATCGCCCATAATAAAAAACATTGCGAGACGACTTATAAGGTGATAAATATATAGTGTTATAGTATATTAGGAAGATCAATAATTAAAATTAAAATGGCATTACTGCATGGAGTGGGCGGTAATACCATTTTTTAATGGAGGTTTGTATGAATTTTATTGAAAAGCAGATAAAAATACTTAATAGAAAGATAACGGTCAGGATTACTATGCTGGAAAAAAGTATAGAGGATCTTAAAATTCGGCAGAGAGAAGATGAATTTGTTTATGGAGTTAGAGGAGCATATAGGAGAAAAGAAAAGCTATTCTTAAAAGGGAAAAGGAAATTAATGAGCAGTGCGAGTTTGTGAAACAGATTAAGAAACCGGTCATTGCCATCGAGATTATATTTTCGTCCCTTTATTGTAAGTAATGCCATAATGAAATACTAACGGAAGGCAGGATGAAGGAGGACTGGTATAAGTGTCCGGTGTGCCGGAAGATGATTTATGGAAGAGCGAATAAAAAGGAAGTTGGGATCGTAAGCGAAAGGTATTTGGAGTGATATTTATAACAACTGGTTTTGTCGATAAAGCGGTTATGCAGTAGAATTGTGTGATTATATTATAATTGCTTACGATTTCAAAAATAGTATGATGGAATACAAAGAGAGGCATGACTTGGATATCAAAGGCGGTGACTAGAATGGAATTAAAGAGAGATATTTATAATAGACTTTTCGAGTGAAAAAAAGAAATTCTCACAAACTGCTGGAAGTGGAAGGGGCATGCCAGGTGGGGTAAACTTTTATTTTAGATTCATTTTCTAAGGAATATAAGTCTTATATTTACACTAATATGATTGGCTCTACTGGACAGAGATTCTTATAGTGTTTGGAGACGACACTAAATTGGGAACCTTGACAGATACCGGTTGAAAAGCTGATTCACAGGGCAATTGAGTTGTATAAGCCGAATTTCATTGACAAGAATGATTTGTTGGTTGTCATAGATGAAATCCAGGATTCTCCGATAGTCTATAGTAAGATCAGGGAATTTTCAAAGGAATTTAAGTGCTATTTTATTGTGACCGGAAGTTACCTGGGGAAAAAGAATATTTTCTGTTTGCTGGAAACGTGGAGTCACTCACGATGACATCCTTGACATTTCTGGAGTTTTTAGATGCCTTTCATATGAGGGATTTATATGAAAACATTGATTTGTTTGACGCTTCCGGCTATGAAGATTATGACAAGTTGAAGAAATATTTTGATATCTACCTGCACATTGGGGGGTACCCGGAGGTCGTAAAAACATATATTGGGACTGGAAGTATCGAGGCATGTGCGGATTTGAGTGAGAATCATGTGGCAATTTTTGTCAAGGAATCGACCAGATACTTTGACAGTCCATTGGAGACTGCAACTTTTGATAAGGTGTTTTCGTCCATCGCGGCGATGATGCTGAAAAAAAGAAGGGGACTAAGGATTTAATTACAGATTTAACTAATATTATATTTAAGGAAGAGAGCGGCAGGATAGCGAAAAAGATAGTTAATTACGCAATCAACTGACTTTATTCATCGCACCATATTTGATATTGTAGTAAGAGCGTTGATTGCGATAACTTGAATATTGTTGAAAATTCCCGTTACTATTTTATGGATCTGGGAATCGCAAACAGATGCCTTTCTCTTACCGGTACGGTTCAGGAAACAATTGATGGTTACCTGTGTGAGAATTTTGTGTATTTAAATCTGGTAGACAGGATTAAGCGGCGTGAAACCGCAGGTCAGGTTCCCTGGTTCGGAACGGATGAGAAGATGAGCGGGACTTTTACGTGCGAAGTCGGTTGGATTATAAGAATTATGGAGTTGAGATGAAACGGAAAAAGAGATTGCTGTGATAGCCAATGGGCTGCTGGAGAAGGGAAAGCTGGATTATGTTTATAGCCTGAAGAATACTTATGGGGGAGGGCGTGGAAGGAAGTATGCAGTTCTGTTATATTTGGTAGGGAAGGTTGGGGGTGATTTAGGAAAGGATATGTAAGGGCTTTTGTCGAAAAGGAATTATTAATTGTATAAGTAATGAGGTATAGGACAAATTCTTCAATTTGTAAGTGGTGGTTGCTCTTTTTGGGGCAGCCAATTTGTATGGCTTTAGTAGATTGTTGTTGGATTGTAAATACTCCATAATCTGTGGGCTGGATTGCAATTGGTTTTATGCGATAATGATATCATCAAATCCGCTTGGAAAAATCTAGGAATTTTGATTAGAATTTTTTGAGTTTTTATAGGAGATCTCAAGTATGTATGAAGTTATGCAGATCCGTGCAGCCAGCTGGGCTGCAATGATTAAGCAGCGCAATCATAGTGGTCTGACGATCAGAGAATGGTGTGCTGATGACGGTAACCAGGAGTCTGTGTATTATTACAGGTTAAACCGGCTGAGAAAAATGGCACTTGATGTTAGTGAAACACCAGACCCTTCTCTCAAAGAGGTTCCTGTTTCCGAACTATTCGCTCAGATACTAGCCGCAGCTGCTCCAGACTCAAAGGCAGCAATCCGGATCCGACGCGGTGACACCGTTGTGGTAGTAAGCGACGATGCTCCGGACGGCATCCTCTCTTTCTTGAAAGAGGTGATGCATCCGAAAAATGAACAGATTCGTTTATATCTGCCGCTCACAAAGGACGGCATTGTTTTTAGCCAGGTACTGGCTATGGAGCATTTACGATCCGAAGAATGGAAATGCCCGAAACAATAAACCATCCGCTATTGATATGCCCCTTGTCTATTTGACAAAGGGCATATCATGGACGGGGGCATGATTTTTGTATAAGCGTTTCGAAAAAATGCGTAGCCATCGCCCGAGATGATCGATAAGGGCTTGGGATATCCCAACAAGTTTCTGAAATTGTAAGATTTGGGAAAAGTTGCCCGCTGCTTGTCAATTAGCAAATATGTTTGTCTCTATAAAGACAAACAAAATGATTTACAAGACTTCCAAAAGGATGTATAATACAAATATTGAGCATTGACATGGAGGGACGCATATGCACAATGGATTCAAGGAGCGATGCTTATCATATTATTCAGGGCTCGTTTCCCCTGTCTATGAGCAATATAAAATAAAGGATGACACGAAATACGCCATTCAAAGATTCTGCTCTCTTCAGACCCTTTCAGAATACTCTATTCAGCCAACGATTTCTGATTACAAGCTGTGTGAATGTGGTTTATTAACTTATGATGCACCGCTAGAGCAAATGGTTGAATCGATAATTGACAAGAAGAATTCATTTCGCAATAACAGTATTTCTGTTGGAGATGTAATTAAAGTGTTTCGTGCCACTAATCGGTATCTTTATTTTGTTGATCCAGTTGGCTTAAAACCGCTTAATGCATTTTAAACTTTATTCCATTAACCAAAGTGAATTTATGAGGAAGAGAAATGGACAATGCATCTTTTGTTTTTCCTGCTGTAAAAGGTATACAAGCAAATAAAGAATATTTTACTGCAATGGTTCCTTTGGAGATAATTCCGAAAATCTTTCAGTTTGCTAATGAAGAGTTACCTCCGGAAATAAGAGCTCAGAGAGTACTAAATAAATCCCGCATTCCAGAAATGAGGGATTACATAATTAATAACCCCGAATCATACGTCTTTTCATCATTAACTGTATCGGTTGATGGAGAAATGCTTTTTGAACCAATAAATGATGTAGACTCCATGATCGGTCACGTATCTATTTCAATGAGCGCAAGATTTTTGATAAATGATGGCCAGCATAGACGTGCTGCAATAGCTGAAGCCATCAAGATTAATCCCGAGTTGAAGAATGAGCATATTTCTGTAGTGTTCTACCATGACAAAGGACTTAAATCTTCACAGCAGATGTTTTCGGATCTTAATAGATATGCGATACGACCAACAAAATCAATAAACATATTGTTTAATTCCAGGGAAGAATCCTCTATTATTGCAAAAGATGTTATCAAGGATGTTTCTGTATTCACAGGATTGACTGAAAAGGAAAAGACTACTGTTTCAAATAGGTCAAAAGCGTTATTTACTTTAAGTGCTATTAGTGCAGCAACTGTCGAGCTGTTAAAAGACATAAAACTTGATATATCTCAAAAAACGGGGCTGGCTGTTGAGTTTTGGAATGAAGTGGCATTGAATATGCCGGAATGGATTGCGGTAATGAGGCATGAGCAGAAGTCGTCTGATGTTAGAAGCAATAGTATTTGTTCACTGAGCATTACTTTGGTTGCTATAGGACATGGCGGAAATAAATTATTACACGCCTATCCTCAGGATTGGAAAAAGAGAGTTGCTAACCTTTCGAATGTCGACTGGAAAAAGGATAACCCTATTTGGAATAATCTGGTTTTTGTTAATGGCAAGGTGGCAGCTAACAGATCTTCTCAAAAGGCCTTATCTACTTATATTGAAAAAATAATGATGGAAGAGACTGATGAAAACAATGGCAAATCTAACCAGAAATGATATTAGAGAAGTGATTGAAACTATAAAGGGATTATATCTCGAAGATATGATTCCATGGATTTGTGGTTATAGTGGAGGTAAGGATTCTACTGCTGTCGTTCAGCTTGTATGGATGGCGCTTTCTGAATTACCGAAAGAGAAATTAAAGAAAGCGGTTCATGTAATATGCACGGATACACTGGTAGAATCTCCGGTTGTCGCTATTTGGGCAACAGAATCATTAAAGAAAATGACCGAACGTGCGAAGGCTGCGAAATTGCCAATTATTCCGCACAGGCTCACTCCTGCTATTACAAACACGTTCTGGGTGAATTTAATTGGTAGAGGTTACCCATATCCTAGAAGAGATTTTCGCTGGTGCACAGACAGAATGAAAATAGACCCTTCCAATCGGTTCATAAAGGAAGTTCTTGACGCTGAAAGCGAAGCTATTATGGTACTTGGCTCCAGAAAAGCAGAAAGTGCAACTCGTAAAGCCATTATGGAGGGATATGAGAAAAAACGCTATAGAGATCATCTGAGCCCTAATGGCTCATTCCCGAACTCGTATGTATTTACACCTATTGAAAACTGGCTGAACGATAATGTGTGGCAGTTTTTAGTTCAGTACGAGAATCCTTGGGGCCATTCAAATAAAGATTTGCTTGCTATGTATAGCGGTGCTTCTGCTGATGGTGAATGTCCTCTTGTCATTGATACATCTACACCTTCTTGTGGGAATAGCCGTTTTGGATGTTGGGTTTGTACTATGGTAACAGAGGATAAGTCTATGGCTGCTATGATTCAAAATGATGAAGAAAAATCGTGGATGTTGCCAATGCTGGATTTTAGAAATTATATTGCTGGTGACTGGAAAAATGATAGAAAACGCCGAGACTTTAGAAGGCGTGACGGTCATTTGACTTGGCACAATAACGGACTGGTACATGGACCGTATACACAGGAAACGCGTGAAGATTTTCTGCGCAAACTGCTTCAGGTTGAAAAACTTGTTCATGAAATTGGCCCGGACGAAATCAAGGATGTTCCTCTTATTACAATGGATGAATTAAAACTCATCCGGCAGATTTGGTTAGATGAGTTTCATGAATTTGAAGATATTCTTCCTAGAATCTATGAGGAAGAAACAGGAAAACCTTATAGTGATGGAATTATAGGAAAGAACAAATACTTTGGAGCAACGGAAACAGAAATTCTCAAACAAGTATGTGCTGACATGTGTTATGAGGAGACGCTTATGCCTCAGATGTTGAAAGCTTTACTTGATGTTGAAGCCAAAGCAGCGGCTATTTCTAATAAGCGAAATGTAATTAACAATCTGGAAAAAGAGATTAAGAAAGCTTTTTATAAAAATGAAACAGAAGCTGAAGGCATTGCTTCTTCTCGAGCAACTAAACTTTCTGAAGCCATGGAAGAAAACGATGAAGAATTTGTAGAGTGAGGTGATCCGAGTGTATTTTACCAAGGTTGAATTGCATAATTTCGGTATATATAAGGGCACTCATGAGATGGTCCTCACTAATAAAATTGGTGAACGTAACATTACGTTGATTGGAGGTCTTAATGGCCGTGGAAAAACGACCTTTCATGATGCCATACTAATTGCTTTGTATGGAAAGCAGGCCCTGAAATATATACAGGAAAAAGAAAAATCATACGATAAACTTCTGGTTGATCATATTAACAAGCATGCTACTGATGGCGCAACATACATAGCTGTAACTCTTGTGCTTGAAGACAATGTAGTGATTCGTGTGAAACGAATTTGGAGCCTCAAGGGGAAAAAAGTTGATCAGCAAACAAGCGTTGAAAAAAACGGTACAATAGATAAATATTTGGGGGAGAACTGGAGCTATTACATCGAAGAAATACTGCCTTTTGGTATTGCGAGATTTTTCTTCTTCAATAATGAAAAAATAACTCAGCTTGCTGATGACAGTTCTTTTGAACAGATTAAGAGTTCAATCAAGTCTGCTATAGGTGTTTCAACAATCGAAAAAACGATTGAGCATATAGATGAGGTGATTCGAAGAAAGAAAGCTGCTCTTAAAACATTTGAGGCTAGTGAATTAAACCAAGAATATCAAGCAGTCGAGAAAGAAATATCTGATATCGATCAGCGTTTAGAGGAAGCACAGAGAGAATTGAATAAGCTTGAGCTTCGGTGTCAAAAACTTACGATTCAAATTGAAACCAAAGAGAGCGAATTTTGGTCTTCTGGAGGAGATCTTAGTAGAAATCGTGATTCAATTAAAGCTGAGATGAATCGGATTTCAGGTCTGGCAGAACAAATCCAGCAGGAAATTCTCCAACTGGCTTCCGGTGCCGCTACTCCATTGGCGCTCTGCAAAGACTTGGTTGTTCAGTCGTATAACGAAGAACAAGAACAGCTTCAGGGCGATGTAAAACGCCATACAGATACAGTAGTTAATGACAGTTACCAGAGAGTGATCAATCGTTTAAACGAAAGTAATTTGCCTTTAGAAGTGCTGGATCTGGTTAAAAGAATAATCAGTGACGAGTTGGTTGTACATATTAGTGAGGCGGTAAACGAAAATCGCATTAGTATGTCTCCAGCAAGTCTCATGCTATACGAAAAACTAATATCAGAATTTTTCCCTGAGATATCTCAAAAAATTTCAAATTTGCTCTCTTCTTCTGAGTCTCAGGAAGCTGAATATATGAGTTTGGATGCTCACCTTGACGCGGCGGATGATAAAACTCTTGCTATGCAGTTATATGAAGCATTAAAGAGTATTGAAAGGGAAAAGGCCATTGCTGATGCTGAATTCCAAAGAAAGTGCGACTCTATCGAAAGTATGAATCGTCAGAGAAAGATCCTTGTCGGGAAGAGAATTCGTCTCATTAAGGGCATGGCTGAGAAAGAAAATGCAAATGATGATAACATGCGTATTATCAAATATGCAGCGATGTCTATTGAGACACTGACCGAGTTCAAGAAGCGTCTTCAGTTTGAAAAGGTTGAACGCCTTTCTGATACTGCAACAAAATGCTTTCAGACATTGATTGAGAAGAATTCTTTGGCAAAGAGAATTGATATTAACGCAAAAACTTTGGATGTTACCATTATTGACATCGATGGCAATGAGTTACTAAAGAGTCAGTTATCTGCAGGTGAACAGCAAATGTTTGCGGTGGCTATTGTGTGGGCGTTGGCATTATCTTCGGGTTATAAAGCTCCGGTTATTGTAGATACGCCTATGGCACGACTGGACTCTTCTCATAGAACCAATTTTGTAACAAAATATCTTCCCGCGGCAAGTTCACAGGTTATGGTTCTTTCTACCGATGAAGAAATCTACGGCAGATATTTGGATATGGTGCGTGAAAATGTTGTGGATTATTACACACTTCTCTATCGCGAAGATGAACAATGTACATCTATTGTGCAGGGATATTTTGAGGAGGCATGATTATGATCGTAAAACATTTTAAGCTTTCTCAGCCGGAAAAAGATCGTCTGATTAGAATAAAAACCAAAACCGGTATTCAAAACTGGAATATTATCTGCCGTTGGGCGCTTTGTTGGTCATTAGCAGAACCAACCCCTCCTGGAGGCATAGATCCTTTATCGGATAGCAACGTTGAAATGGACTGGTCGACTTTTGCGGGTGAGTATTCAGAAATATATGAGGCAATAGTTCGTCAGAGATGTATAAATGATGGATTTGGAGACGATGAAAAGACGTTGGCGAAATACTTCCGTCTCCACCTGAATAGGGGAATAAACCATTACAGTTCGAGAGATGTATTAAAGAATTGTGCTGACCTCCTAAAATCTGCAGTAGCAAAAGAAGGAGAATAATATGGCGGTATATCTAGATTATAATGCTTCCTCACCAGTTGATGCACGAGTTTTAGACCGTATGATTGAAGTATACCGTTCTCATTATGGGAATGCCGATAGTAGAACCCATACTTTTGGAACGGATGCAAAGGAAATCGTTGAAAACGCAAGGAAAACAATTGCAGAGGTTCTTTGCATTGATAGTACAGATATTATATTTACGAGTGGTTCCACAGAGAGTAACAACATGACCACGGTTGGTTTGCTTGAATATGCTCTAGAGTCAGGACGGAATCACTTTATCACAACATCAATAGAGCACAAATCTATTCTGGAGGCTATGAAATATTTGCAATCGAAAGGGTGTGTTGTGGATTTTGTATCTCCTGGCGAAACAGGTCGCATAAAGCCGAGTCAGATTCTAGACTTAGTAACTGACAAAACTCTTCTCGTGTCAATGATGCACGTGAATAGCGAAACTGGCATTATTCAGCCGATTGAAGAAGTTGGAGAGGCTCTTGCTGGAACTAAAACATACTTCCATATTGACGCGACACAGGGATTCGGAAAGCTGAATGATTCATTACGAAAAGTCAAATATAATATGATGAGTATCACTGCGCACAAGTTGGGTGGTCCGCAAGGCATCGGAGCGCTGATACTGAAGCGAGATAAAACTTATCGTCGGCCACCTGTTAAGCCGCTTCTATTTGGAGGACAGCAAGAACGCGGTTTTCGTCCTGGAACTACTCCAGTAGCATTGGTTGCCGGCTTTGCACTTGCTGTAAAACTCTGTAATGAGGAAGCGGCCGAACATATGAAACAATGTGCAGAAATAAAAGCTTCTTTGCTGTCGGCTATAAAGGAACTGAAGTATCAGGTTAATGGAGATCCACAGTATTGTATTTCAAATACAATCAACATCAGCTTTTCCGGGGTGGATGCAGAAAGCTATTTTGTATCCTTAAAAGACGAATATGCATTTTCAAATGGATCAGCATGTAACTCTGGAAGCCATACACCAAGTTATGTGCTGACCGCTATGGGGCTCGATGAAAAACGAATTAGTGAAGCAATTCGTATGTCGTGGGACGCTCACGTTAACCCTGATTTCTCAGCATTTTGTAATTATATAAAATCAATAGTATAAAACAGAAGGGACAGCCGGATTTGCAGGCTGTTCCTTCGTTTTTTTAGGGTGTATTAATATTTTCGATTAAACTCAGAAAGAATCATATCAAAAACTTCCGGATTGGAAAGCAAGAGTGAATATACTTTCTGCATACTTGAACTAGCGGCAGACAGACCTTGTTTCCCATCTGTTGCAATGAAAACAACATTCTGGAACATCATTTTCATTCCATTTAGATTTCTGAATTTTTCATCATGTGCAATTTCTAACTTGTCAGCTCTTTTAACAAGTCTTTCCGAAAGAGAGCTAAGCTTTTCATCGATATCAGACGCAGACATATTGCCTGAAGAACAGTAAACGTCTATCAACGCAACCAGTTCTTCGACATCCCAATTAACTTTCATCATCGTTATTTCTCCTTAGAATCTAACCTTAAGTTTTTCCATAAGCTTTTTCTCTTTTAACCAAGCAGTAACATCTGGTGTCAGATCTGCAACAGTAGCCTGTTGGGAGGATACCTTTTTTAGGAAACTCTCAATTTTCGAGCTGATTGAGAATGCTTCGATGATTTTCTTCGCAGCAGCAACGTCTGTTACAAGCTTGGATATTGCTCTGATGGACGGATCACCTTCGGTGGTTTTATTGATACCATCAACTAGCTCTTTAGCTTGTTTAGGGCTATCAGTCAGACTTCCAATCATAGAAAGATAGCCTGCAGGCCCTTTAGCGTAAGTACTTGCCGCGTCTTTCCAGACGACTTTTATTGAGGATGCAATCGCATCACCTTTAGACTCCAGCAACTTTACGGTAGCTAAAGATAACTGTTCCGCAGAATCTGGAGAAACACCATTTCCGCATGAATCAATACAAGTAAGCAGATCAGCCTTTACCTCTACTACTAGTATTGGCTCCGCAACAATGCCTTGTGATTTCATTTCTATGGCACATTTCAGGGTGTCTTCTATGTTTTTGGCCGTCTGATCCAACTGAGTCAAAGCCTTGAAATAGGACTCGGCTTTTGCCCTGTTGTCAGTTGCATTTCTACGCAGCTTAATGGCGGTTATACTTTTTTGAATTGTTTCAGTGAGTAGCATTAGACACCTCCGTAGCTTCGACGAATTCATACAGCTTTTTCATAGTTTCCAGAGCAGCAATGGACATCTCATTAATACCGTCAATTCCGTCGATCTTAGCTAATTCCTTGTTTGCAGTAGCTTCTTCTTTCTCGGCTAGGCCGGCAATTGTCTGTAAATCACGTAGAAAGTCCGCCAGAACATGTAAAGCGTTTCTTGAAAATACTGACAGTTTTTTTGCGTTGGATCGTTGTTCTTCAGCCTTCTTTATAGATTCCCTTGCATTCAAAATTTTCTTTGCAGTATCAATGGGTGTAGATTCGTACTTTGTACGGATCTCATTGCTGCCAATGATTCCATTGGAAGCGAAGACAGAAAAAAGGGTCTGAATCGCGTTCAGCGTTTGTAACAGATTTCCCTCATTAATGGGTCCAACATATTCTTCGATATTGTAAGAAACCTGTTTGGCTTTTTCAGATTCTGCTACAACCACTTTTATTACGCTCGGATATAGCTTTTTGAGCAGAGCCGCCTGGTTATAAAGGAGATGCTTATCGGGTATCGTGGACGGTATTTCAGCTTCGATGTCCCAATTACAATTCTTAAGCTTATTCAAAATAGACAACAACTCGTCCGCTCTAATGCACGAGGCATTTTGGGTATCAACCGCATAGTGGACAGCACCTTGCGTTGTCGATACCGATCTACAGAGCAAGGTATATGCACTATCAAATTCAGATTTCCTGTTTTGAACGAACTGAATCAGATCTCCCCATTCTTTTGTCTCGCGCTTATTTTTGTCATCGGCCTTATATGTGAAATCCGACATTAATGAATGTAAGAAGGTATATTTGTTCGTATTGTCGAGCTTACATCCAAAGATTTTTGCCTTAAGATACTGTAATACTAGGCACCATTCAATAACAGGAAGAGCGGGTTCGTTGCCTTTTGAAGCGGTAACTCGTTGGATGATGGAATCCTTTTCTCGCTCTAGCCAAGTGATCAGCCGTTGTTGGTAATACGCTGCGCTATCAAAATCCCACCCCTTTGAATACTTCAGTTCATTTAACGCGAGAAGAGCATCACGGCTTAATGTACTTTTATCCATTAGAACGATAGCTTTGTCTTGGTTTAATGGCGTGCTTTGATCGGTGATGAAATATACACCTAAATCTTCCAGGCGTTTCTCTGCAATGTATGCGGGAATTCCAATATCTTGCCAGTTGATAGCACCACCCTGGGATGCACCACCCTTGATTAGTTCTCTAAGCCATGTTCTATAGTCTACATCAAATTTAAGTGGTTGACTCTTTGTGAACCATCCGTTGATATCGTCTTTGTACTTCTGATAGCTTTTCGCTGCTTCATCAACTCTTGGCTTTTGCGGTTCGGGTTTCTGCGGTTTTTTTGTGCCTGTTGTTCCATCACCAGTGGTTTGATTTTCTGTTTTTAAATCACCAATTCCTTCGAAAGAATCCAAGCCAATATCGTCAAAGAATTTTTTGTTGATTCCGCCAAAGCGAATGGTTCCATCAGCCTCTTTGATTCCGGAAGCAGATCCATCTCCCCATAAAGCAAATATTGCTTTCAAACGGCTTCGATCACAAAGAGAAAGGCTTTCAATTCGATCAATAGCGGAACTGTGTGGATCCTTGCTCATCTGGACATTTCCTGGGTTCAGAGGGAAATACCATTCGTCGCCATAAATCTTCCCATCAAAATATTCTTTTAGCTGTGCACGTAAAACCTCTTTTAGGAACATACGAGGACTCTTTACGGGTAAGCTTTCATAAAGCGCAACGAGTGACGTTTTGTTGAAGGGATAAATAGTTGTTTCTTTCGAACCGATTTTAACAGTATCCCATTCGCAAGGAGGTACAAAAGTGTTGATCGGCAGCGAGTTAAAATCTGCCCCATGATCATTCCATTCGCGTAAGGTTGTGGCATCACAATAAATAGAATTAATATAGCGCCCTGCCATTTGCGTCAGGAATTCAGGGCTTCCAAATGATTCATCGGTAAGACTAATCTGATGGGTAACACGATCGGTGAAATTATCACGAAACTGGTCGTAGTAGTCATTTGTGATACCAATAATTGAGGTAACACGGCAGAGGTCTGCATAATCGCCGCCATGCTCTGTAGATAATACGGTAATCAGTTCTGAGTCAATACCCGTGAATCCCGTAAAGTCCTCAATAAACAGTGTGAGATTTTTTCCTTGCCTTTTTAGATCTTTTCGGAGTTGCTCAAAAACAGCTTTTGCACTTTCACTTGAAATGTCAGCGCAGCGTTTAACAACTTCACTCGTAAAACGGTTTAAGTAATTAACCAGTTTATGTATTTCATCTCGATCGCCCTTGATAGTAGATGCAAAATCGGATGCCTGAGGATCGCCCTGCTTGATTACGGCAGTAATAATTTTGCGCACATCAAAGTCTTCATCTGTAAAGACTTCTGTAGTTTTTAACACTTGATTGCTTGGTGCTGTAATAACAGTGTAGCATCTTGAAATAGCACCTCCCTCACGAAGAAGGTGATCTTTTACACGGCTGTCAGACAGATAACTGGAAATGTCGCGGCATATTACAGGCTTGTATGTATTGCCAGTTTGATCGTTACTAACCGCTACAATATAAGAATACAGGATATCTGTTAGGAATGCAGCCTCATCTTTAGAATCAGATGAGGCTATGAATTTTTTTATCTTCTGACTAACAGCAGGATCTTTTATAACATCCTGTTCAATTAATTGAGAGAAGACCCCTCGCACGGAGTTATTCAAACGACGCAGAAAAATCAGCTGCTCAGTTGTTGGATTATAAACTGTGGCTGGGCTCCCTTCCAGTCTGGCTTTCAAGAAACGAATAAGATGCGACTTACCGGTACCGTTATCACCTCTGACGATAATCATTCGATGGTCATTATCAGGATTGCATATAAGCTGAGCAAAGACTTCCTCTTCGCTATACATCTTGGGTGCGCTTTGAGTACGTCCACCTTCGTATACGGCCAATTGTGAGAAAGGCATGTGAGTGGACATGAAATAGGCGTCTTCTGTTGCCATATCATCCGTCTTTATGGCGTAACGCTCCATTGCGGATTTGTATTGCTCCCAACTCATTTTGCAACCTCCTTTCTAACCGTAATGTGAGAAAAGTCATTGATAGGATCACCGTCAACAGGATATAAGAAGATTCGATTAGAATCTCGCCATGTTTCAAGCTTGATTAACCCCAATTCATGTAAGGTTCTTAACCCTGCTGAAAATGCTAATGGCAATTTTCCCGACATGTCTACCTCAGGTACTTTTGTGGATATCCAAGTAATAAAATCTGTTGCTCGTATAGCCAGGTCATAGTTGAATTTTTCTGCAAAAGTAGTTGCCAAAATATCTTCTATTCTGATTTTCATATTGGGAATAATTATTGTTCCACTCAAATATCCAAAACCTAAAAATGTAGCCCAAAAACGCCAACCAAGGGCAGCGTTTTCACTCATATTAGAAAGTTCAGACACTTGAGATCCACAGGTTTTTGCCATGGATTCCCATGTTTTCAATGCGAAGATTTCTTCATTTTTTGAAATTACCCATTTTGTAAATAGATGAAACGTTGTGTCTTTTTTCAAAAGAGTGGTGATTCCAATGTGTCGCCGGAAGTTTACTGGCGACGCAACAACCATTGGGTTAACCGCAAGTTCGATCAAATTATCCTTCGTTCTGACAATATTTAACTCTTCTAAGGCAACTGACAAAGATTTGTTAATCTGATCAACTTCTTTTTCACCGCTCTGACCCATAGTCATTGCTTGACGTAGTTCCTCATGGGTTATGCTCTTTTGAGCAATTAATCTGCAAACAGAAAGTACACGCTCGGGAGTAGGTTCCATTCGCATACCATCTGGATTTGTCTTAAACATAGGCCCTCCTTAGAATTTGCTTAATGTGATAGTGTATCCATCCACACATTCTCTAAGCGCTTTTCCGTTGCTCATAACAAGTGCGTTTTCGTTGGAATATAAAACACATCTGTATCCGTATTTTTCTAGTTTTCTTGCATGCTTGAATAGAGATGATTTTGAAAAATTATCTCCATCAAGAACACATACCATGCCATTTGCGAATAAATAAGGGCAGTGGATTGTTGCAAAAAAGAATTCATCGTAGTTCAGCACTATACAATCCGATGAAACATTGGCGAGCAATTCGTTTGGAGCGATGAATATACCAACTTGGTTTTGACTCGCTTTTTCTGCCAGGGTAATGACTTCAGTCTCGGCACAAGGACCAGAACCTTCTCTACGGATAACCATTTCGGTAAAAGATGCAATATTACGTGCAAGCTTACGGCTAGGTACTGTAGGCGCTAATTGAATATCTGGGTCTAAACGTAATTTATAGTTTTCATCAGTAGTAACTCTGCCTTCAGGGTCCGCAGGGCAACCGTTACAGACTTCTTTTGACAGCGGATATAAATGCTTAAATATACGTCCCCAGCATTTAGATCTAGGCGAAGCAACAAGCTCACTAATGATTCGATATCCAGCCATTTGGGATTGATACTCGGTATCTCTTGGCTCGGCCAGACTATGTGTTAGTTTCTCGGGATCAGATAATTCTTCAATCTTAAGTAGTTTAACTCTTACGGAATAAGCCTTGTTTTCTTGGATATAACTTGCATCTAGCAGGTCAATATATCCCGTGCGATACAGAAATAGCAAAAGATTGATATTCCACGCAATATTTCGATTTCCAGCATATTCAGCCTGTTCATCAGTCATAGAAGTTGGCGGAGTGGCGGTGTCAAGAACACATTCATCAGCATCTATCATTGCCGAGGGACTATGCAACATACTGTTCCACCTAATTACTGCACGCTCTACCGTGAGTACCCTTTTATTAACGAGTCCTAATGCTCTTCTGACATCGCCTTCATAACTATTTTGGTTAGGCATAAACAGACTTAGAGACGGGAGCCTATCACGACCACCACGACCTACCTCTTGGTAAAAGCGACTGAGATTTTCGGGACAACATGCATGAATAATAGTTCTTACATCGGGCTTGTCTACACCAATACCAAAGGCCGAGGTAGCTAGCACGATATCGTATTCCTGGTTTTTCCAACCAGATAGAATGGTATCTCGGTCTTTTTCCTTCGTTTCTCCAGTAAAAACTGGGGTATTCAAAAAGCCTTCGTTTTTCAACTGTTTTTGTAAGTCAATTGCTTCGCGAGGTTCGAGAACGTAGACGACCATCGGTTTTGGCAGTAATTTAATGGCCTCAATGGTTTTTTTATCTTGTTCTGCTTTTGATCTTGTGGATTGAAAATAGAAACGAGGTTCTTGACGGAGTGTATCACACCGTACCTGCTTATTCTTTCCTTCAAGTCCAAACAATTTAAATAATGTTTCAACAACATCATCGGATAAGGTTGCAGAGAGAAGATAAGTTCTGAGTTTTTCTCCGGACGCAGTGCGCCATTTTCGTAAAGTAATTGAAAAAATCTGAAAGTCCGGTCGGAAGAAAACTCCCCAATCCGGGATTACATGTGCTTCATCGATTACCACATTTTTCAGAAATCTACTCTGCACAGATGCTTCTAAAAGTTTATATAATTCAGTATTCTTAAAAATCGCCTCTGGCGAGGTGAAGAGAATTCGAGTTTTCTGTTCCTTTATGGACTTTACGATAGATACTCGACTATCCGCAGATTGATCGCCTCTATAACAATAGATTTCTGTTGAATCCTTCAAGTTTCCTTGAGCTGCATGATACTGGTCCAAAGCCAATGCTACGGTTGGAACGATTACCAAAGTCATTCCGGCTGATACACTGGATAGCATTTGAGTTACAAGACTCTTTCCACCACCGGTGGGTTGTGAAACCAGAAGAGTGTATCCATCTGGTAGGGCTAATGCGGTATGAACAGCAATCTTTTGCTCAAAGCTCTTGTAATGCTGGAATACCGTATGGGTTCTTAAAAGATTATCTCCGCATGAGGGCCGTTTGGCATTAATCCCGTCATCCTGCTTAAGTGAGTACACATCGCGAACATAATGAGAAGGTGATAACCAATTGGGAATTTTCAAATCGCAAGAAATCTGATTATCGGCTTCTATCCGAAATCCCAGATCTACGCCTTTCTCTTTAATCAATTTATAAAGTCTGTCATTGACCTTTATACGACCCAAAATTAACGATAAATCTCTGATATTTAGACAGATATCCATGTCGGATGCGTTACCAGCCAGATATTGCCGATAACGGCGAATAAACCCCGTCACATATCGAGCTTTTGCAGATTCCTGTAGTGCATTAGGGGATGAACCAGGAGATATTAATTTGTTTAATTCAACAATGGCGCTTGCTGACTGAATTGCTCCTATCATGAATTGGCGCAGGATTTCTTTACTATCCATTTGTTCTCACCCTTAAAAAACATATAGCGTCCAGTTCGGGTTTTGCATTTTTTAAGGCCCGGAAAGTTACCTGGAAAATTTCTTTCTTTTGTTCAACAACGTCTGTATTACGTTCAAAATAGAGATATTCTGCACGATGACCATTTAATACTCGCTGCATCTCTGCGCGTGCTGCAGAAAGATTTGATTCCGTCGCTATTACTTTTTCTGCTTTCTTGTATGCTGTGGTCGAAATACTATCGACTAATGGTTCCCAAACACTTGGAGGCGTTCTCGAAATAAATGTTTCAAGCGGAGACATCATTCCCTTGTAGGAACTGCGGCGACCGATATGACGGGCCTCACTCAATTTTAGGTTAATTAGTTTACTTTTTACGGTCTCTTCAGATATCTCTCTGCTCTTCTGAGTGAGTGGGATACAAATCATTATTTGCTCAAGAGGAAGATACATTCGATACTGAGATAAAGTCTGCAAATCGATGTTGGCTTCCAACAATTCGTCTAACGGTGGCACAACATTAAAAATGAAGATTGCACCATCATAATTAAATGAACCCATTGTTTCGATTGCAGTACATCTTCCTCGGCTACAACCAACTGCGTTAGAGATTATGGAATCATATACAGAATCACCCGGTGCGAAGAAAAGGACATCTTCTCTTAGTGCGGCAGTCTTTCTGTTAAAAGAACCTAATATCTTTCGTTCTCTTCGCATCATAGAAGAGTTGGTATAAACGCTCCAATCCGGAGGAATAAATAAGGACTGCTTTGCTGCATTTATACTGAATGCGCTACTTCGGAATTCGATAAGACCGGTTTTTGTTGGCGGTTGAGCTGACAAGCCAGCCTGATGCCCCCAGCCCATCATTGCTGTCGCAAATATGTTGGTGTCTTCAGAGGTATACAGATTTAATACATTGTCTATTCCTTGGGCCATTGGACGATATAATGTAGCTCCAAGATCAAAGTCTTGTTCATCTTCAACGCTTTCCCGCATTTCTTCTGCTTGATCTAAGATGTTATCAAAAGCATTTGTTAGTCCTGTATTGTAATCATTTAGCAGGGCTTCAACAATCAAATCATTGAGTTCGCCAGTAATAATTTCCAGACCACTAAGAGACTGTTCAAACAGTCTCATGCCATTTTTCCAGATATTAAAGAGCTGTTCCTCAACGGTTTCAGTAGAGTACAAAACAACAGATTCAACATTCATTTCAGGCTCTCGCCCTAATCTATCTAGACGTCCTATTCTTTGCTCAAGCGCATTTGCGTTCCATGGCATATCAAGATGGAGAACCTGAGAGGCGTTCTGAAAATTGCGTCCTTCGCCACCAGTTTCATCGCACACGATAACACGACAACTAGAGTCATTCTGAAAAGAGTACACGCTATCCTCAAGCTCTTCTCGAGACATGTTTTTCCCAAAAGAAACTGCATAAATGTACGTATCGGCATAGTAATTATTGAACAGTTTAAGAAATGCGGTTAATGTTGCATTAAATCCTGTAAACACCACAATTTTGAAGTTTGGATCATCTAAAATAGGTGTTTCCTGATCGATATAATTCAGAGCATTCATTAATCGACCTTTAATCAAATCTGGATCCTCAGTCAGTGCAACAAAAACAAGAGCGTGCTCATTTTCTGCCTGTTGTTTCCAGGCGGTCGTGCTATCAATCAAAATACTGTCTTTAATATTTAAGGCTGTAAGAACATCTTCAAACGCCCATGGGCTGCTAAACAAAGCAGAGAGTAAGGGGATTGCTGTCTCAATTACATATTCTTCACCCTCCTCACCATTTTCCAATAAATATGCCAATGTGTTTTGAATTACAGCAATTTCATTGTAGTTTTCATTAGCAGACAGAGGCATATATGGAACTTCGTGAAGAGTTCGCTTGGCCATTTTTTCTTTTATTAACTGTCGGCGGTTACGAATAACTTTGCGCTCGATTCGGTAGTTCTCGCAGATATACGCAAGGGCTTGCTTAGCAAGGTCAAGACCATTGTCTTCTGAATTGAGATCAATTGAGTCAACAAGCTTTTTTAGGTAAGTATCTTCCAATGTGTCTGCAACTTCGCTCAGCTTATCACGAATGATGTCTTTATACTCGTCATAGCGCTCCAGTCGACCTAACTGTTGGTTTACAGTTTTTTGGATTCGTTGTTGCTTTTTTACCATCCAAGAAAACCGTTCTGGTGTCATTTCGGCATATTGTTCCGGATTGAGCAATGCAAGAAGGCGACGGTATTCCTCATTTCGATCTTGAATGGGAGTCGCTGAAAGCAATAAAATATGTTGAACTCTACGACTTAATGATTGCACATTCTGATACCACTCATTATAGTTGAGCAATCTATGAGTTTCATCAACAATTACAAGATCCCACGGAGTTACTAATGCAGCTTTTGAGTTAGAAAGTTCTTCCGTTGGAATAATACAAATTTGTGACAATGGAGAATTAATCTGAGCCTCTATGCCAAACTTGTAATGTAGTTCGTTTTTCCATTGAGTAGCCAATGCACCCGGAACAATTAGTAACGAACGAAATTTTTTTTTCTCGCTTGCTAAAATTTTCAATATAGAGCAAGCCTCAACGGTTTTGCCTAAGCCAACTTCATCAGCTAACATGTATCGAACTGGTATTGTCTCAAAGCACCTGGCTACGGTGCTTATCTGGTGAGACATCAAAAATGCGCGGCATCCAGCTAATACGCTAAAGCCATATGTAGCGTTATTCACCAAATGCAGATTACGACTTACCTTAAGATGGTTCAAGAACCATGTTGGATTTTGAAATTCATAATTTCGAAATTGTTTTACTGGAGAATAGTTCATCTGGGAATATTCAACTTTTAGGGCGGTCTCACATTCTTTGAAGATTTTTCCGTTTAGCAGCTTTATCCAATACCAATAGGGTTGGCTTTCGTCGTAAGGAACTGCAGATCGAGAGATAATGATACCGCGTCCACGATTGCTCTCAACAACGCCACCTGATATTGCTTCGCAGCGAGTAACAGCGTCAGCACGAAAAACATTATGTTGAAAAATATTACTGTAATATTCGCCACTGCCCAGAAGATCATGCATTTTCACTTTTACGGCGTCTGCCAACTCGTTGTATTCAATTACCTGGGCAAGAACAAAGAGACGAGGAAATTCAGAATCTCCTTCTTCAATAACTATTGGGCATCGATAATAGCATCCTTTTAACATGGAAGTTTTCTCCTTTGAAGATATCTCATCAGAAAAAGTAAATAATTATCTCATTTGCTTTCCAATAAGAAATGGCTCCACACACATTCCGCGATGGACACAATAGGTGCACCAATCGGAAGGAATGGCGGTTTTGTCTGTGTTGATAGTTTGGTTTATGTAGTCTCGTGCCTCTGCGCACAATGAATCTGCCAATGTTTGTTGAGCAGGCTGCGAACTGAGCAATGGAAGTTTATGAAGTGAGTACTCTTTTTTGGGCCATACAGTTGTTGTAAGAGACTCAAATTTTGCATAAGGATTTTTGGTTTCAGTTTCTGAAATATCGATGATATACTTTGCCAAGCCGAACCGCTTTCTGATCTGCATATGTTTATCGTCATAAGCAGATACCGTTGTCCCGCGGCTTTTATTAATAACCTCGAATTTCAGATAATTGAAGGCTCTGTTCATCAGATCATGTATTTCAGTTGGTTTCCAGAATCTAAAATAATCTTTGAGCTTTTCGCTTTCGGTTCTAACGAACAGCTCAAGATGTTCACTGGCAGTTACACAAGGCTGTTTTTCGATTCTTTTCCATACCGCTTCAATTAGCAGATTTTCATACAGTTTTTGATACAGGAAATTCCCTTGGATTATAGGTGAATTTTCAGTAACATAGTCTAAGAAGAATTTATAAGGGCACAAATACATATCCATCATTTGCATGGGATCATACTTTATTTTCTGGGTTTTTTCTTGTCTAATATTGATGGACATAGGAATCGAAGCGGATGGCAATTCCATCGACACAGAAACAGGCTCTTTAAATCCAAGTATAGATAACAGAGCATAGGGTTCTGTTACTTCATCACCGTACTGTTTTACATAGCTGATTCGCACATCACAACGGTTGAAGCAGAGGCCATAGAAAAGAGCGTATCTAAGGAAATTGCTTCTTTCACCTAGCGCAGTGTAATAAACCTGGAACTGAAGATCCACTGGTGCGTAGGCTACACGAATAAATTCATCAGTAAGAGGCCAAGGAAGCTGATCATTTACCGTCATATTCATATCTCTATCAGATACACATCCGAAATGATATGTTTTCACCTGTTCCTGCTCAAATTGATGTTTACTCTGAAGGATATCACCATCTATCTGTTCAAAGTTTTTCACAATCCAATCTACTGCAGGCTCTGATGTTTCTTTTTGTTTGAGGTAGTAGTATAAACCTTCTCTTAAATCTCGGATAGTTCCACTAAATTCAGATTTATCAGGACGAATTTCGCTAAGGCGCAGTTGTAATGCGTTAATTAACTCGCGCTCTTTTGAAGTTGCTAGCGAAAGTTCTCTCTGTTTAAGGAACTCTTCAAGATTTTGAAAATGGCTTCCGAAATCAATGTAGTCTCGATGGTCGGGACTTTGGACGAACAGGTATTTAGCAATCTCGTTAATTTCTTCAATTGCTTTAATCAGTGCAACGATATCTTTTTCCGATACTTTATATTTGTTGTATATCGAGAGGCTGCGCAGATTATCATTCTCACTAATTGAGGCATTAACTTTCTTGTAATTACTCAGAAATTCATCTGCTATCTCAGAATGAAACTCTTCATAAGTGCTTATGTTTTCAAACAGAATTTCAATCGAATAAAATGTTCTAAGCAAAACCTCTCCAGGTGCTGCATTCAGAATCTTAGAAGAAAGGCATTCTTTAAGCGCAGGCATATCCATGAGGATAGCCTGCTTCTCATAATCCCACAGCCGATAGATAGCAGAGAAAAATTGACCAATAGGATAGGCCAAAAAATGACGTTCTTGAGAAAATTCCGGATGGTAGATTCTAAGCAGAGTATGAACGTCTTTGTTTGCCGTATATACCTGCTCAGTCATAGCATTTAGAACCTTTGCATTACTGAGCGTCAAACTGCCTCTAATTTGAACGGGTGCTTTTTCATAACATCTATGCTTTGCGTCCTCGACATGCATAGAGACAAAATGCGCATATTCAGTGATGTTAGCGAATTCCCTGTATTGAATGCTTTTATATAACTGACGCCATTGAGAAAGCGGCACTCGGTTTATCTGCTTTCGATTTTCGCAAATTTCACCCAAGGCGCAAGCGAGTGCATTACTTGGATTCTGCATTGTGGGCATTTGATATTCTGAAACCGCAGTATCGTGCTGAATGGGTACTCCAAAGCAACTATAGATATCATTCCACGACGAATAAATCTTCGTATATTTTTTTTGGTAATTGTACAGGAAAATAATATTAATTCCCTGCTTGTCTAAATCTAATAACAGACGCAACTGAACAGGAGTAAACTGGTGTATCCCATGCACAATAATGCTCGTAAATTGCTGACTTTCGGTCAATTTCTTAGCCCGCTCGCAACGCTTTACTTCTCGCTCTGTCCCACGACAATCATCAATTTCCTTTTCGGCAAGATCAACAACTACTTCTTTTACCTTGGACAGATGAGGTGTGTCCGGAAATTTGAAAATCCCATTGTTTTGAACACTATTTAAAATCTCTACAAATAGCTGTTGCTCTGTATTTCCTTTTGATTTATCAATCGATTTTGCAGGAATATCTAGCTCTATAAACAATCTTAATGCTTCGAGAAAATACTTTTGGTTCTGTATGAGCGCAAGAACAAACGGATTGTCGATGGTTGCGTTCCCAATCTGTTTCCCTAGAAGACGACTATAGATAGATGTTAATCGGCTATACTGCTTCACACGAAGGCTGATGTTATCAGTCCAGGATTTATAGATTCCTTCATGTTGAACAAAATCATCAAATGCACAAATTAGACCTTTGATTTTATCGCCATAAATGTCTTTTAAACCATTTACCAAGGTACGTGCAGAGCAGAAATGCGGCAAAGAAGATATTTCATCCCAGAAATCAGTCTCATCTAATTTATATGGATCTTCATATGTATAAATTTTAAAAGACACCTGTTAATCCTCCTTGCTAATAAGGTTTTGCCAAGAAAGTGCGTTCTTTCCCTCTAATTCAATCCATGAGAACGAGCGTATAGCACGTGTCATAGCTACGTAGAGAATTCGTGTCTCTTCCCGACTTTTTTCGGCCTTTTCAATGGCATTGTCAAAATACGAATTTTGAACTGTACTGCCGGTTTCACTGACGCTCATGCTATATCCAATTTGATACTGGTTATCTTCTTTCTTGACACTGACATGCAGCTGCGTCGATTTGACACGGTCAATAGGGGCAGAGCAAAACGGCAATATAACATGCCCATATTCCAACCCTTTTGACTTATGAACAGTAATGCAGTGAATCAAGTCTTCATCGCTATTTTCGGACGGGATTCGGCTATCGACAGACACTTGCGAAATAATACTGTTATATAAATGATCTCTAAGAGTGTTTATCGTAAGCCGATCCACGTTGCATGCGTTAATTAATTGCTCAAAAAGAAGATCCACATTGAGCTGATAATAGTGCTGTTTCGTAAGATTTTCTGGAGTATAATTCTTCCAAGGTTCCAATCGTGCATATATGGATCGTATAGCCTGCAAGATGGGCTTCGTTCGGAGACTTTCAACAAGCAATTCCCAGCTTTTTTCATAATCCTCTGTGTTTGCAAGCAGGGGATTCAAGCATTTAATGAGATAGTTTACTTGGTCGTATTCATCGGCTTTAGTCCGCCAGCCACCAGCGCGTATTTTTGCTCGTATTTCAAACAAATTCGATTTTGGAATATCCAGATTGAAAAAATTTGAAACTGCAAGGCTGTAAAGGTATTCCGCCTGGTCATAGTTAACCAAGGCGTTAATCAGAGTCATCATGTCAAGAGCTGGCTGTGACATATACAAATCACCACCGGTGTTTGTTTGTATATTGGCAATGCCAAGCTTAGCACATTCCTTTCTAACCATCTCGGCTTGCCAATTTTCTCGCACAAGGATAGCGATACTTCTCTCTTCTGTAGAGAGTTTTGCGCCACGCTGTTTTTCATAGGCGATCCATTTCTGAATGCGCCTGATTTCCTCAACCAGAGCAGGAATCCTTCTACCTTCGTTCTGAACAGGAATTCTTCTATAAAATCTGTTGGTGTTGCAGGACAGGTAAGAATTGTAGTTTTTGGTGCCAATCAGTCTATCGCTACGAGAAGCAGCTATTTGGTATTCAAGTAATCTGTCAGCGCGTGCTGCCCAGTTAGAGAAGGAGTGGTCAAAAATATCTAATAAAGCAGTGTCGGTCCTATAATTTCGTTGAAGAGAAAAATCCATCCACTTGTCAGAATTTTCTGCAATTCTCAATTGGTTGAAGGCTTCTTCTTCCGCACCGCGGAATCGATAGATGCACTGTTTTATATCACCGACAACAAACATTCTATAATCGAGGTAGTTCGCAATTTTTAGAAGAGACTCGATCTGAGAGTCGTCCGTGTCTTGAAACTCATCAACGAACATAAACTGTGTTGCATATTTGTCTCGTTTAAGTTCTCTGATTCGCTTTTCACTTCCAGATGCATTAATGAAACGGCTAAGTGTAGACATCATGGTGTTCAGATGAATTTTGTTTTCTTCCTGAAGCTCACTTAAATATTCACGCTCTACCTGTGGAATCACTGCAGCAAGCAATTCATGAAGAGCGACATGGGAATCGCCAGCAGCTAATGAACCAAAGTCAGTAGCTGAAATCTCATCAACGCTTACGCTTTTATTGTGCAGCTTTGCAATAAAATCCAGGATATTGTCCCTGATGGCATAAACAGGCATGCCAAGCATCTGACCATACTGCGCACTTCCATATTTTATAGCGTTTTTTCTGATCTCAGAATCGAGGATGTCTGAGATTTTACGACGCCTATTATATTCACTTGAAGTTATACCAAGGTCGATTCCGTATCCAAAAGATGTTCCCAACTGAGCAATTAATTTTTTTGCGTAGGAATGGATAGTACTGATTTGCATGGAATCTACACATGAAATAATGCTCAAGTATTCCGCATTGGAAGTTAGAAGATAGCAATTACGAAAGTACTTTTTCAGCTTACGCTTCATTTGGTTGGCCGCTTCGTTTGTAAATGTAATCATCACAATCCGATTAGCCATTTTCTGCAGTGTGACATTTTGGGTATAACAAACATATGCAATACGTGAAATCATGGTATAGGTTTTTCCAGTACCTGCACCAGCACGTATTACTATGTTTTTATTAGTATCAGCATGCTCGACAAGATATTGCTCCACATTAAAACTACTAATGTTTGACAGCGCTTTTAATGCGTTTATTTCTTGCGAAGAAATACAACCGTTCGAAATTCTAAAAGACGGAAGATTAGTGTTTTGAGCAGCCACACTTAAAGAGATATGGAATGCTTTAAAATTCTTGGGAGTGTCAGAAAGTATGGGACTATGTTTGCCAGTATTATCAAAGTCATAATCAAGACTTTCTCCATCACGAATGAGCCCGTGAGAAGAAAGTGCACCATCAATTGCTGTTGTGAGAACGTGCAATTGAGTATCATCAGAGAAAACGCCATATATTTTACAACCAGCAAAATATTCGTTAATCAGGTCTGTGAGCTCAACACTTGAAAATGACTCATCGGGAGCCATATACAAAAACCGAGAGTAATCATGTTGATGAAAGTCAACGTTTGTTACTGGGGCAGTATCTTTACTGGGATCAGAGAGATTAATTCCGGTTTCGAAAAGATTTCGGACTTCGAGCATGGTCCTTGTATCAAAAGGATCACGTTTCCAGGTGACTGTTTCGCGAAGCGCCTGATCAAGCTTTGCAAAGAACGCCGTATTGCTCTCAAGATCTTCCCTCAATATAGTGAACCGTTCTTCCATTACAATGTCTAAACGATTCGCGTGATAGAAGTTTTTTGATACCTGAGGCAGACAAACCAGCTGACAAACCAAAGGGAATTTGTCTATGCTTTGCCTTAAATGGCGCTCTAAAGAAAAGCGATAGCCACGAGACTGCTTCTGAGGAGATGATTGAATTTCACCAGTTTCAGTTTGAACTACAACATATTCGTTATTTACCACGTGAAGTATATTTTCCTCACGCCAGCCTTTAAGTTCTACAACCAGGATTCCTTTTCCAGGCATAAGAATACACACATCAAATTCCCGGCCAAAAAGCTGGCGGTTCCAGTAAATGATGTGGTTATTATCTAAATATTGGCAGGCTTTTGATATGAATAGTTTTTCACCATAATTGCCATCATTCGTACCGCCGATAATTCTAGCCATAACGATACCTCGTTTCTGAGAAGTTGGATGTTATTCCTCATCTGCCGAAATTCTACAAAATCATCAATAGGGCAGCCTTAGGCAACGCAAATTTTTTATAAAACTTCAGCTGATACGTTTTCATTACGAGTCAGCTTTTTGTGGTGTAGTCACTTACTCCGGCTAACCGCTCTAAATCTTTCTTTTTCATGTCTAGATCAATAAGAATATGCCAAAGCTTTTTATAACTGATTGCCACTTATGAGCCCTCTATATTAAGACCCAAGAGTTCACACATCTTAGTAAATTATATCATTGTATCCGTCGATAGTAAACCGATAATGGCAAAATTTCGCCGTTCCGTTCGTGCGGAATAATTATAATAAATCTAGAAAAAATTACTACGATTACTAAGATTGTCCAAAGCCAGATGCGTACTTTTCGGCTATATGCCATATTTGATATTCCTATTTTTTCATTTTCCTACCTTTTAACACGACTTGATGTTGATAACTTTTTTACTTCACTTGTATTTACAAGTTTAATAGATAATATGGGTTTGCACCCGATCCAGTAACTGAAACACTAAATGGTGGTTTCAGACTAAGTGACTGATGTGCAAAAAAACCAACTGTATGCATATCTCTTTCTCCAGAAGAATCAACAATAAATGTGCAATTTCCATTCTGCGCGTCATAATAGTTGTCATCTATCACTGCGTTGATTTATATCTACCACCATATCTGTTACCATTACTTTGCTTACATAAGTCGGAGTCTGATTCTTGGTTGTACCACCACTGTATATATATTTGTATTACACGTTTGCACTTTTTTCTGCCTGAACCCAACTATTCCAACTAACTGTTATCATATCTTTTCGTTTAATAACTGGCTGCCCATTCCATTCGAAATTAAAACGAATTCCGGAGCTTGTACGATTTGCCGATGCATATATGTACAATAATCAATGCTTAAAACGATGGATACCGTACAGTCCTCACGAGACTAAAAAAGGTGCTCCTGACCTTCTTTTTAGACAAAGAGAAACTGTTCCTGTCCTATTTGATGAACCGTTGCACAGCCGGCACCGTCCGTATGGTATTTGACCACCTAGAAAAACGCTTGGAGTATGACGTCCTTATTCTGTTCCACATAATCTTCACAGACCGCAGAGCAGAATTTTAAGCTGATTGAAATTCAGACATTATTAGCAGATGCCGGCTATAAACCCCAGCCATAGCGAAACCCCTGATTGATGATGTAATTCAGCCATTGTTTTCGTATAAAAGGCCTATGACTAAAATGGGATATTTACGAAAAGATGACTACGTTTATGATGAACAGTACGACGGCTTTTTTTGTCCAAACAATTAAGTGTTAGAATATAGCATAACAAATCGGAATGAATACCGTGAATATAAGAGCTGCGGAGAAGTATGCGGAACATGTCTTTACTTATGTGAATATGCAGGAAGCTGTGATCATGTTAAAGTGGTAACACGGCATATCTGGAAATTCTACATGGAAGAATGTGAAGAGATCCGCTATACATTGGGAATGAAAGAACTTTACGCATAGAGAAAAGAAACCATTGAACGTTTATTTGGAATGGCAAAAGAAGCGCATGGTTTCTGATATACGCAGATGAAAGGAAAAGCTCGGATGGAAATGAAGGTCGAACTGGCTTTCGCAAGTGCGAATTTAAAGAAGCTGGCAAAGTTAAAACAGAAACAGGGGTTGTTTGACCAGTCAGGTCATGCTTTACTAAAAAAACTTGCATCGAAATTCAGTATAAAAGAAATACGGTGTTTGCACTCCAACACCGTATTTGTCTACAGATTTGGCGCTTCTAAGCCTGTTCTACAGACTGATTTACGGCTCCTTTTTTATACAACATATTGAGGGGAAGGTTTTTATCCACTTCACAGAGCAGTCCGGTTTTTACAAGTAGCTGCATCAGTTATAAATTTACCTTTGAATGAAATGAAATTAATTTATTACAAGTGTTGTGGGTTAGATATTCATAAAGATTTGATTGTCGCTTGTATACTTGTTGGTAGGAAAAAAGAAATAAGGTCTTTTGGAACAATAACAGATGAGATTATTAAGGTTGCCTCGTGGTTAAACAAAAATGAGATACAGGTGGTTTCAATGTAGGCAACAGGAGTTTATTGGAAAACAATTTATAACCTGTTAGAAGAGGAATCGTTTAAAACCTTAGTTGTAAACGCTCAATTCTACTTTGGAAGGAGCTAATATCAAACTCGGTTCTGTCATAACTGATATTTCTGGTTAAACAGGAATGGGAATACTCTGTGCAATTGCAGATGGAAATACAGATGCCGAACAGTTAAGCAAGCTTGCCAGAAGCTTTGTCGTAAGCAAAAAAAAGGAGCTAAATAGAGCATTGAAGGGCTACTTAAAAAAGCATCAAAAAATTATGATCTGGAATCAAGTGGAACATGTAAAGGCACTAGATAGCATCATTACTCAATTAGACGAGGAGATTAAAAAACAGAATCAAACGAAGAGTTAATTTAGAGTTTGGATGGGATTCTCGGAATAGGGAAACGGACAGCAGAATGGATTGTGGCAGAAATAGGTTTTAGTATGGAGTAATTTCCTACAGTAGCACACCTCTGCTCCTGGGCCGGATTAGTACCATGTAATAATGAAAGTGCAGGGAAAAAGAAGAGCACACATCTCCGAAAAGAGAATAATAAAATTAGGGGAAAAGCCAACGATCTCCATGGGCTCATTAAGCATACTATTTTATTACTTTTTTTAATATTTAACTTTTCAGAGCAGTCTGTATGCCCGCCAAAAGCGAGCTTATTTAGGATGCTTGTTTATAGGGGCGCCACTGAATCATGTTTTCAGGACAGCAATGCATCTGCTTCAATTCGGAGTCAATCTTGTTTATATCAGAGCTTTACTGGGACATTCTGATATTGCTACAACTGAAATATACGATCGGTCAGACGAAAAAATGAAATGCAAGGCATTGATGGAGGTGTAATAGTCTAACATCTGACGAACTGCCGACATGGAAAAAGGATAAATCCCTTCTTGATTGGCTGAAATCTTTGTAAGGAGTTCTTCCGAATTATGCAGAGTCCAAAGAGCCCATACTCACCATAAAATCAACAAAGTGTGGCCTCACCTTTGCATAATAACTTACTTTTCATAATATACCCCTACGTTGTGCCTCCAGCACTACATAGGCCGCCCGGCTCAGGAGGCGCCCGTCTTTCCGTATCTTATAATGCACGCAGTCAATAAAGACATAGGGATAGAGCGGGGGCAGCGGACGAGACTGCCACTCCTTCACCTGTGGCAGGATCTTATCGGTAATCTTACTAACCATCTCTGCCGACAACTCAATCCCATAGAGATCCTGTAGCTGGTCATGGATACCCCGTGTGCTCATTCCTCTTGCATACAAGGAGATGACATTCTCCTCGATGCCAGAGATGTCATGCTGATATTTGGAAATCAATTTTGGCTCAAACTCCCTGCTGCGATCCCTGGGAACAGTCACCTAGAACTCCCCATATTGGCTTTTGAGAGTTTTTTGAGGAATATGCATTCCGTTTATTATCAGTTGTTATATTCCCCTTCTGATTCTTTTCATATCCAAGGGAAGCATTCAGCTCCGCTTCTATGAGTTCCTGAAGGATGATCTTAAAACTTCCTTTGAGAAAGGAATTAACATTCGCAACTCTGGAAAGGTTGTTTTCTGAAATAATCTATCGAATTTGTTCCTTAGCCACTTCCATAAAAAATACAAACTAATTTACACTACCGTAGGAATGGTATATGAAATGTGGTCAATAATATCTATAGTCATAAATGCTTATATTATAAATATTTTGTTTGCCCTCCCGCTTGCGCAACCACCCCTCGGCATGTGCCCCCCCTCCCTTCTTCAACGTTTTTCAGCCGTCATCCAGTTCAAAGCTGGTTGTCGCCTCTCTTATGAAACTTCAGGAATCTTGAGAAAATCAAGGATCCTGAGGTTTTTGTTTTTTAAAAGATTTTGTAGAATAGTGTAAAAATATTAATTATAACTTGCTTTTTTAAAAATAAATATATATTATAAGCTGCAACTGATGAAAATATAATAATAAAAAATATATTAATTACACATTATAAAATATGCACGATTTTTTTGGGGGGTGTATACTATGATAAAGTGAGAAAACTATATGAGCAGGATACGGCCGTTTATAGGAAATGAATTGATTAAGGTTTTGATCGGTATCAGGCGAAGCGGAAACTCTGTTATGCTTCAGTTGATACAAGAAGAGCCTTTAGCAGCAGGTATATTGAGAGAACAGTTTATTTTCGTCAATTTTAAAAATATGAGTAATTCGTATTTATGTACAACAGAGGCGTTTCACGATGAGATATGCCGAAGGAAAGAGCAGATATCTGGTAAGATGTATTTATTTTTTGATGAAATACAAGAATTTGCCAATTGGGAGAAGTGTATTAACTCTTTCGAAGTAGAATTTAACTGCGATATCTACATTACGGACTCGAATGCAATATTGCTTTCGTGTGAACTTGCTACTTACCTTGCAGGGCGTTATGTGGAATTTGCTATTTATCCCTTTTCTTATGTGGAGTTTATGGGGCTGTATCAGACGATATTTCCCGATGCAGATTTCAGAGAGATGTTTGATAAATATCTAACAGTTGGAGGGATGCCTTATCTTAGAAATCTGCGTTATGAGGTAGAGCCGTGCATTCAGTATCTGCAGGAGTTGTATAACTCGGTGGTTTTAAAGAATGTGGCAAAACGCAATCGTATACGTGATGTAGATTTGCAGGAGCGGATTATTTCCTATATTACGGCAAATATAGGAACCCCGTTTTCTGCTACTGCGATTTCCAAGTATTTAAAAAGAGAGGGAAGAACAGTGCTCCCGAAACGATTTTAAATTATATTAAGGCCTGCGAAGAAGCATTTTTATTTTATAGGGTAAAAAGACAGGATTTGCAGAGAAAGAAGATTCTCACAGTTAATGAGAAATATTATATAGTAGACCAAGGAATCAAGGAGGCTGTATTCGGGGGGAACCGGAGAAATATAAATTTGATTTTGGAGAATATAGTTTTTATGGAGCTGGTGAGACATGGATATCAGGTAACAGTTGGAAAGGCTTCAGAGAAGGAACTTGACTTTGTATGTGAACAGAGGGGAGAAAAGCTATATGTACAGGTTTGCTATCTGCTGCCGTCAGTGGAGACGATATAGAGAGAATTCGGGGTGTATAATACGGTAAAAGATAATTATCCGAAATATGTAGTTTCTATGGATGAATTTGATATGAGCCGGAATGGAATTAAACATTGGAATGTTCGCGAGTTTTTAATGGAGAAAGAATGGAACTGAGGAGGAACCAATGCCAAATACATTAGAGTACTATAATCAAAATGCAAAAGAGTTCATCGACTGCACCAGATCCTTGAATTTAACGGATTTGCAGGATAAATTTCTTAGTTATATAAAACCGGGAGGTATGGTTCTGGATTTCGGCTGTGGGTCGGGACGGGATACTAAGTATTTTTTGGAAAACGGATTTCAGGTAGAAGCCATTGACGGATCCATAGAATTTGTCAAAATGGCTTCGGAGTATGCGCAGATTGAAGTGAAACAGATGTTATTTCAGGAACTGGATGAATTGGAGAAATATGATGGGATTTGGGCTTGTTCTTCGATTCTGCACCTGACAAAAGAGGAATTGGCCGACGTATTTGAAAAGATGGAAAGGGCTCTTAGATCGAAAGGAATTCTTTATTCTTCTTTTAAGTATGGCGAAAGGGAAGGGGAGCGGAATGGGCGTTACTTTACAGATATGACGGAAGAAAAGATAAGTGAAATTACAAATATAGCGGATCTGTTCTCTATAGAAGAAATGTGGCTGAGTTTTGATAAGCGGCCAGGAAAAGAAAATGAAAAATGGCTGAATTTAATTTTGCGGAAAAAGAGATAGGCTGTATCTGACGCAGAGATAGACTGTATCTGACGCGAAGTACAGCCAGTACAACCTTAGGAAATAGTGATAAACTTTATTGCAAGATGGAATAGACTGAGCACAGGGGGAGTTCAATTCCCCCTGTCAAACATCATCCCGCCGAACAAATGCTTTAATTCTTCCTGGCTCTTTAAATTCAGTTTTTTCAGCAGTCCGGCTTTCTGATTATAAATCGTTTTAGCTGTTGATCTCAGCTTTACATCTTCCCCCATCATCATTAAAAAAACTGACCGTTCAGCGGTGGATAAATCCGATAAGATCAGGGAATTGATCATATATTCCTGCGGTGTGGGGCCGGAGGCGGCTTTTCGTATGGTATCGGGTAGTATGGAAAACTGGCTTTTGAAGACGTAGGCGCAGGCAAAAGAATTTTTACAGGCTTCGATTGTGATCTGTGGGTCTTCGAAGGCGGTGAGTATGATGACTTTCGCGTCTGTAAGGAGCCGGATTTCCCTGGACGCTTCGATTCCGTCCAAATGCACGCTGGACAGGTTTAGGTCCATGAGCACAATATCGGGCTGGAGGCGGCAGGCCATTTCAATAGCGTCCTGGCGGTTGAAGGCGCAGCCGACGGCTTCCATTTGTTCTTCTTTGTCGATCATGCTTTTTATAAGAAATGAAAAGTCTGCATCATCTTCTACGATTAATATCCGTATTCTATCGGGCAAAATCAATCCCTCCTTTTATTTAGCGTCCCATTTTTGACGGGGAAGTTCAGGGTTATGGTGGTTCCATATCCCTCCTGGCTTTCCGCCTGTATGGTGCCTCCGTGTTTATGCATAACATTGCGGCAGTAGTATAGTCCCAGTCCCATGTGGTGATTGGTGGTTTTTGTGGTGTAGTATGGGTCAAACATATTTGACAGCTGTGAGGATGGGATGCCAGAGCCTGTATCCGTGATAGAAATGCAGGCGTATCCATGTTTTCGGGGGGCTGAGTAAGTGACTGTGACGGTTCCCATTTCTCCCATGGCATCCAGGGCGTTGTCCAGCAGGTTGCTGATGACCTCGCTTACATGTTTATAATCGCAGTATAATGGCTTATCGGAAATAAAATTCGTTTGGAAAGTGACGCCTGGTTTCAGCAGGCGGACATCCTGGATACAGGTTTCAATCATTTTTTTCACATCTACCGGCTCCGGCTCGAGAATGATATCGTCGGAGTAGTCTTTGATTTTGGCCATATAATCGTTTAAATGCTGGGCAGAACGGACGATTATCTGGACCAGATCATCAATTTCCTGGCTGACAGGGGGCTCGGCATTCTGTATGCTGTTTGCGCACCATTCTATTTTGGCTGTTTCATTTTTTACAACATGGCGTATGAAATGGGCGCTTTTATTGATCAGGCGGCCTTCTTTGTTCCAGTCATAGGCCTGATGCACAAACTTTGTCCCCATAATCCCTTCGTTAAATGCATGATAAAGGTAGTAGACCAGAAGCAGCAAAATAATGAATAAATTTCCCTGCCATAATTTAAAAAGCGGTTTAATTCTCAGGGCGTGGATCAGAAATGCGCTGAGCAGTTCGTACCAGATTGGAATCAGCGTCAGGAAGGCTACAAGGCGTTTTTGATGGTAAGTAACGGATTCCCGTTCTTTTCTCAGGGTGCTGATAATCAGGTAGGTGAAGAAGATTCCGTACAGCCAGTTATAGGCGGCGGCAGTCAAATAGTAAACGTAATCATAGAGCTGAAAATAGCGGGTCTGAGTATAAGGATAACGCAGGCCGAATAAAACAGCCGGAATGAAAACGCCGATGCGGAGCCAGAAAAATAGGCGCGGGCGGTATTTATCCAGGTTGCGGAAATAAAGTGCAAAAACGACAGCGGACGGCATGGCATAATAATACATGACAGCTGTGAGCACGGAATAGATCGTATAGGACAGGGTTTCGTTCATCAGCCAAGGATAATTGCTGCTCAGTACCGGGAATAACGTGAAATAAAGGTATTCTTTGAATACTCCCATGCTGAAACACATTCCGCTGATAAAACACCAGCGGTTCAGCTTGTTATTGCGGTTCCCAAGATAGATAAGGAAAAATAAAAGCCAGATTAAGATTGTGAACAGAAGGAGAAATTCGCCGGGAAGCCCTTTTGATTTTCCAATTAACATAGTGGTCCTCCGTTTTATATGATTTACGGTATTTATGTAAGTTTTTAGTTGCCTTAAACGGAAATCCGATTATTTGATCTGAGATTTCCAGTCGTTTCAACGGGAAATCCGGTTGTTTGATCTGAGATTTCCATTCGTTTCAACGGGAAATCCGGTTATTTGATCTGAGATTTCCAGTCGTTTCAACCGGAAATGCGGTTATTTGACCTGAGATTTCCAGTCGTTTCAACCGGAAATGCGGTTATTCAATCTGAGATTTCCAGTCGTTTCAACCGGAAATGCGGTTATTTGATCTGAGATTTCCAGTCGTTTCAACCGGGAATCCGGTTATCTGATATGAAAATGCAGTTGTTTAACGGATTTCATATCCGGTTATATGAGATTGACCGCCGGCTGGTTCATATTGGCTGCCAACTTTTATTTTAATTATAACGGACGATTATATAAATTTAAAGCGGTGTCAAGTCTAAATGTCCTAAAAATTTTGGGAACATTAGAGAAATGCAGTATGGTATTATTGTATATAAATAATGGGTAAAAGTCGAATAAAATAATGAAAATATAGAAAAATATGATGAATTATAAGACTTTTTATGGCCGGAATCCTGCATAGCTGATGGAAATTATGATCCTGTATCCAGAGCGTGTCTGAAGATTCATTCCTGTCAGATGCACGCCCCACTTTGCGGTATGTTTGGACCAAATTCAGGTTACATAGCCCGCTGTGCGCCCTTCATTTGGCCCAAATCTCCCACAAACTGGGACGCACATCTGACGGAAAGCAATTTTCAGACACGCTCTGGGGATATAAAATACCGTTTCACGGTCTAAAAATGCCGTTGACATTTACCGGAAAAATTAACTGCTACTATGTACATAGAAACATATCCCGGGGCCAGGATGCAGCCAGGGCCAGCGGCGCTGAAGCATCGCCTGAGAGGGGAAAGAGTGCTTATGAAAAAGGAGGAGACGTATGGAGGTATTTGAAAATGCTGCATTGGAGAGCGCTGCATTGGAAAATCTGGATCAAATGGATGAGGTGAATCAGGACAGTGTGCTGCCGGAATTTATGCGAATGGATGAGACCAAGGAGTTCGCGCCGTCGATGGAGATCCAGGCGGTGGAGATCCGGGACGTATTTCTGGATGTGCCGGAACTTCAGTATGATCAATGGATAGAACTGGGGATGGAAGAGCGGATCGGGACTTTGAATGATTTTGAAACCAGGATAGCGGAAATTGAACATAGAACTCCTATGGAAGTACGGCATGAAGAGATGAGAGACACGTTGATGGGATATTATGACGGAGAATCCCTTGTATTGTCGGAAAAATTCCTTATGGATAATTCTTATGATTCCTATAAGGAAACGCTTAATACCTTATTCCATGAAGGAAGGCATGCCTATCAGGATTATAATTTGAATGTGGAACGGGTGGAACAGAGTGCAGAGATGGTGCAGGCCTGGGATGTGAATAATAATATTCTGGGATATAAAGAGCCTGAAAGCATCATTCCTGAGCTGGGATATTTGGAATATTACTCTCAGCCTGTGGAAGTGGATGCGAGAGTATTTGCTGAAAAAGTCATTAATGCGCTGAATATTTAAAGATACCTATAAAAATAACTATAAAGATACCTGTGAAGACAGAAAGATATATTTTGGAATACAGGGAGTACGGGATTAAAGATTTATGCCGGGTGGGCCAAATGTCCCGGAAAAAAGTTGCAGAATATCGATATGGAATGGAGGAAAATATGAGAGAGATCATCATAAAACGCCTGGGCTGTACGCCGGAAAGGGCGGAATCTATTGAAAAGAATCTGAAGGAGCTGAGTGAACCGTTAAGACCGCTTTTAGATGCATGGCTGGAACAGGGAATCGAAGACGATGATACCATGTACAGCGGTTATTCTCTCAACTCATTGATGAGGGATTATGACATGAAGTTTACAGGAGCCCTGCTCACACTGGATTGGCTGGTGAAGGAGCCAAAAGAGGCGGCAAAGGCGCTGAAATCAGGGATTCGTTAGGACGGGAGTGTGAAAGGATATCATATGCCTTTATGGTTTGAACTGGAAAATACTGAGAATTTAGAGACGTGTTCTGAAGTTGAAGATTTAGAAGATGGCGTATATTTAGAACATATAGATGGAAGAGGGGACCATGAGACGGGACTGGCGGGAGAACTTCCATATGAACTGCTGGGGAATCAGCAATTTGATCCGCCGGAAGAACCTGAAAGAGAAATGTTTTTATTTGGCACGCCTGAGACCGACAGGGAGTACTGGCATGAGCAGGTGGAAATCAATTCCGCCCCCATTGCATGTCAGAGAATGATCGCTGAACAGGTATTTCAAAAGGAATTTTCTGAACAGGAGATTCTGGAATGTGCGAAGATGAAAGGATATTACAACCCGGAATACGGCATTTCCGCCGGAGATATTGATAAGTTATTTCAGGAATATGGGCTGGAGGCGGAACTGGATTTTGATGTTTCGGTAACGGAACTGGCAGGGATGCTGGATCAGAATGAGAAGATCATCTGTCTGGTTAATGATTTCGTTTTAAGCTGTCCTGAGGCGGCGGATTTGTGCGGAATATCGCCCAATCATGTGGTGCAGGTGATCGGCATGGATTTGTCTGATCCCCAGAAGGGGAAGGTGATAGTGAACAACCCGGAAGATAAAAAGGGAAAGGGTGCGTATTATGATCTGAGCCGTTTTTTGAAGTCCTGGAGAACGGGGGGCTGCCTGACGGTATCTGTGCACAGGAGGTATGGGGATGACGATACGGGAAGTTGAACGGGACTTGCTGCGGCATCCCCTTATAATGAGAGAAATGGGGATGCAGATGCAGCTTGGCCTGCCATGGCTGTACTGCCATGGACCAAAGCTCTGTCTTTCTTACAGGCCCCACAGAGAAGTGTACAGGGATGATGCGCTTTGGATCTATGAGGCCCAGTATGAGCTGGAACTTGTATATCCGTCCTGGCATATTACTCGGTTTGTTAATCTGTACTTTGAAAGAAATCGTGATATAAGGGAACCCGAATCCATATGTGTAATAAATGGGAAATGGATGATTGAGGAAGGGCGCGGTTATCTGGATGCATTATATCTCGAATGCAGCAGAGTGATCGATAAATGGAAAGAAGACAAAGCCCTCTCCGCCCTTCTCCGTTACCAGGCCCTGTATAAAGAAACTGCGGCAGAGCTTGGCCTTCTGGCTCTGTATGGGGAGGTGAGGCAGAATGCAGATTGCCGTATTTGACACCGACCAGACAGCGTTAAAACAGATGAGAAAGAAACTGATTCATTTTGCCGTCAAAAAGGACCGGGATTTTGATGTGATGTGGTTTACTGAGGCGGGAATGGACGGGAAGATGGACAAATATGCCGGGAATATTTTAATTGCCCTGATTTCTCTGGATAATGAAAATGGGGGAGAGATTGGTGACAGGCTGTATGGGCAAAATCCCGGCTGCCGGATCTTTTATTACAGTTCTTCTTCCCGTGACCTGGAGCCGTTTCTTTCTGCCCGGCCCATCAGCTTTTGTTTATGGGGCCAGGAGGATGAAGTGTTTTTTAATAAGCTGGAAGAGGTTTTTCTGGAAGTGAGCCGGGCGAGGGATGTTTTCAGACATCAGACCCGCAGGCTTTCGCTGACGCTTCCGGTCAGGGATATTCTCTATCTCCAAAGTGATTTAAAATATGTGCGCATTCATATGGCGGATGATACCAGCCATGACATCTACGGGAAATTGTCGGAGATTGAGAAGGGGTTGAACAGGCCCTTTTTACGAATCCATAAGAGTTATATTGTCAATACCATGCATGTCCGGTATTTGGATAAAAGGGAACGGCTGGTGTATTTGTCCGATGGGAGCCGGCTTCCTGTTTCGGAAGCGCAGTATGAGAATGCCCTCAAGTATATTGGGGTTTAAAAATACTGTTTCATGGGGGAAAAATGATGGATTGGTTTTTTATGGTTTCAGATATGTTAGGATGTGCCCATCATCTTATATATACCAGAAGAACCTGAGGTCTAATCATAAATTTGTACCGGAGCGCTGCAAATTTATGCAGACGGACACAGACCAGGTGTCCGGCGCCTTATCTTGGCTGGGAGACGCTTCAGAATGGAGGAAAATATGGAGTTATTTGAAAAATTGCTGCCTTTCGCGGCGGATGCAGGGTGTGAAGAGGCCGTAAACCGGCTGAAAAGCCAGGCGGAAGAACTGCTGGCCCAGGAAGATACCCACGTAGTAGTGGCCGGAGGGGCCAACAGCGGAAAAACTACGCTGATCAACCGCATGGTTGGCAATGAGGTCCGGGAAGAAAGCCTTTTGAATGAAGAGGAAAAACCGCTCCGGGTGGTATTTGAGAAGAGAGATGACGATGATGCCTATGACTGCAGAACGGTCATGAACCAGGCCTGGTACGATGAAGGGGCGGTTCTCTATGAAATGAAGATTCAGGATATGTTCTGCGGGGAGAGCGGCGCTTTGAAAGAAGTGATGAATACCAAGGATATCGTTTTGTATATGGTATCGGCAATCTCACCGTTTACTTATGAAGACGTCAATGCCATTAAAGCCATGTCCGGTTTATCGGTCCGGGTGTTTTTAAACAAACTGGAACTGATCGACGAGGAATCCAGAGGCAAAGTGGAAAAGTACGTTCAGGATCTGTGTGAAAACATGGGGCTGTCAAGTCCTGTCATACCAAAGACGGAAGACTGGGACAACATGGGAAAACTGATCCGCAATCTTCTGCCGGGCACCATAGAAAGAAATGATATCCGCAAGAGACATGTTGAGGCGGTTTATAAGTCGGCTGTGGGGCTGGTTGAGGCGGAAGCGAACAAGGCGCTGGCAGAGAACCAGCTTCAACTGGAAAAGACCATGGAAAACCACATCTCTGAAAGCCTGGATGCCCATGAAAAACAGTCGAAATGGGGAATTTTAAGAGCCGATATGCTGGAAAACGGGGATAAGCTTTCTGAGCTAATCAAGGGCGATATACAGGACAGGGCTGAAAAGCTGGGACGGAAGTTATTTGATATGGGGAAAGAGGCCCGTTTCAGCGATCCGTGGCTGAAAAAGACGCTGCCGAAGGAGACGCAGAAAGCGCTCCGGTCTTTGACTGAAAACCTAAAGCCCCAGATCGAGATAGGGATGCGGCGTGACACCAGAACAATGATGGATACCGCGGTCCAGGAAGGCCTGGTGGAACGATTTGACCTGAGTGAACCGGATTTTATGGCAATGACACAGGTGATCCATATTGAACCCTATGTTGTTCCTGAGATGGCTCCGGACGGGAAAAAGGAGTTTGGCCGCGAAAAGAAATCAAAGGAAATTCTTATTGGCACCGGTGCGGCGCTGGGGTTATTCCTGCTCATTCCCCTTCCCACGGTTTTCAGCGTGGCAGGCGGAGCAGCAGCGGTGGGCATCGGAGGAGCCGCTTATCTGAAGGAAAAGGGAAGCTGGGAGGATGCGCAGTATCAAAGAGAGTTATATCACTATGCGAAGATCAACTGCCAAAACCTTGCTGATGCAATCGGGGATTCCATTCGGAACTATTATGATAAAATAGCGGCAATCCTGGCAGAGCGGGGAGAGGCGGTTAAGGCTCCTGAAGTAGATCAGACCGCTTTTAAAGAAAGGGAACAGAGGCTTCAGGAAATCATAGACGGATGTCAGGAACTTATAAAGTGAGATAAAACATAAAAAAGGGGTACATAAGTATGGCAAGTATGATAGTTGACCACAAAAAGGTTTTGGAACAGCTGGGAGTCCTGCTGGGGCGGGAACAAAAATGTGCGCTGATCATTTCTCCGGACAATAAAAAGTGGCAGGAAGACCTGGAGGAGACAAAGAAAAAGACAGGGGAGAAATTCACGGTTCTGGTTATGGGCATTTTCAGTTCAGGGAAAAGCAGCATGATCAACGCCCTGATCGGCGAAGAACTTCTTCCTACCGGCGTTTTGCCGGAGACCGCTGTAATCGGTGAACTCCATTATGGGGAAAAGAAAAAAATAACCATTTATCCGAAAAAGGGGAAATGGAAGGGCGGAGATAAGCCGTTTGAGTTAGCATCTCCGACCATGGAGGAAATCGCAAAGTACGCCTCCATTGATAATGAGGCGGGCTTTAACTCCAAGCAGCAGAATTCCCAAAGAATTGAATCGGCATTCCAGAAGATTGTCATCCACTGGCCTCTGGATATCCTGAAAGACGGCGTGGTGCTGGTGGATTCCCCAGGGCTTAACGACCCGTTCAGCAATGATTATATCGTTAAGGGATATCTTCCCAAGGCTGACGCCATCATCTATGTTATGAGTTCCACTACGGCATATACTGCGACGGACGTGGAGCAGCTGGATGAGATTAATAAGTTCGGATTGAGAAATATTATTACAGGTTATACCTATTATGACGTGGCTCTGCGAAGCATGGCAAGGAAACCGGGGAAAGTGGAAGAAACCCGGAGAGTGCTGACTTCCCATATGTTAAAGCACAGCAGCCTGGGCGAAGAATCCATCCATTTTTTAAGCTCCATTGACGGGCTTGACGCAAAACTGAACGGTGACCAGGCGCTGCTGGTCCGTTCGGGATATGACGGCCTTGAGAAGTATCTGGGACATTATCTGGTGGAAGGAAAAGGCCGGGACCAGGTTAAGAATATGGCGGAAACCATAAGGATTCAGGCGGATATTATGATAAAACAGGCTACGGTGCTGAATGAAGCCGCAGGAAAGGATGTAAAAAACTTGGATGAGCGTATTGAACAGGCCCAGAGGGAACTGAATACGATTAAAACAGCTACCAATTCTACGAAACGTGTATTCCGTACCATGATGGAAAGATGTATGCCTCAGGTTGAAATGATGACGGAAGAGTATGTGAAGAAGCTGGCTGATATAACGGATCTGGACGGTTTTGAGCCGGAGACAGAACTGGCAAGCGGGTTGGGAAGGCTTAATCCATTTGCTACTAAGAAAAAAGCAGAGGCAGTACAGGAGGAGTTTAAAACAGAATTTGAACGCCGTATGAATAAAAATCTGGATAACTGGATGGCTTCTGTCATGACGCCTTATTTACAGGAAGCAATACAAGAAAGCGCCAGGAGCGTGGAAAAACAGCTTCAAAATCTGGCTGACCGGCTGGAGGGTATCAACAGTCTGCTTGCTTACGGTACGGTTGAGGAACGCGGATCAGGACGGGCAACCAGTATTGCGCTGGGGCTGGTTTGGGGGATTCTGACCGGCAATTGGTTTACCAGCGGTATATCCGCTATTTATGGAAAGGGCGCTTTTGCAAAAGCGCTTGTGGCACAAGCCGCTGTTCTTGCAGGAACGGCCGGTCTTCTGGCTGCCGGGGTAGTCATTACTCTTCCTGCTTTTATAGCAGCAGCTATCGTTGCCCAAATTGTGGCGATTTTAGTGAACAACACAGAAGCGCAATTACGCAGGATGAAGAAAGATATTGTGAAGGGGTACAGAGAAGGATATCTTAAAGAACCGCAGAATGTAGAAAAGAATGTGAAGGCTGTTGTAAATAATGTTAAGAAGTACATCAATTCAGTGTGCGATGATATGGACGCTGCCCTGGATGCTGACGTGAAGGCAAAGGAAGATCTGATTGATGCAACCATCCGTGATAAGAAGCGAAGCCAGGAAGAACGTGACCAGGAGATAAAAAAACGTGAAGACGCGGTTAAAGATTTGAAGGAGATCACAGAAGAAGCAGCGCAGATTTGTGGAAAATACGGGCTGACGGGAAATTAATATTCAATTGCCGCAGGGAGAAAGCCTGCGGCAATCTTTGATTAGAGGGAGAAAATGATGAGAAAAGTTGATATCTATTACAATCCTTATTTATACCGTACCACTCTTTTGATAGACGGCAGTGTGCTTAATCAGGAAGAAAACAGGCTCTGTGAATTTATGGAAGGAAAGCCGCTGGAAGCCTGGCTGGACTATCAGGTTGTATCTTACCAGCTTTGGGAAGGCGGGATATTGGAGCTGATGAAAGAGCTCAACGACGATGAACTGGATATCACCTTCTGGGGGCTTTTGACAGATTATGAGCATTTTGCGGAGGCGGCAAAGCGGCAGCAGGATGCGGTCAGGGAGTATGGATATAATCCCAGCGAATGCAACATGGAGTACCGGCCCAGGTTTAACCCGGAATCGGTAAAGAAAAATGTGCAGACATTTCTGAATGACAGAAATACAGCGGTGGTGGGCCGGCAGAAAAATATGCTGGATATGGAATTTTTGAGCAGGGATCTGGAAGAGGCGAAAACGGTGACTGTGGAATTTATGCGGGATGTAAGAGAGCGTTTGAGCGGTATTCTGAAAGAGATCCTGGATTATCATGAAAGAGAAAGAGACGCCATGATTTCAGATGAAGCGGTTCTGAAACAGGATAAAATTATAGATTATTGGAAAAAAGCTGTCCGTGAACTGGATAAGATTTACATGTAGGGGGAGAAACGATGGCGGAAGAAGTGAAGGTATATGAAGAAAATGGGTATGAAGAGCAGAGGTATGGAGAGCAGGAGAACATGGCCGCACAACTGATTAATAATGCCATTGCCAATGTGGACTTGTATGTGAGAAAAGAATATCTTTCCGTTATTGACCAGGCGGATATTGTGCCGATGCCCGACTGGCAGGCGCAGATTGTGCCGGGAAGCAATATGCGGCTTATTAAGATCGACAGCTTTGTATTTGACAAGGGGCAGTCCATATCGGGAAAGATCAGAAATGTCTACGGAGCTATTCAGCAGAGGGGCGTCAGTTCCCTGTTGATTCTGAATGGAAAGAAGGATCACGTGGACTTCTATCTGGGGGTCTGCAGCGAAGAGGAGAGCCGGGTTACGACAGCGTTTCGAACCTATCTGAATTCATTTAACGGGGTATTTCCGGGATGCAGGTATGAAAATATGAAGTTTGGCGGCACGGGGGGACTGCTGAAGGAATTAGTTCCTGAAGAGGAGAAAATCTCCATGGCCGCGGTCTCTTGTTTTCCGGCATCAGTTTCAGCAGGAGAGGAGAACTATCTGGAGAAGCTGGATGTTTTGATCGATGGGATGAGGAGAAAACCATTTTCCATGATTCTCCTGGCCCAGGCCATTGACCGGACCGAACTGGCTGTCATGCGCCAGGGGTTTGAATCCCTTTATACACAGCTATATCCCATGCAGAAGCGTGATATATCCATTTCACAGAGCGGAACGGAAAGCTGGGGGCTGAATTTTTCACAAAACGTATCGGAATCATTAAATATCAGCACAGGAATCAGCATTGGGCACACAAAGACCAGGGGAACCAGTACCAGCGTCCAGCATGGGCCGGATAACGAAGACTTAAAATCACGTCAGTCCAAACAGCAGCTTGCAGGAGCCGTTGCCAGCATTGCGCTGAACAGTCTGGTTCCAGGAGAAGGAGCCGCCGGTTTTTTACAGAGCTTGTTTTACGGGCAGGCGGTGTCCAATCTTCTGGGCAGCGCCGATACCGCTATGGGGGGCGCTCCTAAGCCTGATACGGAAACGGTTACTCAGGGGAGCCATGAAGATGAGGCGGATTCCATAAACAGGCAGATTAACCAGGGTTCCGGATACAGCAGCGGCGAATCAGGGGGTGTCACCTGGAATAAAGGGGAAACCCGGGGGCAGACCGCACAGGTATCCTATGTGAATAAATCCGTGGTAAATCTGCTGGAACATCTGGAAGAACAGATACAGGAATTGGCGGGACTGGAGAAGGAAGGGGCGTTTCGGGCGGCGGCGTATCTTATTGCGGGGGACCGTGAGACGGCGGCCTCGGCAGCTAACCTGTACCGGTCGATTATTTCTTCGGGCAGGGATATGCAGTTTGCGTCACCGGTCTATCACTGGAATACAAAGGAAATGACCGATGAAATTTCCAAATATCTTGTGAGGGGAATCCACCCGGTATTCTCCTTTGACGGCGGTTTCGGCCTGCCGGATCTAACGGTGGCCCAGCCCATCGGCCTGAGTGATATGCCGGCTTATTTCTGCATCCCACAAAAGCCCCTTCCCGGCCTGATGGTTACGGAACACGCGGCATTTGCCAGGGATGTAATCCTGAATTCCGGAAGGAAGGCCCAGGAGGATGAGCGGTCCGTAAAGATAGGCTGTATCTATCATATGGGGAGAGAGGAAAGCCAGACCGGAGTGAGCCTGTCCATGGATGATTTGACCGCCCATCTTTTTGTGGCGGGAGCTACCGGAGTTGGCAAATCCAATTTCTGCTATGGGCTTCTGGATTCTCTGACGGAAAAGGGGGTTCATACGATGGTCATTGAACCGGCTAAGGGAGAGTACGCCAAGGTATTTGGGGGAAGGGAGAATTTTCATGTATACGGGACCAACCCCTGGCAGGCGCCTCTGCTTCGCATCAATCCATTCGCGTTCCCGGAGGGAGTGACCACACTGGAACATATGGAACGGCTGCTGGCCATATTCAACACAGCCTGGCCAATGTATTCGGCCATGCCTGCCATATTGAAGGATGCGCTGGAAGAAGTTTACATAAAAAGAGGATTTGACCTTCTGCTGGATGGAGGGCGGGATGGGCTGGAATTCCCCTGTTTTGACGATTTGCTGGAAGTCCTTCCCCGAATTATTAAGAGTTCGGAATATTCGAAAGAGGTTCAGGGCAATTATATCGGGGCGCTGGTAACCAGGGTGAAATCCATGACCAACGGCATTTACAGCCTGATCTTCAGCCGGGATGAAATCGGCGATGAAGGGTTATTTGATGAAAATGTGATTGTAGATATCAGCAGAATCGGTTCTGAGGAAACCAAGGCGCTGTTGATGGGCGTGTTGGTTATGCGGCTTTCCGAATACCGGATGTGTTCAGGCCGGATGAACAGCCCGCTGAACCATGTTGCGCTGATAGAAGAGGCCCACCATCTCTTGAAGAAGCAGACGGCTTCTTCCGGCGAAGGGGTGAATGTCAGACAGGCTTCGGTGGAGATGATCACCACGGCAATCGCTGAGATGAGGACTTACGGTCAGGGATTCGTGATTGCGGACCAGTCGCCGTCAATTATGGACCCGTCTGTGATTGGAAACACCCAGACAAAGGTATTTTTCATGCTGCCCAGGCGGGAGGACCGTATAATGGCGGGGGATTCCGTGGTTTTGGATGATCGGCAGCAACAGGAGCTGGCCAGACTGCCAAGAGGCGTGGCAGTTGTGAAACAGAATTCCTGGACGGATGCGGTTCTCTGTAAGATCAATTATTTTCCGGATTGGAAAATGATCCCGTTTCGCTTTCAGGCCCCTGATTTTCAGGCCGGTATACGGGAACTCACGGGACAGTGTCTGGCTGTTCTCATGAAAGACCGTCTGGCTCCTGGAGAAACATGCGGTGTGGACGAAAAAAAACTGGCGGAAATTAACTGGAAAGATATTTACGCGGCGGAAAGCAGAAAGAAACTGATGAAATCCATTGTGGAAGAATACTGCGGAGCAGGGCGGGTTCAGAGGAATTTAACCCAGATGGCGCCGGTTCTGGAACAACTGGTTGGATTTGGTGAAATATTCAACAGCTGCCGGGAGTGCAGGGATATGGAAACCTGGGTCACAGCGGTTTTTAGGAAAGTAGAAGAAAAAGCGGTTCTGACGGATGATGAAATGAGGCTGCTGGTCTCTCTGGGGATTCAATGTAAAATCCCTTCTGAACCGGAATTCAGGAAATTGTATGTAAAGTATCTGGTCTATTGCAACGACAATGGGCAGCAGGTCTGACGGACCAATAGAAAAGGACAAAAGGAGGGGCGGGAGTATGATAGATACTTTCAGACAGTATTGGGAGGCAGAAGAAAACATCGGCAAAATAGGAAGGACGCTGATGCGTGCCGAAAGGGTTTTGCATGGTGGGGAGAGCGAAACAGTGCGCACACTGAAAGCGTTGGAAGGAATCATGGACCGAAAATATGTTGTTCTGGTCTGCGGCCTGATAAAATCAGGAAAATCCAGCGTTATTAACGGCCTGATTGGAGAAAAACTGCTGGATGAAGAGATTCTTCCGACCGTCCCGTCTGTGTATGAACTGCATTACGGGGATGAGAAAAAAATTGCTGCTTACATGTGGGAGAATGGGCAGTGGGATGAAAGCAGGGCGATTTATGTAAAGCCTACCGCCGAAGGAATCCTGAAGTTTAAGGAACGGCTTGGGGAATTCTATGACTTTTTCCGGAATAACTGCGAATTCCCAGTATGCAAACTGGTTATCTACTGGCCTTCGGATCTGTTGGAATCCGGTCTGGTGCTGGTAGAGGCACCTTATACAAGTCAACAGAATGTCTGCTGGCCAATTCGCGAATATCTGCCCTATGCGGATGCAGTGATCTATGCAGTGAATATGAATGTGCCGTATATAGGAATGGATTTGGAATATCTGAGTGAAATTAATAGTTATGGTGTGGAACGCATTGTCAGCGTATTTACCCGCTGTGATATTATGGAAGCAGAGGACGAAGATGATGATGGGCCGGGAGACGAGGAAACCGGCGGCTATATTGATATGGAGGATGATGAGCCGGACGATTTCGATGAAGACGATGAATTTGAAGATGACTACAACTTTGATGAAATACGTCAATATCTGATGAAGAGAGCCCAGGAGTACAGCAGCCTTGGACCGGAGGCCGTCCACTTCGTAAAGAACCGGGTAAAAAATGGCAGGACGATGTGGCAGGACGAGGAAATCATGGGCCAGTCCGGCTATCCGGAATTAAAATCCTATTTGAACCGGCTGTTAATTCAAGAATGTGCGGTTCCCCGACTCATGAAAGGCATGAGACTGTTAAATGAAATTATTATGGATCTGAAAGGAAACAGTTTTTACAGGGGAATCATAACGCCGGATATGATGCAGAAGATACAGTCGCTCTGGAAGGAAGTTCCGGTTGCGCCGGGTGAACTTGCAGACCAGGGATTTATGGTTTTAGACCGTGTAATCCCCAGCCTTGAACCGGAGCTTGCGAAAAAATATGACCTGCAGGAAAAAGAACTGTATGACAAATACCAAAATCCGGAACTGCACCTGGCGGTAATTGGCAATTTCAGCTGCGGGAAAAGCACTTTTTTAAATGCGGTTTTAAAACAGGAGCTGCTTTCCACGGATAATCTCCCCACAACCGCCCTTCCCACCTATATCAGATGGGACAAAACCGGGGGAAATGAACCGGAAATCACTGCGGAGGACGTGGAGGGGGAACGGTTCCGGCTTTTGGGGCCGGAATTGAGCCGGTTTGAGGTGAAAACAGGGATAACGCTGCCGAAAGAAACCGGAGCAATGATAGACAGTCTCACCACTGACAGCGGGCTGATCGGAAAAGTGAAGCGGATCGAATTATCATTTCCTGAAGAAGAGAAATATGAGAATTTCTGCATCATTGATACGCCCGGAGTCAATCCAGGGCAGGAAGATGCCAGGGAACATATTTTGGAAACCCAGTCGATTTTAAGAAAAGAGGCGGATGCGGCGATTGTGCTGTTTCCGGCCTTACAGGTATATACGGCGGATTTCGAGAATTTTCTGATGGAAAATGCGGCCCACCTGATGGACGATTCCATTTTTATCATTACCAAAATGGATATGGTGAGGCGGGAATCAGAACGGGCTGAACTTCTTGCCTACGTAAAAAGACTGCTTCAGAAAAATTTTGAACTGCAGGAGCCAGAGGTATACGGAATTTCCGCCGGATTCGCGTTAGATTACTATATGGATGAAGCCGTATATGCGGGGGACAAACAATGGGCCATGGGTTTTGAAGAGGTGATGGAGAAGGTATTTCAAAAGCTTCGGGACCGGAGGCAGGAAATCATATCCGGGCGGATCAGCGAGATGGTTCGTGAATTGATACATCTTGTTGGGGACGAGGTGAAGAAGGATACAAAAAGGCTGGAAGACGACAGGGAGAAGCTGCATAAATACTCACTGGACAGTCTGGAAAAGTCCTATCAGGTGTTATTGAGTAAATATGAGGAAGATTTGCTTGTGCAGGAACCCCAGTGGATTTCAAGTATGAACGAAATTTTAACAAAAAGGATAAAAGAAACCGAAGAGGAAATTGATTATAATATTGACCGGCAGAGGCTGACAAGGGGATTGAAGGCATATGTGGATTGTGAACTGAATAAAGCCGTTGCCGATATGAATTATCAAATTTCGCAGGATATCAATAAAAATATAATAAAAAAGATCAGGAAAAGGGGATATGAGTTTATAACGGAGGTAAAGGCCTGTTTGGAAGAATATCAATATTATGTCAGCAGTGCCGGAGATTTTTTCAATAAGCAGAAAGACAGTCAAAAACACCCTGCTTTGGTACTTAATGATATATCAATAGAACCAAAGGAACAGATGCCTTCTTTGATTGATGCAGTTATACAAAATCTAGAATTAGGTTCGATTTTGGGAGCATTACTCATGCCGCTTTTAGCCGTAGGATTCATACTGGAACAGCAAATGTTGCCTAAGAAAAAAATTGAAATCAAAATGAAAATTATGATGGAATTGTCCGGCTATTATGTGAGCCTAAAAAGCGTATATACTGTTCATGTGAATACGCATATTAAAAAGAACATTGACTGGGCGAAATCTCTGCTGGCGGCATATCAGGACGAATACAAACTGTTTTTTGAGAAGAAAAATCAGGAATTCCAGGAAAAAGAAAAAATAATCCTCAAGGAGATCAAAAAGAACCAGGTCAATCTGGAGAATATGGAACTGATAGAACCATTGCTGCAAAAGAGGAAACGAGGGATAGATCATGGTTGATACAATGGAGAAATGCCGGGAAATTGAGGAAAGTATTAAAAAAGCGGAACAGGAACTGCTGAGAAATGCTAAGATGACTTCATACGGCGCAGGCAGGATGGCGCTGATCCCAAAGTTTCAGGAACTGGATAAGACGGTGGACCGGAAACTGGTTGTGTTGGTTGACGGACTATTCGCTTCTGGGAAAAGAAGTCTGATTCATGCTCTTATCGGCGAAGAATTATTACCTAATACATTACTTTCGGCTGAGCCGTTTTATGAACTGCATTATGGGAAAGAGAAAAAGGTGATTGCATATCCTGAGATAATGCTCATGTACGGTAAGGAAGCAAGCAACCGAAAACAAGAGATAGACCGCCAGCACTACACTATTCCGAACCAAAGACCAAAAGATAAGCATTGTGGGAAAATCTAAACTTTTGGATTTTCCTACAATGCCAACTACGGCGGAATCCCTCCCACTCCTTATATCTTTCTGTATACATTGAATTTGTATTTAGTAAAATGCAGACAACACCACGGATCGGCTTTTGGTTGGACAATTCCAACCAAACACCACAGCAGACAGCAGAAAACATTCTGAACGCTAGGAAGCCGGTATGATTGTTACATATAAGGGGAAGAAAAATTTCTTTTAGGTACTTGCTTTCCTAAAACTGATGTGATACAATGATTTAATCCAGAAAAGGAGTAAAAAATATGCGGCAAGGTATTCTTAAATAAAACTATAATCAAATAGTGGGAACAAAGGATTATGATAGCTCCTTTTGTAGGGGCTTAGTTTTTTGTACCCAATTTAAGAATACTTTTGCCTTATCAATTTTGACATATCCCCAAAAACAGCAATCACAAACAGGTGTATGCTGTATATGTGTATGTCCGCAACTTATAATCCCCAGTGGTAAAAGTATTTTACTGCTGGGGATTTTTATGCCCTTTGGGGCTGTAAAGGGAGGACAATCACATGAAAATAATCAATATTGGAATTCTTGCCCATGTAGACGCTGGAAAGACGACCTTGACGGAGAGCCTGCTATATGCCAGCGGAGCCATTTCAGAACCGGGGAGCGTCGAAAAAGGGACAACGAGGACGGACACCATGTTTTTGGAGCGGCAGCGTGGGATTACCATTCAAGCGGCAGTCACTTCCTTCCAGTGGCACAGATGTAAAGTTAACATTGTGGATACGCCCGGCCACATGGATTTTTTGGCGGAGGTGTACCGCTCTTTGGCTGTTTTAGATGGGGCCATCTTGGTGATCTCCGCTAAAGATGGCGTGCAGGCCCAGACCCGTATTCTGTTCCATGCCCTGCGGAAAATGAACATTCCCACCGTTATCTTTATCAACAAGATCGACCAGGCTGGCGTTGATTTGCAGAGCGTGGTTCAGTCTGTTCGGGATAAGCTCTCCGCCGATATTATCATCAAGCAGACGGTGTCGCTGTCCCCGGAAATAGTCCTGGAGGAAAATACCGACATAGAAGCATGGGATGCGGTCATCGAAAATAACGATGAATTATTGGAAAAGTATATCGCAGGAGAACCAATCAGCCGGGAAAAACTTGCGCGGGAGGAACAGCAGCGGGTTCAAGACGCCTCCCTGTTCCCAGTCTATCATGGCAGCGCCAAAAATGGCCTTGGCATTCAACCGTTGATGGATGCGGTGACAGGGCTGTTCCAACCGATTGGGGAACAGGGGGGCGCCGCCCTATGCGGCAGCGTTTTCAAGGTTGAGTACACCGATTGCGGCCAGCGGCGTGTCTATCTACGGTTATACAGCGGAACGCTGCGCCTGCGGGATACGGTGGCCCTGGCCGGGAGAGAAAAGCTGAAAATCACAGAGATGCGTATTCCATCCAAAGGGGAAATTGTTCGGACAGACACCGCTTATCAGGGTGAAATTGTTATCCTTCCCAGCGACAGCGTGAGGTTAAACGATGTATTAGGGGACCAAACCCGGCTCCCTCGTAAAAGGTGGCGCGAGGACCCCCTCCCCATGCTGCGGACGACGATTGCGCCGAAAACGGCAGCGCAAAGAGAACGGCTGCTGGACGCTCTTACGCAACTTGCGGATACTGACCCGCTTTTGCGTTGCGAAGTGGATTCCATCACCCATGAGATCATTCTTTCTTTTTTGGGCCGGGTGCAGTTGGAGGTTGTTTCCGCTTTGCTGTCGGAAAAATACAAGCTTGAAACAGTGGTAAAGGAACCCTCCGTCATTTATATGGAGCGGCCGCTCAAAGCAGCCAGCCACACCATCCATATCGAGGTGCCGCCCAACCCGTTTTGGGCATCCATAGGACTGTCTGTTACACCACTCTCGCTTGGCTCCGGTGTACAATACGAGAGCCGGGTTTCGCTGGGATACTTGAACCAGAGTTTTCAAAACGCTGTCAGGGATGGTATCCGTTACGGGCTGGAGCAGGGCTTGTTCGGCTGGAACGTAACGGACTGTAAGATTTGCTTTGAATACGGGCTTTATTACAGTCCGGTCAGCACGCCGGCGGACTTCCGCTCATTGGCCCCGATTGTATTGGAACAGGCATTGAAGGAATCGGGGACGCAGCTGCTGGAACCTTATCTCTCCTTCATCCTCTATGCGCCCCAGGAATACCTTTCCAGGGCTTATCATGATGCACCGAAATACTGTGCCACCATCGAAACGGCCCAGGTAAAAAAGGATGAAGTTGTCTTTACTGGCGAGATTCCCGCCCGCTGTATACAGGCATACCGTACTGATCTGGCCTTTTACACCAACGGGCGGAGCGTATGCCTTACAGAGCTGAAAGGATATCAGGCCGCTGTCGGTCAGCCGGTCATCCAGCCCCGCCGTCCAAACAGCCGCCTGGACAAGGTGCGCCATATGTTTCAGAAGGTAATGTAAAGATACATAATCGTCAAGACGGCAACAATCAGAAGTTATGGAGGGTAACAATGGAATATAGTAAGGAAGATTTAATGGAAGCAAAAAAGCAAATTTGGGGAGTGGGAGAGAACATGGGAACAGAGGAAAGTAAAAAAATCTGGGAGGAGAACGCACAATTTTGGGATAATGCAATGGGTGACGAATCTAATGAATTTCACAGAGAGGTAGTGCGTCCCAAAGTAACGGAACTTCTATCTCCTAATCCTGCGGATTACATTTTGGATATTGCGTGTGGCAATGGAAATTATTCTTCGTATCTTGCACAAAGAGGCGCTTCGGTTGTCGCTTTTGATTACAGCAAAAAAATGATAGAATTGGCTAAAAGACGGCAATCACAATATGCAAAACAAATTGAATTTTGTGTGGCGGATGCGACCGATAGAAAAAGTATATTAGAATTAAAAAGAAATCGAGCCTTTACGAAAGCAGTTTCTAATATGGCAATTATGGATATTACGGATATTGAACCACTTCTTATGGCTGTTTATGAACTGTTGCAGGAAAGCGGAATTTTTGTCTTTGCAACGCAACACCCTTGTTTTGTCACGTTGACTGAAAAATATATGACACCGCACAGTTACTATGATATAGCGATTGAAGGGCAACCGAAAGAGCAGATTTATTATCATCGTTCCATACAAGATATTTTTAACCTTTGTTTTAGAGCTGGATTTGTCATTGATGGATTTTATGAAGAATGTTTTAAAACCAACAAAGAAATTCCTATGGTAATGATAGTAAGGCTTAAGAAGGTAAAACGTGATAGCTTAAAATAAATTCAAGTTTGTCGGGTAAATAGCAAACCCAGCCGAGCCAGTCAACGGTCAAGATGAACGGCGCATATGCGCAGCCGTTGACAGCCCCGCCCGCCTTTGCTGGTAGGCAATCAAGGGGCGACAGCAAGAAGTGCCACCGCCCCGCACTATTATTCAGAAAGGGGAATTTCCATGACCGACCAGATAGCCTATCAAGAATATATCCAGCGCAGGTACAACGCCTTTTGCAAGACTGTTATCCGCTGTGCCGCCTTGGACAAGATTTTGAAGCTTAAACGGCAATGGGAACGGCAAGTTTCCCTTGACTATCTGATGAACGAGAAGTTTGTCCAGTTTGCCGCGTCGGAGCCGGACGAGGAATACCCATTTACCGTCTGCGGTCAGACCGTCCTGCTCTGCAACGCCGCCCTTGCCGACGCGATCTCTGTTTTGCCGGAGCAGACGCGGGAAGAAATCCTGCGCTATTACTTTCTGCGCCAGCCGCAGCGCGTGATCGGCGCGTGTATTGGCCGGTCACGCAGCACAGCGGGGCGGCATATCCAGCTTGCCTTGCAGCGGCTACGCGAAGAAATGGGGGTGAGCCGGTATGAGTAGACTTCTCCCCTATGAAACAATCCTCAAAGCCCGTGAGGGCGACCCAGAAGCCGTGAACGCTGTCCTGCTCCACTACGCCGGATATATCCGCTATTTCTCAAAAGTGAACGGGCAGGTCAACGCCGAGGTGGAGGACTATGTAAAGCAGCGGTTAATTGACTGTCAATTCAAGTTCCGGCTTGACGAACCACCGGACAAGTCATAAAAACTGAATACCAGCCGCCACCGACGCGGCCAGCGAAAGCAGTAAGTCTTGAAAAAGATTTACTGCTTTTTTTGTTGTCCGGCTCCGCTCCCGGCCATTTTGCCCCCTGCCGGTTGTAGTAGTAAGCGAGGAGGGAATTTTTCTGCCCTGGTGTTTGGCATTTGGAGCATTTACCCGTAGTAGAGGGCAAAGAGAAAGGATTTCTCCAACACCGGGTAGAAACCACTGCGTCCGGTGTCATTTTAGCGAAAGCGGGCAGGAATGCCCTTTACAGGATTAGTAGTAGCAGAAAAAGAGAAACAAACTTTTGTGGTTGCAGTTTTCCAAAAAAGTGGCGGACGGAAGTGAGAGAAAGTTTGCAGTCACGGAGAGCAAGTTTCTACCACGGTGCCAAAATCCGCAATTCTGCAGTTTTGCCCCTCGCGGGAAACTTGTTGGGGAGTGCCTTCCCCAAACCCTGCTCATGCGCCCTTACGGGCGAGAAAGGAGGTCACACCATGCGAAAGAAATACAACACGCCCCACCGCAGCCGCGTTGTGAAAACCCGGCTGTCCGAAGATGAGTATGCCGACTTCACAGCGCGGCTTGCGCCCTATGGTATCAGCCAGTCCGAATTTCTCCGGCAGGCGATACGGCGGGCGACCATACGCCCGGTTGTCCATGTGTCGTCGGTCAATGACGAGTTGCTTTCCGCTGTCGGGAAGCTGACAGCCGAGTACGGCAGGATCGGCGGCAACCTCAATCAGATTGCCCGGTATCTGAACGAATACGGCGTACCCTACAACACCCTTTCCGGCGAGGTACGCGCCGCCATATCCGACCTTGCCGTCCTCAAGTATGAAGTCCTCAAGAAAGTAGGTGACGCGGTTGGCAACACTCAAGCATATCAACTCTAAAAACGCCGACTACGGAGCCGCCGAGCAATATCTTCTCTTTGAGCATGACGAGTTTACCATGAAGCCCGTCCTTGATGAAACCGGCAGGCTTATCCCCCGCGAGGACTACCGGCTGTCCACGCTGAACTGCGACGGGGAGGATTTTGCCGTTGCGTGTATGCGGGCCAATCTCCGCTATCAGAAAAACCAGCGGCGGGAAGATGTGAAAAGCCACCACTACATCATCAGCTTTGACCCGCGGGACGGGCCGGACAACGGCCTGACCGTAGACCGGGCGCAGGCGTTGGGGGAACAATTCTGTAAAGAGCATTTTCCCGGCCACCAGGCCCTTGTCTGCACCCACCCGGACGGGCATAACCACAGCGGCAACATTCATGTGCATATCGTCATAAACAGCCTGCGGATTGAGGAAGTGCCGTTCCTGCCCTACATGGACAGGCCGGCCGATACGAAAGTCGGCTGCAAGCACCGATGTACCGACGCTGCCCTGCGCTACTTCAAATCCGAAGTCATGGAGATGTGCCACCGGGAGGGGCTTTATCAAATCGACCTCTTGAACGGCAGCAAGAACCGCGTCACCGACCGGGAGTATTGGGCGCAGAAAAAGGGACAGGCCGCGCTGGACAAGCAGAACGCCCCCATGATTGCCGATAGTATCACGCCCCGGCAGACCAAGTTTGAAACGAACAAGGAGAAGCTGCGGCAGACCCTACGGAAAGCCCTTGCCACCGCCGCCAGCTTTGACGAGTTTTCCTCTCTGTTGCTGCAGGAGGGTGTGACCGTCAAGGAGAGCCGGGGGCGGCTTTCCTACCTCACGCCGGACAGGACAAAGCCAATTACCGCCCGGAAGCTGGGCGACGATTTTGACCGCGCCGCTGTCTTTGCCGTTTTAGAGCAAAACGCCGCCAGAGCAGCCGAAGCGCCAGCCAGATCCCCCGATCCCCCACGCACCATAAAAGACCGCTTGCAGGTTGCCAGAGCCGAGATAGCCGCCCCGAAACAGGACGGAGTGCAGCGGCTTGTGGACATTGAGCAGAAAATGGCCGAGGGCAAAGGCCGGGGCTATGAACGCTGGGCGAAGATACACAATCTGAAGCAGGCCGCCAAAACGCTGTCCGTCTACCAGCAATACGGCTTTACTTCCCCGGAGCAGTTAGAAGCCGCCGTTGACACCGCCTATCAGAAAATGCGCCAGACCAGCGGCGAACTGAAAGCACTGGAAACGAAGCTGCAAGGGAAAAAGAAGTTGCAGCGGCAGGTGTTGGCCTACGCCCAGACCAAGGCCGCCCGCGACGGGCTGCGGGCACAGAAATCCGAGAAAGCCCGCGCCGCATACCGGCAGGCCCATGAGAGCGATTTTATCATAGCCGACGCAGCAGCCCGGTATTTCAAGGCGCATGGCATTACCAAGCTGCCCGCCCGGAAAGCGTTGCAGGCCGAGATCGAGCAGCTTATCTCCGAGAAAGACGGCCTGTATAACACCTATCACGAACAGAAACAGCGGTTCAAGGAGTTGCAGACCGTCAAGCGGAACATCGACCAGATTTTGCGCCGGGACGAGCCGCACCGCAGAAAGGAGCAGAGCCATGAGCGATAACCTGCCCCACATGGACTACCGCCAGCACCGGCGGGCGCGGCGGCTGGTACATGAGTGCTGTAACTACGATGAGGGGAACTGCCTGCTATTGGACGACGGGGAGCCTTGCGTGTGCGTCCAGAGCATTTCCTTTTCCCTCATGTGCCACTGGTTCCGTGTGGCTGTCCTGCCCCTTGACGGGGAGCTGGCCGCAGCCCTCTTGTGCCGGGGAAGCCGGAAACGGTGTGCCGTCTGCGGGGCGGCCTTTGTCCCCAAATCCAACCGGGGAAAATACTGCCCCGACTGCGCCGGGCGCATGAAGAAAATCAAAGCCGCCGAGAGAAAGCGGAAACAAAGGCAGAGATGTCACGCTTTAGAGCCTTTCAAACCCGCATAAATCAAGGCTTTTTTCGTGGGTGTCAAAGGGTACGCGATACATTTATCCTTTTCCCCCGGAAACGGCGTTTTAATGCGTGACAATACGCCAAAATCAACCCGAACACAGGGAGGTGATCCTATCGCTGATTATATCAGGGCAGACACGCGGCTGCCCGCCTATCTGCCGTATCCCCGTTTCCTGCTGAAAATGGAGATTTCACAGACCGCCAAGCTGCTGTATTCGCTGCTGTTAGACCGTTCCACCCTCTCCCAGAAAAACAAGTGGCTGGACGACGAGGGCAGGATTTATATTATCTATCCCATCGCGGAGATAGCAGAAATACTGGATAAAGGCAGCACCACCATCAAGGGGGCGCTTAATGAACTGGACACGGCGGGGCTGTTGGAACGGGAACGGGGCGGCTTCTCCGCACCGAACCGGCTTTATGTCAAAGTACCGCCAGTGCCACAGGTACAGTTTTCAGACCAACTGATGGCCGGAAGTCCGCCCCTCATAGAGCCGGAAAACCGTCCTACTGATGGTCAGAAAACCGACCTTATGATGGTCGGAAAACCGTCCCCTAACCAAACTACTATAAACAACCTTACAGAGAGCCAAACAAAGGGAGTGAGTGGGGGGCCGTCCGCGCCCTATGGCCGATATGGAAATATTTTTCTGTCACAGACCGAATACGACGAGTTGCAGGCAGAGTACCCTGACAGGCTGGAACGGTTCATCGAGGAAATGAGCCGCTACCTTGCCGCCAACGGGAAAAGCTACCAGAACTATGCCGCCGCCCTGCGGATATGGGCGGGGAACGACAAAAAGGAAGCCCCTAAAAAGGGCATACCAGACTACTCATGCAAGGAGGGCGAGAGTTTATGAAGAATGAAATCAACGCGGTTTTGGAGAATATGACGACCACCATCCCGGAGCCGGAGGACTACACCGGCGAGGACGGTTTACTGTACTGCGGCAAGTGCCGCAAGCCGAAAGAAGCCTATTTTGCGCCGGATAAGGCCGCTATCTTCGGGCGCGACCGCCACCCGGCAGAGTGCGACTGCCAGAGAACCGCCCGCGAGGAACGGGAAGCCGCCGAAAAGCGGCGCAGACACCTTGACACCGTGGAAGAACTGAAACGCCGGGGCTTTACCGACCCCACCATGCGGGACTGGACTTTCGAGAACGACAACGGCAGGAACCCGCAGACCGGGCTTGCCCGCCGGTATGTGGAGCATTGGGAAGATATGCGGACAGACAATATCGGCTGCCTGTTCTGGGGCGGCGTAGGCACCGGCAAAAGCTACCTTGCAGGCTGTATCGCAAACGCCCTCATGGAGAAAGAAATCCCCGTCCGCATGACGAACTTTGCTCTTATCCTCAATGACCTTGCCGCCAGCTTTGAGGGGCGCAACGAGTACATTTCCCGCCTTTGTCGTTATCCGCTGCTGATCCTTGACGACTTCGGCATGGAACGCGGGACGGAATACGGGCTGGAACAGGTGTTCAATGTGATTGACAGCCGTTACCGCAGCGGCAAGCCGCTGATCGTCACGACCAACCTTACGCTGGACGACCTGCACAACCCGGAGGACACCGCCCATTCCCGGATTTATGACCGCCTGCTTTCCATGTGCGTCCCGGTACGCTTTACCGGCGACAACTTCCGGCAGGAAACCGCCAAGCGGAAAATGGAGAGCATGAAGAAACTGATTACCGACTGAAAGGAGTATTGCCTATGGCAGATAACAAGCAGCACGACACCCGCACCACCCGCCGCCCTGACTGTGTGACGGAAATCCGCATGGGCAATTCCGTCCTTGTCGTGTCCGGCTATTTCAAGAAAGACACCACAACCACAGCCGCCGACAAAATGGCGCGGGTACTGGAAGCGGAAGCCGCTGCTACACAGGAGCCGACTTATCCGGCGTGAACCGGGGCATGGAAAAGCGGCCATGCCAGGGAGCATGACCGCTGGAACGAAAATCGGAAGTGCTTTAGCAATTCTTAATCTCATTCTCTATAAAATAATTTGCAATTTCAAAGGCTTTTATTCTTCTCTTTGCCAATGTGATTTGTGATTTATAACGCTCGGAATTATCCTTTGATTCAAATGTTTTTACTGTTTCTCTTAGCTTGTGCAGAGTTGAATCAATTTGCCTTTTGGCCGCGGTTAATTCATCTATTGTATACTTCATGTTTTCTCCTTTAACTTCTGATTTTTTTGTTAAATCAGAGTATACCACGGAGTTATGAACTTTTCTACTGCAAATATGGGACGACAACCCATACCATAAAAATCGGAAAATTGAAAAGCTGTAAAGAAGCAAATTTAACGCTTTTGCCGCTGTACAGCCCCCGCCGTTCCGTGGTACAATGAAACCACGGAATAGTGGGGCTGGCTGTCGGAAACGGAGGATTTTATGTTAAGACAAGCCACCCAAAACCTCATTACCGCCCTTTATCCGAGATTGTCCCACGAGGATGAATTGCAAGGCGAGAGTAATTCCATATCGAACCAAAAAAGGATACTCGAAACCTACGCAAAACAGAACGGCTTTACCAATCTGCGCTGGTACACCGACGACGGTTTTTCCGGCGCGAACTTCCAGCGGCCCGGATTTCAAGCCATGCTTGCGGACATTGAAGCCGGGAAAGTGGGTACGGTCATCGTCAAGGACATGAGCCGGTTAGGGCGAAACTACTTGCAGGTAGGGTTTTACACGGAAATGCTGTTCCCTCAAAAGGGTGTGCGTTTTATCGCTGTCAACGATAATGTGGACAGTGCCAGCGAGGGCATGGACAACGATTTTACCCCGCTGCGAAATCTGTTCAATGAATGGCTGGTGAGAGATACGAGCAAGAAAATCAAGGCAGTGAAAAAGTCAAAAGGCATGAGCGGCAAGCCTGTTACCAGCAAGCCGGTTTACGGCTATGTGATGGACGAGGACGAGAATTTTATTATAGACGAGGAAGCCGCCCCGGTGGTGCAGCAGATTTACCAGCTTTGCCTTGCCGGGAACGGCCCGACCAAGATTGCCCGTATGCTGACGGAGCAGCAAATCCCCACGCCGGGGACGCTGGAATATCAGCGGACAGGCAGCACCCGCCGTTATCACCCAGGCTATGAGTGCAAATGGGCGACCAACACCGTCGTTCATATCCTCGAAAACCGAGAGTACACCGGATGTCTGGTGAACTTCAAAACGGAAAAGCCTTCTTATAAGGTCAAGCACAGCATAGAGAACCCCGTCGAGAAGCAGGCCATTTTCGAGAACCACCATGAGCCGATCATCGACAAGGAAACATGGGAACGGGTGCAGGAGTTACGCAAACAGCGCAAACGCCCGAACCGCTACGATGAAGTGGGGCTGTTCTCCGGGATTTTGTTCTGCGCCGACTGCGGCCATGTGCTGTATCAGCAGCGGTATCAGAACAAAGACCGCAAACAGGACTGCTACATCTGCGGCAGCTACAAGAAGCGCACCCGCAACTGTACGGCGCACTTTATCCGCACCGATCTGTTGACCGCTGGTGTCCTGGCAAATCTCCGGCAAGTGACCGAATACGCAGCCAAGCATGAGAGCCGGTTTGTGAAACTACTTGTCCAGCAGAACGAGATCGGCGGCAAGCGAAAGACCGCCGCAGCCATCAAGCAGCTTGAACAGGCGCAGGAACGCATTTCTGAAATCAGCCGCATTATCAAGCGGCTGTATGAGGACAATGTAAACGGCAAAATCAGCGATGAGCGTTTCATGGAACTGTCGGCTGACTACGAAGCCGAGCAAGCGGAGCTGAAAAAGAGAGCCGCCGCCCTGCAAGCCGAACTGGACAAGTCACAGGCAGCTACCGTCAACGCCGAGAAATTTATGGGCATTGTCCGCAAGCACCTTGCCTTTGAAGAACTGACCCCCACTCTCTTGCGGGAAATGATCGAGAAAATTGTGGTGCATGAGTGCAGCTATGATGAGAACGGCACCCGCAGGCAGGACATTGAGATTTATTACAGCTTTGTCGGCAAGATTGACTTGCCCGAATAACCGCCCGACCTATCCGACACAATGGCCAAGTGTCGGATAGGAACGGCAAAATTTTTTGCACTTCTATTGCTTCTTTATCACACATAAGCAAAATTCCCGGAGATATAATGGTACGCCGATATATGTCAACCCGTCTGTTGAAGGGATTAGAAAATTCATCAGTACGATAGGAAACCAAGGTGAAGAACTGGTGTGCCCTATTAGAAAAATCGTTATCTATTGGCCTTTAAATCTGTTAAAATGCGGTATAGTATTAGTTGAGGCACCAGGAACGATTTTACAAGACAGATATAATTATGATTATATTTTAAAAGAATATGTACCCTTTACAGACTTGGTTCTATATGCTGTAAACGCAGTGGGGCTATATCAAGGCAGTGATATAAATGAATTGCGTGACTGGAATAATTTTGGATTCAAAAATATTATTACTGCAGTAACCGGGTGTGAACACTTAGATGAATTTAAGTCTGAACAAGAAAAAGCGCGATTCGAACAGGATATTAATCAAAGAGCGGTGGAGTACAGCGGTTTGGGAGAAGATGCGGTTCATTTTGTGAGTCCCCGCTGTGAAATCGACATAATACAGGATAAAATACCCCGGATTCCGACTGGCATTCCTGAATTGAGATCATATCTGAACCAGATTTCGACCCGTCTGTATATGATTCCCCGCCTCAATCACTGTGTGAAAATACTGATGGAGTGCGTCGAAATCATGAAAAAAGATCCGGTTTTAGAGAAATACATAGACCCGGACGTGGTGCGGCGGATACGGGCCATAAATATGGAAGTGTCACTGCCCTCCGAAGAAGTGATTCCCCGGGCATTCGGGGTTCTGGATCAGGTGATTCCCAGCCTGAAACAGGGCTTAGCGAAGAAATACGCTTGGCAGAAGAAGGAACTGTATGATAAATACCAGAATCCGGAACTGCATCTGGCTGTGATTGGGAATTTCAGCTGTGGTAAGAGTACATTTTTAAATGCCCTCCTGAAACAGAATCTGCTTACCGTGGATAATCTTCCCACAACCGCCCTTCCCACCTATATGAGGTGGAACAAGGACGGCGGCCCGCTGGAAATTACAGTGGAGGACGTGAGGGGAGAACGGTATGTGCTGAATGAAGAAACATCCATGAAGCGTTTTAAGATGGAGACTGGAATTGTACTTCCCAAAGACCCCGGGGCCGCCATTGATCTGCTCACCACCAGCAGCAGTCTGATCGGTAAATTAAAGCATGTGGAACTGTCATTTCCAAAAGAGGAACGGTTTGAGCATTTCTGTTTGATCGATACGCCGGGAGTTAACCCGGGGCAGGAAGATGCGCGGGAGCACATTTTGGAGACCCAGTCCATTTTGAGGAAGAAAGCGGATGCGGCAATTGTGCTGTTTCCCGCTTTGCAGGTGTATACTGCGGATTTTCAGGAGTTTTTGGACGAAAATGCGTCTCATCTCATGGACGATTCCATTTTCATTGTCACAAAAATGGATATGGTGAGGAAGACTTCCGAACAGGACAAACTCCTTATCTACGTTAAAAAACTGCTGCAGAAAAACTTTAATCTGGAGAATCCTGCGGTATACGGCATTTCAGCGGGAATCGCTTTGGAATGTTATACGGAAGAATCTGAGGCTTCTGAGGATTTCCGGTGGGTTGTGGGCTTTGAGACGGTGTTGGAACATATATCCGGAAAACTTCAGGCGAGGAGGCAGGAAATCATATTCAACCGGGTGAGCGATATGGTCCGGGAGCTGATACATGTAGTTCAGGATGAAGTGAAGCAGGATACCGAACGGCTGGAAAAGGAGAAGGAGGAACTGATTCAATATTCGCTGGAACGTTTGGAGAAAGCTTATAGAAAGCTTTATGAAGAGTATGCGGCGGATCTGGAAGGTGCAAAGAAGAAGTGTGAGACAAAGATTCAAAAAATTGTACATGATAAAATGTCTGATGCGGTCTGGGAGGTGGCAAAAAAAATTGACAGTAAAAATAATTCCAGTCAATTGAATAGCTATCTGAAAAATGAAATGGAAAAAGATATTTCCGTAGTTAATGATAAAATTGCTAAGGAAGTATCTAACGTCGTATCAAAACAAATTTATGAGAGAAACCGCCGGTTTGTTAGTGACGTGAAACAATGTCTGGTGGAATACCAGTGGTATGCAGGCAATGCGGGGGCATTTGCGGAACAGAAGAAGGGGAGAGAGATGGATATCATTTCCCCGTCAAATCATTTGCCGACAGGGGAATCCAAGCTGGTTAACTTCATTATAGAGAATATAGAAATTCCAACAGTAGGAGCTGCATACCTGGGAGCGTTTATGGTAAGGCATCTTCCGTTATTACTGACTGGGTTTATGGTTAACCAAATGCTTTTTCCTCTCCGAAGAGATAGGATCAGAGAGAAAACCATGAGAGAACTGTATGTTTTAAAAGACGAGCTAGAAACAGGATATTTGAACAGCTTGAATGAGCAGGCAGACCAGATTTTAACCGGAGCAGGTTCGCTGTTGGAGTGCTATCAGAAAGAATATAAATCCTTTTTCGATGGGAAATGGAAGGAATTTAAGAAACGGAAAGAAGCTGTAGGAGAGAAAATTAAAAGAAATGAGCAGAATCTCCATGATATGGAATTAATAGAAAATATGATAGCCGGTAAGAGAGAAGGGAAGATGGCGGATGGATGAATTAGGGATGCAGGAACTTATGGAATCGGAAGGGCTGGAACCTGAAGACGTAAGGGAAAACGGAGAGATTGAGACAATTGAACAGATTCTGCCCATGGAGATAACCGATCAGGTGCCCGGTTTTGACCGGGCAGTGGTCTGCGGAGATCCAATTGCGCTGGGAGATAAACTGGATTTTCAGCAGGGATTTGACAATCCTTATGGAGCTTTTGGAACATGCGGCCTGACTTCTATCGCAAACTTGTGCTATATGGGAGGAAAAGAAATTACGGAACCGGAAGTAGTGGAGTATGCCATGGAAAACGGCCTGTGTGAACAGGTGGAACCTGGCGTCTGGGGAGGCGGAACCACCATTTCCGACCAGATTAAGATTCTGGAACACTATGGATTTTCCTCCCACTGCGAATTTCCCGATGTGGCGGACGGGGAGCGGCTGGCGGAAGCCATCGAAGGGGGACATGGGGTTCTTCTGGGAGTTAATTCCGGTATTTTGCAGGACCGGGACTGGAAGGTCTATGATAAAGATGGGAATATCGGATGTACTCATACGGTCTGCCTCACCGGAACTGTGAGAAGTGCGGAAACCGGCGGTCTGGTTGGATTTTACCTGTGCGACAGTTCAGACCAGACGCCGGATGGCGGCAGGGTGTTTGTTCCGTTGGATAAGTTTGAGAAATGCTATGGAGAAGTCCATGGGGCGTATGCGGTGATAACGGATGAAGCGATCCGTTAATTACAAATAATTTTAAATGTGCCGGAGGAACATAGGATGTTCAATGTATACATAAAAATAAATGAAATTAACTATGAAAAGACCGCAGAGGCCATGCTGGAAAAAGCCCTGAAAAAATGGCAGATCCAGCGGCCGGAAGGCCGGATCACCGGTTTTTTGTACATACTAGGGGATGCCGCGCTGCCTGCGTTGCTCGGCATGCTGAGCGGGGTGACGGATGGACAGAAAAATGAGCTGCTTTATATCCTTTCCTATCGATATGAGGAGGAGCTTCAGGCTGCGATTTCAAAGTTTATTGAGGGCAGTACCTTTGGAAATGATATAACAATTGGCAGTGTGAGCACGGAAACCGGGGATGACGGCACAATGCTGCTGGCGGCAAGAGGAATAAGCGTAAACTATAACGGCCTTGTGCACAGTGACCCGGTCAGGAATAAGCTGCGCAGAGCGGCGGATCTTCTGCCTCAGGTATCCTTTGGAAATATTGGGCTCAGAGGTTTGGCGGCCGGGGGAGCGGCCATGTTCGCAGACGGCCTGACCCGTGTGGCTCCGGGACAAATTGAAAAGAAGATCATTTCGTTAGTTTCACAGATAGATAATAAGAAAAAAATGCTGGATTATGCGGCGCAGATTCTGGAGGAAAAGGGGATTTATGTGTCCATTCAAGATGTAATATTCGAACTGGTGACGGAAGAAGAGGCAGAAATGCAGGCCAGGGAAGTCCGTCAAATGGATGGAATTATACCGGAGGAACTGGAAAAGGCCCTGTGGGAATCCATAGGCACCTATTTGAGAGAAACAATATTGACCTCTGAGAGGGAAAAGGCGCAGAAAAAAGAGCGGAAAAAAATTACAGAAACCGGCCTGAGTGAATGTTAATATTCAAATATCTTTCAGTTAAAAAGTTAAGGCGAAGGTGATATAGGATGAAGAATAAGGGCAGATGGTTTTGGTATTTGGCCGTAATCTGTATGGCGGAAGCGGCGGCGGCACTTTTGATCAGTGGTTATGTGTTCCATGATGGGTATTATTTTTTTGAACCATCGTTTGAGAAGAGCCGCTATGTGGAGCGGAATCTGGGCAACAGCGTGTTCGACCTGATCGGAGTTGGGGAAGGATGGCGGGAAGAACAGTGGCTGGGAAAGCTGGATAAAAGGGATGTGGAATATGCGGCGGAATTTGGAGAACGAAAATATTCCAATGTGGAGGAAGACCATCTGTTTTCTGAGTATGATTTGTCCATCACATGGGATGGGAACGGCGGGACGGAGATTGGCGGAAGGCTGTCGCCCATGTTTGAAAAAGAAGATTTAAAACCGTTTAAGTTTGAAAAGGGCGCTCTGAGGGCTGGAATTCCGGAAGAAAAAGCCCGGGCTGCCGAAAGCAGATGGCAGGCCGGACGGGTAAGGATGGCGTTTTTTGGAATTGGGATGGTATTTTTCCTGTTCTTTATCTGGTATGCGGGAAGCCGGACGGCTGGATTAGGGAATCGGAAAGAAAACAAATTGCCGGGATTGATAAAAGTGTGTATACTGTCAGCATGGATTCTGATTTGTATGAAATATTTCCGGTTATTTGGTATTCGGATTCACCGCGGAACCAGGCCGGAATCCTATGTAATTCTTTTGGGTTTATTGGCGGCGCTGGGAGCGGTGGCGGCTATTTGGCTGGCGGAGCAGATTCATTACATAAAAAAGCGTTGAGAAAGCAGGTGGAACGATTGAGTGTTTCGGTTAAATTGCAGACCCCGGGTCTGGCGGACGGCATTTATAAAGTGAAGAAGAAGGGGGCGCTGGCAGCTTCCCTTTACTGGGCGGATCAGGATGGGGCGCTGAAGGACTGGTCGTCAATCGCCTGCATTCCCATTTCGCCTTATGGGCAGGGGGAATTCCGTTTTACTGGGGGAAGGGCGGTTCCGCCGGAGGCAACCCATGTGCTGGCCCGGGTGATCATGCCTGATTTTGGGCAGTGTGAGGAGTATATGACCCCTGTTCCGGCGGACTTTTGCACCAGAGCCATTTCCGGCGGCGTTAAAATGTGCGCCATGAGTGATCTGCATCTGTCGGACAGAGACGGGCGGATACGGCGGGCTCTGCACTGGGCAGAGGGGGCGGACGCTCTTCTTTTGGCCGGTGATCTGGTAAATGACGGCCTTCCAGGCCAGTTTAAGAGAATGTACCGGTGTCTGGAAGAGGAACTGCCCGGGACGCCTGTTTTTGCGGTGGGAGGAAATCATGACCAGCCATTTCTCCCTCTTCCCCATGGGGGCGGGGAGCTTAGTAGTTTTCCTCTGTTCAGAGAGGCGCTGAGAAAGAGGTCGGAGGCCATGGGAATCTGCTGGGAGGTGGATGACAGCGGAGCCTATTCGGTGAAGTTTAAGGGGCTGGAAGTGATCGGTCTGGAGGCGGTTACCCATGGGCGCAGGTTTACGTTCCCTGAGGATCGCCAGCTGCATTTTCTGGAACGGCGGCTGGAAGAGAGGCGGTTGGTGGAGCGGCGGCTGGAGGAAAGCGGCGGGGATTGGCGGATTGTCATCTGTCATGCGCCGCTTTTGGCTCATAATCCGCAGAGGAAACCGGGGGAAAGGTCAACGCCTTATATGGGCGGAGACGGGCGGCTTCAGAAAATATTGGACGGCCATAGGAATATTATTTTTCTCAGCGGCCATACTCATTTTTCACCTAATGTTTTAGAAGGGTGTGTTGAGTATGATAAAGAGGGGAAGAGGATTTACATCAATGACGGCAGCGTTTGTCCGACACAATTCAGGCAGGAGGAACCGATGGTTCCTGCGGAATGGGTGAGTGGGATGTTTGTGGAGATAAGGGTTGACGGGCAGGAGGTGGAACTGCTCAGCCGTGGGGCGGGCAGCGGGATGAAGTATCCGCGGGGGTATTACCGGATGGGGTAATTGCTAAAGACTGGATGAGGGGAGGAGACTGGAATGATTTTTAAGAGTAAACAGGTGGTTGAAGAGGAAGGAAGTTTATAGGCCCTTTCGAGACGTGCAACTCAAATGCACATGGGGGCTTGCAGTGCCATTGGAAACGATTTATCTGTAAAATGAAATTAATTGATCTGGCTGACGAGAATGTGTTAAGATGGAAATAATAACAACAAGATATGGGCAGAATGGATATTTAATGGAGAAGGCAGGGCGGATAAAAATTTCTGGGCGATATTTGATAAATTGGCAGCAGTGAAAATACCAAACGATGAGGTCATGGCGGAATTCCAAGTATTGATATCTGAGATCGCCGGTATTGATGGGCTGGATCTTGAACAGATGTTTGATGCTTTATTAAAAAAGGATATGGACCGTTTTTTGAGCATTTATCAGTCTATTGTAATTTCCTGTACCAGCTATATGGACGCGAAAGAAAATGCTTACCATATGCTGTTTCTCGGAATGTGCATTATGCTTAGAGGTTCTTATAAGGTGAGCAGTAATATAGAAGCAGGATATGGAAGAAGTGATATTACGCTGGAGGCGCTGCTTCCGGGAAAAAGTAATGTGATAATAGAATTTAAGCAGGGGGAAAATATTGCGGAACTGAAGGAAACAGCATTGGAGCAGATTATTAAGAACAAGTATTATGCGGGATTAAGAGGCGAGGTATTATGCGTGGGGGTGGCGCATGATAAAAAACGGTGCGGGATAGCCAGCAAAGTGATGGATTTGCAATCAGAAGGGAATATATAACGAAAGAGAAAATGGTATAACAGGTGAGTAACACAATGATAATCCATGCGGAAAAATAAATTTTTATTTTTCCGCATATTTATTGAACCATTTCCCTCCCCACCTCCTCTATATAGTAGGTGCACCTAAAAAGAACGCGGCAAAAGGAAAGAAGAGATGATATTGGAACACAGCGGAACAGACAGAAAGGACCGGGATTGCGGTGAATCGGAAAATTCCATAAAAAGAAGGCAGGAATCCGCCGGTCTGGTCAGGAAGATGATGAGCGGGGATCAGGCGGCGTTTGATTCTCTCATGACCATGTATTATTCCAAAGCGCTCCATATCGCATATCTGATTTCCGGGAACCGGCCAGACAGCGAAGACATTGTGCAGGAAACATTTGTGCTCTGCTGGATCAACAGGAAGAAAATACGGGAGCCGGAGTATTTTGAAACATGGCTTTTTAAGACCCTGACCCGGGAGGCATGGAGATTCTGCAAAAGGGCCAGGAAGGAACCGCCGGTGGAAGAAGTGTTTGGAGAGGATAAAACCAGCCCTGTGGATGTGATGGAAGAAGCCATGAAAAATTGGGAAGCCGGGGAGATTTACAGGGCGGTGAAGGAACTTCCGGTTAAACAGAGAACCGTGATTGTACTCTATTATTATAACCAGATGTCCACCAAGGAGATTGCCCATGTTATGAACTGTCTGGAAGGAACCGTAAAATCCAGGTTATTTACGGCGAGAGCCAGTTTGAAAAAGGTTCTGGAAGAGGAAACATACACATTTAGAAAGGAGATACCGCAATGAAGCATTTTGATAAAAACCAGTGGGAAAGCAATGGCGGCGGGGGAGACGATAGAACATCCACCCTTGATTTAAAAATCGCCGGAGCTTTGAACCGTGAAGCGGAAAAACTGCCGGTATCTTCCTGGTATATGGAAAATATGAAGCGGTCTGTCCATAACAGAATTCAGGAGGGAAACAGGATGAAACGTTACAGCATAAAGAAAATTATTGTTACAGCAGCAGTTGTATGTGCGCTTGGAAGTATAACGGCGGTGGCGGCAGGAAGGATTGTGGGTATTGGCTCACACAGTTCCTGGAAGGAAGCCTTCTACGACTATGAGCAGGTAGATAAACTGGAGCAGAAATTGGGATATACCATGAAGGCACCCGAGAGCTTTTCTAACGGTTTTGCATTTTCCAGCGGCATGCCCAAGCACCAGGAAGCGCAGGATGAAAGCGGCAATGTTGTTAAGAAAGCGGAAGGCGCCGGCATTAACTACAGTAAGAAGGGGATGGCTGATATTTCACTGGAGATTGAACAGGCCGGTTTTGTGAATTATACGAAACAGCCGGATCAGAAGTTTAGTTATAATGGGATCACATTCAATTATTCCCAGGATAATTACCGTTTTGTACCGCCGGATTATCAGGTTTCCGAAGAGGAACAGGCGGCAATGGACGCAGGGAAGCTGTATATCTCTTATGGTACGGATAAAGTGGAGAATAATGTGGTTCAGAATATGTACTGGGAAGATGGAGGGACGGTTTATACACTGCTGGCGTTTGACAGCACTCTGGGGCCGGAGGATTTTTATGAGATGGCCTGTGAAGTTGTTGATGCTGAGTAGTGGGCGGCTGGGTTTTTCATGAAGGGGGTTAAAGTAAAGGGTGAAGGCATTTTCGAAAATGCCTTCACCCTTTACTTTAAAATTAATCTTTCAGGCACCAGACACAAAGGACTGGTGATTGTAATCCAACACGTCTTTTTAGAAATTTAAGCGGCTATATTAGATTGAAAGTCCTTTTTATTAATGTTAAAATTGGTTATAATTCGACAAAATACCGTAAAAGTAATTCTGGGGGTGGCTTATGGATTTTACGGAGCTTACGGCGTATTTGACCAATTTGACAAAAAAGGCTGTACCTTCATGTGCCTGTCTCATTTATCTGAAAAATAAGGAAATATACCGTCATTATGCCGGCTATTCCAGAATCGACACCATGTCTCCGGTTAAGGATGATACCTTATACCGTCTGTATTCCATAACAAAACTTTATACTGCTGCGGCAGTTTTAACCCTTTATGAAAGAGGCCTGTTGTCTCTTAATGCGGATGTTTCTCAATTCATTCCCCAGTTTGCACACATGCATGTGATGCGGACACGGCGAAACGGGATGGCGGAGACGGTTCTTGCTGAACGTCCTGTAACAATCTGGAATCTTTTGACAATGCAGTCAGGGCTGCCCTACTGTTATAATAATCCTGGAGCCGCTATCTGGAAGTCGGGGAAAATAATGGAAGAATTTCGTTCCCGCAGGGGATTTTATACAACCCGGGAATATGCCGAAATGCTGGCTGGTCTGCCCCTGCCGTTTGAGCCGGGAACCCAATTTTTATATGGAGCGTGTTATGATGTTTTAGCGGCAGTGGTGGAGATTGTTACAGGTATGGCATTTGGAGAATATCTTGAAAGCAGGATACTGTCTCCTATGAAAATCAGAAATACTGCATTTAAAATTCATTCTCAGGCGGACTGGCACAGGCTGGCTGGGATATATAAGATCGGTAAAGACGGCTGCTTTATAGAAGCCGCAGAAAGAAACCGGCAGTACTGTCCTGAAAATCCATTTGAGGAAGGCGGGGGCGGGCTGTTAGCGACCATTGACGACTGCATGAAATTCATGTTGATGCTGCAAAACAAGGGTTTATCTGCCGATGGGGTCAGAATTCTCAGGGAAGACAGCGTCAGGATGATGTCGGAAAATCAGCTGGATACGGCAGAAAAGCTGGAGGATTTCGGCTTTCAGTTCGGAGAATGGGGAAAGGACAGCCCTTATGGGTATGGAATGGGTGTCCGTGTCAGACTCCGTGAAGACGGTTGTAAGGATTCTCCGGCCGGGGAATTTGGCTGGTACGGAATGTGTGGTAATTATGTGTTAATTGACCCTCAGAATCAATTAACCGTGGTTTATATGCAGCAGACGGTTCCGGGCAGGGAAAAGGAGATTCATCCGGAACTCAGAAAAATCATATACAGATCCATATGGTAAATGCCAATGAAAAGAGTGAAAGAATTATTTAAGAATAAATCCATCATGTATAAGCTGATCAGCCTGATTCTCTGTTCAGGGCTGATCATGTTCATTCTCAGCATTGCTGTAATCAAGATGGTAGAACTGTCCTATGTTAAATACGTATATAATACGAAAATGGAGAGTTTAAACAACTCCATAGGCTTGGTTGAGACTAACTTGAGCCAGATAGAAGATTTAACCTACCAGTTCATCACCAGCAACCGGGTTCAAAGCAGTGTTTCGGACTGGCTGGAAGCAGAAACAGAGCTGGAAGCGTTAAAAATGGATTCCGGCCGGGACAGGGAAATATCTGAGAAGGAATATCAAAGGATTAAAACAGTGAGCGTGCTGGATATTATAAAAGAATTGGACAGTTCCCTGGCGAAGAATTCCAATATTGTGGCAGGACTTTATCTGGCTCCCGATGGAAAGAGATATGAGGGGTACGGGGCGGATAAAGTCGTGATTTCAGTAGAGAAAGAGCAGGAGATACTGGATACGGCCAGGGCTTATCTTGGAGATCCGGTATATATCATTTCTTCAGATAACCAGGGAAAACAGGCCATGAGCGGGGAGGAAGGGGGCGGTCCAAAGAGCCAGATCATAATAGCAAGGGGAATTAAGGAGAAGAAGAATCTGTCCATGCGCTATGGGGGCACATTGGTTTATGCAGTGGACTTAGAGCGGCTGACATCCTCCTATACAACGGATTATCATAAATTGGTGATTCAGGATGATATGGATTCAGTTATATTTTCAACTCTGTCGGAAGAAGAGCAGAAGGATTTCTTAAACCATGAGTTTGGTTCCGGCAGTGATGGTTATGAGATCATGCCGCTGGGAAATACAAAATACTTTATTACGGAAATCAGGTCGGGAAAACATAATTGGCGGTACTACAGCATTTCTTCCTACCGCCGGTTATTCGGAATATTGTCTGATGTAGACCGGCTGTTTATCATATTGTTTGTGATGTTGTTTATTCCGGTTCTGGCGGTCACGGTTCATTTGTCAATGAGCCTGGTAAGGCCTATCAGCTCGCTTTCACAGACGATCAAGACGATCCGGGGGAATAATAAATTGGCAGATAACCTTAGGGGAGCAGGAGAAGATAATCTGCCTGAAACCCGTTCAGATGAGATCGGAGAGCTTCATGACCAGTTTTACAGCATGCTTCAGGAGCTGGATGAACTGATCCACGAAAATTACGAGCAGAAAATTTACCTGCAGGAAGCCCAGCTTTCGGCACTGAGAACTCAGCTCAACCCTCACTTTTTATATAATACACTGGATACAATCCGGTGGATGGCAACAGCCAAGGATTACCAGCAGATACCGGGCGTTGTGAAGGCGCTGGGGGATATTCTGCGGCTGTGTATGAACAGCAAAAGAAATATCATTTCACTAGGAGAAGAAATAGATTATTTAAGGGGATATGTGGCAATACAGAAGATCAGATTTGGAGATCGGCTTCACTTTATGATGGATGTGGAAGAGGAGTTTATGGAATTGAGCATTCCGGCGTTCAGTATCCAGCCGCTGGTGGAGAATTCCATAAATTACGCGCTGGAACGGATGATTGACCAGTGCCAGATCCTGGTGGCAGTCACGGCGTGTGACGGCGACTTATATGTATCGGTGGAAGACAACGGGCCGGGGATGGAACCGGATATTCTGGAAAAACTGCGCCTGGGTACGGTGAAGGCCACTGGGAATGGAATTGGTCTGGGGAATCTGGATAAACGCCTTAAAAATCTATATGGGCCGGAATATGGAATACGGGTGGAGCGGCCGGAAGAAGGAGGAGCCAGAATCTTATTCCATGTGAGAAAGGAGAAATACATACAGGCATGCGAAAATTAAAGGTAATGATTGTTGACGATGAGGTGATTGTCAGGAACGGCGTCCGGGACTGCGTGGACTGGGATCTGTATGGATTTGAAATAAGCGGGTCTTATGATAATGCCCTGACAGCAATTAAGGCTTTGGAGGCATCTACTGTGGACATTGTCATAACCGATATTAAGATGCCTATGATGGACGGACTCCAATTGGCAAAGAGCTGCCGGGAAAAAGGGATCTGTTCAAAATTTGTGATCCTTTCCGGGTATGATGACTTTAAATATGCCCAGCAGGCAATCCGTTATGGGGTGGAGGGATATCTCTTAAAGCCGATTAAGGAAGAGGAACTTTTAGATGTTCTGGGAACCATTAAACACAGGTATTTTAAGGATGAGTGTGAAGAGGCCAGTATGCTGAAGCTGGACAGGGCCAGATATTCTAAAACCACCAGGGATATTGTTGATTACGTTAAAAGGAATCTGGATAATGAGGAACTTTCACTGAAGTGGATCGCGGATAACCTGCTGTTTATGAACAGCGGATATCTGTCAAAACTGTTTTTAAGAGAGACAGGCTACAAATTTTCCACCTTTCTGCTGATTCTGCGCATGGAAAAGGCGGTGCAGCTTCTGAAAAAGGAGGAAGAATTGAGCGTTTATCAAATAGCGCTGATGACGGGATTTGGGAATAACCCGCAGTATTTCAGTACGGTGTTCAAAAAATATTACGGGAAAACACCTAAAGAATATCTTCAGTCAGAGTGAATTTTATATTGAAGATGTTTGGACGTCTGCCAGGCAAAATGCTGCCGGGCAGACGTTTTTTTAAACTTTTTCAGCCGCATTTTGCATTTTCAAGAAAAGGAGTATTTTTTATAATGGATTTATAAATGAGAAAGCTTTCGGACATGCAGGCGCGCGCATGGGTAACTTTATTAAGAGCTGAAACGGAGGAATTATATGAAAAAACAATTGAGTGTATGGTTGGCGGTGGTTTTAACAGCTTCAGCGTTGGCGGGATGCGGTTCATCAAAGGAAGCGCAGACTCAGCCGGCTGGGGAGACGGTATCTGCCCAGGGAGAAACAGGGAAAACAGGAACTACGGAACAGGCTCCGGCTCAAGACGGCGAACTGCGCGTGGCCTGGTGGGGAAACCAGAAGCGGACAGACGATACCATATCGGTGTTTGAACAGTTTGCAGAACAGAACAATGTGAAATTTACATATGAGTACAACAGTTTTAACAGCTATTGGGAAACGCTCGCAACCCAGTCGGTAGGAAATAATATGCCGGATATCATAACGCAGGTGACGGATCAGTTTGCCGGATACATTAACAATGGGCTTCTGGTTGATCTGACGCCCTATGTGGATAATAAGACACTGGATTTGTCCGATTGTGAGGACGCGTATATTTCAGGCGGATACTATAACGGCGGGATTTACGGTGTGCCGCTGGGAACCAATGTAATGACCATAATCTATAATCCGGATCTGTTTCAAGCGGCCGGAGTTGCGGAACCGGAAGGGAACTGGACCTGGTCCGACTTTGTGGATACAGCCCGGGCAATCTATGAAAAAACAGGGGTGCAGACAGAAAATGTCGCCGTAGGCATGCCCAGGTATCTGCTGGAACCGATGATCCGCTCTAAAGGCCAGTCGGTTTACTCTGACGACGGTAAGCAGTTTGGTTTTGATGATTCCACCAAGGCTGAAATGGTAAAAGTCATTCAGGATTGTTATGATCTGGTTCAGGAAGGCGTTTTCGTAGATCCTGAGGAACAGCTTTTGTGGAAGGATAATTCTGAACGCGCCCTCTGTAAGGGGGAAGCCGCCATGGGAATGAACTGGAGCAGCGTATTCACCACATTTTCCAGTTATTATGACCTGGATCTGGCTATGGCTACACAGCCAGTATTTGACGATGGAACCACACAGGGCATGTATCTGCGTCCGGCCCAGTTTTTCTCCATTACCAAGGACTGTGATAACCCGGAACTGGCGGCGAAAGCCATCAGCTATTTTATCAATGATTCCAGCGCCAATGAAGTGCTAAACGGTGAAAGGGGAATCCCGGCCGTGACCGAAATCCGCGCCAAGCTGAAGGAGACAGCAGGAGAAACGGATAAGAAAGTCTATGAATTTATGGATTATGTGCTTGAATATTGCAGAGACGCTGACCCGACGGATCCGTCCAATTCCAAACAGTGTGTGGAAATACTTAACAACAATGTGAATGAAGTGATGTATGGGCAGATGACTGCCCAGGAGTGTATTGACAGCTGGATGGAACAGTCTCTTGACATTTTGGCGAAATAATCCGGAAAAATAAACTGGCAGAATACAGCGGGGCTAAGGCTTTTAGTCCCGCCTTTTTAAAAGACTTGTCAGTGCGAAAGAGGTGAAGTAGGATGAATGAACCTTCGGCAGGAAATAAAAAACAATTCAGTTTCTATAAATTTTTATACAGCAGCAACACCGTGGGATATTTCTTTATCATGCCATGGCTGATCGGGTTTTTAGCGTTTACCCTGGTTCCATTTGTGATGTCCTTTGTGCTGTCCTTTACGGATTTTAATATTTTGTCCTCTGATACCAGATTTGTGGGAATGGAAAACTACATCAAACTGTTTACCCAGGACAAGCTGTTCCTGAAGTCGCTGCAGGTAACCTTTAAGTTTGCGTTTATATCGGTCCCCCTCCGGTTGATTTTTGCTCTTTTTGTGGCAATGATACTGAACCGGAAATCCAGAATGGTGGGCGTTTACCGGGTGGTATATTACCTGCCTTCCATCATCGGCGGCAGTGTGGCGGTTTCCGTCATGTGGAGAAATTTATTTACAAAAGCCGGCGTGGTAAACAGTATTCTGCAGGCGGTTGGATTTAACTGCAGTGTCAACTGGCTGTCTAACAGGAGCACCGCCCTGTATACCCTGGTATTGCTGTATGTATGGCAGTTCGGTTCTTCCATGCTGATCTTTTTGTCTGGGCTGAAACAGATTCCGGTTACTTATTATGAAGCGGCGGATATGGATGGAGCGGGGCGGGTGAAGCAGTTTTTCTTCATTACCCTGCCCATGCTGAGCCCTGTGATCCTGTTTAATCTTGTTATGCAGATTATCAACGGATTTATGGTATTTACCCAGGCGCAGATTATCACAGACGGAGGGCCGGTCAATGAAACCTTGGTTTATGTGCTCTACTTATACAAACAGAGCTTCAAATACTATGAGATGGGATATGGGTCCGCTATGGCGTGGATTCTGCTGTTGATTGTGGCATTTTTTACTGCAATTGTATTCAAGTCCTCCAATCAATGGGTATTTTATGAGAACAATGCGGACAAAGCGCCTAAGAAGAAAAAAAGGAAAGGGGGCCGTTCATTATGACAGCTATAGCCATGGGAATGAAAAAAAAGAAGAACCTGGAAAATGTAATATTCCATGTGGTGGTGGGTGGAGTGGCGGTTCTCATGTTTTATCCGATTATCTGGATGTTTTTCAGCTCATTTAAGGAAACGCGTCTTGTTATGACGACAGTGACGCAGCTCTTTCCAAAGGAATGGACTTTGGACAATTATTTTACGGGCTGGAAAGGATTTGGAGGAATTACTTTTGCTACATTTTTTAAAAATTCTCTGGTGATTACACTTCTGTCTACAACAGGGGCGGTGTTGTCATCCTCTATGGTGGCATACGGATTCGCCAGAATCCAGTTTAAAGGTAAAAATGCCCTGTTTTTTTGTATGATCATCACTATGATGCTTCCCCATCAGGTTATTATGATACCACAGTACATTATTTTTAACATGCTGGGATGGGTGAATACGGCCCTGCCAATTGTGGTTCCATCCTGGTTTGCGAAGGCATTTTTTATCTTCATGATCATGCAGTTTATAGAAGGGGTCCCCAGGGAGCTGGATGAGGCGGCCCGTATTGACGGGTGCAGTGATTACAGCATTTTTACCCATATTATCGTGCCTCTGGTTCGTCCGGCCATGGTGACGTGTGCGATTTTTGAGTTTTACTGGAAGTGGGACGACTATATGGGATCTTTGCTTTACTTAAATTCTCCCCAAAAGTATACGGTTGCGATTGCGCTGAAAAATTTTACCGACCCCATGAGCTCTTCCGATTATGGAGCTATGTTCGCAATGTGCGTGCTTTCGCTGCTTCCGGTGATTATCATATTTCTGCTGCTACAGAAATATATCGTGGAGGGAGTGGCTTCCAGCGGAATTAAAGGTTAAATCAGGAGGTTTTAAAAGAATATGAGAGATCAAATTTTATTTCAGGACGATTTTAAGACATTTCCAATCGGTGAATTCCCTTATGACAGGGATCATTCTGCGGCAGGAGAGTATCACTATGTGGTGGAAAGCGGCTGCCATGGGGATTGGAAAGACCAGGTATCCAATTTTACCTATAATGGGCACGGGCCTTCCTGGATTATAACAGAGAGTGGGGGAACCCACTATATGGAATCCTGCCGGATTGAGAAGGGGAAACCTCATAGGATTTTCCCCACCCTGCAGACTGGGGACGTGCTTTGGAAAGACTATGATGTCTCCGCAACTGTGAGGCGGCTTTCCACAAAGGGAATGGCGGGGTTGGCATTTAACATGAATGACAGCATTGATACCCTGGTATTTTCCCTGGAATACAAAAAAACGGCCAATTTGTCTTACCGGCATAAAGAAGAGGTGATCGTCCTAAAAAGTGTTCCTTTTGAATCGGACTGTGACCAGTATTATAAACTTCTGGTATGCTGTGATGGAAGCAAAGTTACCTGCTGTGTAAACGGGCAGGCGCTGATCGAATATGAAGGAGAACTGGCGTCAAGAGGCGGTAAGATTGCCGTGACGGCGGACTGTCCCACCCAGTTTACGGATGTATTGGTGAAGGTTACGGATAGGACGGCTGATGAAATCAGGAAGCGGATACAGTCCAGGGAAGAGAAAGAAAAACAGCTTCAAGACCAGTATCCTAAAATGAAGCTGTGGAAAAAGATTGATCTGAAGAATTTCGGAACCAGCAGGCAATTGCGCTTTGGACACCTGACAGGGACGGAAGAATGGCATATTGTGGTGCCTCAGACCCAGAAACGGGTGGAACGGGATTCCTATGCACATATAAGCTGCATAACAGCCATTGATCTGGATGGCAATATCTTATGGCAGAAAGGGGAGCCTTCAGAACATTCTCATATTCTGGGCAAGATCAGTGCAGACCTTCCGATCCAGGTATACGATATCGATGGGGACGGAATCGATGAGGTGATTACTGCCCATAACTTTGAACTTCAGATTCTGGACGGAAGAACCGGTGAGGTAAAAAAATCGGTGAAAACACCATATTCGGATGACCCGGATGATACGCTGATCGGCGTGCCTTATGGACAATATGCATTTGACCGGATTAACCCGGATGGAATCAGAATTGCCAATTTCAGAGGGCTTTCCCGGCCGTCGGACCTATTGATTAAGGACCGGTACTGCCGCATATATGCATTGGACAGTGACTTAAACCTGATGTGGAGATACAGAAGCCCTAAGAATACGGGGCATTTCCCCATGGCAATTGATGTCAATGGAGACGGGCATGATGAGCTGTTATGCGGCTATACGCTGCTGGACTGCAATGGTAAGGAGATCTGGACTTATCCAGTACAGACAGATCATACGGACGAGATTGTTGCAGGAAAATTCATGGCGGGAAGCGATAAAGGCTATTTTGCCTGTGTGTCGGGAACCCAGGGATTTTTTATCGGCGACTTTCAGGGAAATATTGTGAAAAGGGATTTTATCGGACATGCCCAGCGGGTCAGTGTGGCCAATTACTGCCCGGAGAGGGAAGGATTTGAAATCGCGGTGACCAATTTCTGGGGACATCATGGTGTTTTATATCTATATGACTGTTTTGGAAACCAGATTTGGGAACAGGAAAATGAGATGAACGGCAACGTTCTGGCTCCGGTGAACTGGGTTGGAAATGGCCGTGATTTTATCTTAACCAATGGGGATCCCAGCCGCGGCGGACTTTTGGATGGGGATGGAAACCGGGCGGTGAGTTTTCCAGATGACGGCCATCCGGTCATGTGCTGTGAGGCCATTAATTTATGCGGGGATGACCGGGATGAACTGGTTGTCTGGGACTATCACTCCATCTATATTTACACCCAGGACGACGGGAGGAAGCCGACGGAGTATCATCCAGTGAAGTATCCGTTTTATAATGCTTCGAATTACAGGGGAGAGTATTCGTTTCCGGACGAGAGCTATATCACATTTAAGGAAGAACCGGAGGGAAAATAATGAAATATCAGGATCATAAATGTACGGATTTGAAAATTGCCTATATTGGAGGAGGAAGCCACGCCTGGGCCTGGGTCTTTATGACCGATCTGGCACAGGAGGAGCAGATTAGCGGTGCCGTGAGGCTGTACGACATTGATGAAGAGGCAGCAAAAAACAATGAAATAATAGGAAACCGGCTGTTTGCCAGGGGCGATGTTAAGGGAAAATGGAAGTTTGAGACGAAACGATCCTTGAAAAGCGCATTGGAGGACGTTGACTTTGTAATTATTTCCATTCTTCCGGGAACATTTGATGAGATGGAAGTGGATGTGCATCTGCCTGAAACTTATGGGATTTTCCAGTCGGTAGGGGATACGGCCGGGCCGGGAGGGCTTATGCGGGCGCTCAGGACTATCCCTATATACCGGGTGATCGCGGAGGCGGTTAAAGAAAACTGCCCCGATGCCTGGGTAATTAACTATACAAATCCCATGTCCTTGTGCGTGAAGACTTTATATGAGATATTTCCTGAAATCAAGGCATTTGGCTGCTGCCATGAAGTGTTTGGAACCCAGAAGGTGCTGCGGGATATCTGTCGGATTGAGGAAGGGATTGAGGGGATCAGGAGAGATGAAATTATTGTCAATGTACAGGGAATCAATCATTTTACCTGGTTTACAAAGGCCTCTTACCAGGGAATTGATCTGTTTCCGATATACCGGAAATTTATCTCGGAACATTTTGAGGAAGGGTATCATGATCCTGACAGGAACTGGATGAACGGTACATTTAACTGCGCCCATCGGGTGAAATTTGATTTATTTAATAAATATGGGGCCATTGCCGCGGCGGGAGACCGGCATCTGGCAGAGTTCATGCCGGGAGATATGTATCTGAGGGATCCGGAAACTGTGGAAAAATGGAAATTCGCGCTGACTACGGTGGAGTGGAGAAAAAAACGTCAGGCGGAAAAGAATGCCCAGGCACTGCGCCTGGCGGCAGGAGAAGAGGAAATTGAATTAAAGGAAACAGGGGAAGAAGGAATCCGGCTGATTAAAGCCCTCTGCGGGCTGGAACGGATAGTCAGCAATGTGAATATTCCAAATACGGCGGGGCAGTTAAACAATATTCCAAGGACAGCAGTGGTTGAAACAAATGCGGTATTTTCCCGGGATTCGGTGGCCCCGGTGGCAGCAGGTGATATGCCCGATGGGATTTTACAGTTGACTATGCCTCATGTGGAAAATCATGAAAGGATTTTGGCGGCGGCGTTGAATTGTGATTTTGGTAAGGCGATGGAAGCATTTATGGAGGATCCTTTGGTGAAAGGGAGAATTTCTGAGGTGGAAGGGAGGGAATTGTTAAAAGAGATGATGCGTGGGACAGCGGATTATCTTCCAGGGGAATGGTTTTGATATGGGGATTTAAAGTAAAGGGTGAAGGCATTTTCGAAAATGCCTTCACCCTTTACTTTAATAATTAAGGATTAAGAAGGCATCCAATTTCCTTAATATTAATATAAAAGTCATCATATATATTCCCTTTGATGGTGGCATCAAAGGGATATTGTACCGTAAAACAGTCCCCTTCAAAATAATTAACCGTAACAGTGCGGCGGCCAGGATCAACAATCTCTTATCACAGACGATCATAATATCCGGCTGCACAATAGTAAGGGGCCTATCATTTAAATTCGCCTCAAAAGGGGCAGAGTATGGTTTGCAGGGGTTATTTTTCCGTTTGATGTAATCCGTTATAGTATATAAAAGTTCCCTTGATATCTCTTGATGTATCTGTGATGGGCTTGCCATATATTGAATCTGTCCGTCAAAAACCTCTGCTCTTGTATTCTCCGGAAGAGCTTCATATTCCTCTAAGGTAATCAGACGTTGCCGAGGTAATGGCATTATAGCACTTCCTTTCTCACATTGCTTTAAATTATTTAGTATTTAATAAAGTACAGTTTACAAGGGACTACACAGGGTAGGTATCTGACGGGAGGGGTGCCGCCAGTCAGATTTTCCATGTGATGTTCAAGCTGTCGCTTGTGGCGGCTATGGTGGTGATCATCAAATCCACCACACGCCGCTTGTCATCAAAAGATACATTCTCCCAGGTATCGAGGTAGCCGGAAATCTGGCTGACCTGTTCCGGGCTGATGGCCTCCACAGTCAACTCCGCTATCCTTGCCAGAAGTTCCTGCTTGCGCCCGTCCAGTTCCGCTATCTTCACATTCACATAGGAGAACAGGACATTGTTTGCCCCCGTCAGACTGTCCACCAGCTTTTCAATCTCGCTGTCTACATGGGCAAGTTCCACTTGCAGGGCGGTGATTTTCGGGTTTGCCTTTGCCGCTTTCTTTTTTCCTGTCAGCGTCTTGTAGCTTGCCAGCTTCTTTACCATCTGCTGATAAACAACCGCTTCCAGTTCCGAAGTGATGATTTTCCCACAGCCAGGACAGCTTTTATTGTCCAGCCGTTTCGTGCAGCGGAGATACTGTTTGCCGGAGGGATTGTAGATACTCATAAGAGCATACCCGCAATTCCCGCACTTGATTTTTCCTGCCAGCCATGTGTGGGTGGCTTTCCGGGCAGACTGGATTTTCATGTTGTTCATCAGCTTCTTGCGGCAGGTCAGCCAGGTGTCGGAGGGGACGATACCCTCATGGGGAGCCAGTACCAGCATTTGGTCTTTTAAGTCGTTTTTCTTGCTGGCCTTTACATCTCGCCCTTGATACAGATAGCAGCCGTTCATGCCCGTAAAATCGGCAACGTCATTGACAATGACTGTACCTTGACTTTTGAAAAATTCGTACACATCAAGGTCTGCCTGCACATAGACAGGATTGCGTAACATCTGCGCCAGCGTGGGGCGTATCAGCTCTTTGCCATGGAACAAAATCCCCTGTTCGGCAAAGTACCGGGTAATGTCCCCGTAGGAAGTTGTGGGCTGGGCGTACATCTCAAACATCAGCCGGATATTGGCCGCTTCCTCCGGGTTTACCACCAGCTTCTTTGTGTTGATACCGTCCATCTTGATAGGCTCCGTATGGAAGCCGTAAGGGGCTTTCCCGCCCATCTTAAAGCCCCGCTGACTGCGGGAGTAGTAAGCGTCCGTTACCCGCTTCTGTATCGTTTCCCGTTCAAGCTGGGCGAACACGATACAGATATTCAGCATGGCCCGTCCCATCGGCGTGGAGGTATCAAACTTTTCCGTAGAGGACACAAACTCCACATTGTACTGCTGGAACAGCTCCATCATGTTGGCAAAGTCCAGAATGGAACGGCTGATACGGTCGAGCTTGTAAACCACGACCTTTGCAATCAAGCCCCGCTTGATGTCCCGCACCAGTTCTTGAAACTTCGGACGGTCTGTGTTCTTGCCGCTGTACCCTTTGTCTGTGTATTCCTTGCAGTTACCGCCTTTCAACTCGTATTTGCAAAATTCAATCTGGCTTTCAATGGAAATGCTGTCCTTTTTGTCTACCGATTGTCTTGCATAGATTGCGTCTATCCGATTGTTCATATTGTCGCTCCTTTTCTTAAAAAAGAAACGGAGCTGCTGACAGTTCTATTATACCGCCAGCAGCCCCGCAAATCAATGATGGGTTTGGAAAACCTTATGTCCCGGCTTCCTCACTCTCCCGCTTGTCGGCGTACTTGCGGAACACCTCATAAAGCTGCTGTTCCAGTTCCCGGCGTTTGGCTGCTTCCTGTTCCGGCGTGAACACCGGGGAGAGATTTTCCAGTGTGATTTCCTTTCCCTGAAAAGTCACGATTTCGATTTCCTTTTTGTATCTGATATTACTTATAAGATCACCTTTCCTTTCCATGCTGCCGCTGTTGCCGTTTCAGTTCCGCTAAAATCTCCGGCGGGATACGGTCAACCAGCCGCCGCATATCGTCCAGTTCGCTTTTTAACTTCGCCCGTTCCATCGTGTCATTCATCTTGCCTTTTTCGCTGGCCTTTGCCCTGACTTCCAGCTTTTCATTTTCCGCTAACAAGTCATTGATTGTGACCTTGTATTTTTTCAGTTGCCCGGAGAAGTTCTCCATCTGCGGAAACCACTTTTTCAGCATGGAGAGGGCTTCCTCTTTCTTCTTTCCGGCGTTCAGCGGGGTAATGCCGGAGAGAACCGCTTCAATGGCCCTCGCCTGTTTGGAGAGGTTGACCGCCTGTTTGAACAGCCGGGTGGGGATATGCTTCCGGCCCGTCTTGCTGGCGCTTTCCCCACGCTCCAGGTCGGGGTACTGCTCCACCATACAGGCGTGAAAATCGTCCTGCCACTTCGTCAGATTGGCCCGGTTGCCGATAATTTCTTTGGCGCACAGGCGGTTGTCCTTTGTCAGCGGCACAAAGACCAAGTGCAGATGGGGCGTTTTTTCATCCATGTGTACCATAGCCGAAACGATGTTCTCCCGGCCCACCCGGTCAATGAGGAAGTCCGCCGCCCTCTGGAAGTAGGCCGCTATCTCCTTTGGGGACTTGCCCTTGAAAAACTCCGGGCTGGCGGTAATCAGCGTGTCCACAAACCGAGTGCTGTCCTTGCGGGTGCGGCATCTGGCCTGCTCGATGCGGCTCTGAATGAAATGGTAGTAGCGGCCATCCGGCTTGACGATGTGGAAATTGTACTTGCTCCGGCTGGTGTCAATGTCCGGGTTGCTGGCGTACTGCTCCTTTTTCCGTTCATGGTGGGCTTCCAGCGGCCCCGCCGGGTGGCCCTTGTGCTTCTCAAATCGCAAAATTGCGTGTTGTGCCATTGAACTCCTTTCCCCATTCCATTCCTTTCCGGCGGGTTTTCCCGCCGAAAATATCTCTGATAGGATTGGAATGGAATGAATGTAAATAGATGGTTTTAATCTCTGTATTTCTATATACCGTCAGATTTCCGTACTTCAAGAGGATTGATTTTCGTACTCGCCAAGTACGGTTTTCAGCCCTCCGGCGTACCATAACCGGATTTCTTGAAGTCGGTGTTTGGAACCGCTTCATAGGATTTCGGGTAAATGCGGTTGGGTTTTCCACAGCCCTGTTTCTGGATTTCCACCAGCCCCGCATACTGCAACTCCCGCAGGGTGTTGACCGCTTTCTGCCGCCCGCAGCGGAGCAAAGCGACCACCTCGCAGATGGGGTAGTACAGGTAGACCCGCCCGTACTCGTCCGCCCAGCCGTTCTTCCGGGACAACTCCGCCCGGCGCAGGACAAAGGCATACAGCACCTTCGCTTCGTTGCTCAAGGGCTGGAATGTGGGTGCTTCAAAAAGGAAATTGGGGAGCCGGGTGAAACTGAACGCCTTTTCCGGCTGGTGAATATAAATCGTGTTTGTCATAGCGTGTTTTGTGGACGGTTAGAGGCCCGTTTTCCGGGGCGAATGATAAATGATACCAGCCGCCCCGGTTGAGGGCTTGCGGAGCCTTGCAAATCAAGGCTTTTCCCGCTCTTAACTGTCCACAGCAGACCTCCTTTTCCGTTCACTTTCTGTTTTCTGCCGCCTGTGAACTCTGGCGGCGCAGTCCGGGCAGTATTTGCCCCGGTTGGACTTCGGGACGAACACACCGCCGCACTCCGCACAGCGTTTCAAGTCCCTGTCCCGGTAAATCTCCGCTTCCAGCGTCCTGTCCAGCGGCAAGACCGCCCAGCGGAACCACTTGCAGCAGACGGAGAACGAAATCATCTGCGGACAGGCGCAGGTGTCGCCATCGTCCAGCGCAAGGCAGTTTCCGTCCTCGCAGTTGCAGCACTCCCGGCGTATCAGGCCGCTGGCTCGTCTCTTCTGGGGCGGGGTTATGCGGTAGGGGGAGCCGTCCGGCCTGTGTTCCAGCGGCGGCAGGTGTTGATAGGGTCTTTTGCTCATGCGTCCCTCCGTTTTCTTTGGCGTGTTCTGTTTCCAAGGTGCTTGTCCATCGATGAACTATCCCAAGTCTACACCTTTTTGACCGCCTGTGCCGTATATCCAAGAGGTAGGAAATCAGCCTGAAAAACTCCCTATTTCCACGCTCTCGGATTTGTGATATAATCAAAAAAAGATAAAAGACAAATTCAGGTTTCTGGTCTTCTTGCACAAAATAAAGGAGGAGCTATTATGCAAATTGTTTATATTCCAAGCGAATCAATGTCTGTTCAAGGTAAAAAAGATGAAATCTATAAAAGATATGGGAAAGACTGGAATATTAGAGAACAGGGAGGAGGTAACGGAAATTGGTTGTTGACCAGAAAAAGTGATGTGCTTGTAGATGGAAAAAGTTATCGTACTTTTGTACTTGAACACTACGGTAAATCCAAGCTGACAGCGAAGCTTGTTGATAAATTTCGTGAAGATGTAGCAAATGGTAAAATAAAACTGTAAATGCCTATGCCGTTATGCTATGAGCATAGTACATAGCATAACGGCTTCTCTTTCGTTGAGCTAGCAAGGAGGGTGAATATGTCTTTATCCATACAAGAGCGATTAAAAGACCTACGTGTGGAGCGTGGCTTGACGCTGGGGCAGCTTGCGGAGCAGACCGGGCTTTCCAAGTCTGCGCTGGGCAGTTACGAAACGGAAGACTTCAAGGACATCAGCCACTATGCCCTTATCCGGCTGGCGAAGTTTTACGGTGTGACCGCTGATTATCTGCTGGGGCTGTCTGAAATGAAAAATCACCCAAACGCCGATCTTGCAGACCTGCGTTTGAGTGATGAAATGATTGACCTGCTGAAAAGCGGGAGGATAGACAATACCCTGCTGTGTGAGCTGGCGGCGCACCCGGATTTCCCCCGGCTGATGGCTGACCTTGAAATCTATGTGAACGGAACGGCACTGAAACAGGCGCAGGGTGCAAACGCCATAGTGGACACGATGAGCGCAACTGTTATAAAAAAGCATAATCCTGGCATGAGTGATACGCAGTTAAGACAGCTTATCACCGCCCATATTGATGAGGACGAGTTTTGCCGCTATGTGATACAACGGGACATAAACGGGATTGCCCTTGCTCTGCGGGAAACACACAAGGACGATTTTTTCAGCGTCCCAGAGGATAACCCGCTAAAAGAAATGCTGGAAACTGCTGGTGAAATCGTCAGCCAGGACAGCGACACGGAACAAGCGTACTTGGCGTTTATCTGCAAACGGCTCAAGCTGAATTTTAGGAAGCTGTCAGTAGAAGAACGGAAGTGGCTGAAAAAGATTGCGGAAAAATCCGACTTGCTGAAGAATCCAAAACCGCAGAGAGGACGAAGATAAAAAATGCCTGAACGGCGGTTCTGGTTTTTCAGAACCACCATCCAGGCATTTTGTTTAGTAATAGAAAAAGGTGCAGTTGATTATTGCGTATTGTCAATCTCTCTCAAACCGGGTAGTAAAAATACGGCAAGCGCAACGATGATAATGCCAATTCCGCAAATGACAAACCATTTCTCAACTCCCAGCCGCTCCGCCAGAGGCCCGGAAATGACAAGGCCAAACGGCATGGCGAGGGAAGCGGCGCTTGTCAGTAGAGAAAAAACTCTCCCCAGATATTCTGGTTTGACCGTTTCTTGAAAAATCGCATTTTGCACACCGTAAAATGGAGCGGAAATTCCCATAACAGTACAGCACACAACAAAGACAAGAAATGCGTCTGGCGGCAAAAGCCCGGAGAGCATATTGCTAACGCCCATCAGGAGAACGGAAAGACCGATGGTGTACCGCCGTTTCTTAAAACCGCCCCAAATGCTCAGAATGACTCCGCCAAGCAGCATACCAACCGCAAAAGCAATTTCAGCGGCAGAGGCATGGGCCGGTGTTCCTTTGAAGTATGACATACAGATGAGAGGAAAAAGCGTACTGATTGGCATATAAAAGAACATATAAATTACACCAATCCAGAGCAGAGCAAAGAGGCCCCTGTTTTGCTTTAATACCACATACCCCTCTTTCATATCCTGTAAAAACTGTTGTCTTTTCGTTTCTGGACATAGTTCAGGCGTTGGTATGGACGAAATCGCAACAGTCACACAGGCAAGGATTGCACCCACAATATCTAACAATATAATTGCATTAAGAGGCCAAACAGCATATAAAAACGCTGCGGCAGCTGGACTGATAATCGCACTTACTGCTTGCATGGTCTGCGTGTAACCAGCGCATTTTGTAAGTTCCTCTTTTGGCACAATCATAGGTGTTGCTGCGCTGAATGCTGGAGAATGAAAAGCAGTTCCCGCACTTCGGATTAACAGGACAACCATAATAGACCATACGGGCAATTCCATGTAAAACGCCACCAGCGCCAGAATACCGCCAGCGGCGGCAATTATCAAATCCGCACCAATCATTACGCTTTTACGGCTGTGCCGGTCAACAAAAGCACCTGCAAACGGGCCTAAACAGGCTTGCGGCAAAAATCCAATCAGTGTTGCCGCCGTCAATATGATTGCAGAATTAGTTTTCGCAACCAAATAAAAGATAATGGCCATTTGCAAAATACCGCTGCTAATAAAGGATATTGCTTGTCCGGCAAGAAGTGTAAAATAAGTTTTTCTCCATGAATTGTTGTTTTGGGTCATAATGCGAACCTCCTTTTTTATTGCATTGTTCCTTTGTTTCTGCAATAAAAAGCAGGCGTTGTCCCACAGAGAGGGCAGACGCCTGCATAACAACAAAGCACGAAAAAACACCACGATACAGTTCAAAGACTGCTCGTGTCAAACCTACGTGTTCCTTTGCATACGCACGCAAAAAAAGCCCACCATCATGTGGAAAGGTACTTCTACTTTTTATTGCTTATTAGCGTACACAAATTAACACACGTAAGCCTCCTTCCAATCTCAAACTGTCGCACAGTATAACACACATCCGATAGACTTGTCAACCATTTTTAACCTTGTTTTCCATCTTGTTTTTCCATCTCTTACGGGCAGTAGCAAAGCCAGGCGAGCCAGTCAACGGTCAAGATGAACGGCGCTTTCAGCGCCGCCGTTGACAGTCTCGCCCGTCTTTGCTAATGGGTAATCAAGGCGGGAAAGCCATTTTAGGGCTTTCCCGCCCATTTCAATTTTGGGAGAAGAAAGGCCCCAAAATGAACGAGTGCGGCCAAACACTTTTAGGGATTGGCCACCTTGTCCACCCATCCAGCGGGGCGGCGGGGAACGGTCAAGGCCGGGCGTCAGCCCATTCATTTCAGCCTTGACGGTTTCCTGCCGTCCTGCTACTTTTCCCGGAGTGTGGCCACACATCTGGTCACGGTGTCCAGAGCTTTGGGACTTTTTGTCCCATAGGCCGGGGGCGGAGGACGAGGGACGGGGGCTTTCATAATACGCCCTGTCTGCTGCTGAAATCAGCCCTTTGTTTCCGGCTTACCAGCCCCAAACAAAGCCCTGCTTTCCTGCCGCGTCAAATGCCCTTGCCCTCCCCGGCGGCAACGGTATTTTCAGGGCAACGCCGACAGAGCGTATAACACACTACACTTTGCTCCGCAAAGTCGTGTGCCAAATGGGGCGCTGCCCCCTTTGGAAACCCCCGCAACAAACAGGTGCTATGCACCCAGCCGGGAGCATAGCGCCGTTTGTTGTCAGCAGCCCGTTTCACGGTCTGCGTGTAGTTCCTTGTAAACTGACCTAAAGTTATTATTAACCATTTGCTTTAAAATACGATGTATATTGGAATTTTTTAGAGTGCCATTACTGTTTTTTAACACTCATTTTTGCTATAATAGATCTGCTAACCTAATATCTTATCTCCTCTTCATCCACCCCTTAGAAAGCGAGAAAACCAATGTCCGATATCCCATGGAAAGATGCCGACATCAAGCAAAAAGTTTCTGTTTCAAGCATAAAAGAAAGCAATCGATTCCTCCGCAAATTCTACAACGAGATATCTAAGGAAATCAAAGTCGCATGGCATTTCCAGCCGTTCAGAACCGGAAACACGATTTATGTTGGGATGAGCTCATTTGGGGAAATGTGGCTGGATTATGAGATCAAAGGCCTGATCCAAAATATCTATATTTCAACCAATAATGAAAAAACTCACCATATTGTGGCGGCGGCGCTTGAAGAAGCGGTTAAATGTCATGATGATTTGACTGATTATGATATCCGGGTCACATTTTTATGCCAGGATATCTCTTTTTCCGGGATGTGCAGGAAAAATATTATAGTCCGGCCTGCTTCGATGGACGGGAAAAACAATGTTACAGAGGTGATTTTCAGCGTACAAGCTTTTGGCCGGTTTGATTTAAACTATGTCGCCACGCAGAAAATTAACTATCTGAGATATCTGCTCTGCGTATATACGAATTTTCAGTTTGAACTGAAGAATCAATACAGTATCGTAAAAGATATGGAATATATAGAAAATGAATGGGCCAATTATGACCCTGACTGGGTGGATTATTTTTTTGATGAAACTAAAAACCCGGTCACTGGGGAGCTGATCCCGGATTTTTTTGATCTGTTCCGCATCGTACTGGATCATGATAGTTACGGAAAAACAATCAGGCTGATTTTAAACGCCGCCCAGGAGGCCTATTGCGGCAAATTAATGCTGGATGATATTCTGCGTGAAGCTAAATATAATATACCCGGATATGTGGATATGGCAAATACGATGCTTATTTCGGTACTGGAGCCGCTGTCAAATATCGGGACAGAAAAGGCGGAAACCTGTCCGGTATGCGGGAATCTGAAATACAAAATCAGAAAAAAAGTGGAGGACCTGTGCTCCGATTATTTAAATGAGTTTTTGACAAAGGAGATATCCAACATCGGATACGGCCAGCGTTCTTCTTTTCTGCATGAAGGATACGCTAAGACCAATGAATTTTACAGCGGAAGATGCATTCCATTGTTAAATCCGGATGCGCCCAATGAAATACTGGGCGCGGCCCCTGTGGTTAATATCAATCTGTTTGATTATGTTACATACATTTTCAGGCATAAAGTACATGATCTGCTTGTTGAGAACCGGTTCTGAACTGTTGCAAATAAGTTTATTAAACATAAACAGCTTTGCGGAGAAAACCGCGGGCCTGGCAAAGTTTCCATGCCGCCGGGTGTCTGGTACATCGCTCAAAAAGGAGAAGACTATGGATTTACGGCAGATTGAAAATATTTTGAACATTGCCCAAGAAGAGAACATAACCAGAGCGGCTGAAAAATTATATATTTCTCAGCCTGCGTTAAACCAGCAGCTTTTAAACCTGGAAAAAGAGCTGGGGACACGGCTGTTTTACCGGAACAGGAATAACTGGAAGCTGACGGAAGCCGGAGAGATTTACGTGGAGGCCGGGAAACGATTACTGGATATAAAAAAGGAGGCCTATGCCAGGATTTCAGATTTAGCCCAGACTAAACGGGAACAGCTCACAATCGGAGTGACGCCAGGAACCGGCGGGCGTATGATGGCATGGGTTTATAAGAAGTTTCACCGGGCTTATCCGGAGATAAGGATACAGGTTTCCCAAGCATTTGGGCGGCAGATACAAAAGGATGTTGGTTCCGGTATCCTGGACTTCGGAATTATGACCATCGGCGAATCCTGGACCGGTAAGGAAGTGACTGAGGAACTGAGACGGGCTGAAATGATTTTAGTTATGTCAAAGGATAATCCCATGAGATCGGAAGTCATTACAGAAGCTGATGGGACGCGGACGGTTGACTTGAGTAAATTCCGTGATGAGTATTTTATTCTGGGCAGCCAGGCAGGTATTAACCATACAATACTGACCAATTTATTCGAACAGGCAGGATTTGCGCCCAAGCTCTACTCTCAAAGCGGGGGATTTCTGCTGAATATGTCCATGGTGGAAGAGAATCTTTGCTGCAGCGTGATAGAAGAATATCACGAAAAAGAACTTCCGGAAGGGGTTATCAGCTTTAAATTAACCTCTCATCCTATTTTGAAGGTCGTGGCCGTGCATAAACCAGGGAAATATCTGAGCCGTGCATCCAGGGATTTTATCAATATGGCCAAGGAATATTGGAAGGAATGCGAATGATTTAAATTTTGAATAATACAATTGAAATTGCCAAGTGTACAAATATCTGAGGTTTCATTATACTCAAATTATCTACAATGTACTGCGCAGTGCATATTACTTGAAAAGGAAGGTATCTATTAAATGGCTTGGCAAATGTATTTTACATTTTTTACGTTCTTTCTGGTAATTATTCTGCTTTCCAGTGGAAAATTTCGTATTGCGACGGTTGCGATGATGGCGGCAATTATTCTGGAAGCGTCCGGAATACTGACATTTAAAGAAACCTGGTCGGGGCTTACCAACTCATCCGTTATTCTTATGGCCTCCATGTTCCTGGTGGCCCACGGCCTTTCAAAAACCAGCCTGATTTCCAAACTGAGCCGCAGCATGATTAAACCCGGGGCCAGCGATACGAAAATTATGTTCGGTTTTTTTATCATGATTTTTCTGTTAACCTGTTTTACAAATGGTACTACAACTCTAACCATTTTGATCCCATTAATCATCACCGTATGTAAGGAAAATGACCGTCCGGTCAGCAAATTCATGCAGAGCTGCGCGATTATTGCCCAGGTATGGGCAGGCCTGATTCCCTTGGGCGGAAATGCAGGCGGCTACAATATGATTAACCAAGTGATCACTGAATTGGGTGGAACGGGTGAATTCACATTTTTTACTCAAATGATTGCAAAACTTCCCATTGGAATTGCCGTGGCCGCAGGAGCTGTGTTGGTTAACCACCGGTTTGCACCTGTTATTGAAGCCGACTACGTGGCGGAAGCCAAAGAAGAGAAGAAATCCAGCCTGTCGGCAAAACAGGAAAAGACAGCGATCATCATTTTTGTTCTCACCATTGCAGGTCTGGTATTCATGTCCCTGACCGGCGGTGATAATGTGGTCCCTCCGCTGATCGGCGCGCTGGCAATGGTGCTGTTCGGAATTATAGGGCCGAGAGAAGTGCCGAATCACATGGGGCTGACCGTTATCATGATTCAGGTCGGCATGCTCCCTCTGGCGACCGCTCTGGCGAAAACCGGAGGCGACAAGGTGATCGGAAATATAGTTAACGCCCTTCTCGGTGGGTCTGACAACAAATACTTTGTTCTGTTTGTATTTTTTGCCGTCACCTCTGTGCTGACCCAGTTTATGTCCAACAGCGCAGTGAATAATATTTTCCGCCCCATTGCTGTCATTACGGCGATAACCAATGGATGGAGCGCTACCGCACTTGTGCTGGCTGTCCTCATTGGCTCCAATTGTGCCATGTGCACTCCAATGGCATCTACAGTAACCGTGCTGGGTTATGAACATGGAAAATACAATACGAAACAGTATTGGCTGGGCGGCCTCTTTTGCTGGCTCATTTATCTGATTGTGTTCATGATCTGGATTCCATTTATGTTCCCACTGTAAGGGAGGCGCTGCGAAAGGAGCGGGACAGGCTGCCTTAAACATGGATACGGATTACAGGAGAATATGCGGCCCGGCATTTAGATGGGGGTACATTTGGAAAGGAAAAATCAAATGATATATAAAATTGATGGTATAATAGAACAAAATATTGGAATGAAGATCAATGAGGGCTTGGCATTTCCTGATAAAATCAGGATTAAAAAGGCGGTTTTATATAGCTTTAACAGGAAACCAAGGGAAAAGGTGTGGAAAGACGGAACTGGTAAAGTGAGCCGGGACTGGGCATTTCCCAATTGGATGAAAATATATGATGATGAGGGCTGCTGCGGGGAAGGGCTTGTTTCCCCAGCGGTCTGGCAGATCTTTATCCCTATGATGCTTGAGGACGGGCAGGCCAGGACCAATCTGGAATGGAGAAAACTGTTTTACTGGAAAGAAAGGGCCGGGGCGCAGTTTTTCGGGGCTATGTACCAGACGGAAATGCTGATCTATGATCTGATTGCCAGGAAACACGGGGTTCCTCTTCACTGGATGCTGGGAGCGGACAGGGACTGGTGCGATGTTTACAAGGGCGGCGGTTCCGTGCTCCGGACGGATACAGAATTGGTAGAGGAACTGCTGGAAATCAAGGAGGCGGGATTTAAGGGCACGAAGTTTAAAATCGGAATTAGTGATGTTGAGCGGGATGTGCGCAGAATGGAACTGGTCCGCAAAGCCCTGGGGGATGACTTTAAGATTGCTGTCGACGGCAACCAGTCATGGGATGCCGAAACCTGTATGGAATTTGTCCGGGCTGCCCACTTTTATAACATCGAATGGTACGAAGAGCCGATTCAGGCCCAGGAGATGGACGAGATTGGCAAGTTTGCAATGATGATGAAAGAGGAAAATATTGACGTTCCCATTGCTATGGGGGAGTCCGCAAAGTCTTTTGATACCTTTAAATCCTACATACGTTCTGGGGTGAAAGTTCTCCAGCCGGTGCCATTTTTCTATACCTTGGCGGAGGCTTTGAGGGTGATGGAATATGGCCGGAGTCAGGGCTGCCGGATTACCAGCGGGCAGGGTTATCTTCCGGGCGTATTGGCCGGAACTCTGATGAAAGAAGGGGAATTGATTGAGTTTCATAAACCGAACCAGGATTATGTGGAAGATTATTACTGTGTTCACAGTGAACTGAGAGACGGGAAGATGTATCTCCCGGATATTCCCGGCATCCCTGTCAGGGTGGATTTTGAAAAGCTTGAAAAAGACGGCTGTCTGGCCGGAATTCAGTATTTTTATGGGTAATTCATAGCAGCAGTTCAGACCGGTTCTGAACTGCTGCGATTAAAAGGAGATGGAAAAATGGAAGAAAAAAGATTTTTTTACGCGCCGGTAAAGGCAAAAAGGGCTCTGCAGGAGCTGGATAAGATATGGGAACACACTGTGAAACCTTTCAGAGTGGCCCCCCATGTGTGGAGCATTGGATGCAATGACGATGTCAGCGTTCATCTGCTGGATTCCGGCGACGGCCTGATCCTTTTGGATACGGGCATGGAACAGTATCTGCATTTGGTGGTAAATTCCATCTGGAGCCTGGGTTTTAATCCTAAGGATATTAAGCTGATCCTGCTTGGACATTACCACGGCGACCACACCAATGGGGTAAGGCTGTTAAAAGAAATGTGCGGAGCAAAAGTTTACCTTTCAAAAGAGGATGAAGTGCAGCACCAGCTTCACAAAGATGATGTTAAACCTATGAGAACACTGCCATATGAAGTGGATGCATTTTTTAATGATGATGAACCGATCAGCTTGGGGCGTTTCACCATAGAGACAAAACTGGTTCCCGGGCATACGCCGGGGTGTACGGCATTTTTCTTTGATGATACGGATGAAGAGACCGGTGAAACATTTCATGTCGCTATGCACGGAGGCCTGGGTGCGGCGACCATGAAACCGGAGGCGCTGGAGAGGAACGGGTATCCTGAGGAATTGGCTCATATTTTTATAAAGGATTGTTATGAGCTGGCTGAACGGAAGGTGGATATTGCGTTGGCAAGCCATTTGAACCATGGGAATATTGAGCCGAATATACCGGAGGATGGGAATGATTACCGGGTGTTCGTGGCGGATTATGCGTGGCATGATATCCTGATTGACCGGGCGGATTGCGTTAAGAGTTATTATCCCGGGAAATATTAGGTTTTTCAGATAAAGGATTTACACTAAAGGGTGAAGGCATTTCGCGAAATGCCTTCACCCTTTAGTGTAAATCCTTTATCTGAAACTCCCCTATCTCATAAAAGTCAATGGTTCCTTTAAACTCCCCTTTCAGTTCCAAGTCCGGGCAATCCCCGTAAACTCTGCTGGTAAACACCTCTGTCCCGCCGTTAACGAATATCTCCAGCGAAGTGGTGTCTGAAAAAATCCTCAAATCCCGCAGTCCATTGAGTTCCACTTTCCGGCAGGTGCGCCCCGCGCCGCAGGTTCCAAGATCCAGGGTCATCAATCCGTCTTTCCAGATCAGTCTGACCCCGTCCCTGAGGGTCATTTCCATATGGGAACAGGAGGTAAATGCGAGTTCCGCTTCATAGACAAGCGGAGAATCCGGCTTGGAGAAGCTGTTTTCCACCTCACAGGTATGTCTGCTGCGGCGGAGCTCCTTCAGTTCTTCCAACGGAACCTGGATCAGCCGTCCGTTTTTAAAATGAAGCTCCCGGGGAAGGGTGAGGGCGTGCTGCCAGCCGGATGAAACGGTGGGGTTTGTATAGTCCGCATCCGGAATGCCCATCCATCCGATTAAAATCCTGCGCCCTTTTTCGTCCTCAAATGTCTGGGGGGCATAAAAGTCGAAGCCTCTGTCCAGCAGACGGATGTCTTTTACGTCATCGATTTCGTAGGTATTGTGCTCAAAATCGAAATCCATCTTCATGACAGTGCATTGGTGGATATTTTCAAAATCCACGCCCCGGGGTTCTACTCCCTGGGGGCAGGAGATCAGGCAGAGCTGCCCGTCCAGATAGAACAGGTCCGGGCATTCCCACATATAGCCGAAGGGTTCTTTTGTCTGAATCTTCTGGTAAAATGTCCAGTGCTCTAAGTCGTCGGAGCGGTACATCAGCATCATCCCCCGGCTCTCTGCGTCCCGGGCGCCTAAAACCATGTAATAGGCGCCGCCGGTTTTCAGAATTTTAGGATCACGGATGTGGCAGCTCATGTCGGAGGGGTAATCGCTGTTATTCAGTATCACTTCTTTGGGGGAGATGTGATAACCGTCAGCGCTGGTGAAATGTATGGTATTGCTGACACGTCCGCTCATGATGTAATCATAATCTTCCCGGTCAAACTGTTTTACATTGCCGGTATAAAAATAGTGGATGTTACCGTCTTCCACGAAAGCGGAACCGGAGTAGGCCCCATGGGCGTCCGCGTCCGTATCGGGATAGAGGAAGGGCTCTTCCTGGTTATAGTGGACGAAATCCCGGGTGGTGAAATGGCCCCAGAGCTTCAGCTCTCCTGTGGGCTCAAAAGGGGAATACTGATAATAAATGTGATAGACGCCCTTAAACTGGCAGAGGCCGTTAGGATCGTTCAGCCATCCGGTTTCCGGCATCAGGTGGAAATGAAGCCGGCGGGAATCATCTGCCACCTCTTTCCGGTACGTATCCTGTTCCTGATACCACTGCTCATAGTCATGTCTAAAAACCTTTTCGTATTTCTTCAAAGGGGGTGCTCCTTTCAAGGCGGGGATGGAATTATCTGTGCAGGGTCATGACCTTGGTTTCCGGTCCGGCCTGTGCAGCAGGGAAGACATTGACGGTTATGCCGTCTGCCTGGGGGAGAATCATCATGGTCTGGGCGCTGTAGCCCTTTTCTTTGACGAGATCCAGATCCACGGCCAGGAGTTTCTGGCCTTTTCTGATGCGGTCGCCCTGGGCCGCAAATGTCTCAAATCCTTCTCCCTTCATCTGTACGGTATCGATTCCAACATGGATTAATAAGTCGATACCGCTGTCCGTGGTGATGCCGAGGGCATGTTTTGTCTCATATAACAGGGTCAAAGTTCCGTCGCAGGGAGCGTAAACGGTTCCGTCCGATGGGTTGACAGCGATGCCGTCGCCCAGCATCTTGGATGCGAACATGGGGTCTTCGGACTGCTCTACCGGGAGAACTTCTCCGTTCATGGGGGAGTATAAGTCGTCGTCGGAGTTATGGTTAGCAGATTCGGAATCACTATGTTGTGCATCACAGGCAGCAGTTTCAGCGCCATCTTCCTCAATAGCTGGCCCAATAGCCCCCTTAACAGCCTTCTTAACATACTCCTCAATATTTCCCGCAGCATTTCCCGTAACAGCCGGATTCAAAGTTCCGCTTCCTGCTCCAGCCTGTGCCTTAGCATTCATTGCATTTGCCTCATCTTTATCAAGCCCGAATTTTTTCCAGAATATCCAGGTCAGCGCAAATGACAATCCGATGGAGATCAACAGTCCGACTGCGAAGTTCAGGTAATGTTCCGGTTTCATGGAGATGAATCCGGGAAGTCCGGCAGCGCCCAGGGCCTGAGCCAGGGTCTTTGTCCATGCGAGATAAGCGCTTCCTGCGGCAGATCCGATCATGGCCGCGTAAAATGGATATTTTAACTTGAGGGTAACACCGAACATGGCCGGTTCCGTAATGCCCAGAAGTGCGGAAATACCGGATGCGGAGCAGATGGATTTCATCTTGTCATTCTTGGTGAGCAGCAGGACTGCGATAACAGCAGCGCCCTGTGCCACGTTGTTCATGCTGGCAGTTGTGAAGATAAAGCTTCCTCCCGTAACCGCGCTTTCCGCGATCAATTGGGTTTCAATGGCGATAAAGCTGTGATGCATACCTGTCATGGTGATGGGCGCATAGGCGAATCCGAACAGAGCGCCGCCCACAGGTCCTAATACGTTGTATACCCAAGTGATTCCCGCCGCCAGCAGGTTGCCCGCTTCACGCAGAACCGGACCTACACAGATAAAGGTCAGGAAGGAGGTGATCAGGATGGACAGCAATGGAGTTGATAAGTTATCCAGCCAGCTTGGGGTCACTTTATGAAGTCTCTTTTCAATGTTGGCCAGAATCCAGGATACGGCCAGAACGGGAAGTACGGTGCCCTGATATCCAATGGCCGCGATCTCGAAGCCGAAGATATTCCATACCGGCGGTTCCGCAAGGCCGATCTGATAAGCGTTCAAAAGGTCGGGATGGACCATGATCATACCCATGGCCGCGCCGAGAAATGCATTGCCCCCGAACTTCCTGGCCGCGCTGAACCCGATCAGCACCGGCAGAAATGTAAATGGAGCGTTGGCAAAGGTATTGATCGCAGCAGCCAGCCCCTGCCACTGGGGATATAATTCGATCACTGACCGGCCGTCGATGAGGGCGGAGGTCAGCAGGTTGTTGAGACCCATAAGAAGACCGCCTGCCACAATGGCCGGAATAATCGGCACAAAAATGTCGCTGAGCATCTTCACAAAGCGCTGGATGGGGTTCCCCTTTTTCTCCTCCGGCTCATCCTTCGTATCCGCCAGAGTGCCCAGCTGCTTCTGGACTTCATCACAGATCAGATTAACCAGGCCGGAGCCGAAAATGATCTGAAACTGTGACTGGGTTAAAAATACCCCTTTCACCCCTTCGATATCGCTGATTACGTCCTCATTGCGAAGATCATTATTCTTCAGTTGAAAACGGAGACGGGTGGCGCAGTGGGTAACTGATTTGATGTTGCTCTTTCCGCCGACATTCTCAATGACTTCGCGGGCGATTCTCCCATAATCCATAAATATTCCCTCCAATTAAGATTTTATATAGTTTCAATGTGGTATCGGTTCCATAATTAGATAATATACCATTTTAAAGGATTTGTCAAACAAAAATGTGGTATCGATACCACAAAAAGATGCACGAAATTCCATGTAAGAAATTGTGCATCATGTATAAGACTGAGACTTTGTATAAAAGAATGATCCAGCAGTTACAGTTCAGCCGGCGGAAAGTTGACAAAAAGGCGGCTTTTTCGGTCAAGAAAATTGGAGCATGTCTGAAAATTCATTCCCGTCATCTGTACGCCCCATTTTGCGGTATATTTGGACCAAATTCAGGTTAAACAGCCCGCTATGTGCCCTTCATTTGGCCCAAATTTCCTACAAACTGGGACGCACATCTGACGGAAAGCAATTTTCAGACACGCTTTAGCCGCCTGAACTGTTGCTGTTTGCAATAGTACAGACCTGTCTGAGCTGCTATAAAGCAACAGTTCAGACAGGTCTGTAGATTCCCCGCGCAGACCATACAAAAATATAGCGGCTGCACATTATAATTGTCTAACACTCTGCCCCTCAATGAGAGTGAATCCAACGGTCTGTTTCTGGGGTACGGGTTCCCCGCGGATGATTTTTAACAGGGTTTCCGCTCCTAAATATCCCACGGCATAGGAATCGAATTTGATTGTGGAAAGCTGGGGTTTTAAAAGAGTGCTCTCGTCATAACCGCCGAATCCCATTACAGAAACGTCCTCAGGAATCCGAAGCCCGTGCTGTTCTAAAACCCGGTAGGCGCCGAAAGCCAGACGGTCTGTGGCGCATATGACCGCATCCGGTTTTCCCAGTTCCAGCAGTTTCTCAGTGAGAGCCTGTCCACTTTCAAAGCTGTAATCCCCGGCCAGCACCGTGGGGGTGTTGATCCCGTATTCCTTTAAACCGTCCAAAACGCCCTGTTTGCGGTTAATCCCTACGGCAATATCGCTCTCATCCACCCCGATGTACCCCACGAAGCCAGGATTTGTTTTTCCGATATACTCCCCGGCAAACCGTCCGGCGCGGTAGTCGTCGTCCACAACGGAGATCCCCTCGTCGTAATCCTGGGCCAGCACCACAACTGGTATGCTGCTGTTTTGGATTAAATGCTTATGGGCTTCTGTGATATTGATGGCGCTGTAGAGGATTCCGTCCACATTCAGGCTGATTAAACGTTTTAAATTGTCCAGTTCCAGGTTGGTGTCATGGTCGGAATTTTTAATAATGGTTTCATAACCCTGCCCCCGGAGATACCGGTCGATGCTGGTGATGACCCGGCTGGTAATCTTGGAATTCAGGGTGGGGACGACGACGCCGATCACATTGCTGTTTTTGGCATTTAAACGGGCAAATGTATTGGGCTCGTAGTTCTGGGCCCTGATCACTTCCTGGATCTTCTTCTTTGTTGATTCCTTTACGTATCCGCCGTTAAAATAGCGGGATACGGTGCTTTTTCCGACGCCGGACATCTCGGCAATATCGGCCATGGTAATTTTTTTCGACATAATTCTCACTTCCGGTAATAGTTTAAAAAGGATTCCTATGATTTTCAATGGTATTTTTATTATACGTCATAAAATTCTTTATGGGTAGACGGAAAATGAGCCGTCTGAACTATTACATCTATTTTTCTCAGGGAATGATATTTATTTTAAGATGACTTTTAAATCGAGTGGTGATAGAATTTATTGTAACAGCTGTATTTTGACCGGCTTATCCGGTCAGGAAGATATACCGCCTGCAGGCATCCAGCCCCTCGCTGCAGGCAGATTTAATGGGCTGGATGCGTAACAGTTCAGACCTGTCTGAACCGTTACGAAAGAGGGTAAAAATAGGGTTAAACGGGAATAAGAGACAGGGGGATTAGTAAGAACATGACATCCAGAGATTTTGCCAAATTGATCGGGGTTTCTCAGTCAACGGTATCAAGGGCAATGAACAACAGCAGTTTGGTTCCCAAAGAAAAACGGGACTATATTCATAAAAAAGCCGAGGAATATGGATTTGTATTAAACAGTCAGGCTAAAAGCCTGAGAACCAACAAGACGGATACCATTGGAATTTTGTTTCCGAAACATTTTATCAGCATGAATTCCAATCTCATGCTGGCTCATCTCTATGATTATATCCAGAAAGAGATGAACCAGTACGATTATGATATTATGGTAATTTATTATGACCATGAATCCGACGATTTTTCCAGCTTTGAGCGGATTATCAAGAAGCGGAAAGTGGACGGTTTCATCGTCCTGAGAATGGAGCTTTCCGATTCGGAAATGAAGCTGATCGAAGAGTATCAGGTGCCCTGCGTATTCATGATGAATGCCGGAATGAACATCCGGGAGAATCTGAATTACCTGTTTTCAGACAGTTATTACGGAGGTTATCTGGCTGGAAAATATCTGGGGAAATTCGCGGACTACCATAAGATGTTCATTACGGTCAGAGAAGAGACGGAGGATGCGGACCGCCGTTTTAACGGGTACTATGACGGGCTGAAGGAATACGGCTGTGAAATGAAACAGGAAGACATCATTTACTGCAATCTGAGCATGCAGTCGGCCTATGAATGCGTAGGCGAAAATATCGAAAAATTCCAGGGCAGGAGAACCGCTGTTTTTACATACAGCGATATATTGGGTATCGGCGTATTGAATGCGCTGAAGGACTATAAAATAAGGGTTCCGGAAGATGTACAAATTATAGGGATGGATGATATTCCACTGGCTACATGGACAAAGCCGTCTTTGAGCACCATCCATGTTCCGGTAGAAGAAATGGTTTCACGAGGATGCAGGCTGTTAATGGACTTGATTGAAAAGAAGGATATTTTTATACAGGAGTGGGTGAAACCACATTTGGTGATCCGGGAAACGACAATTAATGAGTGAAATTAAAGGGATGTAAAATAAGTCCTCGTTTTAGAGGAGTTTTTTACATCCCTTTTGGTTTTATGGAGATATCTCCAGCGTTCGTTATTTATGAACCGTCATCTCTGTTTTTCTTATCTTCCCAAAGGCATCCGCACTGCTTTCAACGCACTAATTGTGCAATAAAACTAAAATTAAACAAAAATAGCTTGAAAAAACACACAAAACAACACTAAAAACCGCCGACACTGTTAAAAAATATACAAACAGCACAGAAAAACAAGAAAATTTTTAAAAATTATTGACAAACATATTCGGCGGTGTTATAAAAGAATTATGTAATGAATACGTATTCAAAATGGATAAAGCACATAAAATCAAGGAGGAGAACATGAAAAAGAAAATTTTAGCTTTGACATTAGCAGTGAGTATGGCGGCCGTAGGCGTGGGCTGCGGCGGAACAAAACCAGCGGCAAATGACAGCACGACGGCAAAAGCGGCGGAGACAACCGCAGCAGCAGCGAAAGAATCCAAGGCAGAGACAAAAGCTGAGGGCGGAGCGGAATCAAAAGCAGAAGAGAATGCAGGCGCGCCTGTGGCATCTGGTAAGACGCTGATCGTAGGAACCATGGCAAACTCTCTGGGACTTCCGGTTCATCAGGCCGATATCGCGGGTTATTTTAAAGATGCAGGTTTGGACGTGAAGATCGAGATATTTGCAACCGGCGCTCCGATCAATGAAGCTATGGCGGCTGGAAACCTGGATGTGGCGGTCAGCGGTATGGCATCGGTTTATGCTTTGGCAACGGGCATGTATACATATATCGGCGACGGCGTAATCACCACCGGAGGAGAATCTATTTATGCGAGAGCGGACAGTGACTTCGCAAAAGCGGCTCCCAATGAGAGAGGGGTTATCGGTGACCCGGCAGTATTAAAAGGCGCTTCTATTTTAGGGCCTCTGGCTACGACGGCACACTATCAGGCGATCAAATATATGGAGACATTTGGCCTGACAACCGATGATTTCAGCATGGTTTCCATGGATTATCCTCAGGCATATCAGGCATTTGTTACCGGCGAAGGCGATCTGGTTGCCAACAAGATGCCATATACCAACCAGTTGGAAGAAGCGGGATATGTAAAAGTATGTGATATGAACATGGTATCCGACAGCCCGATCATCGATACCATTTTCACCCAGAACAAGGTTATGGAAGAGAGAAGCGGCGATCTGGAATTATTCCTGGACTGCTATTACAGAGCTTGTGAAGACCTTATGAAGGACGAAGCCAACAGAAGAAAAGTGGCTATGGAATGGTACGCGGAAGAAGGCATCAATTACAGCGAATCCGACATGGACACAGAGATTTCCGTAAAAGATTATTATACACGGGAAACGGTTGCGTCAGAAAACAAACTGGGTCAGTTCATGATGGATATCGGAAGCTTCTATGTGGATCAGGATGTTATATCAAAAGACGATTTCCCGAAGGTAGAAGCCAGCATCAATTCAACACTGATTGAGAATGTAAAGGCCCGCGCTGCAAAATAAACGTAACAGTTCAGACGGCGGGAAAATTGATAAAGAAAGCAGCGTCAAGCTCGCTTGTAAGCAGCTTTCTCTATCAATTTTCACATCGGATGATTATCCGATGCTTCTTGACCGGCTTTTTCGGTCAAGAAGATTAGCCGTCTGAATTGTTACAAATAAACAGCCGGGGCATAGAGAAGATGTATCCGGGATAGAAAAACGGGATTTGGCAGTCTGCTGAATCCCGTTTGCAGCAAAAAGGCAGTTTTGTATGAGGAGAGCATATGAAAGAAAATGGTAAAAAGTTAAAGTATCTGGCTGTTTCCTGTGCATCCATTTGCGTGGTTATCTTTATCTGGTATCTGTGCATTAATGTGCTGCATATGAAATCTGAAACAGTATTTCCCGGGCCTATGAAGGTTTTCCGGACATTTGTACAAAAGTTTTATACAAAAGCTCCTGACGGGGCCACATTAACCCAGCATCTTTGGGCCAGCATCAAGGTGGCATTGTTCGGATATATGCTGGGAGCCGTTGTAGGGGTTCCTTTGGGAATCGCTATGGCATGGAATAAATGGGTGGACCGTTTTGTGAGGCCGTTATTCGATTTAATCCGGCCGATTCCGGGACTGGCCTGGATTCCCATGTTCATTCTTTTATTCGGAATCGGGATTACTTCCAAAGCGCTGGTTATCTTTCTGGGAGCGCTGATCGCCTGCGTTGTTAACAGTTATACGGGAATCCGGCAGACGAAAGAGCTTCATCTCTGGGTTGGCGACGTATTTGGGGCATCCGACCACCAGAAGCTGTTTAAAATCGCCATTCCAACCGCACTTCCCATGATATTTACCGGACTGAGAGTTGCCCTTGGAACATCCTGGACCGCGCTGGTTGCGGCAGAGCTTCTGGCATCCACCAAGGGGCTGGGTTATATGATCCAGCAGGCCAGGGCCATTTCCAGACCGGATATTATCATTGTCGGAATGCTGGCCATCGGAGCGGTGGGCGCTGCATTTGACGCCCTGCTGCACGTCGTTGAGGTTAAAGTTGCGAAAGGAATGAATGTGAAATGAGTAAAAAAGCGATGAATTCAGATAAAGTCATATCCACAGCGGCTGCCTGTATTTCCATCGGGTTATTCCTCGCGCTCTGGCTGTGGGGGACTAAGGCGACTACTTTAGGGCTTTTAATACCAGGGCCGGTGGAAGTTTTAAAGGCGTGTGGCGCAGGGATTGTGGGTAAAGTAGGAAAACATGGCATTATGGTCCATGTAGGTTACAGTCTGATGAGAGTTATGATCGGTTTTACCATCGGTTCTATTGTGGGCGTGGCCTTAGGTCTATTGATGGGGTGGTATCCCATGGCCGATGCCATTTTCAATCCGCTGTTTAGGATTATCAGGCCGATTCCGCCTATTGCCTGGATACCGATTTCCATAATCTGGTTTGGTCTGGGTGAAAATGCGAAGATCTTTTTGATCTTTCTGGCGTCATTTTCCAACACCACGCTCAATTCCCTGGCGGGGGCCAAGAGCATTGACCCGGAGGTGGTCAATGCGGCCAGGATGCTGGGGGCCAAAGAGAGCCAGATATTTATGACAATTGTACTGCCTGCATCGGTTCCGGCCATATTCGCAGGTCTTCAGGTGGCTATTTCCAGCAGCTGGGCGACGGTTCTGGCGGCTGAGATGGTGCGTTCGTCCGAAGGTCTTGGCTGGATGATCGTAGCAGGAATGAATAATAATGACATGATTCAGATTTTGTCGGGTATTGTGATGATTGGCGTAGTCGGCTACATCCTGGCAATTATTATGAGAAAAGCGGAGGAGATCTTATGCCGGTGGAACAAGAGCGGACAGTAAATGCAGTAATTGAGTGTGTTGACGTATGTAAATCATTTCCTACGCCCAATGGTGAATACGAAGTCGTCAAGAATTTCAATGTAAAAGCGAAAGAAAATGAATTTTTAGTTCTGTTCGGACCGGGCCAGTGTGGCAAAACCACGATCATCAACCTGATTGCGGGCTTTGAAAAGGTCAGTTCGGGACAGATCAAGATGAGGGATAAGCTGGTGGAAAAACCTGACCCCTCAAGAGGGGTTGTATTCCAGTCAACCGCCCTCTTCCCCTGGATGACCACCATGGGGAATGTAGAATACGGCCTGAAAGTGGCCGGCGTCGGCAAAGAGGAACGGCAGAAAAAGGCCCAGAAGTACATTGACCTGGTAGGGCTTCAGGGATTTGAGAAGTCATTTCCCGTACAGCTTTCCGGCGGCATGAAACAGAGGGTGGGCATCGCCCGGGCTTACTGCAATGAACCGGAAGTGATGCTGATGGACGAACCCTTCGGCGCCCTTGACGCCCAGACCCGCTACCTGATGCAGGAAGAACTGCAGAGAATCTGGGAAGCGGAGAAGAGGACCGTAATATTTGTCACTAATAATATAGAAGAAGCCCTCTATCTGGCAGACCGGATACTGGTGCTCACAAACTGTCCGGCAACGGTTAAGAAGGAATATATCATTGACCTGCCGAGACCCAGAAACCTGGTATCGCCGGAGTTCTTGGAACTGAGAAAGACCATTACCGGCATCATGGACAGCACATTATAGGAGAGGTGGAAAATGAGCGAAAAAGTAAAAGTGAAAGTTAACCATCTTACAAAGAAATTTGGGGATTTGCTGGTTCTTGATGATATGTCTTTCGATGTGGCGGACGGGGATCTGCTGTGTGTTGTAGGGCCTACGGGCTGTGGAAAGACTACATTTTTAAACAGTCTGACGAAGATATATGATATCACATCGGGCGAGATCCTGTTGAACGGACAAAAAGTAGACCCTAAGACCCAGAACATCGCCTATATTTTCCAGGGTGACTCCACCATGCCGTGGCTCACTGTAGAGGAAAATGTAAGCTTTGGCCTGGATATCAAAAAGATACCGGAACAGAAGAAAAAAGAGCAGGTGGAAAAATACCTGGAGATCGTAGGGCTGACAAAATTCAGAAAATACTATCCCAAACAGCTTTCCGCCAGCATGCTGCAGAGGGTGAGCATTGCCCGTGCATTTGCCACGGAACCGGAACTGCTTCTGATGGATGAACCATATGGACAGTTGGATATTGAACTGCGTTTTAAGCTGGAAGATGAATTGGTAAAACTTTGGCAGCTGACCAAAACAACCGTACTTTTTATCACCCATAACATAGAAGAAGCGGTCTATCTGGGCAATAAGATCATGATTCTGACCAACAAGCCGACCACGGTAAAAACCACGATTATCAATGAGCTGCCACGTCCAAGGGACATTGCAGACCCGGAGTTCGTAAAACTGAGAAATGAAGTTACGGAACTGATTAAATGGTGGTAAGCGACCGGAACACAAACTGTGCCGGACTGCATTAGTAAGGCGCAGAAATAAAAAATGACGGAGGATCAGATGAAGGCAATAACGATTATGTACGATTCCCTTAACCGGAACTATCTGCCCTGCTATGGTGATACGGAATCGATAACACCTAATTTTAAACGGCTGGCTGAAAAAACAGTGACATTTGATAAGTTTTACGTGGGCAGCCTGCCCTGCATTCCGGCCAGAAGGGAGCTGCACACCGGGCGGTATAATTTCATGCACCGCTGCTGGGGGCCGCTGGAACCGTTTGACGACTCCATGCCCGCTATCCTGGGGGAGCACGGAATTTATTCCCACTGCGTGACAGACCATGCTCATTACTGGCAGGAAGGGGGCAGCACCTACCACACCAAATTCTCTTCCTGCGAAATGATACGGGGACAGGAAGGGGATTTCTGGGCCGGAAAGGTGGACGGTTTTGAGAAAAACCTGGACCTCCACCGTCAGGACGGGATCAACAGACAGGAAATGCAGGGGGAAGAAAACCATCCCCATTATAAGACCTATCAGGCGGGCATGAAGTTTTTAGAGGACAATTGCGGTAAAGACAACTGGTATCTTCATATCGAATATTTCGATCCCCATGAACCCTATTTCGTGCCGGATAAGTATAAAAAAATGTATACGGACCAGGAGGCGGATTTCGACTGGCCGTTTTACGGCGAAGTGGAAGAGGAGTCAAAAGAGGTAAAGGAAGCCAGGCTGAATTACCGGGCGGTGCTTTCCATGATGGATCATTACCTGGGGAAATTTCTGGATTTCATGGACGAACATGATATGTGGAAAGATACCATGCTGATTGTAAATACCGACCATGGTTATCTGCTGGGTGAGCATGGGTATTTCGGGAAGAATTACATGCCCAATTATGAGCAGATCACCCATACGCCGTTCTTTTTGCATCACCCGGGTCTGGGATGTGACGGGGAGAGAAGGGATGAGCTGGCCCAGACCATCGATATCGCGCCCACAATATTAGACTGTTTCCACATTGAAAAGCCGAAGGATATGCTGGGCATGTCCCTGCTGCCGGTGGTTGGGGAGCACAAGAAAATCCACGATTACATTTTGTTCGGATATTTCGGAAAACATGTGAATATTACGGACGGAAGATATGTGTATATGAGAAGCGGCCGCAGCGCTGAAAAAGGGCTTTTGAACAATTATACCCTGGTGCCGCTTCATATGTTCGAACCATTTTCAGTTGCGGAACTGAAGGAGGCGGACCGGACGCTGACCAATGAATTTTCATTCACAAAAGGGGCGCCGGTTATGAAGATACCTGCCAGCGGGGACACTTCGCCCAATAATTCCTGTTACTGGTTTGAACGCCATATGAAGTACGGCGATCTGCTGTTTGATCTGGAAAAGGACCCGCAGCAGTTAAGTCCGGTCGATGATCCGGAAACCGAGGAGCGCTTAAAGGGCGCCATGAAACGGCTGATGCAGGAAAATGAAGCGCCGGCCGAACTTTATGAAAGGATCGATTTATAACATGGGAAGGAATGAAACGGCTGAAAAACCATTGAATATTATCTGGTTCTGTACGGACCAGCAGAGATGGGACACGATTCACAGTCTGGGAAACCCATACATAAAGACGCCGAACATCGATAAACTGGTGGAAGAAGGGGTGGCATTCACCAGGGCCTATACGCAGGCGCCGATCTGCACGCCCAGCCGCTCCTGTTTTCTGACCGGGCGGTATCCCAGGACTACAAAGGCATTTTTCAATGGAAATGACACCTATTCCAAGGACGAGAAATTGGTGACAAAACTGCTGGCCGACAGGGGCTATACCTGCGGCCTGTCGGGAAAGCTGCACCTGACATCCGCCCAGGGCAGGATGGAAAACAGGACAGACGACGGCTACACCTATATGCAGTGGAGCGAGCACCCCAACAATGACTGGCCAAACGGGGAAAATGACTACCAGAACTGGCTGAAAGAAAAGGGCCAGAAATGGGAGGAAATCTACGGCGGAAAATACACCAGCATGGCCACCTGGCCGCCCACTCCCAACCCGAATTTTACGGGCAAGACCGTGGGTGTCCCGGCTGAATACCATCAGACCACCTGGTGTGTGGAAAAGGCCATCGAATTCATTGAACAGAACAGAGGGAAGGGAAAACCGTGGCTGATCAGCCTGAATCCTTACGATCCCCATCCGCCTTTAGACCCGCCTCAGGAGTACAAGGACCGGCTGAGAATCGAGGATATGCCCCTGCCTCTCTGGAAGGAAGGGGAACTGGACAACAAGCCGCCCCACCAGCAGAAGGATTTCTATCAGGGCGGCCAGGACGGGCAGGCGGAGCCATTTCCTGAGTTGAGCGACGAGGACAAACGGGAACGTTTCCGGGATTATTATGCGGAAATCGAGCTGGTGGACGACCAGTTCGGACGGCTGATGGACTATCTGGAATCCACCGGGGAAAAGGACAATACCCTTGTGATCTTCATGAGCGACCACGGGGAGATGAACGGGGATCACGGTTTATACTGGAAAGGGGCTTATTTTTACGAGGCGCTGACCCATATCCCGTTAATCATGTCCTGCCCGTCCAGATTCCCCAAGGGATTGAAATGCAATGCTCTTGTGGAACTGGTTGACCTGGCCCCGACTTTGATGGAACTGGCCGGATATGAAGTTCCGTTCTACATGCAGGGAAAGAGCCTGGCGCCCATTCTCACCGGAAAGGCGTCGCCGGATTACCATAAGGATGCGGTGTATTCGGAATTCTATTACTGCCTGAAGGGGACACACGAGGACATCTTCGCGACCATGAGGTTTGACGGAAGATATAAGATTGTGAATTATCATAATAAGGAATTCGGGGAGCTGTATGATCTGGAGAAAGACCCGCATGAGTTTGAAAATCTCTGGGATGCGCCGGAGTATGCGGGGCTGAAGGCGGAGCTGATTAAGAAGAATTTTGATGATGCGGTTATGAAGAATATGGATTATTCGATGAATCGGATTAATGATTATTAAACTGCCGCTTTTTAGAATGAAGTTTTTGCAGAAAGAGAAAAAGTGTGCCAAATATGTTAAAACCAGCGACAAACAATAGACCTGTTGCTGGTTTTAATTATTTACGAAAAAATTATTGATAATCCTATTATGTATCCAGCAGCAAAAAAGCAGAGATCGATTGCTACAAACCTTTACAAAAAAGAGAATCCCGACAGATATTCTGATTGAAATTCACAAGCCCCCGCAGTTGTAAATAATACAAATTATCGATATCTTCAGCTTCTTGATGCAATAAGCAGCATGGATGAAGCGCCTGTGGACGCAGCAAGGCCAGAGGAAGTCATAAAAAATACGGCAAAAGAATTTTGCTTAAATACGGAGATGCTGTTTTATATAGCACGAAAACACTATAGCCAGAAAACTTTGCTTAGAACAATTGATATTATGCTGGAGGGATATGATATTCGTGAGGTTTAATGCCTTGACGTTTGATCTGTATAGTGATATATTTATAACATAAAGTGACAATTATATCACTATAGGAGGTATATATGAAAAAGAAAAACTTAAAGTATTGCGGCGCATTTGGTTTCTTTGGCTTTCTGGGTTTTCTGTACTTTATTAACCGGGATGTAAGCTGCTTGTTCTTTTTCAGTTTCTTCTCATTTTTCAGTTATTTTGTCCTCGGAAAACTGCTGGAAGATACGCCCGATGAAAGATATATTGATAATTCCAACAAAGCCAAGTTGAAAACGGCCATGATTCCTATGACCGCTCTGTTTATAATTGGCTGGGGATCATCGATGTCTTTCTTTACAAAGGAGTTTGTTGTTGCGGTTTCCGCATTGGGATGGTCCCTGACCCTTATTGTTTATGCCGTATTATTTGCATATTATGAAAAGCATTAGGAGGGATTGAAAATGCCGTCTTTTCAATGTAATCTGAAAAAATACCGCCAGCTTGCCGGGCTTTCCCAGGAGAAACTGGCGGAAACCGTCCATGTGCGGAGGGAGACGATCATACGTTTAGAGGCCGGAAGGTATAATCCGTCCCTGAAACTGGCCATTGATATCTCTAAAGCGGTTAGAGCGTCGATAGAGGAACTTTTTATATTTGAGGATTAGCTCATGTTAGAAAGTTCAATCTCTCCACTCCACAACATCAACCATATCTTTCCTGGGCCTGGGGGAAGGCGCTTCATCGGCATATCCTATAGCCAGGGCGGCAAACAATTCCCCTCCTGTGCCCAGCCAGTCACATAATTCTTTATAAGCAAAATAAGTGTCGCAGATCCACAAGCTTCCCAACCCTGCCTCAGCTGCTGTTAAAGTCATATTTTCAATGGCAGCCCCCACTGACTGGGCATTGCATATTTCATAAATCCGGTCTTCGGCGGACAGGGTGAGGTTCATGTCCAGTCCCAGCGGATTTGTAATGAAAATGATCACAGGAGCCTGATTCATAATTGCTAACGTGTGCTCCGCGCCCATCAGATGCTTGGAACTGCCGGGCAGCAGCGGCTCTCTTTCTTCTCTTTCCAGCCCTATTTCCATGACAGAAATCATCTCATCCTTGGAATCGCCTGTTACCACTGTAAATTTCCAGGGCTGTCTGTTTTTGGACGACGGGGCTAAAATTCCTGCTTTTAAAATCTCCTCGATGATGGCTTGAGGAACTTTATCAGTTTTATATTTACGGATGCTTCGTCTGTCTTCGATTGCTTTGATCATGTGAAATCCTCCTCTGTAATGATTTATTAAATTTAAAAAATTCGTTCTGGTATATTCTGCTGTCAACCCCTAAATTAAAGCTTCAAAATACTCCTTAGCCAGCTCAATAAAATAACTCTCCGCCTTGGTAAAAATCATACCTTTTCTGAACGCAATGCTCTGGCTCCAGTACTCCTTAGGTTCCAGCGAAAAGCAGGCGGCGCTCCGCTTATCCTTAATAGATGTTTCCATCAAAATGGACGGCCCCACGCCCTGTTGCACCATCTCATAAGCCGTGGAGCTGAGGCTGGTTTCCAGCATAATTTTAGGCAGGAAACCGGCCTTAATGAAATGGGATTCAGCGATGGAACGCAGTTTAGTATCCTTGGACATGAGGATAAAGGCGTCATTTTTCAGTGATTTTAAGTCCAGTGACGCATAGGGCTGGTTCGCAGGAGCTGCCAGATGGGCCAAAGGATGGTTGAGGGGCAGGGCGATGACAACTTCGCAGGGCGCAAAGGAAATATGCTCCAACTGGGAGTGTATGGAGCACTGCCCGACGACGGCGAAGTCGATTTTTCCTTCCAACACGTACTCTTCCAGTTTATTTACATTCCCTTCCACCAGATTCACCGTGAAATGTGGATATTTTTCATGAAATACAGGAAATATCCGGTTAAACATGGCTGCGCCGATCACCCGGGTGATGCCCAGATTTAAACAGCCTGTCTCACAGTTGGACAACTCGTCCAGAACCTTATAAGTCTGCTTTTTAATCTCAAGAATCTCCCTGGCAGACCGGATATAAACAGCTCCAGCCTCTGTGGGAATCAGTTTTTTTCTGATCCTTTTAAACAGCAAAAACCCCAGTTCCCGTTCCAGGCTTGTCAGATAATGGTTCAGAGCCGGCCTGGATATAAAGAGCAGATCGGCAGCCTTTGAAATGTTCTGTGTCTCCGCGATTGTGGTGATATAGGTTAGCTGTTTTAAGTTCATTAACCCTCCTTAGTGTAATGTTTTTTGCACTATTTTTGATTATTTATAAAACTTTACAAACACTATTGCTTTCATTATAATTTGTTTTAACAGAAATGCAAGCGGATAAACCGAAAATGTCGCTTAAAAAGGAGTGGTGGAAATAAATATGATAGATTTAATGATTAAAAACGGCCGCATTTACGATCCAGGGCAGAAGACGGATTTTATCGGCGATATCGCCGTTCACAGGGGGAAGATCATCGCCATGGGCCCCGATTTGAACATGGAGCCGGAAAAAGAAGTGAACGCCAAAGGATTTTATGTGGTTCCGGGGTTGATCGACGTCCACACCCATATCAACTGGCTCGGCAACTATATCGGAATGCCGGCGGATCTGGCCTGTATCCCCATGGGCGTGACGGCCACAATCGATGCGGGCAGTTCCGGCGTCTCCAATTACCGCTCACTGCTCCGCTACACGGACACCTGTGAAATGAAAACGAAAATCATGCTTCATGCCAGCGCGGGAGGCCAGATCATGACCAAACAGTACAGCGAAAATGTGGACCCCGGCGTATGGAACCTGGATTTATTTGAACGGGCATTTGAAGAGTTCGGGGACCGGATTGTGGGCATTAAGCTGAGGATCAGCAAAAACGTGGTGCATGAGCTGGGAATGCGCCCCTTAGAAGAGGTGGTCCGTCTGGCTGAACATCTGCACACCCGGATATTTATCCACCCCACAGACCCGCCTGTCCCCATGGGAACCGTTGCTTCTTATCTCAGAAAAGGCGATGTAATGTGCCATATGTACCATAAGGAGGGATTTACAATCTTTAACGGCGATGAGGTGGAGGAAGAAGTTAAAAATGCCAGAAAACGGGGGGTTATCTTCGATGTTTCCCAGGGAAAAGGGAATTTTTCCATCCGGCTTGCCGAAAAGGCGGTCAAAATGGGATTTTTACCCGATACAGTCAGCACGGATCTGAACATCGAAAACTGGAACAGCCCGTTGGATTTCAGCCTGTTAATGACCATGTCCAAATTAATGGCTCTGGGCATGGAATTTGACGACGTGCTGAAAGGCGTGACTGTAAATGCAGCAGAATTATACGGAACTTCAGGAGATATGGGCGCTTTAAAAGTTGGAACCTGCGCGGATATAACGGTTCTCAGCCTGGAAAACCAGAAGATAGAGTTCACGGACAAATATAACGATAAAGTGATGGGGGAACGGATCTTAAAGCCTATAGCCACCGTGATTGATGGAAAGTTATTGTATTGTTCCAGTGATACGCTGGCTGTGCGGTGATGGATGATATGGATCACAAATGTAAAAGGAGAGAGTAAAATGAGAAAAACAGTATTATCGGTACTTGTAATGGGGTTAGCGGTCAGCATGGCGGCATGCGGGGGATCTGCTTCCGGCGCAAAAACGGAAGGTGCGAAAGCAGAAACGGTTAAGTCAAAGACATTGGAAACTACCGCCCCGTCATCTGATTCAGCAGGTCAGGGAAAAACAGCGGATCAAGGCAATCCAGCAGGGCAGGACAGAACAGTGCAGTCGAAATCCACAGCCGGAGGGGCAGAGGCCGCAGCAGATTCAGGCAGTAAATCTTCTTCTGACACCCCGGTATCCGACTGGAAACCCAGGACTGTAATTTCCCTGGTTCTCCCGGCATCCGCAGGCGGCACGGTAGACCTGTCGGCAAGAATCTGGGCCCAGTATGCAAAAGAAGTCTGCGGCTGGGACGTTGTGGTGGTAAACAGCGCCGGGGCCACAGGTTCTGTAGCCGCAAACCAGGTCTTGCAGTCCGATCCGGACGGCTGCACCGTATTATATGGCCATAATCTGGTCAATGTGGCAAATGTGGCAGGCGTAACGGACTATAATTATGAAGCTTTTAAACTTGGCCCCAATTTTTCCGAAGAACCGGCTCAGCAGCTTTACACGAATACCAACACCTACCCGGATTTAGAATCATTTATAGCCGATGCAAAAGCTAACCCGGGAAAATTACAGGCATGTACTGAAGTAGGCGCTTATACGTATTATGAACTGCTGGCATTTGAACAGGCGGCGGGAATTGACCTGGATTTTGTGGATGTGGGATCTACAACAGAGAAAATGGCGGCGTTGTTGAGTGAGCAGATCGTGTTAAGTCCGTCTTCTTATGGAGTAGCCAAAGATTACCTGGAATCCGGCCTTTTCACCTGCTTAGGCTTTCCGGGACCGGAGCCCAGCGAAGTGCTTCCGGATATAAAGACATTTAAAGAACAGGGGATTGATGTGGAATTTGCACCCCAGGATTTCTCCTTCTATTTCCCCAAGGAGACACCGGATGAAGTGATTGCGGCGTATGAAGCGGCGACCCAGAAGATTCTGGAAAATGAAGACTGTCTCAAGGCACTGAACAACCTGGGACAGGTGCCTAAGTATATGCCGGCCAAAGAGGCGGCGGAGAATGAGGCGAAACTTTATAAACAGTTTAAGGAATTGGGGGATTCTTTGAATTAAGGGGATAAGAATCGTTTTTAACTTTATATAAAGTGTGAAGGGAATAACATTAATAGTAATAACTCTCTCCGATAGGAACGATACGAGGAACCGTACCACAAGTGACGGGGAAAAGGATGATTGGCAGTTTTTTTAGAAGCTTCCTTGATTTGAGGGGCGGAATATCTTATAATTAATAAAAGAGTAATCAGGAGGTGGACAGCTATGATGTATCCTTATATGACCCTGTCGGATGAAACTGAGATTGTGCATTCTCAGGTGATTGAAGAAGATGGAAAGCAGAAAGTAATTGTGCATTTTGAAAGGCCTACAGAAGATGGATTTGATTCAGCCAGATGTGAATTGCCGGATTATAAATGGATATTGAGAGAGGGATATTCAGACGAGGAAATAGCAATGTTTGAACAGCTTTTAAGAAGTAATGCACATTTGCTGTATAAATATGCTATAAACGGAGGAATACAGATTGCCTAATTTATTTACAGTAAGCGGCTATAAGGTTTATTTCTGGTCGAATGAAAATGGCGAACCAATCCATGTACACATAGCAAAAGGCAAGCCAAGCCCTAATGGGACAAAACTATGGTTGACTAAATCGGGAGGCTGTATTGTTGCTAATAATGGAAGTCATATTCCTCAGAAAGAGCTGAATGAGTTAATGGAGTTTGTTTCTGCTCAGTTCTTTTTAATTTGTGCTGAATGGAAAAAATTCTTTGTTGCGGATGAGATAAAGTTTTATTGCTGATAAAGGTTATTAGGAAACATCCTATGAACTGGTTCAACAGACACTACAGAGGTTTGGTGAGAAGAGGGCCAATGTGGGGACCAGGAGAACATAGCAAGGAAATCCCAGGCTGACGGCTATCGTTGACCTGGGATTTTTTGTGGAAAGGAGATGAGAAGGGTTAATTTTATAATTACCAGTCTTTAACCGCCCCATCAAACGCCCTCTTCGCCGCATTGCTCCCCCGCTCATTGGCCGGATACAGAATTTCGGCATCTTCCGCCAGTTCAATTCCGATTCCCGGCGCGTCGGGGATCATCATGCAGCCGTCTTTATAGGTAAACGGCTGTTTTACCATCTTGTCTTCCTTGCCATTTAAGCAGAAATCAGGCAGTTCCTGGATGCCCAGGTTCGGAATGCTGGCGCAGAGCTGGAGACATGCTGCGGTTGAAACAGGTCCCAGCGGATTGTGGGGAATCACCAGGACATCATGGGCCTCTGCGACCGCGCAGATTTTCTTGCTGACGGAGATTCCGCCCACTGCGCATACATCGGGGCGGATATACTGGGCCCCACGGCGGCAGAGCAGCATTTCAAATTCTTTTAAGTTTATGTAGCGTTCTCCTGTGGCGATGGGAACGGAGATTTTAGACGCCACTTCCGCCATGGAATCGATATTATCCGGCCCGATAGGATCTTCTAAAACCATGGGGCGGTACTGCTCCACTGCACGGCCAAAGGTTACTGCTTCCGGTACGGTCATTCCCCTGTGAGCTTCTAATATGAAGTCGAAGTCATTTCCAACCGCTTCCCGGCAGACCCGCACTTTTTCCAGTTCGTCACTTATGCGGCTGCTGAAAAACTCGTCCCGTCCCTCATTTTTAGATTGAATTGGTCCGTTGACAAATATTTTAGCGGCAGTGAAGCCTTGGTTTTTCAGGTTTACATATCCCTGAGCCAGTTCTTCGAGAGATTCGGTTTTAGACATAACGGATGCATAAACCCGCACTTTGTCCCTGGTTTTTCCGCCCAGGAGTTCATAAACCGGAACTCCTAATTTTTTGCCTTTGATATCCCATAATGCGATATCGATTGCGGAAATGGCGCTCATGATAACGGAGCCCCGGAAATAAACGGAGCGCAGGAAATTTTGGTTGATATCCTCGATTTTAAACGGGTCTTTTCCTATTAAATAGCTGCTGAACTTTTCAATGGCGGCCGCTGTGGCGTTTAAATAGCCCCAGTTTCCGGCTTCCCCAAGTCCGACAATTCCCTCATCTGTGTACACATGTACAAACAGATAGTGTTTTGCATAAATTAGTTTGATATCTGTGATTTTCATTGTTACCTCCAAATATAAGATGTTAATCGGGCAAAATCTTTCCTGTTCTTTTACTCAATATGGCTGTGAATAAATCTTTCGTGCAGCTTTAACGCCTCTTCCCACTCTCCATTTCGATTAATCGTAAACCCATGCATGGAATTTCTGAACCGGCGGGCGGTGACATTTACTCCCGATGCGGCCAGTTTGGCGGCAAAGGCCTCTCCCTCTTCTCTCAGGGAATCTTCCCCGGCAGTTATGACCAGGCAGTCGGGAAATGTGCCCAAAACTTCTTCAGAAGCCAGAATCGGCGATGCCAGCGGGGAAACGGCTTCTTCCGGCTTCATATAAAAGTCCAGGTATAATTTTTCCATTCCGGCCCGGGCCATTTTCCTCTCATCGCCGTAGTCGTCCGGCGTCAGTTTGCAGAATGGGCTGATCATTTGATTGGCAGGTATATAATCGAGAATCATAGCGGCCGGTTGAAATGCACGGCTTTCCGCATTTTTGATGCAGGCGGCAGCGATCAGATTGCTGCCTGCGCTGTGGCCTGCTAAGACGATCCTGCCGGCATCCACGTTTAACCGTTCTGCCTGGGAAAAAGCATATGCAATAATATCATAACACTCATTCACTGCCGCTGGAAATGGATTTTCAGGGGCTAACACGTAATCCACGTCCCATACCAGAGCGCCTGTGCGGTCCGCCATGTGGCTGCAGTAGACTTGGTCCCGGTCGGCCCGGCCTTTGATGAAGCCGCCGCCGTGAAAATTGAGGATCATCGGCAGTTTTTCTTCCGGATGTATTTCCGGTTTGAATTCGAATATATGGACTTCATTTTCAGAAACCGGTATGTATTTTTCTGCCTGCTTTATGGGCAGCGCGTCCAATTTTTCTTGTGGGACAGCCCGGAATGCGCCTCGTTGTCTGGCGGCCTGGGCCATTTCAATTAATTCTTCCCTTGTCATAACTCCCTCCATTTTCATTTTGCTAAAATGCTGGGAAAACGGTCATAACATAAAAGACATAAACTACAGTCAATATAATTGTGACCAGCCATCCGCCCTTGATCAGATCCTTCAAATCATAGCCGCCTTCCGCCATAGCCATGGGGATTGCAGGCGTTGCCATAGGAGTAAGAAATGCTGTGAGGCATCCCACGCTCACGAGAATCATAGGCCCAACCGGGTTCGCGCCCAGGGCTTTGCATGCCAGAATGCAGATCGGCGTAAATACCTGGATCACAGCTCTGTTCAGCATAAACTGAGTGACAATAAATGGAACGATAAAGAACAATGCGCCGATCACATAACCATTTTTGGTTCCGCCCACAATGATACTCAGCCACTGGCCGATCACATCGCCTGCTCCGGTTTCGCTGAGCGCGCTTCCCAGCCCCAGCGCTCCTACAAATAATAATATCATATCCAATGGCATGGAGCCTATGGCTTCTTTCGATGATAACACGCCGCAGAGTACCATCAGAATTCCGCCTATACAGGCTACCGTCCAACTGGCAACTCCCAGATCAGCGGAGAAGAACAATGCAATGATTGTGGCAAAGAAGATGAAGATTCCGGCTTTATCAGAGAAACTTGACAGCTCGGTTTTCTTGCCGCCATTCATTTTTTTGCCTGAACGGTTAATCGGAAGGGTTGGCGTTTTGGGCATGAACTTAGGGGCCATAAAGATTGCCCAGGCCGGAATCAGAATCAGCATAGGCCATTTTGCGAAGAAAAAGTCAGTGGGGTTGATCACGTACTGGCTCATTTCATAAGTGGCCAGAAAGGCGTTGTTCTGGCTGGCCTGTGTGATGGCCGCGTCCGTCGGAAATGTCATGCAGCATCCGATTGCCACAACCGCAAGGGGGAACATTACCTGGGACGGGCTCACATCGCTCTCATCGCAAAGCGCGGATACCAGCGGAGCTACAATTGCGAACACCACCATCGGGCTGGATATAAAGTTGGTTAAAATAACAGTTATGATAATGTATCCAAAATAAGCTTTTAAAAATGACCCCCTGGTGATTTTCATTATGAAATCACATAAATTATGTACAAATGAAGTATTGCGGAGCCCGGCCGCCACCATAAACATGCCAGCCATTAAGATGGTATTGGCATTGGAAAAGCCGCTGAGCGCGGTAGCAGGCTGCAGACAGCCGGTTAAAACCAGCAGAACCATAGATGTCATTGCTGTAACCCACATAGGAACCTTATTTACAATATAAGCGATCAGTGTTAACGCAAAAATGACAATACATACAGTAAGTTGTAAATTCATCGAATCCTCCTCGTATATGTTCGCATTATTTGGCCGGCCATGCGAATTAGTAAGGTAAGAATACAGGATTTTTATAGGTCTGTCGTTGGTAATTTTAACAATTTCTGCCCGTAATCCCAGAGAAAATTATTAAAATAGTATATATTTTTAAAAAATCTGCCGCCTCAATTCCAAATATAATGAATGCCCGCTCATAAAAAGAATATCGGCATACCTAAAAAGATCAGAACATACAAAGAAAAGTTATGAAATGCCATTAAAATAATACCTGAATATTTTACACGTGGAGAATCTTTGGATATGTTATACTGAATAAAACATTGTATTTTCGTTATGCAGGGAGGATTTTTATGAAGGCTGATTATGAACTTAGCTGGCCCGGAGAGGAACTTGAATTGACAGTCTATGCCCATGAGCTGGCCCGGTACAGTTTTCACTGGCATGAGGCGGAATATGAGATTGATATTATTTTAAGGGGAAAGGCGGAATTCTGCTGCGAGGGGAATATTTATACATTGGAGGCGGATGATGTTATTGTGATCAATTGCGGGGACGGGCACGGTTCCTTTACGTTGGAACCCAACACCATTTCCGTTGTCCTGCGTTTTTCGGCTGCGGTACTGCAGAAACATGTGACGCCGGGAAGCCGCTATCAATTTCATTGTATTTCCAATGAAGAAACCAGATATCAGCCCGGTTTTTGCAGGATCAGGTATTTCATTGCCCAGATACTAGAAGCTTCTATGCATAAACATGCATATTCCAGGCTGACGGCTAAGGCGTCCATGGAATTGATCCTGTCTACGCTTTACTGTTTCTTTTCCCCGTCGGAAGTGCCCATCATTCAGCCGAAAGACAAATTCCGGCAGAAGAGCATACGAAATATCATAAAATATATAGACAGGCATTATTCCCAGAAGATTACCCTGGAAGACCTGGCCCGTATTTCAAAATACAACAAAACGTATGTTTCCACATTTTTTAAACTGAATGTAGGAATGAATTTTTATGAATATTTGACCCGGGTCCGTTTCATGAAGGCGCTGGGTGATCTGGATGATACCAATAAAAACCTGACCGAAATCGCGATTGATAACGGGTTCCCGGATTTGAAGTCGTTTAACTACCGCTTCCGGGATGTATTTCACATGTTCCCTTCTGAATACCGCCTGCTGGCTGCCGATGTGCCGCTGAGGGTGGGAGTGATGCAGAGGCGGTATTGCGATACGGAAAACCAGATCCTTCAGACGAAACTGGCAAAATATTTATGGCTGGACGACCGGCCGTCAACTTAGTTGATCCGCTTTGGCCTGTAGATAATCTCATTAACCGTATAAACCGTTATAAATGCATTTTTATCCGTTTTTAATACATAGGTCATCAGCGTTGCATATTCATGTTTATCAACGATAGTAATGATCTCTTTTCTCGGTTTCCCATCGTATGCGCCGATCGCTTCATAGATGGTTGCGCCGCTATGGAGGCTGTGCAGGATGAAATTCCTGATCTCTTCCTCGTGTTCCGAGATAATGCAGACACGTTTCTTGATGTTGAAACCGAAGATAAAATGATCCAGCACAATACCATTTAGATAAGTTCCCAGCACACTGAGCACAACTGTTTTTTTATCATAAACCAGGGCCGAAGACAGGGCCACACACATACCGGACAGGGACATGGCTTTACCCAAATCCATCCGCAGGAATTTGTTCAGGAACTTTGCCACAATATCCAGGCCGCCGGAAGAAGCATTCCGGTTAAACAACAGCGCCAGCCCAATGCTGACCACAAAAATATAGCAGAGCACATCCAAAAATGCGTCATTTGTAATGGACTGGTTGTCCGGAAAAATCATTTCAAAAGCCGCCAATACCACCGGGAGCAGAAATGAAGTATAGACAGTTTTTGCGCCGAACTCCCTGCCAATAAATAGAAAACCTAAAATCAGCAGAAACGCGTTCAGCACAAAGGTGATTGCTGATATTTTCAAAGGAATGAAGTTGCCCAAAACGATGGCCAGACCGGAAATACTCCCGACCGATACGTGGCTTGGGATTAAGAAGAAAAATACCGCTGCGGCCACGATAATTGTTGCAAATGTAATGATAATAAACTCTTTAACGGTTTCCCATTTCTTCATGATGCGCCTCCGCGTGATTATTTTAAAGTTAATAGGATTCAGCCTTCTGGGAAGGCCCGTCTGGTATTGTACCATAGGATGGGGGGAACTGCAATTTGGGATTTGGTTGAGGAAGTTAC
>NZ_WQPN01000109.1:0-91480 GCF_018785315.1 Clostridium sp. MCC353 | reverse complement strand
AGGAAAGCGGGACGAGGGGGCGGACAGAGAACCGGATGGTTGGAAGGGGCCAGGCGGAGCGGAATCCGTCGGGGATGAAAACCAGCTTCCAACCGTAAGTGAAACTAAGGCTCTAGGGATGGAAAAAGACGGTCCGATGCCCATTCACGGTAAACTCTTTATGGGACTTTACCGTTCAGTGGGCATCTCAGAAACTGATTTGGTTTTCAGTTTCTGCCCGTCTTTTTCCATCCCTGCAGCCTAAGTTTCACTAACGGTTTCCAGATGGCTTTCATCCCCGACGGATTCCGCTCCGCCTGGCCCCTTCCAACCATCCGGTTCTCTGTCCGCCCCCTCGTCCCGCTTTCCTGCTGGTTTTCTCCGGCTAAAGTTATTAAAAGCAAATTTAACATAAGGGGTGAACATAAGGGGTGAAGGCATTTTCGAAAATGGCTTAGCCTTTTAATGTAAATCCCCACACCATTTAACATCAACCCTCAAGGCATTTTCGAAAATGCCTTGGCCTTTTACTGTTAATCCCCACGTCAGTTACTTGAAATGTCTATGTCATATTCTCTACTAAATGCCAAACAACGTCTCAATCAAACGTTTCTATGCTTTTTCTACTTTCCTACTCCAAATCTTTATTATCCATAGCGCACCCAGTACACAGCCTGTAAGAAGGGGAACCTGGGGGGGAGGGGAAGGCCGGGCGGCCTGAGGGAAGGACCCAAGGCGGCGGGGATCCTGTGGAGACTGTTTAGTGGAACTTAGGTTTTCAGGATGGAAAAAAGCGGGCAGAAACTGAAAACCGAATCAGTTTCTGAGATGCCCCTGAACGGTAAAGTCATCAGGAGTTTACCGTGAATGGGCATCGCACCGCTTTTTTCCATCCTGAAAGCCTTAGTTCCACTTAACGGTCGGAATCAGATCCCCGCGGCCTTGGGTCCTTCCCTCAGGCCGCCCGACCTTCCCCTCCCCCCCAGGTTCCCCTTCTTACAGGCGTAACTTTTGCCAATCACTCAAATAAAGATTTGCCCAATTTTAGAAGATCAAAGAAAATATCTATTCTCTTCAATGGCCGATTGTGATAAACTTATAAAAGCAGGTGTTGAATAAAAAAGCGTGAATACCTGTATTTTGTCAAGCTAATGAATTAAAGTTCAGGTTTATATAAATATCAGCGATAATAAGGAGAAGAAGATGAGAGAGAGTTTTAAGAAGGCATTAGCGGAACATGGTGTGGATGTGGAAGGAAGTATCAGGCGGTTTTGCGGCAATGAAGGGCTTTATGAGAAGTTTTTGTTTAAATTCCTGGCTGACGATAATTTCAGCAAAGTGGCTCCGGCTTTTGAGGCGGGCGATTATGAAACGGCCTTAATTGCAGCGCATACATTGAAAGGCGTGAGTGCTAATTTAGGGATTAATAATGTGTTTCAAATCTCTTCTGAGATTGTCAATATGATCCGGGCGGGAAAACAGGAAAACGCGAAGGATTTATACGCTGATTTTGAAAAAGCTTATGAGGAGATTTATCAGATTATAAAACAAGAGCAGGGGTGATAAAAAGTATGAAAAGAGATACGATCATTATTGTAGATGATATGGAGATCAATCGTGCCATACTCCGGGGAGTTTTTGAAAAGGACTACAACCTGCTCGAAGCTGAAAATGGAAATCAGGCTCTTCTTTTGGTCGACCAGTATCACAGCAACATCGCGGCCATGCTTTTGGATTTGGTTATGCCGGTTAAAGACGGATTTCAGGTGATGGCGGAGTTGGGAAACAATAACCGTCTGGCAGAATTTCCGGTTGTTGTTATAACGGCCGAGGACTCCGCAGAAAGTGAAGTGCAGGCATTTGATTTGGGCGCATCCGATATTATTATGAAGCCATTTGAGCCTCATGTGGTAAAACGGCGCGTGCAGAATATCATTGAACTGAATTTACATAAATTAAACCAGGATGAACTGATAGAGGAACAGGCGGCCAAATTAAGAGAATCCAATGCAGTTATGATCGATGCTTTGTCCTCCATCATTGAGTACCGGAGCGTAGAAACAGGTCAGCACATTAAACGTATCCGCATGTTTACCCAGATACTGCTGGAGGATGCGGCCCGCAGCTATCCTGAGTTTGGTTTGACGGAGAGGAATATTGCGATCATAGTCAGCGCTTCTTCCATGCACGATATTGGAAAAATCGCAATTCCCGATTCCATTTTAAATAAGCCGGGGCGTTTGACCCAGGAAGAATTTGAAATTATGAAAACCCATTCCATTAAAGGGTGTGAGATGCTGGCCGGGCTGGATCGCATGAGTGACCGGGAATATCTGCAGTACGCCTATAATATCTGCCGCTACCATCATGAACGGTGGGACGGCAAGGGATATCCGGATGGGCTGAAAGGAGAAAGCATCCCTGTCTGCGCCCAGGTGGTGGGAATTGCGGACTGTTACGACGCCCTGACCACGGACCGGGTTTATAAAAAGGCCCTGTCTCCGGAAGTCGCTTTTAATATGATATTGAATGGGGAATGCGGTTCATTTTCACCTAAACTGTTGGAATGTTTTAAGAATGTAAGGGTTACATTTGCCCATTTGTCCAAGGAGTATGCGGATAATAACCTTCAAAAGAGCGGAAACGGGACTGCAGCTTTCGAAGTGAAACATAATATTGAAAACCCACTGGATACTCTTCAATTGGGACAGATGAAGTATTTTACTCTGCTGAGGTATATGAATTCCACAGTTATGGAAGTGGATCTCAATACAGGGCTGTATCATGTAGTTTATTTGTCAAATAAAGACTATGAGCCGCTTAAAACGGGAAGCCGTTTTTCAGAATCCATTCACAATTTTACGGACCGGGCGGTTCATGCCGATGACCGGGCGGATATGCGTAAGTTTTTGGATGATGATATGCCGGAATTTTTTGAAGCCGGTTATATGAAAAAGTCGAAAAAATTCCGGGTTTACAACAAACAGCGGAGGGAATATGTTGGGTGTGATGTCACGGTTATGCGCATAGATACCGGCCACCCCCATCAGAGAAAAGCTATATTAATATGGAAGGAAGAGGGCGAAGAGGCCGTTCAGGCGGCAAAAATAAAACTTTCCGGCTATGAAGACAGTGTTTTACAGGGCATTTTAGGAGGAGTTCAGCAGTGCCTGAATGATCAGGGGTTTACCATAGTCCATGTGAATGAAGGGTTTGCGGATTTAATCGGTTATAGCGAACAGGAGATTCAGGAAACGTTCAACAACCAGTACATGAACCTGATTTATCCGGCTGACCGGCAGGAACTGGTGCGCCAGGTGAAGGAACAGTTAAAATGCGGTAATTCGGTGGAAGTGGAATACCGGGTGACGGCAAAGGACGGACGGGTTTTATGGATACTGGATAAGGGCCGGTTGGTGACGGGAAATGATGGAAAGGAATATTTCATCAGCGTTTTGATCGATATCACACAGTCCAAACAGGCTCAGGAGGAACTGCGGCTGACATTGGAACGCCATAAGATCATTATGGAGCAGACCAATGATATAATCTTTGAATGGGATATTGTAAAGGATCAGGTCAGCTATTCTTCAAACTGGGAGAAAAAGTTTGGCTATCTGCCGATTAAGGATTTGGCAAGCAGGAGAATTCCGGAAGTGTCTCACATTCATCCGGAAGAACTGCCGAATCTCATTCAGCTGATTCATGATATGGCATCAGGAGTGCCTTATAAGGAGACCGAATTCCGGGTGGCGGATATTGACGGCCGCTACCGGTGGTGTAAGATCCGTGCTGCCTGCCAGTTTAATGATATGGGAAAACCGTTTAAAGCGGTGGGCGTGATTATGGATATTGATGAAGAAAAACGGGCTTCTCAGGCGCTCCAGGACAGGGCCCGGAGAGATGAACTGACCCGGCTTTATAACAGAAGCACAGCCCAAAAGGAGATTGACAGTTATCTGGAGCAGAAAACAGCCCAAGAGCAGGCGGCATTTCTCCTCGTTGATGTGGATGATTTCAAAAAGGTAAATGACGGCTATGGGCATCTGTTTGGAGACACAGTTCTTCAGAAGATTGCGGCTGAACTCTCCCAAATATTCCGGAGCGAGGATATAACGGCCAGAATCGGCGGAGACGAATTCCTTATCTTTATGAAGAATATTTCAAATGAAGAGAGCGTAACCAACCGGGCTCAGAGGATTATCGATTCCATGCAGCAGATGCTTTTGCCGGATACTGCGGACCAGTGCCACATTTCAGGCAGCATAGGTATTACGTTCTGCCCGAGGGATGGAGAGAGCTTTGAGACGCTGTTCCAGCACAGCGATATTGCGCTTTACGGCGCTAAGTCACAGGGCAAAAATTGTTATATGGTATTCGATAAAGAGACCATGAACCGGCCGCTTGGCGTCTGGGAGGCACAGATAGTAGCCAAGACCAGAATCGATTCTGATTATGACGGGGTTCCGGCCATGGAAAAAGAGTGACATTCCGGTAATGTTACCGAATAAGCAAGTAAATAAAATCATTGTTTACAGAGCGCCGCAAGGGTTTGGGCTGTCTCAATTTTCCGGTTATTCCGGCAAAATGAGGCAGCTCAAACCTTTGCGGCGCTCTGCATTAATATGGAAAAATATGGTATTTAGATTCTCCTATGGACCCAGTAGGGGGTAAGCGTTTGTTATAGTATTAAATGGGGCATACTAAAGAAAAAAGAAGGGAGAAAAATGCTGTGACAGAAGGCATAATTACAATGAATACCATAGATAGATATGAAAGATACCTGGTGGATGAGGAAAGAAGTAAGGCGACTGTTGAGAAATATATCAGGGACATCCGGAAATTCTTTGAATTTCTTTCTGAGGACAAATGCGTAAATAAAGAAATAATGATTGCATTTAAAAACCATCTTCTGCAAAACTATAAGATCAGCAGTGTGAATTCCATTCTGGTTGCGGTCAATAATTTCCTGTCATTTTCAGGATTGATGGAATGCCGGGTGAAACAGTTCCGGCTGCAAAAGAACCTGTTTTGCAGGAAAGATCAGGAGCTGACAAAAGAAGACTACCAAAAATTGGTGCAGGCTGCCAGATTAAAGGACAATGAGAGGCTGAGTTTGCTGATGCAGACCATATGCTCGACGGGAATCAGGGTCAGTGAGCACCGGTTCATATCTGTAGAAGCTCTGAAACAGGGCTATGCGGTGATCAGCAATAAGGGAAAAACCAGGACGATTTTTCTGACACCGGAGCTGTCGGGGCGTCTGAAGGTGTACTGCAGTAAGAAACATATTGAATCAGGCGCGGTTTTTATCACAAAAAGCGGTAAACCCCTGGACCGCAGCAATATATGGACGATGATGAAAGCTCTGTGCAGGGATGCGGGAGTGGATCCTAAAAAGGTGTACCCCCATAATCTGCGCCATTTATTTGCGTTTACTTTCTATGGTATTGAAAAGGATCTGCTCAGGCTGGCAGATATACTGGGCCATTCCAGCATCGAAACGACCAGAATTTGTACAATTTCAAGCGGGGTGGAGCATAAAAGGATACTTTCTAAATTGAATTTGCTGTGTTAGGAGGGGAACGGCTGAGGGCAGAAAAAAACCACATAATGTAAATTATGTGGTAAAAGCAATGCTTGCAGCAAGGCAAAAACTACATAATGTAAATTATGTAGTGGGAAAAGCAACGGATACAAAGCGTTATCATCGTAATTTCACAAATTTCTGATGAAAAAAGGGATTTCAGGTGTCAGTGTAGATAGAAAATTATAAAAATTTTATATTTTTCATAAAATTACGGATACCCCCTATTGCATTTTTTTATAAAAAATTGCATAATAAATATGTATTTTGTAAAAAGCAACTACATAATTTACATTATGTAGTCAATACCCGGTTAAAACGTGAGAGAAAGCAGAGGGCATCGTTTATGACAAACCTGAAAAAATGTACGCCTTTTGGGATGAAGGTAAAAATAGCACTGATAAAAAATAACATGACAAATCAGGAATTAGCCGAAAGGCTGGGATACACGAATTCTACGATTAGTGATGTTATTTTTGGGCGCAATTCTAGCCGAAAAACAAAAGAACTGATTGCAAAAGAGTTGGGAATCAAAGATGAAATAGAGTAAAAACAGATTTTTACTTTTATGCAGCAAAACTGAAAAGGCGGAAAGGCCGGTTGTAAAAGGTATCTCATATAAATGGGATGTTTTTAACAGCCGGTTTTTTTATTTCATAGAAAATTCATCCTATCTCATAATAGGCAGCGGTAAGGATTCATGATGTTAAAGCGGCCTGCCGCAGGAAAATCCCGCGAGGGGGATTTTTGTTTGTTTATTAAGAATATGGGGATATTTATTAAAAATTATTTTGAGCCGTTTTATTTTGCCGTTCCTTCCGATTTAATATTATATAGGCATTTTTTAAATTGTTCTGAAGATGGAACAGATGATTGAGCGGCTGCAGACGCGGCGGAAGGTGAGGAAGAGGATGGAAGATAAGATTTTGATCGTGGATGACGCGGCATTTATGCGGCTTGTGATTAAGAATACGCTGGTAAGGGACGGCTTTCATAATATTTTAGAAGCTGAGAAGGGAACTGAAGCTATAGAATTGTATAGAAAAGAGAAACCGGATCTTGTAATTCTGGATATCGCGATGGGGGGGATGTCCGGGCTGGAAGTTTTGGACGAGCTGGTAAAAATGGATCAAAAGGCCCGGATCATCATGTGCTCTTCTGTCGGACGGGACGGGGTGGTTAAGGAAGCTGTCGACCTGGGAGCCTGGGAATTTCTTGTGAAGCCGTTTAAACCTGAAAAATTGTCCCGCATGGTGCGGGATGTCTTAGCTTGTGTTTGAAACTTGCTTTCCGTCAGATATGCATCACGGTTTGTGGGAGATTTGTTCTGAATGAAGGGCGCAGAGCCGTTCTGCTGTCCGCGAATAATGTCGTAAAAATGCAAAAGATCGATTGCTTAATTGGAAGAACTGTTATAAAATGGCAGTGAATCAGTCATTCATCAGTCCTGAAATGCGTTTTATCAGGAAATGCGCGATTTTGGCCTCATTTCAGTTATTATAAGGCTATCAAACAAAGAACTGATAAAAAAGAACAAAAGATATAAAAGGAGGATATGAGTATGTTTTGCCCAAATTGTGGAACAGAACTTCCAGATGATTCCGTATTCTGCGGAACCTGCGGACAGAGAGTAGATGAGGAGGCAGGCGGTTTTGAACAGCCGTCAGGCGATGTGGTTCAGCCAGTAATTCCGGCGGCTCCGGCGCCAGACCAGAAGAAAAACGTTAAGTTAATCGGCGGTATCGCCGCAGGCGCAGTTGCGCTGATTGTAATTATTGCAGTTGCCTTTAACCTGTTTGGAGGCGGGAAATATACCAAACCCATGGATCAGCTCTGCAAACTGGTAAACAGCAAAGAAACCAATATTGAAAAATATGTGGACGCAACCTGTCCCAAGTTTATGGTAAACGCTTATAAAAACGGCATCAGCCTCATGAGCGAAGTGGATGATTTTGACGAAGCCATGGATGATTTAAAGGATGAGATGAAGGATGGTTTTGATGATTTAAAAGACATGTACGGCAAGGATTTCAAAGTAAAATATGAAATTCTGGATAAAGATAAGATGAGCAAGAGTCAGTTGAAAAAGGTTAAAAATTCCTACCGGGATATCCGTTCCAGCCTGGAGTGGGTGCAGGAAGACGGGAAGTACTATGACGCGATCGAAGATGAACTGGACAACGCTACTCTTAAAAAATTTAATAAACTGGTTAAACAGCTTTCTGACGATTTAAAAGAAATCGAAGTGACGGAAGGATATACATTGGAAGTCAATGTCAGCATCGAGGGTAAGGAAGACGATGATGATGAAGACATGAAAATCAATGTGATTAAGGTTAACGGAAAATGGTGCATCGATTTTACATCCGGCGATTTTAACATTCTTCCAAGCCTTTTATGGTAATCAAACAGATATAAAACTAAGTGCGAATCAACTTGTCGGAACCCGGTTCCCATGCTATACTTAATACATTAAATGTTTTTACACACAGGGGACAGTATGATGAGCGTGATCATGAAAGCTGGTTTCGAAAATCGAAAGGAGCAGAATACTGGTATTGTGATGCGCAGTTCGTCACAATACCGATATTCAAGCTCCTTTTTAGTGTTTAAAAGGGCTTGTATCATAAAATCAAACATGGATCTTTATAATGGACGCTGGAGTCTGACTTGTCAGGCTCCTTATTTATAAAAAAGTATTCAAAAAAAAGAGGGAAGTACAGGTGAAAAACGGTTTTAAATTGCTGGATCATCCATTATATATAATAATATTTGTAATAGCGGTAACCATTCTGACAACTCTCATTATTGTTGTGAAATCGGGAAAAAAGAAAAAGGAACAGCGCAGAATGGCTATGGAAAAGCTGCGGGAAGAAGCGCTGGACCGGGCCCTTGAAAATCCCTTTAAAGGGAATGAGGGAAGGGATGGAAAAGGGCTTCAGCGTCCGGTAGCTGTGAATTACGGACAGGATGAAAAGACGCTGAAAAGGGACCTGCCGGCTCATGGCAGATGTATGCTGGAGCTGACGGAGGTCAATGAACTGTCAACGAGAAAATACCTGCTGAACCCATCCGAGGTCATAAGGATTGGAAGGCAGTTTGATGTTAATACCATAGTGATCAATAACAGGAGCCTTTCAGAACGCCAGTGCGAGATATTCCAGCACGGGCAGGATCTCTATATCAGAAACTGCCGGATGTCGGTTCCGGTCAGGCTTTTGAGGAAAGCGGATTCCGTCATTGTGGATGAAAGGGGTATTAAAATACAGTCAGGGGACTGCATAAACGTCGGAACTGTCCGGCTGGAGGTTTCCATCATAAGAAACTGACAGGGATGAGCTGATAGGGATACGCTGTCTCCATGGGATAAATGGAGGGAAATATGAGTATTGTACTTTCTGTCTACAGTAAAAGCGCATTTAAGGAGTTTGTGCTGCCTGCGATTAACAACGATGATACGACGGTGATCATCGATAAGGATTTATTCCGGCTCCGTCAGGACGTGGTGTTAAAGCTGGAGGTAATAGAAAACCGCTGGATGTTTACGGACAGCCGTTGTACCATCACCAAAGGTTCGGCCCCTTATAACAGGGAACAACTGGGCAACGACGATATTTTTCTGGTGAATACGCCTTATGAAGAGCAGATTTCCATCACGGTCGGTGAACAGGAGAGTTCTTTCTGCGTCTATGAGAAATATTTTTTAGGGGACGGTATGGCGGTGACCATCGGCAGCAAGCCGGAATCCATGATCCGTTATCAGTACCAGAAACTGGTGTCCCGTGACCATGGAGTGTTGAAGATGCAGGGCGGTGTGCTCCGGTTAGAGGATACCAGCCGGAACGGCGTATTTGTGAATTCAGTCCGGGTGATCGGATCGGCCCAGCTTCATTTTGGCGACCGCATTGACATTTTCGGGCTAAATATGGTCTGTCTGGGAGATATTCTGGCCGTCCGCCCATGCAGGGGGCTGGAAATCAACCGGGATATCCTTAGCATTTGGACGATGCCTGCGGCAGAGGTTCCAAAGCCTCAGGGAGTGGTGAAACGGGAGAGAGAGTATTTCCACCGCGCGCCCAGAAACATTGAAAAACTGGAAGATGAGGCGGTTGAAATCGAAGCGCCGCCCAATCCCCAGGACATGGCGGAGACCCCGTTAGCTATGGTGATCGGACCGGCTATGACCATGGCGGTTCCTATGCTTTTGGGAAGCGGCCTGGCCGTTTACAGCAGCCGGATGTCAGGAGGAAATACCAGCGCGTTCATGTATACAGGGCTGATTACAGCCGTATCTTCCGCTGTGATCGGGGCTGGCTGGGCCATTGCCAACCTGCGCTACACGAAGGAACGGAAACGGAAGGAAGAACTCAAGCGGTTTGAACGCTACAGCGAATATTTAATCAAATGCACTGATACGATCCGTGGAAAATATGAGAAGAATACCAGAATTTTGAATGAACAGTATCCAGCGGCGGCGGTGTGCAGCGGTTATGACAGCAAAACCACACAGCTTTGGAACCGGAACATGAGCCATGAGGATTTCCTGATGGAACGTCTTGGAATGGGAGATATCCCGTTTCAGGTTCCCATCACCATACCCAAGGAAAAATTCACGCTGATCAACGATTCTCTGGCGGATAAGCCTAAATTCATCCAGGATAATTATAAAACCCTTCATGATGTGCCAATCTGCATGGACCTTCTGAAAGAGCACTTGATCGGGGTGATCGGCGGCGAACATAAAAAAGGCGCTGTGGATGTGGTCTACAATCTGGTGGCCCAGATCGCTGCCAACAACTGTTATACGGACGTGAAGCTGGCATTTATTTACGATGGCGCGCAAGGAATTGACGGGGACTGCTGGGATTTCGCCGGATGGCTGCCCCATGTCTGGTCGGAAGATAAAAAGACCCGTTATGTGGCGGGCAATAAATCAGACGCCAGCGATGTATTCTATGAACTCACCAAGGTATTCCGGTTTCGTGCGGAGGAACAGGCTGGACAGAACAGAGAGACTGCGCCGAAACCTTATTATATTCTGATAATTGCGGAGCCTTCCTTTTTGGAAGGGGAACCTGTGGCCCGGTATATTTACGGAGCTGAAAAGAACATCGGGCTATCCACCATTCTGCTGGCGGAAAAATATGAGGATCTGCCCAATGCGGTGGAATGCATCATTCAAAATGACAGCTCCTTTGCCGGATTTTACAATGCGGCCAGCGATTACGCCAAGCGGACAGCCGTCCGTTTTGACGAGATGAACCAGAAAGCGCTGGAGGCGCTGGCAAGGCGTTTGAGCAGCATTGAAGTGAATGAAGTGGAAATCGGGGGTGAGATCCCGTCTTCCCTGACATTTTTTGATATGTATGGAATTTCCTCACTGGACGAGCTGAATGTGGCCGACCGCTGGAGGAAGAACCGCACATATGAGAACATGAAAGCTCTGGTGGGCCAGAAGGCCGGAGGAGCGCCCTGCTATCTGGACGTACATGAGAAATATCATGGGCCTCACGGACTGGTTGCGGGCACCACCGGTTCAGGCAAGTCTGAGACTTTGCAGACCTATATGCTCTCGCTGGCCATCAATTTCAGCCCGGATGACGTGGGATTTTTCATCATTGACTATAAGGGCGGCGGAATGGCCAACCTGTTTGCAGGACTGCCCCATCTGATCGGGCAGATATCCAACCTGTCGGGAAACCAGGTCCACAGGGCCATGGTATCCATTAAAAGTGAGAACCGCAGACGGCAGAGGATTTTTAACGAATACGGCGTCAACAACATAAACTTATACACCAATTTATATAAGAACAAAGAAGCGAAAATCCCCATTCCCCACATGTTCATCATCATCGATGAGTTTGCGGAGCTGAAACGGGAAGAACCGGACTTCATGAGGGAATTGATCAGCGTGGCCCAGGTGGGCCGGAGCCTTGGGGTCCATTTGATCCTGGCAACCCAGAAACCCAGCGGTACGGTGGATGACAACATCTGGAGCAACTCCAAATTCCGCCTCTGTCTGAGGGTGCAGGACCGGCAGGACAGCATGGATATGCTTCATAAACCGGACGCTGCTTACCTGACCCAGGCGGGAAGGTGTTACCTGCAGGTGGGCAATGATGAACTTTATGAATTGTTCCAGTCGGGATGGAGCGGAGCAGCCTACGACGCGGAACTGGGCAATGCGAAAAATGTGGTGGCCCGGATGATTTCCGATACCGGAAAGGCGGGAATGACCGGAAGCCATACGAAGATGAAGCGGAAAGAGGAGGTTCTGGAACGGTGGCTGATCCGGCTGATAGGCTATGCCGGAGACGCCTTTGAGCAGACGGACGGAAACCTGGACAAAGCGGTGGATCTGATCTATGGAATGATGGAAAAAGATCGTGTGGATTATGCCAAAAATGACTACAATACAAGGCGGCTCATGGATTTCATGGAACTGTATGAGGATGTCTGCATGGCGTCTCCGGGTGATTTGAAGGAGCAGGCCGGGCAGATTGTGCTGAATGCCAAACGCCTTGGAAAGAAGCTTCCGGAGCAGAAAGAGAAGACCCAGTTGGACGCTGTGGTGGAATATTTGAAAGAATCGGCCCAGAGGCTGGGATACCGGAATGATATTAAGCTATGGCTTCCTGTACTTCCGGACACGATGTATTTAAACCAGCTTCCGGGATATGAGGAAGAGGCATTTGACGGCAGCAGGTGGCCGGAACCGGGACACAGATGGAGTCTCCAGGTTAAAATCGGCATGTACGACGATCCGGAGAACCAAGCCCAGCGGCCTCTTACGGTGGATTTCGCGGAAGGAGGCCATCACGCAGTATGCGGTATGGTCATGAGCGGAAAGAGCACCTTCCTGCAGACCCTGGCATTTGCCCTGGTAAACCGGTATACGCCGGATTATGTGAATCTGTATGCCATCGATTTCAGCAGCCGCATGATGTCGCCCTTTGAGGGGCTGGCCCACGTGGGCGGAATCATGTATGAAGGGGAGATGGAGAAGATATCCAAGTTCTTCACCATGATATCCAGGATTTTAGCGGAGCGCAAGCTTCTGTTTAAGGGCGGAAATTACAGCCAGTATGTGCAGGCCAACGGCGTTACCTGTCCGTCCATCATCGTGATGATCGACAGTTATGCCAATTTTAAGGAAAAAACGGAAAACCAGTATGAGGATGTGCTGATCCAACTGGCGAAAGAGGGGTCTGCCAACGGCATTTATCTGGTGCTTTCAGCGGCAGGTTACAGTTCGTCGGAGATCCAGTCCAAGATCGGAGACAATATCCGTACTTCCATCTGCCTGGAAATGGCTGATAAATTCCAATATGCGGACGCGTTAAAGACCATGAGGGTTTCCGTACTGCCGGAAGCCAATATCAGGGGGCGGGGCCTTGCGGTTGTGGACGGCAGCATTCTGGAGTTCCAGACCGCTTTGTCGGCGGAGGCGGAAGACGATTACAAACGTATGGAAGCCATTAAGGCGGCCTGTGATCGGATGAACCGCTGCTGGGATGGAAAACGGGCAAAACCGGTACCGGAGATTCCGGCAAAACCGGTGTGGTCTGAATTCGCGGCCCTTGAAGACACGGCTGCTGCGGCTGAGGATGACAGGACGCTTCCTATCGGCTATAACATGGAAACAGCCGCGGTTTACGGCATTGACCTGAGTAAAATTTACTGCTGGCTTATTTCAGGAAAGGCCAGGACGGGCAAAACCAATCTCATGAAGGTGATGATCCGTTCGGCGGCGCTGAGGGGAGAGAAGATCTGGGTGATTGAATCGGGAACAGAGGAACTGCGCCAGACCGCAGAAGAGGCGGGGGCCGAGTATCTGGATTCTGACCAGAAGGTCTATCATTTCTTTGAAAGCATTATTCCATCCTTTAAGGCGAGAAATCAACTGAAGCGCCAGTGTGTAAGTGAGGAAATGGAAGAAGAAGCCATTTATGAGAGGATGCAGGAGCATGAGAAATATCATATTTTCATTGCGGACCTGGTGTCATTTGTAAACGGAATCTATAATCCGCAGCCGGGCGTGGCCTCCATGCATGGATTTGTGGAAAATATTACGGATAAAGGCGCGCTGCACAATGTATTCTTCTATGCCTGCTTTAACCAGGACAACATAAAAGATGTGGCGGGACGGAAGGTTTATGAAAACTTTATCCGCATGAAAAATGGGGTTCATCTGGGCGGAAAAGCGGATGAACAGAGAATATTTGATTTTAACAGCCTGCCGTTTATGGAGCGGAGCAAAGCGATGAAGGCAGGAAACGGTATGATTCCTTCTGAAGAGGGTGAAAAGCCTTGCAGAGTAGTAATACCTTTATCCAGGGGGTAAATGATGATTTCATTTTTGACATACGATGAGGACAGGGCGGAACTTGTCTCCATCAGAAAACAGGTGAAGGACCTGGCCGGAAAACTGAGCGAGGAGGACTGGGATATCCGGGAATTTTTTAAACTGCCGGAATTTCAGGAGTACATAAATAAGGAACCACTGGCGGATGTGATGTGCTATGACGTGACCGGGAAGCAGGGGCTGGAATATCTGGAACAGATACGGGCTAAATACAGGGAGGCGCTTCTCATGGTGGTGGCGGATACCGGTGTGTCGCCCATGCGGTATTTGAGGCCGGCAATCGCGCCCGCTTCCCTGCTGCTGAGGCCGGCGGACGAAAAACAGATCCGGGAAGTGCTGGCTGAGACGCTGAAGTCATTTCTGGAACGGTTTGAATCCCGGGATATGGCGGAGAGTTTCGTGATCGAGACCCGGGAAGGGAAACAGTATATCCCGTACAGCCAGATTTATTATCTGGAGGCCAGGGAAAAGAAGATTTTCGTGAGGATTTTGGATCAGGAGATCGGGTTTTATGAAACCATGGAGAATTTGGAACAGAATCTGCCTTCTGAGTTCATCAGGTGCCACAGAAGCTACATTATTAATGGAAAAAAGATTGATAAGGTGATGCTTTCCCAGAATATGGTGACGCTCACAGGCGGTTTGGCCGTCCCGTTGTCGAGAAGCTATAAAAAGTCTTTAAAGGATTATAAGATATGATGAAGGAAGAAGAGAAAATCTGGTATTTTAAGGAATTGGAGCTGGCAGTGCTTTTGGCCGCTGGCGGTGTGGAGGAACTTTACGGATATGCGGTTTCATACCGGGACGCGGATGATGAAACGCTGATCCGCTGTATTCACGGCCTGATTAAAAAAGGGATTTGCGGCAGTGAAAACGGAAAGCTTACGATTCTGGGTGAAACGGCTGTCTGGCTGGAGAAACTGAGGATGTCCCGGACTGTGGTAAGAATCATGGGGGACAGGGACCAGGGCCAGATCTGCCTGGCTTATGTGGCGGAAGACGGGCTGGTGATGATGGAAAAACAGTTTGATGAATTCCGGATTTGGTGGCTGCCTTCTGAACAGATTTTAACCTGGATGGAGGAGAGCGGGCTGGCGCCTGAGCGGGCGGAGGAATCGGCGGCCAGGGCCCAAAAGACCGGGGAGCTGGATGAAGGCGTCCGGGAAGAACTGGAAACGCTTTTGGAGCAGGGGCCGGATCAGAGGACGGGGCTTATGGAACTGGAACAGATGGAAAGGCGGATGGCTTCTTTTGACGTGATTTCCTGCGGGGCGGGATTTACGGAGACGCGGTATTTGATCGTGAAGGGAAGCATTTATCCCTATCTCCTCACATGTGGTATGGATGGTAAAAAGGCGGAAGTCTATTCCAAGGAAACGTGGGGGGAGATTGTCAGGAATTTTTGGTCGGAAGGGGATGTGCTGGAGCGCGTTTGAAGCGTGTCTGGTTTGATGACACGGGGGCAGAATTGCGCATCCGTGGAATATAGGCGCCGCAGAATTACAAGGCCGTGGAAGTCCGGCGCCGCAGAGTAATGCAGCCGCGGGGGCGGCGGAAATGAGGGAAAGATGGTTCTGGTAGATGTAACGGTGCCTTCCCTGGGAAGGACTTATGATTTCAGCCTGGATGAACAGGTTCCCATATCCGTGCTGATTCCTGAGATGGTGGAGATGATCTGCCAGAAGGAGCGGTGCGGTTTAGAGGGGATACAGGGCAGGTTAAACCTGTGCTGTATGGACAGCAGGGAAATCCTTTCGCCGGAGGCTGATTTAAAACAGTATAAGATAATAAACGGCAGGCGTCTGATGCTGATATAAATCAGGGTAAAATGGTCGTTTGTCATGATAAATGTGCAGTTGGTCAGCTTTTTATAACCTGGCCGCCGCATTCTGCTATTATATGGATACAAGGAGATGAGACAGTGTTTAAAGTAACAATTGAACCATTATTAGAGACCAGTGACAACTTAAAAGTGTTAAGCCTGCGGATGGAGCAGGAGGCGGAAACCTTAAAAAGCGTGGACGCCGCGTTAAGAAGCCTGTCTTATCTCGATGAACAGAGGAGAGACATCCGAAAGAAACTGGCGGACCTGGAAGAAAAGCAGATGCAGATGAGCCAGATGGCACAGGCATTATCCCAAATTGCGGAGTGCTACAAAAAGAGTGAGGAACGGATCGAGACAGAATATGAACAGCCGAAAGGGATGATCACAGCGGCTGAATTCGATGTCAGCCGGTTTAAAAATCTTTTTGCAAGCCTGAAACGGATGGAAGTTATTTAAAGGAGGTAAAAGCAGTGGCGGGGAGTACGATCGAAGTTACGATTTCTTCACTGAACAGCGACATTGATACCTTGAGGAGCACCCTTAATTCACTGAAAAGCCATTCAGACCGGATGCAGGAACGAATCCAGGAGCTGGGGGGCATGTGGGAAGGGCCGGCTCATGAAATTTTCAATGCACAGTTTAACAATGACTATATGGCGCTTCAGACACTTTATCAAACCCTGGAGGAACTGATCAAATGTATGGAATACGCCAAGGCGGAATATCAGAAATGTGAAGATTCCGTAAGCGCTGCAATCGCGGCCATACGGATCTAAGGAGGGGAAGAGATGGGATTACTTGCTTCCGGGGTACATATTAAAGTATCCACAGATGTTTTAAACAATAAGGCGGTGGAAACCGCAAAAGAAATTGAGGGAATGAAGCGGGATTTTGATACCTTAAAACAGACGGTAAAAGCTTCTTCTTCCTACTGGATCGGGGAGGCCGGGGATCTTCACAGAAGGCTGTTTGAAGACCAGTCGGATGATATCGATGAGATCATCAAGCGTCTCAGTGAACATCCGGCGGATTTACAGCAGATCGCAGGCGTTTATGCATCCAACGAAGCTGAGGTCCAGGCAATTGCCGGTGAACTTCCCACAGATGTATTATTTTAGGAGGGCGTTATGAGTTCAAGATCAGAGATCAGGTTTAATTTCAGAACTGCCATCAGACAGGCAGAGCGGCTGGAAACCTCGGCCGATCAGTTGAAAAAGCTTGCCAATACATCTCTTGATAATTCACTGGGTACGCTTTCAGAAAACTGGAAGGGGGAAAACGCAGGCGCTTATATCAGAAAAGGGGCGATGCTTCAAAAAGAGATAGCGGCTACATCGGAGGAACTGAACCGGGTGGCGGGCGATATCCGCAGGATAGCGAAAAGGATTTATGATGCGGAGATGGAAGCGCTGCGGATTGCCAGCAGGAGAGATTATTGAAGTAAAGGGCTAAGGCATTTTCGAAAATGCCTTGAGGGTTTAAAGTAAGGCGTGAAGGCATTTCCTAAAATGCCTTGAGGGTTTAAAGTAAAACGTGAAGGCATTTCCCAAAATGCCTTGAGGTTTAATATAAAAAGAGGAGGACAAATAATATGTCAGCATTTTCAGTAACAGCATCAGAATTAAGAAGGAAGGCCGATGAATTAACAGGCTTAAACAACAGATTAAAAAGCGAAATCGGAACCCTTGAAGGCTACGAGAACCAGTTAGCGTCCATGTGGGAAGGCCAGGCGCAGGCAGCGTTCCGCAACGCGTTCAATAATGACAAGGGCCAGATGAGTGCATTTGCGTCCGCAATCGACCAGTATGTAACCGCCCTTTTAAACATAGCCGCAAAATACGAGCAGGCAGAGCAGAAAAACCAGGAAATCGCATCATCCAGAACCTATAAGTAGATATGAAACGCGGAAATGAAGCTGTCAGACAGCAATAGAAACCAGACAAGACCAGAAAAGGAGATAAATTATGGAAGGCATTTTAAAAGTAACCCCTGAAAAATTAACCGAAGGCGCAGCTAATTTTGGAAATTCCGGCAGGACTGTCAGCAGCCTGACCTCAGAAATGATGAGCACAGTAAAAAATCTTTCAACCGTATGGGAGGGAGAAGCATCCGCTGCTTATGTGAACAAATTCACCCAGCTTCAGGATGATATCGAGCGCATGAACCGCATGATCCAGGAACATGTCACAGACTTAAATGACATGGCGAGAACGTATCAGGATGCGGAAAATGCCAACACTCAGGAATCCGGCGGACTTCTGGGAGATGTGATCCAGTAAAATATGAGGTGTTTTGAAGCGCCGGGAGCTGCCAGGACAGCGCCTGGCTCTTCTGGTATCCGATAATAAATGAAAGCCGTTTATGCGGCGGAATTAGAGGGAGTATGAAAAAATCAGGTTTAAAAGCGCTTATGATGGCAGCGGCAATGGCCATAGCGTCTGTTATGCCGGCCTCTGCCGCAGATCCGGGGGCAGTGCTCAGCACAGATACCAAGGATGGCCAGATCGTGATGTATGTACAAAATCCCGGAACCGTGGAGAGTATGGATTTCCAGATTGGAACCGGTCTCTGCGGCCAGGTGGAGAGCAGCCCTGTATCAGATCAGGAGATACCTCTTAAAACAATGATACTTCTGGATAATTCCCTGTCGGTGACGGAGAAATACCGGCCCTTAATCAGCCAGATGATTCAGGACATCGTGGCGGACCGGATGGACAGGGAACAGTTTACAATCGCCACATTCAGTGAAAGTATTCAGTATCTGATTCAGGACAGCAATGACTACGCCCAGATCAAGCAGATTGTGGATGGGATCAGCTATCAGGACCAGGAGACCTATCTGACCGATGTGCTGTACGATCTGTTAAAAGAGCTGGATCAGGCGGAAGATGATTGTTTTAAGCGGATCATCATCATTTCCGACGGGGTGGACAACAAAACCATCGGCTATACCAAAGAGGAATTATACGACCTGATCGGTAAGAAGCCATATCCCATCTATACTCTGGGATGCACTTATAAGGATAACAGCGGGCAGCTAAAGAACATGTTCGCCTTGTCCCGCATGAGCAATGGACGGTCTTATCTGCTGGATGAGGTGGAAGACCCCATAACGGTGGTGACAGACTTGGCCGGTGACAGGGATATTCTTAAAATCACCGCCCGCCCGGACGCAGACCAGTGCGACGGTTCGGTTAAAACGGTACAGATCACCTTCCATACCTCAGAGGGGGATGTGGCCTCCATGGCGGAGGTGCGGATGCCTATGGTTCAGGCGGGGGCTGCGGCGGAGCCGGAGACCGAAGAACAGGAAACGGAGCCGGAAACAGATGCTGAACCTGTTCCTGAAACCGAAGAAGAGGAAGAAGATGAGCCGGAAGACGGGAACATACCATTTGCGGTGCTGGCGGCCGGATTGGGGATCGTGCTCATTTTTATGGCTGGCATCACTGTTTTGGTGGTGGTAGTTGTCAAAAAGAAGAATAAACGGGAGACATTTGAACCGTTTAACGGCAATCCGCCGGTAAATGAACCAGGGCCGTCCGACAGGAGGCAGGAAACGGAATGGCTGGAGCAGAATAGGGGCGGCCAAAGAAATGACAGCACCCAGATGCTTTGGGACGATAAAAGGAAATATGTGCTCTGCCTGGCAGACCAGAAGAATCTGGCCCGCACCTTTGAATGCCCGCTGGCCCAGTCGGTGGTGATCGGAAGAAAGCCGGAGGCGTGCCAGATGGTGCTGGATTATGATAAATCGGTATCGGGCAGGCATTGTGAAATATTCATTAAAAACGGTAAGTTTTATATCAGGGATTTAAATTCCTCCAATGGAACATTTGTGAACGGCAGCAGGGTTTTGACCGATGCGGAGGTCTATTCAGGATGTATCCTCACATTGGGAAGGTTAACATTAAAATTGGAAATTCATTAGAATTTGAAATGAAGGATGATATGGAGATAAACAGCAGAGGGATTAGTGATTGCGGATTAAAGAGAGGGATGAATCAGGACGCGATCCGGGTTTTGCAGAAGGGCAGATCCGGATTGTTTCTGGTGGCTGACGGCATGGGAGGCCACCAGCACGGGGAAAGGGCCAGCCGCCATCTGGCCCAGGCCTATCAAAATTGGTGGACACAGGTATTTCTGCCGGGCGCGAATCAGGATTTTAACCGCCTCATGATGTCCCTCAAGGAAGTTTTGTATCAGGCTCACGAGTATATCAGGAATACGACCCCTGCGGGTGAAGTCTGTGGATCTACGATTGTTCTTATTCTGATACATAACGGATATTATGGTATAATAAGTGTTGGAGACAGCAGGATCTATATGAATAAGGGGTTCCGGCTGCGCCAGCTGACGGCGGACGACGTGTGGGAGAACCTGCCTCAGACGGTTCAGGCTTATTCCGCAAAGGAAATCAAGGGCCACATGAACTACGGGAAACTGGTTCAGGCCGTAGGGGTGGGGGATCAGATCAGTTGTCACGCCCGCACAGACCAGTTGAAAAAGAAACAGATATTTTTGCTATGCAGCGATGGTATTTATAAATACTGCCCGCAGGGATTTTTGGAAAAAGAGATGAGAAATGCATTGCGGACAGGACAATTGAGCGAATCCATGGAGCGGATCAGGAATAAGGTGTATGATAATTCGGCGCCTGATAACCTGTCGGCGGTGATGGTTCGGATTGAGTAACAGAGGATAAAGGGGAAGTATGGATCCACGATTTGCACAGAATTACAGAATGATTGGAAAAATAAATCAGGGCGGAATGTCGGAAATCTTTTTAGCGGAGCAGATCCGGACGAAGAAACAGCTTGTGGTGAAGAGCGTATCGAAGAACCAGGGAGTCAAGCTGGATTTTCTGGCGGAAGCGGACATTTTGATTCATTTGGATCATGATATGCTGCCAAAAATCTACGACATTTTTGACGAGGCGGATAATGTCTTCATCGTGGAAGATTTTGTGGAAGGGGTCGCGCTGGATGTCTGGCTTCAGGGCCAGGGCCGCGCGCCGGAAAATGTGGCCTATTACTGGTTCACAGAGCTCTGCCGGGTGCTTCAGTATCTGCATAATAACAGGCCGTTTCCCATCATTTACCGCGATATGAAGCCGTCCAATATCATGCTCCAGCCCGACGGAAGGCTGAAACTGATCGATTTCGGCATCGCCAGGGAGTATAAGAGCGGCAATACGGACGACACCACCTATATTGGCACCCGGGGATATGCAGCGCCCGAACAGTTCGGAAAGAGCCAGTCGGACGCCAGGACGGATATTTACAGCCTTGGCATCACCATGTACCATATCCTGACCGGAAAAGGGCCCAATGAAGAGCCGTTCTGCGGAAAGCCTTTGAGGGAAATGGATCCGAACATCTCAGTGGGCATGGATTATATCGTCTCCAGATGTATCCGCCCGGATAAGAATGAAAGATATCAGTCGGTCGATGAACTGCTGGCCGATTTAAACAATATACATACATTTGACGCAGAATATAAGAGGTATAAACGCAATAAACTGCTTAGGACATTGACATTAACCGCCATGTTTTTATGCTCTTTCGGGCTTCTGGCCGGAGGGTTCATACAGCTTGGAAAGGAAAAAACGGAAAAGTACCTGAACTATCTGGAAGCGGCGGAGGACTGCATGGAGGAAGCGCCGCAGGACGCCATGGAATATCTGAAGGAGGCCAGCCATATCGATCCCAAAAGGCCGGAAGCTTACGGAAAATATGCTTACGCCCTTTATCTGGACGGACAGTATGAGAAATGCATTAAATTCTCCCTTTCCAACCAGGCTGATTTCCCGGATGATCCCGATCTTCTGCTGGCCCTGGCCTCTTCTTATTTTGAACTTGAGAATTATTCTGAAGCCGGTGATTATTTTTATAAAGCGGCAAAAAGAACGGATATGAAGATCGATAATCTGAGGGATTATGCGGTGTGTATGGGGCGTTTGGGTCAGATATCCCAGGCAGAGAAGATTCTTAATCAGATCATTGAACAGGATGACACCCAGGACATTTCCCTCTATGTGGCCGGTGAAATCTACTATGTACAGGGCAAATACCAGGAGGCGGAGGAAACCTTTCAAAAGGTGATCGGCCAGACGAAAGCCCCGGAGATGATGAGAAGAGCCTATATCGCGCTGGCAACCACGTACCGGGACAGCGCCAAACTACCGGAACATGATCCTGAGCGGATTGAGGATGTGTATACCAAGTCCATTACAGCCATAGACAACGCCCTCAGACAGGAAGGCATGCAGAGCAACACGGTACTTTTGGAAATGCAGTCGGCCTCCTATTATGGAAGGGCGGTTGAACAAAATTACAACAGGGACGACATGATTACGGCGGCTGAAGGCTTTATGAAGGTGGTGGGAGCGGGAATCCAGAAGGAATATCTGTATGTGAACGCATTTACCGCATACCAGTATGCAGGAGAATATGAATCAGCGGCCCAGGTTCTTAATAAATACCAGACCGCGTACCCGTCTGATTATGTGCCTCATGCCTTATTGGCCCAGCTTTATATCATGATAGAAAATGGAAAGCCGGAGGACCAGAGGAATTTTACGGCAGCTTATGAGGAATATCAGAAAGCGGTGAGCCTTGTGGATAAAAACAGCGACACCACCCAGCTCCAGCAGTTGGAAGGGCTGATTGAACAGTTGAAAAGCGGCGGCTGGCTGTAGAAAGAGGAGCGAGTGAAAAACGCTCTGGCATGGAGGAATACAATGACTTTAGGGACTTTGATGATAGCAGGAGGGGTTATCCTTCTGGGGGCATCGTTGATTACAGCGGTTTTGTTCCATGTATTTCCGTTAAAATACGAACAGGAGCATGGAAACGTACGATAAAAGGGGGAAGAAGGGAATGAAGACAAAGTATAAGGTTCTGCTGACGGTGATTATACTGATTTCAGGCGTTGTGTGCGGGCTTGTGCTTTCTTTCCGCTTTTCGAACCAAGTGAATCATTTTATTGGTGAACGCCATTTGGCCCGGGCTGAAAAGTTCATGGATCAGATGGATTATGAACAGGCAGTGATTGCGTTTCAGGCAGCGATTAAGATAGAGCCTAAGAGGGCGGATGCTTACCTTGGATTGGCGTCCGCCTATCAGGGGATGGGAAAACAGGAAGAAGCCGTACAGATCCTGGCCGCAGGTTATGAAAACACCAGGGACCGGGAAATTTCGGGACAGTTGGAAGATGTGGTTCTGGTGCTGTATGAGACTTACATGGAAGACGGCGACTATGAGCGGGCTGAGAAGATCCTTGAGTTTCTCTATGAAGCAACCGGAGACAGGGAGATAAAAAAGAAGCTCGACGAGCTGAAGGATCAGGAAAAATTAGACCGGCAGAGCCGTGATATCCTGGAACGTTTGTACAAAGCCTGTGAATCGGGAAATCTGGATTACGTGAAAGATATCATGAATACGGCTGATTATCAGACGCTTTTAATGGCGGCCAATGACAGAATCACTTATCCTTCGGCTTCGGGAAATGGCGTGGCTGTTTTTAATAACAAAGCGCTGTATTACGGAAAATTGGAAGAAGGAAAGAGGGACGGCAGCGGTATCTGGATCAAAACGGATGCGGAGAGCACAAACATCTATGAAGGCCAGTGGAGCGGGGATGCGCCGGACGGAAGCGGAACCGTGACATTTACCAAGTATTCTCCGGGGGGAGCTGTTATTTATACAGCCCGCACCAGCGGAACATTTGCCAGAGGGAAAGAAAATGGAACCATGACTTTGGTTCATATGCAGAACAATGAAACGAATACATTTAACTATACAGCTTCAAATGGGATTGCGGAACCTATGAACGGAGTGGTACAGAACAGAAATGGCAGCCAGTATGTGGTAGCCGTATCCCGGGAGCACAGTGAGAATGAATTTGTGACCACTGCTTCTGAGGAATATGGCGTTTATGGCTTTATTTCGGGGGCAGGAAACTCTGCGATTCCGATTGCTTAAAGGAGGTTTGGCGATGATATGTAAAAATTGTGGTAAGGAAATAGCCGACCGAAGTAAATTCTGCCCTAAATGCGGAAACCCGGTAAATCAGCCGGAGAAGATACAGCAGGAATCAGGGGCGCCAAAAGGCCAGGTCTGCGCCGGGTGCGGCCATCCGCTGCTGCCGGGCAGCAAATTCTGTTTGAAATGCGGGCTCAGAGTGGGGGAATTGCCGGATGTATCGGGAGATACCGAATATCTGTCCCCGGAAGAGTATGGAGATGAAACGGAAGTGCTCATGCCTCAGGGAGAGCGGCAGGCAGGAGCGGTTATCTCTCCGTCACCGCCGCCGGTGCCTATGCCGATGCCGCCGGTTCCACAGCCCGGGAGGCAGAATCCGACGGTGAAGAAAAAGAGCAGGGCAGGGCTGTTTGCAGCCCTTGCCGCAGTATTGTTTATAGCGGCCTGCGCTGCGGGGATATGCATTTACCTGTTTGCGGCCCCGATGATTGGTGGGAAGTCCAGCCCGTTGTTCAATCAGAAGGCGGGGATTCAGGATGAAGCGGAGGAAACTGACGAAAAAGTGACTGATTCCGGGAAGACAGATGAAAAAGATGCGGAAACAGAGGAAACGGGCGAAGAAGATAAGCGCGATGGTGTGGAGAAGGGTTCCATAGAAGAAACGATGGAGCCGGAGAGTACGGAACCGATATTTGGCATCAAGCAGCAGTAATGCTTAGACTGGAACACTGTTAAGAGAAGTATGTGGCCCATGTCAGTAAAATTTCGGCAGAATGAGGAGGTAAGTGAAAGGATGAAAAAGATAAAAATTCCGGTGTTAGTGATAGGAATAGCAGCGGCAGCTGCTGTAATAGGAGTAGCGGCATTTGGTATCACCCGTATCAGCGGGGGTAAAGGAGAGGTTCCTTCAGTTTCCTATATAAAGGATAATGAACTCTACCGGTATAATGTGAAATCGGGAAAAGAACTCAAGCTTGCCTCAAGGGCTGTTAGCGAAAATGAGAAATGGTATATTCAATATTCTGTTGTAAATGGTGTGGAAGAGAGTGAAGATGGGAGATATGCATATTTCTTTGAAGAGTATGACGGTCATAGAGGAAAACTCTGCTATATAAACCAAAAGGAAAAGGATGATTCCAGGGAAAAGATCGATAGTGAAGTTGAATTTTTTAAGCCGGCAGGCGACAGTAAAGTGGTCTATCTGCAGGACGGTACCGGGGCTTTGTACATGTATGATGTAAAGCGCGATGAGAAAGAAAAAATGGGAGTTGGTGTTACTGCTTTTGATGTCAGTGAGGATGGAAAAAAATTGTTGTACATAACGGAGGATTCTGATATTTACTATAAAAAGATTGAAGAAAATGCTGACAAGGAAAAGCTTGATTCGGATGTTGAGAAACTTTTTTATTATACGAAAGACTTAAATACGATTTATTATACAAAAGATACGGATATTTATTGTATCAAGAATTTAAAGGATAGGGAAAAAGTCGCATCAGACGCAGTCCCAATCGGAAGCTATAATGACAATGCGGGGATTTATTATACCCGGAGTGCGGAACCGGCGATTGCCAGTGAAGCAGTTTTGATTGACGATTTGGCTGCTTCTGATGCTGAAATGCCACAGCCGCTGCCTGGAAAATATACAAAGCTGGAGCAAACTTCTACAGGAAAAACTATTATGGTTACAGATGAAGAAGCATTCAGCGCAGCTAAAGAAGAATACCGCGCGAAACAGGGCCGTGATGAGATAAGAAAACAGTTGAAGGCGGAAATAGAGCAATATTTAGAAAACTGTACGGATCTATATTCTTATGACGGCGTAGAGCATGAATTGTTAAAGAACGCTGTAACCCCTTTAATGTTGGGATCATACAGCCGGTTGTCTTATACTTTCAAGTGGGAGGAAGTAGAGCTCCCCAGGATCAATATAGCTGATATTGAAAGTTATGAAGATATAACTGAGTATGTATCACAGAAATTTGAAACTATAGGTAAAGATGGCATAGAAGCTTATCTTTTAGCTGATGGTAAAACACTTCCGTTTACCTATGAAAGTAGTGTGGAGTACAGACCGGATGAAGAAGCTGGTATCATTTATGGGGCTCGGTTCAGCGAAGATCCCGGATCCGACAAAAAAGATTATAGCGAACTTTTTTCTGTGACATATACGGATAGTGGAGTTGGAGAAGCAGTTTCTATTGATAATGAGTTGGGTCAGGATATTTTATTACCGCATTCAGAAGGAGGAAGACTATATTATTACAAGGACTATGGTAAGTCGCGGAATGGGGTATTATATTGTAATGGTGAAAAGATTGATGAGGATGTATATTATCATTACTATGATGAAGACAGCAAATTGCTTTACTATTTGAAGGAAATGAGCAAAAGTGGCAATGGAACGCTATGCCGTTATGATGGAAGCAAGACGGTTAAGCTGATTGATGATGCGATATTTTTCAACATTGTGGATGAACGGTACGTGGCTGCTTTGGTTAACTATAGCGCTGAGAGCCGCGGAGGGGATTTAAAACTGATACCTTTAAAAGAGGGTGGGAAAGTAAAGAAAATAGATGAGGATGTCAGTTTGATCCAAGACGGTTTGGGGTATTATGGTGCTCTGCCATACTGAGTTTTATTATTATAATAAAAGTTATTGGTATTGATTAAGACAGCGGACTTAATGCTGGTTTAAAATAACAAAAGAAGTATCCGCCGTCTGACAAAAAGTCAGCGGATGCGGAATAAGGAGGCAAGTATGAAAATATGCAGAAATTGCGGCAATGAAATGAGAGACGATGAATTATTTTGTTGTGAATGTGGAACAAAGGCGGAAACAGAGGCGTTGGCACCTGAGGCGGTGCTTCAAGAAGAGGCAAATCCGGCTGATGTGACAGGGGAAACAGAGGCGGCAGAACCATTTGCGCCGTCAGAGGATGAGGGAATATCTGAACCATTACCCTCTTCAGGTCAATCAAAGGCGCCCGCATGGGAGGAACCGGCAGCCAACCCGCCATCAGAAGAGAATTATGTTACCGTAAAATTAGACGATCCCATATTCTGCCCCAACTGCGGCATGAAAAATGAACCGGACGGCATGTTCTGTCAAAACTGCGGAGCTCCGTTAAATGAATCCCAGCCGGTGGAACTGAAAAAAGATCCGGTGCCGGAAGAAACGGTTAATCCTGTTTTTGAGCAGCCGGAACAAATCTTCTGCCCTGCCTGCGGAACCCAAAATGACGCGTCGGATGCGTTCTGCCAGAACTGCGGCGCCAACCTTCATGAGGAGGCTCCCGTTCCCCAGGGCGGACCGGTTCCGGCGAAGAAAAAATCAAAACTTCCGGTTATCATCGGCGGAATCGCAGCGGCGGCAGTGGTAATCGGGGCGGCGGTATTTGGGATCAGCCGTTTTGGCGGCGGAAGCAAAGATGTTCCTTCTATTACATATGTTAAGGACAGCGGGATTTACCGGTATAATGTGAAATCGGGAAAAGGGCTGGAGGTTACTTCCAAAGGCGTTGGAAAAAACAGTGAATATTATGAGGTATATTATGCTGTAAACCAGGTTATTGAGAGCAAGGATGGGAAATATTTGTTCTTCCTGGAAGATTATAGCAGTTCCAGCGGAAAACTTTCTTACATTAATCAGAAGAAACAGAGCGATAAAAACGATACTACGGAAAAGATCGACAGTGATGTGAGTTCCTTTAAAATCACGGATGATAATAAAGTCGTTTATAAAAAAGGAAGCAGCACGGTGTACATTTATGATCTGAAGACGGATGAAAAGGAAAAAGTCGGTTCAAATATCTATACATACATCGTCAGCGAAGACGGTAAGACATTGTTGTTTATTACAGATGAAAATGATATGTATTACAGGGAAATAAAGCCGGACGCAGACAAGGAAAAGCTTGATTCAGACGTTCAGTTCTCTTACTTTTACACAGAGGATTTAAACACCCTGTATTACACAAAGGATACGGATATTTACTGCATCAAGAATTTAAAGGATAAGGAGAAGGTGGCTTCCGACGCAAATCTGCTGGGCAGTTATAATGACGGCGCAGGCATCTTCTATTCCGAAACGACGGATCCGGTAGTTACGATTGACGATATTGTGATTGATGATCTGGCCGCCTCCGATGCAGCCATGCAGCAGCCGCTGAAAGAGAACTACACGAAACAGGAGCAGAGCTGGTTTGGCGGAACCAGAACGGTTACGGATTATGACCGTTATAATGCGGCAATGGATGAATACCGTGAAAAAGAGGCCCGGGATGAAATACGGTCTAAACTGGAGACTGAGGTATCTTCCTACCTGGGCGATGCCGAAAACATTTACGCGTATGACGGAACGGAACATGAACTGGTAAAGAATGCCGTCAGCCCGGAAGATATCGGTTATTATGACTATATTTATTATACATACAGCTGGGATGAGGTGACGTTCCCCACGATGAAGATGTCGGAAATCGAAAGCATTTCTGATGTTACAGACTTTATATCAAAGGCGTATAATGACATTGGAAAAGACGGGATCGACGGCTATCTGCTGATCGACGGAAAAGCGCTGCCGTTTACTTACGAAAGCGATATGAACTATGTTGTGGACACGGAAACGAAGACAATATTCGCAACCAGCTATACTTGGGATGATGAGACTTATGGGCTGACTTATCATGAACTGTTTTCCATGAAATATTCTGATACAGGTGTGGAAAAGGCCGTATCCATTGATGATGATCTGGGGGAAGATTACGTATCCAGATCTCCTGAAGGCGGGAAGATGTATTATTACAAAGACTATGATTCCGAGAAGAACCAGGGCACATTGTATTGCGACGGCCAAGAGATTGATGAGGATGTTTTCTGCTTTTATTATGATGAAGACAGTAAAGATACTTATTATCTGAAAGAAAAGAGCAAGACCAACAGCAGCGGCACCCTCTGCCGCTATGACGGCAAAAAACCAGTTAAGCTGATTGATGATGTGGCATTTTTTGCCCCTGCGGATGACCAGTATGTGGCCGCTATCGTGGATTACAGCAGCAAGCGGCACAAAGGCGATTTAAAACTGGTATCCGTAAAAGACGGCAAGAAGACGAAGAAAATAGACGAGGACGTCAGATGGATAAAAGATGGAATCGGAAGCTACGATTTAAATTACTAATTGCGGCAGATTTGCTGTATATATAATTAAAATAAAACTTTATATTCACAGGAGGATAAGGCAATGGCAGACATTAAAAATTCATTTTCAAAGGGCTTAACGATGCTGAACGTTAAAACTTCCACATTTTTGGAGATTAATAAGATCAAAACCTATATTTCAACGTTGTCAGGTGAGATTGAAACTCTGAAAAAGGAAATTGGAGAACTGGTATATCAGGAATGGAATGTTACAGGAAACGTGACGTTGGAAACGATCAGTGAAAAACTGAACCTGATCAACGAAAAACAGGAAATCATCCGCATACAGGAAGAAGAGGTGGTTCGTTTAAATGAATCCGAAAAGCAGATTTTAGGGGCGGGCGAGAACGCGCAGCAGCCGGTTCTGGTATGCCCGAACTGCGGTCAGACCTACGATGCCGCGCCGAAATTCTGCCGTAAATGCGGCACTAAGATGAACTGAACATAATAGGGGAGGAACAGAGTATGTTTTGTAGAAAATGCGGAGCGAAAATCCCGGAGGAATCCGGATTTTGCCCTGAGTGCGGTACCCAGATCATAAGGAAAGCGCAGCCGGCGGGGAATAACCCGGCTGCGCCGGATCAGATGTCCGCAAACCAAACGTCAGCAAACCAAGGGCCTCCAAAGCAGACAACACAGAGACAGGCAGCGCCGAAACCGGCGCCTGCCCCTGCTCCCATGCCTGCTCCCGGGCCGGCGGAACCGAAAAAGAAGAAATTGTGGCCTATTTTCCTATGCCTGGGACTGGTTGTTATTTTAGTTGCGGGCGCATGCGGATTTTTAGGGCTTCAGGTGATAAAGAATAAGAAAACACAGCAGTTTGAACAGGAATACGCGGCGGTTGAAGAACAGCTTAAAAAGTATTCTTATGAGAACATTTCTGAGTATAAGCAGTTGATGAGCGATTGTGAAGATGCGGCGCAGGCCAAAGCCACAAAGGATTATGCCGGTTTATCTGAAAAGCTGAAGACGGCATCCGCTGAAATTGAAGAGCTTCATACGGTTATTGAAGAAGCGAAGACGAAACAGGAATCCCTGTCCGGCGCAACCGGAGGTTTTGTGATGGACGATTCCAGACAGGCGGAATACGACAGTCTGGTGAAAAAATATACGAAGGCAGTGGACAACCTGGACAAGGATTCCATTTTGTCTCTGAGCAAAGATCTGGATGAATTTATTACCCAGTTGCAGGAAGAGAATAAGGCGAAGGCGGAATCTTCCTATAACAGCCTGGTAAATGCGGACCTGTCCAAGGCTTATGAATCGGAAAAGCAGATCATTCAGACTTACCAGACCGAGGTAAAGCAGAAAATGGATTCCGGCGATTACATAGGCGCCAGCGAGAGCCTTCAAAAATGGCAGAAGGTGGTGGACGCCATCAATGGCCAGACGGATTACGACATGGGCGTGGAGCAGGTGGACGTTTCCACATTTCCAATTGTAAAGCTGTATGTCCGCGTGGAGGACAAGAATACCGGCGAAGCTGTGGATGATCTAAAGGCGGATAGCTTTCATCTGGCGGAGCGGATGGAGGGAAGCGGTTCATTTACGGAGAAGACCATCATCAAAGCGGTGCAGTTGGATGAAGTGGAGAATTTGAATATCAATATGGTAGGCGATATCAGCGGAAGTATGTCAGGAAGCGCTTTAACAGCGGCTAAAAATGTGATGAACAGTTTCCTTTCCGGAATCCAGTTCCAGATAGGCGATAAAGCATCCCTGATAACATTTGCGGACCAGGTATATACCAATATCGGATTCACCTCCGATTATGGCCAGATTTCCAGTACTATCAACTCACTCAGCGCTTCCGGAAGTACGGCATTTTATGACGCGCTGTATGTGGCGGTTAACCAGACCGCAATGCAGAGCGGCGCGAAATGTATCATAGCATTTACAGATGGCGATGATAATATGAGCAAATGTGACCCTGCTATCATCACGGAGCTGGCGATCCGCTACAAGATCCCAATTTTCATCATCGGAATCGATCCCAGCCTGGATACTTATACGATGGATTTCATCGCCGACAGCACCGGCGGATTCTACCGCAATGTCAATGACATCAGCGATATGTCGGAGATTTATTCCGCCATCTACCGCCAGCAGAAGGAGATGTATCTGCTGGAATATGAGACCCTGAATCCGGATGCCACAACGGCTGTCAGATCCGTAACGGTCAACTACAGTGACGAACAGGTTACTGCCAGAAATGAATATGATTTTGTGCCGTCCGTATATATGGAAGCGACCGTATCCCAGGCACAGTTATTTACCAATGATTTTGTTATCTTTGACAGCGATACCAGATATATTACGGCTGCCGACCTGGCTATGCTTACCCAGGAACAGCTCCGACTGGCCCGCAATGAAATCTATGCCCGCCGGGGACGTATGTTTAAGGACACTTATCTGCAGGATTATTTCAACCAGAAATCCTGGTATCAGGGGACAATAGCCCCGGACGCGTTCAGCGAGAATATGTTTAATGATTATGAAAGGGCCAACGCCTACTTTATTGCGGATTACGAGAGATTAAAGGGGTATTTGCAGTAAAGCATTGGGCGGGAGAGGAGGAAATGCCGCAGGGTTAACCCCAGGCGGAGAATCCTGTGGGCGTGATTCCTTCCTGTGTTTGAAATAGTCAGAAATGAACTGAAAAAGGAGAACTTGAGATGAAGATATGCAGTAAATGCGGAGCTCAATTGAGGGATGACGCTAAATTCTGTACGAAATGCGGCAATGTAATTGCCGGACAGGCGGATCCGGCAGGGCCGGATTCCGGGCGGAAAGCGGCAGCCCCACAGAGACAGGCAGCGCCGCAAGGGCAGTCAGCGCCGCAGAGACAGGCAGCGCCGCAAGGGCAGTCAGCGCCGCAGAGACAGGCAGCGCCGCAAGGGCAGGCAGCCCCGCAGAGGCAGGCGGCGCCGCAAGGACAGGCAGCCCCGCAGAGACAGCCGGCTCCGCAGCCGGAAAAGAAGAAAAGCGCAAAACCGTTTATCATTGTGTGCTGTGTGCTGATCGCCCTGATGGTGATTGGTACGGGGGCATTTGTGGCTGTTAATATGAGGAAACCGGCGTCAGACCCTGCGGGAATCGGGGTGGCGAAAGAGGAGGACAGCAAAACTTCTGAAAAAGATTCAGGAAAAGAAGAAAAAGAGGATGAGAAGTCATCTGATGAAGATGAGACTAAAACGTCCGATGAAACCTCTGCCGATGAAACCTCTGCTGTGGAATCTTCTGCCGCGGAATCCTCCGCTGTGGAGACTTCTGCTGTGGCGTCCTCCGCTTCTCAGACATCAGCGGCGGAAACGGAATCAACTCCTGTTTTTGCCCAGTCCCAGGCGTCCTCCGGTTCTGCGGCGGATTGGACCTATCCGGAAACCACCGCGGCTTCAACGATGCCTGCAACGATGGCGGCTAATGTTTCCTACGTTACATATTATGTAGTGAACTGCAATGAAAGCATTACGCTTAGAACCAGCCCCTCAACATCAGCCGGCGAGATCTGCCAGATTCCTCTGGGTTCTGCGGTCAGCTATGTGGAAACAGCGGACAACGGTTTTTATAAAATTATCTATAATGGGAAGACAGGATATGGTCTGGCATCTTATTTGAGCCAGGATAAACCCAGTACAACAGGAAATTCGGGAAGCAATACGGGCGTTTACCGTACGTTCTATGTGGTAAACTGCAATGAAAGCATTACGCTTAGAACCAGTCCCTCAACATCAGCCAGTGAGATCTGCCAGATTCCTCTGGGATCTGCGGTCAGCTATGTGGAAACATCCTCTAACGGCTTTTATAAGGTGATCTATAATGGAAATACCGGATATGCCCTGGCATCCTATTTGGAGGAATATTAATGGATAAAGGACAAAAAAAGATGATAGCGGCTGGCATCCTTGCGGTGGCGGTTACAGCCGGTGTATGCATCGGCACGGTGGCTTTTGTGAGCTCCCGTGCCGATGTCCGGGTTACGGCCCTGGCGGCGGAAAGCAAGAAAATGGATAATAAAAAAGACACGAAAGAAGCTCTGGATGAGACTACGGCGGGGCTGGAGAAAAAAGAGACGGAAATCAGTACGGAAACAAGGGCGGATGTGGAGCAAAGTGATGCGGCGGCAGGAAAAGGCTTCGCGAACACGGAAACAGCATCAACAGTTGATTTGGGAGATATTATAGTGGATAAAGATCCTGTATTATATTCCTATGAGGATATGGAGCATGATATGAAGCTGTGGGAGCAGGCATTTCCCCAATTAATTACAGTAAATTCTTTGGGAAAAACCTTTGACGGAAGAGAAATTTATGATATGGTAATTGGGGATATCAATGCTCCTAACCATGTTATGATCAATGCATCCATTCACGCAAGAGAATATATCACGACCCAGCTCGTAATGAAACAGGCGGCGGCATTTCTGCAGAATCCGGCTGAGAGCAGGCAGTATTTGGAAAATACAGTGATCCATGTGATCCCTATGATCAACCCTGACGGAGTTGCCATCAGCCAGTTTGGCCTGGACAAATTAAATAAACAGGAAACAAAGGATATGGTACAGGTAATCAGCCAATTGGACGGCGCTTCCGATATGAACTCCTATCTGAGAAGATGGAAGGCCAACGCCCAGGGGGTGGATGTGAACAGAAATTTTGACGCTCTTTGGGAAGATTACGGCGGCCCATCCCAGGTGTCTTCCGACCGTTATAAAGGCGAAGCGGTGGGATGTATACCGGAATCGGCGGCTCTCATCCAGCTCACCAATTCCTATAATTTTGTTAAAACGGTAAGTTACCATACCCAGGGCGGCGTTATTTACTGGTACTTTGGACAAACCGGCCAACTGAGGGACCGAACCGAAGGCATGGCCCAGGCTGTTTCTGCGGTCACCGGATATCCTCTGGACGCCAATTACCAGAATCTGGACCCCGCCGGATATAAGGATTGGGCGATTTCCAAAAAAGGGATTCCCAGCCTGACCATAGAGGTGGGAAGAGATACTTCGCCGGTTGATCCGGCACAGTTTCAGGAGATTTGGAACAAGAATAAAGAAGTGTGGAGAGTTATCTTAAATTATTAGGGGCATACTTAGAACTAGAGTGTGTTTGAAAATTCATTTCCGTCATCTGCGCGCCCCACTTTGCGGTATATTTGCCCCGAATTCGGTCAACGTAGCCCGCTACGCCTCCCTCATTCGGAACAAATCTCCCACAAACTGTGACGCACAGCTGCCAGAAAGCAATTTTCAAACACACTCTAGAGCGTGAACCGGTTTACCGGAACGATGGATGCGGACAGGGGTTTTAGGAAAAATGTTTCCGGGCGCTTGGGCAGGAAAAGCAGCATAAGAAGAAAGGAAGAAATATGAACTTAGTTTTTAAAAAAGTGGATGCTCACGATATAGACAAGCTGACGCCTTATTTTAATTTAAGAAGCAACAGAACGTGTGACAGCGTATTCCTGGACAGCTTTTTGTGGAGGGAATACTATAATGTAAGATATGCAATTGTAGAAGGCAGGGCCCTGTTGTGGCTGATGAGCATGGACGGAGAGGAGCACAGCGCGATGCCGATGTGCCGGGAAGAGGATCTCCCCTTCTATTTTAATATGATGGTGGATTATTTTAACCAAGTTCTGAAAAAACCATTCAAAATCTATTTGGCCGATGCAGAGGCGGTGGAATACCTGAATCTGGACCCGGAACGGTTTCAGGTGACGGAGCAGGAGGATTTAAAAGATTATCTCTATGACGCCCAGGCGCTGCGGACTTTGGCAGGCAAAAAGCTTCATAAAAAGAAGAACCATTTAAATGGATTTTTGCGGGAATATGAAGGACGGTTCGAATACCGGGCCCTTTGCTGTTCCGACCGCTACGATGTATGGAATTTCCTGACCAAATGGAGAGATAAAAAGGGTGAGGAAGTGGAAGAACATCTGGATTATGAAGTGGAAGGAATCCATGAAATCCTTAAAAACTGCTCGGCTTTATGCGTGCGCATGGGTGGCGTTTACATTGACGGAAACCTTGAGGCATTTACCATCGGAAGTTACAATGAAAAAGAAATGATGGCAGTGATCCATATTGAAAAGGCGAACCCTGAAATCCACGGTTTATACCAGTTTATCAACCAGCAGTTTTTAATCCATGAGTTTCCGGAAGCCAAATTGGTCAACAGAGAGGATGATTTGGGGCTGGAAGGGCTGAGAAAGGCCAAAATGTCCTACAACCCCATTGATTTTGCAAGAAAATATCTTGTCTTGCAGAAAGATTTTAAAGGATGAGCCTATGATCGGTTATCTGAATGAGAATGAGAAAAATAAATCAGAATTATTGTGGAAACAGGCATTTCCGGAGGACTCCGAAAGCTTTGATCAGTATTATTTTTCCCACAAGGTAAAGGGAAACAGGATACTGGCAAAGGAGGAGGACGGAATCATCGTGTCTATGGCCCATTTGAACCCTTATCTGGTTCAGGCGGGCAGCCATGTGTGGCGGAGCGACTATATCGTGGGCGTAGCTACCGATAAGGAGAGACGCCACCGCGGTTATATGAGAGAGATACTGACATGGATGATGGGGGATATGTACGAGGAAAAAATGCCATTTTGTTTCCTGATGCCGGCAGATGAGAAAATTTATCTGCCGTTTGATTTTACCTATATTTTTGACCAGCCCCATTGGAAGTTGAAGGAGGGCTGTTTTGTCAATGCCGTGTCCTGGAAGGAGGCGGGGAAGACCCTGGAGGAGACAGCCGCATTTATGGAAAAATGGCTGTCCAGCCGTTTTGATGTATACTGCAGGCGGGATGAAGCATATGTGGAACTGCTCTTGAAGGAACTTGCAAGTGAAAACGGCCGTCTGAATCTGCTGTTTGATGATGGCCGTCTGATCGGGGTTGAGAGCCGGTGGGGAATTGAAAAGCAGGATCAGCGGCTGCTTTATTGCGAAAACGGATATACGGAAGAGGAAAAGGCCCCCACACCCGCCATCATGGCCCGGATTATCTGTTTGGAGCGTTTTATGGAAGCCATTTGCTTGAAGGATGACTGCCGGGAGAAAGAAATGACCGTAACATTGGCGGTGGAAGACCGGTTTTTGCCGCAGAACCATGGCGTTTATCTGTGGCATTTGAATCATGAAACGTCCTGGGTGGAAAGAATAAACACGGATTCAAAGAACCGTGAAACCGTGAACACGGATTCAAAGAACCGCGAAACCGTGAACACGGATTCGAAGAATCGCGAAACCGTGAACACGGATTCCGCATCCATAAAGGCAGGACAGGCCGGCGAACTGCTCTCCATGTCCATAAGCCGCCTGACTTCCTGGCTGTTTGGCTATTCAGAAGAGGCGGGGCCGGAATGGATGAAGAAAATACGGACTTTGAAGGGCGTTTTTCTGGATGAAGTGGTATAATGAATAAAAGGGCCGGGACATTTTACTGAAAATGTTTGAAAGGCAAAATGGGGTAACCGTTCAGACCAGTCTGAACGGTTACAAAATGGGAGAACGGAGTATGAAGATACAGAAGAGAAAGCTTGCCTTATTTACAGCCGTATTCTTATTTGCGATGATTTCAGCATGTTCGCAAAAGGCCGTAGATATTGCCAAAGAGATGGAGCGGGGCCAGAAATTCTTGACGGAAATGAATTATGAAGACGCGATTATCACCTTCAGCCGTGTGATCGAAATTGAGCCCAGGAATATGGAGGCCAACCGTATGCTGGCTTCTGCTTATGAGCAGTCGGGCAAAAGGGAACAGGCAGCAGCGGTGCTTTTGTCTGTTTTAACATCGCCGGAATATACGGAAGAAGACCGTATAATGCTGGCAGATTCTCTGCTTTTGATGGAAGACGGAGAGAAAGCCTCTGCGATGGCGCAGATGGCTTATACCCAGACCGGGGATGAGCAGTTTATTTCCGTAGTATTTTCCGTCAAGGGAAGGCTGAAGGATTTTGAGGGAATTGACCAGGGAATTGATGATATTCAGATGCTGGGCGGAGCAAAGGATTTAATGTTTGAGAACCTGGTACAGAATTTCGTGGACGCCGGGGATACTGACTCCATGAAGCAGCTTTCTGAGCTTTTAAAGGAAAAAGAAGTGTGTGACAGTACGGTTCTGGTTCTGGATATGTGGCAGGTCTATATGGATGGGGGAGAGGACGGCGTGATCCGGCTTCTTGAAACTTACTATGATGAAGGGAAAGACCTTCCTGTGATTGGAACTGATGAAGAATTTTACATAGGCGGTTACAATGAGGATGGAAAGCGGGAAGGTTACGGCATCTGCTTTTATGGAGAAAAAGTAAAACCCACCAGCCGTCTCTACGCAGGATACTGGAAAGAGGATTTAAGAAATGGAGAGGGCAGGGCTTACCGTACTTCGGATTACCGCATTCGGGGGCAATGGAAGGATGACAGGCCGGAGGGAGAGGTGCATATTTACCAAAAGGCTGTAAATGTGGAAGGATCTCTCGACCAGGGACATGTCATATCTGAAATGAACCTTTATGAAGGCGGAGAGTGGAGCGCTGTACACTGCACTGCCGACCAGACGAAAAGCACCGGCTATTCATTCCGCACGGAGACCATGGATAATCCCGGAATCTGCCATCACGTAGAAAAGCATACCTATTGCTGGGATTGCTATACGGAGGAGGAATAGGCGATGAAAAAGATAAAGAAAAGTTTAGCAGTTTTGTCTTTTTTGGTTTTAACGACAGCTTGTTCTTCCGGGAAAAATGAAACCATAAAGATAGAAGATAACCAATATTACGCCGGTTTCCAGGCTTTGGATAAGGGGGAGTGGGATACCGCGGTGAGCCTTTTTGAAAAGAATTTGGATGAACAACCGGAAGATATCACCCCTTATATAGGAATGGCCCGGGCGCTGATCGGAGCCGGAGAGCTTAAAACGGCCAAAGAGACGCTTTTTAAAGCCCTGGAAATGGAGCCGGAAACGGAAAATGCCCTGTTTTATTTAGGAGAGGTCAGCCAAAAGCTGGAGGACTATGACCAGGCAGTGATTTGTTATGAAAAGCTGATGGAATTAAGGCCGGAAGATGCTCTGGTGAAAGAACGGCTGATAGATAATTTATGGAAAACAGATGATAATGAGAATAAATATAATGTCTCCCTGTACATCTACGAGCAGGACAATTCTTATTTACAGAATTTGTTATGGGCATGTTCCGCCTGCAAAGATGAGCAGAAGATGGATGCCGTATTGGAACTGACAAAGGATACGGATCAATACGATCCTGTAAAAGCCCTGTTTGAATCTTATACCGCATTAAAGAATGGGGACAGGGAAAAAGCGGAAACTATTTTGTTCGATATAGATAATTCAGAAAAATTGTTCCAATATGGTAAGCTCTATTACGGTGAATGCGACGGTCAGAAGAATTTGAATGGTCTGGGCGTGGGAATCCAAAAAGTTTTTGGCCAGTATGGGGCCATGGTGGGTACCTGGAGCAGCGGATACTGGGACGGTGACTGCACGGCCTGGAATGGAAAAATTACAAATATGACATCCCGAAGCAATGGAATTAAACGAAAAGGAAAACGGCGTGAGTCCAACATTTATAGGGGGATTTGGCAGGCCGGAAGGCCGGAAGGAGAAGTCGTTCATGATAACAGCAGTTCTTTAACCTATGATGATGAGGCCCAGCCGTACCATAGCGGGCAGGAGAACACTGTGCTGCACTTTGCCAATGGCGGCGCTCAGGGTGAGACAGTCACCCGGAGAAAGATTTATAACAACTACAACCAAAGATGGGAGGATTCGGATAACATACACCATGTATTTGTGGATGGAAAGCCGAGCCTGTTTGAGATAGAGGCCTATGATGGTAAAAAAGAAGTCTATGAGGCCTATATTAATGGCAATTTTGTCATGCGCTATGAAGAAACCATGTGTGACTGCAGTTATATATGGAAGTAAGACGGATGAAGGCAATAAATAAAAAACAACCAATAACAGAAAGGCGGATATGAGATGGCAGATTCAATGGAAATTTTGAAAAAATGGATTGAAGAAAGCGGAAACATCGTATTTTTCGGCGGCGCGGGGGTATCCACGGAAAGCGGTATCCCTGACTTTAGAAGCGTAGACGGATTATATAACCAGCAGTACAAGTATCCGCCTGAGACGATCATCAGCCACAGCTTTTACCGTAAAAACCCGGAGGAATTTTACCGTTTTTACAAGAGCCGCATGATCTTTTCCGATGCCAAACCCAATGCGGCCCATCTTGCGCTGGCGCGGCTGGAGAAAATGGGAAAGCTGAAAGCTGTGATCACCCAGAATATCGACGGCCTTCACCAGGCGGCAGGAAGCCGTGAGGTGCTGGAACTCCACGGTTCCATACACAGAAATTACTGCACCAGGTGCGGCCAATTCTATCCCCTGGAAGAGATCATGGAAATGGAAGGGGTGCCCAGATGCAGGTGCGGCGGGATCATAAAACCGGACGTGGTTTTATATGAGGAAGGACTTGACCAGGATACCCTCAGCAAATCCGTCCATTACATAAGCAATGCGGATATGCTGATTATCGGCGGAACATCCCTGACCGTCTATCCGGCGGCAGGGCTTATAAATTACTATAATGGGCATAAACTGGTTTTGATCAACCGGAGCGTTACGCCTTTAGACAGTCAGGCTGATTTGGTTATCAGCGGAAGTATTGGAGAAGTTTTGGGAAGTATTGTTGAATAAGAGGAGGAGTTAAACATGTATCAGGCGCAGGAAAACAGATATGATACTATGGAATACAGAAGATGCGGAAAAAGCGGATTAAAGCTTCCTGTAATCTCCCTGGGGTTATGGCAGAATTTTGGTCTGGAAAAGCCGCTGGAGGATCAGAAGGAGATTATATTCAGGGCATTTGACAAGGGAATTACCCATTTTGACCTGGCTAACAATTATGGATTTCCGGCCAGAGGGAAAGCGGAAGAGAATTTTGGACAGATTTTGAAAGACGGTTTATCGCCCTACAGGGATGAACTGGTCATATCCTCAAAAGCCGGTTATGAGATGTGGCCGGGGCCTTATGGAAACTGGGGGTCCAGAAAATATCTGACTGCCAGCCTGGATCAGAGTTTGAAACGGCTGGGGCTGGATTATGTGGACATTTTCTATCATCACCGTCCGGACCCGGAAACTCCCATAGAAGAGACAATGGGGGCGCTGGCCGATTTGGTGAAGAGCGGGAAAGCGCTTTACGTGGGCATTTCCAATTATAATGATGAGGAAGCGAAAAGGGCCATAGAGGTTCTGAGAGAGAATAAAACCCCGTGTCTGATCCATCAGCCCCGGTATAATATGTTCGAACGCTGGATAGAAGACGGGCTTTTGGATACGCTGGAACGGGAGGGCGTGGGATGTATCGCTTACAGCCCTCTGGCACAGGGGGCGCTGACCGACCGGTACTTAAATGGAATACCCGAAGGGTCAAGGGCCAGCCGCAGCGGAACTACGGTGGCAGGAAGGTATTTGACCGGTGAGCGGCTGGATCAGATCAAAAAGCTGAATGAAATTGCAGAAGGCCGCGGCCAGTCCCTGGCCCAGATGGCCCTGTCCTGGATTCTGTCACATAAGGCGGTGACCTCCGTACTGGTGGGAGCCAGCAGCGTGGGACAGCTTGAAAACAGCATCGAAGCCAATCAGAAGCTGGCATTCCAACCATCTGAATTGGAACGGATTGAGGCCGTTATCGGGAAAGGGCCCGGATTATTAGCATAGGAGGTTGACGGATTATGCCCGGACAATGGGTTTATGAAATAGGAGATATCGTTAAATTAAAAAAGCCGCATCCCTGCGGCAGCAATGAATGGGAAATCCTGCGGGTAGGCGCTGATTTCCGCTTGAAATGCATGGGATGCGGCCACCAGATTATGGTCGCCCGTAAACTGGTGGAAAAGAATACCCGGGGGCTCAGGAAACCGGAACAAAATAATCTTTAAATTCCGTATAGATTAACTGTCCAAGACGGGTTATGCCGCCGTAAAGGTGCTTCTTCATGAGAGGTTCAATTGCGGCGGTATCTTTTCGCTCCAGAATGTCCAGAAGCTCTTCATGTTCTTCGATAATCTGTTCGAAGTTCTTCATCTCTACAATATCCATCATGCGGAACCGGGAATAATCGCTGTCCGTCTTCTGAATCATATCCCAGATATAATTTTTCTTCGTTTCAATGAACCAAATGCTGTGAAGCCGGCTGTCCAGTTCATAGAAGTCTGCCGGTTCAAATGCTCCTGTAATCAGTTTTCTGGATTCCCGCACCAGATGGCGCATCTTTTCCAGCAAAAGCAGGTCGCATATTTTAGTGAAATCCCTGAGCACCATGGTCTCAACTGCCAGCCGCTGGTAGATCATTTGGTTTACGCTGTCCAAATCCAGAAGCGTAACGGCAGTTCCCTTATAAGGCGTGATGGTGACCAGCCCATTCTCCTGAAGGCGCTGCAAAACGCCCCGGATCGGGGTGCGGGAGACGCCAAAACGGGCACAGAGTTCATTTTCGCTGAGAACTTTTCCGGGTTCCAGAGTCAGGTTGATAATTTCTTCTTCTAATATCTTATAAATCGCATCGCTGTTAAGTGTTTCCATAAAATCTCTCCTTGCCGGAGGGCTGTCTCCGTATTTCAACTGTGTCGTAATGCAATAATAACTAATTCAGGCGGATTAAAGATGCGGACGAGAAAGTTGTTGCCCAGTCCGCGGCTGACAACCAGATGTTTTCCATCTTCTTCAAAAAGCCCGCCGTCGTATTTGGGGAACAGGCTCAGATCCGGGGACAGAAGTCCTCCCAGCCCTGGAATCCGTATGATCCCCCCGTGTATGTGCCCGGATAAAGTCAGATCGGCGCCCCATTCCCGGTAGGAGGGATAGTAGAGCGGATTGTGGGACAAGAGCACGGTGTAGCAGGAACGGTCAATGGTTCCAAGGGCCTTTTTCGTATCTTCCGCTGAAAAATGAATCCCCTTCACATATTCGCCCAAAGGATCTTTATAATAAACCATGGGCGTGACTAAGCCGTACAGCTTGAGAAATGCACCTTTTCGCGAGATGGTGGTCCAACTGTTTTCCAAAACTTTAATTCCCATCTTTTTGAGGTCGGAGAGCAGTGCGGAAAGGACGTCCCTGCTCAGGGTCTGTTCATGGTTGCCGGTGATATAGTAAACAGGATAGCGTTTCACAAGCCTGCGGCATAAGCTTAATAGGCCGGAAACCGCCATGCCGCTGTCATCCGCCATATCGCCGGTCATGGCTATAAAATGAGGACGGGCCTGGTCGATCTGCTTTAACAAAAGCCGGTTATCAGGGCCGTACAGCGCACCGTGAAGGTCGGATAGATGAACGATCCGGCAGCCGTTAAACTCTGCCGGAATCTTTGGTGAGTCAATTGTATAGTGAACGGTCTGAAACAAACATAATCCTTTCAGGACAAAATGCCCGCTGTTTTATAATTTAGACGTAACAGACCAGCTTTCTGAACTGTTACATTTAGGTTTATTATACAAAGTATTTTGGCCTGTTACAAGTAATTCGGAAAAATTAAAAAAAACACTTGCATTATACCTATTGGGGGTATATAATACATGTAAAGATACCTGATGGGGGTATAGATGGAGCGCAAGGAGGATAAGTTATGGAAGAACAGATGAATTGCTGTCATAAAACAAAAGAGCGGTCTGAGAAGGAATACAGAAGTCTGATCAACCGGTTGAACCGGATTGAAGGACAGATACGCGGCATTAAGAATATGGTGGAGAAGGACGCTTACTGCACCAATATCCTGGTACAGGTGGCAGCGGCCAATGCGGCCCTCAACAGTTTCAGCAGAGAACTGCTGGCCAGCCATATCAGAACCTGTGTTGCCGATGATATAAGGAACGGCAAAGATGAAACCATAGATGAATTGGTTGACACGATGCAGAGGCTGATGCGTTAGAGAGTGGAATTGAAAGCATTTATGGAAAGAGTATTCCGGAAAATAGTATATAAGAATTATCTTGGAAAAAGAATTAAGAAAGGAGCAGATAGATGGAACAGTATAATGTAACAGGCATGAGCTGTGCGGCATGCAGCGCCCGTGTTGAAAAAGCGGTATCAAAAGTACCGGGCGTCACGTCCTGTTCGGTCAGCCTGCTGACCAATTCCATGGGAGTGGAAGGCGATGCTCCTGCGGAGGAAGTGATACGGGCTGTGGAGGAGGCGGGATATGGAGCGGCCCCCAAAGCCGGGGCGGCTAAGACACCTTCCGCTTCGGAAACCGACGACATGCTGAAGGACCGGGAGACGCCGGTATTAAAACAGAGATTGTTTTACTCGCTGGGATTTTTAATTGTCCTGATGTATTTTTCCATGGGGCATATGATGTGGAATTGGCCGGTTCCGGCATTTTTCGCGGATAATCATGTGGCTATGGGATTATTGCAGCTGATCCTGACCGGCGTGGTTATGGTCATTAACCAGAAGTTTTTCATCAGTGGATTCCGGGGGCTGATACATAAGGCGCCCAATATGGACACCTTGGTGGCGCTGGGATCGGGGGCTTCATTTATATACAGCGTATATGCGCTGTTTGCCATGACGGACGCCCAGGTCAGGGGAGATATGGCAGGGGTTATGGTATACATGCACGAATTTTATTTTGAATCCGCGGCCATGATCCTGACCCTGATTACGGTTGGAAAGATGCTGGAAGCCCGTTCCAAGGGAAAGACTACGGACGCATTAAAGAGCCTGATGAAGCTGGCTCCCAAAACCGCAACAGTTGTGAAAAATGGCGTGGAGACGGAGGTTTCCATCGATCAGGTAAAAAAAGGCGATATATTTGTAGTCCGTCCGGGGGAGAATATACCGGTAGATGGGATTGTGCTGGAAGGCAGCAGCGCGGTCAATGAATCGGCGCTGACCGGGGAGAGCATTCCTGTGGATAAGGCGGCCGGCGACCAGGTTTCGGCAGCCACCACCAACCAGTCCGGCTTCATCAAGTGCGAAGCGTCCAGAGTTGGAGAGGACACCACCCTTTCCCAGATCATTCAGATGGTCAGCGACGCGGCGGCCACCAAGGCGCCTATTGCCAAAGTTGCGGATAAGGTGTCGGGAGTATTTGTTCCGGCTGTTATATTGATTGCGGCGGTGACGCTGATTGGCTGGCTGATTGCGGGGCAGAGCATAGGGTTTGCACTGGCAAGAAGCATTTCCGTGTTGGTGATCAGTTGTCCCTGTGCGCTGGGGCTGGCCACGCCGGTGGCCATTATGGTAGGCAACGGCATGGGGGCAAAGCATGGAACCATGTTTAAAACAGCCGTTTCATTAGAAGAAACGGGAAAAACGGAAATCGTGGCTTTGGATAAAACAGGAACCATTACCAGCGGCGAACCGAAAGTGACGGATATCATCACCGCGGAAGGCATGAGCGAAATCCGGCTCATGGAACTGGCAGCGGCTTTGGAAAAACGGAGTGAACATCCTCTGGCTAAGGCTGTTTTGTCAAAAGCAGGAGAAGACCAGACGGAGATCAGGGAAGTTACGGAGTTTCAGGCCCTGCCGGGCAACGGGTTATCGGCTGTGCTCGACGGTTCCAGGCTGTGCGGCGGAAACTTCACATTTATAAGCAGCCAGGCGGAAGTGACGGATGAGATGAGACGGCAGTCGGAACGTCTGGCGGAAGAGGGGAAGACGCCGCTGTTTTTCAGCAGGGACGGACAGATGGCAGGTATCATTGCCGTAGCCGATACTATAAAGGAAGACAGCCCCCGCGCCGTAAAGGAACTGCAGAATATGGGAATCCATGTGGTAATGCTGACCGGGGATAATGAGCGGACGGCCAAAGCTGTGGGAAAACAGGCCGGTGTGGACGAAGTGATCGCAGGAGTACTTCCGGAAGGAAAAGAGAATGTGATCCGGGAACTGAGGAAAAAGGGCAGAGTCGCCATGGTGGGAGACGGAATCAACGACGCGCCTGCACTGACCAGGGCGGATATCGGAATCGCCATCGGAGCGGGAACCGATATCGCCATCGACGCGGCGGATGTGGTTCTGATGAAGAGCCGATTAAGCGATGTTCCGGCGGCAATCCGACTGAGCCGGGCCACATTGAAGAATATCCATGAGAACCTGTTCTGGGCATTCTTTTATAACGCGGTGGGAATCCCGCTGGCGGCCGGTATCTGGATTCCACTGTTTGGATGGAAATTGAATCCCATGTTCGGAGCCGCGGCCATGAGCCTGTCCAGCTTTTGCGTGGTAACAAATGCGCTCCGGCTTAATTTTTTCAAAATGCATGACGCATCCAGGGATAAAAAATTAAAAGTGAAAAGAAAGGAAGAAAAAACTATGGAAAAGACGATGAAAATTGAAGGAATGATGTGCGGTCACTGCGAGGCCAGAGTGAAAAAATGCCTGGAGGCCCTTCCGGAAGTGAGCGAAGCGGCAGTCAGCCATGAAGCGGGCACCGCTGTAGTCACATTGAATGCCCAGGTGGCGGATGATGTCCTGAAAAAAGCGGTGGAAGACCAGGATTATAAGGTGCTGTCCATCCAGTAATGGGAACGCATATAGAATAGAAGAGATCTTTTGAATACAGATATTGTTTCATGGATCAAAAGTTCAGCCTTTAGCTGTCCGCCCGTCGGTCTGCCCCGGGGATGCTGCTGAAGGCTGAACTTTTCGGTTCCCGTACGTCCGCCTGTTTTGCAGGCGAGTTATGGCCCGGCTTGTACATACTCTAATTAAAATAGGAATAAAAACAGTAAAAGAAAACCAGAAAACGCTTGATTTTACGGACAAAGTTTGATAGAATTAATATTCGTGACATATAAATTCCTTGCTCCTGAACTGAAAGCAGGGGCCAGAGACCACAAGGAGGTTAAAAGCATGAACAAATATGAATTAGCAGTTGTTCTTAGCGCAAAACTCGATGATGAGGAAAGAGCAGCAGCACTGGAAAAGGTAAAAGGATATATTACCCGTTTCGGTGGAACTGTAACTAACGTTGATGAATGGGGTAAGAAGAGATTAGCTTACGAAATTCAGAAGATGAAAGAAGCCTTTTACTACTTCATCCAGTTTGAATCTGATTCCAATTGTCCTAACGAAGTGGAAGCACACGTTCGTATTATGGAGCAGGTTATCAGATATTTATGCGTAAGACAGGATGCATAATAGAAGATAAGAAAGAGTGATCGTATGAATAGAGTTATCCTTATGGGTAGATTAACAAGAGATCCTGAAGTGAGATATTCCCAGGGCGAGCGTTCTATGGCAATCGCAAGATATACTCTTGCCGTTGACAGAAGGGGCCGCAGAAGCCAGGACGGAGCTGAGCAGACAGCAGACTTTATCAATATTGTAGCATTTGACAGAGCCGGAGAATTCGCAGAAAAGTACTTCCGCCAGGGTATGAGGGTTTGTGTATCAGGAAGGATTCAGACTGGCAGCTATACCAATAAAGAGGGTCAGAAAGTTTATACAACTGAAGTTATTGTAGACGATCAGGAATTCGCTGACAGCAAGGGCGCTTCATCCGATATGGGTGGCGGCGGATACCAGCAGCCAGCAGCCAGACCGGCACCATCCAGCGCGATCGGTGACGGATTTATGAACATTCCGGACGGAGTTGAAGACGAGGGACTTCCGTTCAATTAATACCTATATTCGAAGAAGGAGGTAACATCAATGGCATTCAATAAAAATGATAAAGCTGACGGTTCTAAGATGAGAAGAGGCGGCGGTATGCGCAGAAGAAAAAAAGTCTGTGTATTCTGCGGCGATAAGAACGGCGTAATCGATTATAAAGATGTTAATAAATTAAAAAGATATGTATCTGAGAGAGGTAAAATTCTTCCCAGAAGAATCACAGGAAACTGTGCAAAACATCAGAGAGCTCTTACAGTAGCAATCAAGAGAGCACGTCATATCGCTTTAATGCCTTACACAATGGAGTAAGAGTTTGAATGAGATTTCACATCGCAGATGTGAAATCTCATTTTTAATTTTTGAAGAAAACGATTCGGCCTTATTTGTATTATGTAAAAAACCCTAAACCCGCATTTCTAGTTATTTCCAGAGCGGCGGCAGCACCTTCACATTTCTCACCACCAATTCCGGCGTAGTCGCAATGATTTCCTTAGTCAGGTTGATAAAATTAATAATAGGCGGCGTGAGGATTTTGTTTTTGCGGTAAGCAAAAATCAGTTTCCTGGTCAATACCGGGTTATCCAGTGAAAAACAGGCGAATTTGTCGGGAATTGCCAGGCGGATCGGGGTGACGCAGGGGCAGACTGCCAGTCCGTCCCCTACGGACACCAGTCTGACAACGGTTTCGTGCCGGTATAATTCCCGTTTGATGTTGTACTTGATTCCATGGCGTTCCAGCAGGTATTCGGTTATTCTGCGCATTCCGCTTCCGGGGGCAACTACCAGGAAATTCTGGTTGTTTAAAAGCCTGGCCGGAATCAGGTACGGCGTCCAGGGGCTGTTTTGGGATAAATCAAACTGGGAGGCGAACTCCGAATCCCTGGCGGCGATGATGATGAGCGGATCATCGGCCAGCACTTCGAAATCGATATCCGGGGACCCCACCGGCAGGGTATAAAAGCTCAAATCAATCTGCCCTGAGATCATCTTTTCTTCCAGCACATTGCTGTGCCCTTCTATAAATTTAACGTCAACTCCCGGATGCGCCCTGGAAAATGCGGGAAGCAGATGGGGGAGCCATCTTGCGCCCCTCTCTCCGGGGATGCCAAGGGTCAACTGGCTTTTTTCCGATGTGGCAATCGCCCGCATTTCCCCTTCTAAATAATCGTTTAATTCCAGCATCTTTTTTGCCTGGGCTAAAAATACCTTTCCGGCGTAGGTTGGCTCAATGGGCACTGCGCTGCGGTCGAATAGCTGAACGCCCAACTGCTCCTCCAGCAGATTGATGGATTTTGTGAGGGCGGGCTGGGATATGTAGAGTGATTTAGCGGCACGGGACATATTTTTGTGCTCTGCAATTGCAATGATATATCTGAAATGGTTAATGTTCATAAGTTATCACCTCAATAATTATTATAACAAAAAGTTATCGCAATGTAAAATCTTTGGTATTAGACGTTTGTAAAAATTATTCGTATACTTAATTTACCGGATTTAGATGTTTGACAACTGTGTCAGACGGCTAAATCTATTGTTATATTCCAGGAAAGGAGGGGAATTGTATGAGGGAATTTCCATATGTAAAAGTGGATGCGCCAACACCTTTTGAAAGAGGCGTTCAGTACGGAGAGCAGGCGAAGGCGTATATAGTAAAAGCCAGGAATTATTATAAAGCGTATTTTGAATCCAGAGGTGATTCCTGGGAGAATGTGTGCAGGTTTGCAGCGGATTACGCGGATCTGATCCGGGGTAAATTTCCGGATTTGGTCAGCGAAGCGGAAGGGATTGCCCAGGGGGCGGGGCTTTTGTTTGCCGATATCATGGTGATCAACTGCCGGTATGAGATGAGCAAATTTCCTAAAATACCGGAATGCACCACCGGAGCGGTGTTAAATGACGCCACGGAAAAGGGATGCACATATTCCTTTAAGAATTGGGACTTTTCCCAGGGCGTGCTGGATCATGTGATCATCCTGCATGTTGTGACGGAAGATGGTATCCGGATTTTGGGACTGACCGAAGCAGGGCAGATGATCCGGGATGGTTTTAACAATTACGGGCTGTCCATAGGGACCAATAACCTGCAGTCGGTTTATGACAGCGCGGGATTTGGCATGCCGGTGACATTTTTGAGAAGAAAGATTTTAATGTGCCAAAATTTCAGCGATGCGGAAAAGCTGATCGAAGAATCGAAACGCACGGTTTCCAACAATATCCTGCTGACGGACGGCAGAAACAGCGCTGCCAGGGACTACGAGTGGCATCCTGAAGGGGTGAATAAATTGGAGCCGGAACAGGGGATTTTGACTCATGCCAACCATTTTGTCGAAACTCCTGAAATCGACGCGATTAAAGGCCGGCCAAAGAACCGGGATATCCGGCTGAGGGAATTACTGAAAGCCCGTTATGGGCATATTACACCGGAATATATTATGGAATGCATGAAAGACCATGAATATTATCCGCTTTCAATCTGCAGCCATCCGTCGCCGGACGGAGACGGGTATACGAAAGAACGGATGACCGTATCGTCAATGGTTGTGGATTTCGAAAATGAGTGCGCATATATTTGTGCGGGGCCACCCTGTAGTGGAGAATACAAAAAGTACCATCTGTAAAAGGAGCGAAACGATGTTAAACCAGTTGAGTTTTAAAAATGGAATGCTGACCGGACGCCAGTGCGCAGCATCGATTGCCGAAAACCTCCGTGTTTTTTGGCAGACAGCAGCAGAGGCCGGAATTTCAAGAACAGAAATTGAAAGACAGGCCGGGAAAACGGCAGATGCATTCTCAGATGCCAGGTATGAAGAGATACGGGGAATGGCAAAGGGGGCGGGAGTGAGTTTTAAGGAACTGCTTGCCTATAATCTGTTCCAACCCCAGGTTCTGCCTGAGGGCTGCACCGTTTTTTGGGCGGCAGGAAAAGCCAGCAGCACCGGCGCAACCATTCTTGGGAAGAACAGCGATAAAGGCGGGGATGAAGGATTTACTGGCAAAAACTGCCATAACTTACATGAAATAAATGTGGTATCATATTTTGAAAATGAGGACGGAAGCCATATTATAGGCGTGTCGGCAGCCGGTACTACCGGGCTTAAAATGGGGCTTAACAGCTATGGCGTGGCGGCAGCCACCAATTTTGGATACTCGGCTAAGGTCAAGAAGATGACGCTGTCCGTAGAAGCCAAATTCGCCGGGGACCGCGCCCAGATCGCCAGAGACGCTCTGGCAAAAAAAACAGCCCTTGAGGCGGCCCAATACACCGCCGCCAGGCTGATGGAACGGCCCATGGCATCCAGCGGCATGTTTGAATTTGCGGATGCGGATTCCGTATACGTCGTAGAAAATGTATATGAATATGTGGCTGTCCAAAAGGTGGTGGATGCGGTGGATTCCAGGTCCAATTATTTTGTCACCCTGGGGCATTTGAATGAACCGGGCAATGCTTCCTGCTATTGCAGGTATCACAGAAGCCAGAAACTGCTGGCCAAAGTGGATGGGCACGTGACGGTGGAAGACTTAAAGAATATCTCCATGGATCACCATGACGGAACCGGATCAGTTGGAATCTGCCGTCATACGGAAGGGCTTGACAGTTCCACCCAGTCGTCGGTTGTTATAGAGCTGAACAGGGAGCGCCCTGAACAGTCCCGGATCCATGTCGCATTGGGGAAACCGTGCAATGCCTGGAGGTATGAAGACGGGCATACGGTGATCACCATGGATATGAAGCGGGAAGAGATTCCGGAGGCATTTTTACAAGGAGAACCTTATAAGAAATACGGTACGGCGGACCCCTTATTACAGTGAGTATGAAAAGGTAAGATACGAAAAGGAGGAGTATACTATGAAGTTAAAATTAGCAGCATTGACTTGTTCCGTTGTTTTGGCATGTTCTTTGATCGGATGCGGGGGTAATAATGCGTCTGCGCCTGCCGGCAGCACTGCGGCGGGAAATTCTACACAAGCAGCCGAAAAGACAGCGGAAAGCACAACGGCAGCGCCGGCAGAAATGCCTTCATCCGATGTTAAAGTCCAGGAATCCGTTGTGGTGGGGATCAAAGCGCAGATAACCAGTATGGATGTACAGAGCGTCAGCAATGTTGCCCATAATATTCCATATAAGCTGACACATTCCACGTTGGTAACGATGAATCTGGATACTGGCGAAATCCTTCCTGACCTGGCAGAAAGCTGGGAGTGGACAGACGATGCGACCATCGAATTTAAACTCAGGGAAGATGCAAAATTCCACAATGGAGAGCCGGTGACGGCAAGGGATGTTGTCTATACATTTGAAAGAGGAAGGGATGGGATCGCTTCTTCTAATAAGATGAAACCGGCAAAAGAAGTGGTTGAGGTGGACGAACATACGGTGCGTATGGTATTGGACGCTCCTAATCAGGACTGGCTGGATACCATTTCCCTGCCTGTATTTTCCATTTTATCGGAAAAAGCGCTGCAGGATGATCCGGATAAGGGATATGAAATCGGAGCCGGACCATATATGGTTAAGGAATTTGTGAGCAAGGATTATCTGGCCCTCACCCGGTTTGAAGATTATATGGACGGCCCGGTTCCTACGGTTAATCTGACCCTGCGCTACATACCGGAAGCTTCCTCACGGTTAATCGCCCTTCAGACAGGAGAAATTGACCTCTGCCAGGATCCTGATACCATTGAGCTGGATACGATTAAAGATGATCCAAATCTCAAGCTGGTGGAATTTGAAGGGACAACCTGCCAGTTCTTCGCATTTAACTGTAAAAATGAACTGACCAGCAATAAATATCTGCGCCAGGCCATTGCCTGTGCGGTAAATAAACAGGACATCATGGATGCCACCATCAATGGATATGGAACGATTGCCGATTCTTTCTGGGGGCCGACACAGTTCGGTTATGTTGATGATTTTGAAACATGGCCTTATGACCTTGAGAAAGCAAAAGAGCTGATGAAAGAAGCCGGATTTGAAAATGGCGTGGATCTGGAAGTGACCGTAGCTTCCGGCGCCCGTGTGATTACGGCTGAAGTTTTACAGTCCCAGTTAAAGGAAATCGGCGTCAACGTAATTATCAATGAAGTGGATTCAGCGGCATTGACCAGTATCACCAATGAAGCGAGACATCAGGGCCTGGTATACGGTTTAGGATTTAATACCGCAGGCGATGAAGTGAGACGTGTATACGGCGAAGGCAGCTCCACCAACCGTTCCCACTATTATAATGAAAAAGTGGTGGAATTAATGGACAAGGCTGTTCAGGAATTCGATGAGAGCAAGCGTCTGGAGTACTATAAAGAGATTCAGGAAATTGCAAAAGAAGACATTCCGGTCATTCCTCTATACTATGAGAAAAACTTCTGGGGAGTTAAAAAGAATGTAGGCGGCGTTACCTGGTATGGAAACTCGAATGTGGACTTGTCTACGGTTTATGTTGAGGAGTAATGAAGTTAAGAGGAAGTATGAAAGGAGCTTACGATGTATCGTTATGTGATTAAGCGTCTGCTCATGTTGATTCCGGTTATCATAGGTATCTCTTTTCTGGTCTATTTTGTAATCGATTTAGCTCCTGGAGATATTATCAGCCAGATTGCGTCTGAGGACGCAACCGTAGAGGAAATAGAGGAATTACGTGAGGAATATGGATTTAATAAGCCGATCATAGTCAGGTACGCGGAATATATGTCAGGCATGCTGCACGGCGATCTGGGAACTTCATATATTACCGGCGAACCTGTATTTGAAAGCTATATGAAACGATTGCCCAATACACTGATCCTGGCCTTTGCCTCCATCCTGGTTTCGGTGGTCATATCAATTCCGCTGGGGATTATTTCTGCGGTCCACCAGGGGACGTGGAAGGATAATGTGACCATGGTGGTGGCGCTGTTAGGTTTATCAATGCCCAACTTCTGGCTGGGGCTGCTGCTCATTATATTATTTTCACTAAAACTGGGACTTCTTCCTTCCGGGGGCTACGGTACAATAGCCCATATCATACTTCCTGCCATTACAGTGGGTACCGGGTTAACGGCTATGTTAACCCGTACCACCCGCTCTTCCATGCTGGATGTGATCCGCCAGGATTATCTGAGGACCGCCAGGTCCAAAGGGGTTCCGGAAAAGAGAGTGATCCATAAACATGCATTAAAAAATGCTTTGATTCCCATCATCACCGTTATCGGAACCCAGCTTGCGTCCTGCCTTGGCGGAGCGATCATAACGGAAACCGTATTTGCATGGCCCGGAGTGGGGCGGCTGATCCTGGATTCGGTCAATTCCAGGGATATTCCAATGGTTACAGGATGCATCATTATGAAAACCATTACCATCAGCCTCATTCTGCTGTGTGTTGATTTGCTTTACGCGGTGGTGGATCCGAGAATCAAGGCCCAGTATGCTGTGAAGGGAGGAAAGTCCCATGGATGAAAACATGATACTTGTTTCCAAGCAATATAAAAAACGAAGCCAGGGAGCTGAGATTTGGCGCAGAATACGTAAAAACAAAGGCGCCATGCTGGGACTTTTTCTGGTCATCATGATTGTGCTGATCGCTGTTTTTTCCGGGGTATTTTTGGACTATGAAACCGACGTAATCGGACAGAATATATCCCAGCGTCTCCAGCATCCCAGCTTCGCCCATCCCATGGGTACGGATGACGTGGGCCGGGATGTTATGAGCCGTCTTTTATACGGAACCAGATATTCCCTTTCCGTAGGCGTGGTTGCGGTAATCATTGCCTTGGTTTTCGGCGTGACTTTAGGGTCTGTGGCCGGGTTTTTCGGCGGTAAGATTGAAGAAGTCATCATGAGGGCCAGCGATATGCTGGCGGCGGTTCCCAGCATATTGATGGCAATCGCCATCGTGTCGGCGCTGGGACAGAGCACATTGAACCTGATGCTGGCAGTGGGAATCACCAGCGTACCGCAGTTTGTCCGAATTACCAGGGCGGCAGTGCTCACGGTACGAAACCAGGAATACATAGAAGCCTCCCGGTCCATAGGGCTGAATGAGTTTAAAATCATCTGGTGCCATGTACTGCCCAACTGCCTGTCGCCGATTATTGTCCAGACCACGCTTCGTGTGGCTTCAGCCATCATATCGGCTTCCAGTTTAAGCTTCTTGGGATTAGGGGTGCCGTCTCCAAATCCGGAATGGGGCAGTATGCTGTCTGCGGGAAGAAAGTTTATCAGGGGCTACAGCTACCTCACCCTGTTCCCGGGTCTTGCGATCATGATTACGGTCTTGTCTTTGAACCTTTTGGGAGACGGGCTTCGTGACGCATTAGATCCGAAACTGAAACGATAAGGAGGATAGGAGATGGAAAATACCAAGGATTTAGTGCTGGATATTGAAAATCTGGTCATCCATTATGTGCTGGAAGAAGAGACGGTCTGTGCCGTAAATGGGGTTGATATCAAATTGGGCAAGGGCAAAATACTGGGCCTGGTGGGGGAAACCGGAGCGGGAAAAACCACCACGGCTTTATCTGCCCTGCGCCTGGTTCCGGATCCGCCGGGAGTGATAAAGAGCGGGAAGATCCTGATCGCGGATCACGATATCATGAAACTGACGCCGGCTGAACTGGAAAAGGTGAGGGGAAAAGACGTATCCATGATCTTTCAGGATCCCATGACCAGTTTGAACCCGGTTTACACAGTGGGAGAGCAGATTGCTGAGAGCATCGAACTCCATGAAAACCTGACGAAGCAGGAAGCCTATGATAAAGCCCAGGAAATGCTGGAATTAGTGGGTATCCCGGCTTACCGTTCCGTGGAATATCCCCATCAGTTTTCCGGCGGAATGAAACAGAGGGTGGTTATCGCCATTGCCCTGGCGTGCAACCCTAAGCTGCTGATCGCCGACGAGCCTACAACCGCTTTGGATGTGACCATACAGGCCCAGGTTCTGGAGCTGATGAAAGATTTGATCCGGAAATACAACACCTCTGTTATGATGATCACCCACGATCTGGGCATCGTAGCGGAAATCTGCGACCAGGTTGCGGTCATGTACGCAGGCAGAATTGTGGAAGAAGGGCCTTTGGAGGCTGTCTATAACGAGACGATGCACCCTTACACGGAAGGTTTATTCAATTCCCTGCCCAATATCAACAGAAGGACAGAGGAACTGCGGCCGATTCCGGGGCTGATGCCGGATCCCACCGACCTGCCGCCGGGCTGCGCTTTTGCGCCCAGATGTCCATATGCGTCTGAGGAGTGCAGCAAATCCGTTCCACGGCTGAAGGATGTGGGGGGCGGCCACAGAGTCGCGTGCCTGGCTTATGAAAATCCTGATTTTGTAATAGAAAGGAGGAAACATTCATGAGTACTCCTATTTTAGAAGTCCGCAATCTGAAAAAATATTTTAAAACCCCCAGAGGTGTTCTTCATGCGGTTGACGATATTTCGCTGACCATTGAAAAAGGGAAGACGCTTGGAATCGTAGGGGAATCGGGCTGCGGAAAATCCACCACAGGAAGGGTGGTTCTACGGCTTTTGGAACCCACATCGGGGCAGATTCTGTTTAACGGGACGGATATCGCCAAGCTGAGGAAATCCCAGCTTCACAAGATGCGCAAAGAGATGCAGATGATCTTTCAGGATCCATTTTCCTCTTTGGACCCCAGAAAGACGGTGAACCAGATTATCAGCGAACCCATCATCGAGTACAAAATTATCAAAGATAAAAATGAGCTGGAAAAACGCGTGCTGGAACTGATGGAAACGGTGGGGCTGGCAGAGCGTCTGATCAATACCTATCCTCATGAACTGGATGGCGGGCGGCGTCAGCGTGTGGGGATCGCCAGGGCCCTGGCCATGGAACCCCAGTTCATCGTCTGTGACGAGCCGGTTTCCGCATTGGATGTATCAATTCAGGCCCAGATTCTGAATCTTTTGAAAAAACTGCAGAAAAAGATGGATCTGACCTATATTTTTATCACCCACGATCTTTCGGTTGTCAATTATTTTGCGGATGATATTGCGGTGATGTATCTGGGGCAGCTGGTGGAGAAAGCTCCGGCAGAGGAGTTGTTTGCCAATCCGGTACATCCTTATACGAAAGCTCTGCTTTCAGCGATTCCTGTTCCGGAGATCGGCAGGAGAAAAGAACGGATTATTTTAAAGGGCGAAATATCGTCCCCCATCGATCCGCCGGATGAGTGCCGTTTTGTAAAACGGTGTGCCTGCGCCGGTGATGAGTGCAGGAGAGAATGCCCGGGGCTTAGGGAAGTCGGCAAGGGGCATTTTGTGGCCTGCTGGAAGGCGGGCGGATTGTAGAAATGGGATTTCACCGTGAACAGGCATTTCAGTCTGACGGAGGAATCAGAATAATGGGAATTAGCTGTCAATTGTTTGGATTGGCAGCTATTTTTTTTGGTATTATTTAAAGATAACAGATCAGATGAAATGCCGGAAAAAGTGCCATTTTGGGTTAATGGGCATAAGAATGAAGCATTTTATCAGAAATAGATGTAATATTCTCCGAATTTTGATATAATCCAATTATCAGTTAATTGTAAAAATACGAAAAATGAATCTATGGGAAAAGGAGCGAAAGGACATGAAAAAGTTTAAGGCATTGCTGGCAGTTGGCGCAGCGGTTGGGTTAATTGCGGCAGGAAGCATGATATCTTATGCGGACGAGTGGAAACAGGATGACAGCGGCCGGTGGTACCAGAGGGACGATGGTTCCTATCCGGCAGACGGCTGGGAATGGATTGTTCAGGACCCTTCTTCCGGTCTGGCTTACTGTTACTATTTTGACACCAACGGATATCTGTTAACGGATGCGGTAACTCCCGACGGCTATCAGGTGGATAAGGACGGCGCATGGGTGGAGAATGGAGCGATACAGCAGAAAAACTTAGCTGCAAAAGAGGCGGAGAAGGACAGAAGTGGGGCTGGACAAAAGGAAGAGGAGAAGGAAACGATTTCTGCGGAAGACGCCAAAAAAGCCTTATATGATGCTGAAGAGATGAGCTTTTTTTATAGAGAACAGGCAGTTTTTGATTATCTGGAAGCCATGGGGTTTGATACCAGTGGTTTGACAATTAACAGGGAAGAGGGGATCAAATATTCTACCGGAGTAATGGCTGGCCGCGAAAACTCCATGTACGAGATGCTGAAATATGATTCTCAGAAGGCATTGAAGAGGATTGCGGAATACATGAGCGGAAAGAGCTATTTAGATAAAGACGGCGAAAAATCGGATAATCTGATCGCAGCGGTGGAAGCATATCTGAACAGATAGGGGACAGGGGAACATAAACTGTTATAGTCAAAGACCGCAGTTATGTTATATATAAGAATTTAAACAGATTTAAAAAGGTTAAAACAGATTAAAATGGCGAAAAGAGGAACAAGACGGATATGAGAAAGAGGATTGGCCGAATAGCGGGATTATCTTTGTGTTTGACATTGTTATTTTCCAGCAATGCGTTTGCTGAATGGAGACAGGATCAGGGAAACTGGTGGTTTGTGAATGCTGATGGGAACTATGCAAAAGACGGATGGCATTGGATCGATGGCAGGTGTTACTATTTTACCCCGGAAGGATACTGTCTGATGAATACAAAAACCCCGGACGGCTATGAAGTGGATGCCAGCGGAGCCTGGATCATTGGCGGGGTGGTCCAAACACAGCAGTATACCCCGGTAAAGGGCTGGAATGACGTGAACGGCGTGTGGAAGTATTATACGGGAAACAAATACATAACTTCCGATTGGAAGACGATTGAGAATAAACGCTATTATTTTGATGAAAACGGCAGTATGGTGAAAGGTTTCCAGCACATCAACGGGGATCAGTATTATTTTAATGACGACGGCTCCCTGCAGCTGGAGTCATTTACCATGGATGATATACGGTACATCATAAAGGAAAAAGGCATTATTGCGGATGAAATCGATGAATTTGACTGGTTCACAGGGAATTACCGGGATTCCGACGATGACGACGATGATGATGACGATATCTCAGACTATTACGATAATTCATGGTATTATGATAATTCAAGCTATTATGACAACGATGATTATTATGATGACTATATTGGCCGGGATGAAAACGAGGCATTTGAAGCGGACGAAAGCAGTTACGCCTATGAGGTGTTTGAGATTGTAAACAGAGAGAGGAGAAAGAACGACAAGGAATCTTTGGAATGGGATGAGGAACTGGCATACTGCGCCCAGGAGCGGGCCAACGAAATCCAGGAAGATTACAGCCATACCCGCCCGGACGGAACTTCCTGCTTTACTATTTTAAAGGATGAGGGCATTTCCTATTCAAGCTGCGGTGAGAATATAGCCTATGGGCAGAGATCACCGGAATCCGTCATGGATTCCTGGATGAACTCGTCAGGACATAAAAAGAACATACTAAAAACTTCATTTGGACGGATGGGAGTTGGATGCGCTTATATTAATGGGACTTATTATTGGGTGCAGATGTTTACGGATTGATGAAATGGCGCGGGGTAATAGTTCAGACAGGTCTGAACTGTTACCCCGCGCAAGCGTTATCCGGATATTTGGTGAAAATACTACGCTTGCAATGGATGAAGCCCAAAGTTCAGGAATGGCAGGAAACCCGGTAGTCTATTGGGGATATCTGGATGGCAGTAATTTTGTGAGTTTAGGATCATGGGAATCCAGCATGCAGGGGACGATGCTGATGAATGAAGGGATTCTGGGCGGAAAACATTATCCTGTGATCAATCCGGAACAGCTTGCAAAAGATAAGGCCGACGGTTCAGTCTATTCCAAAACTTATGTGGCAATGATAAATGCTGTTAATACGACAAACTATGCAGATGATTACATGGGATATTTTTTTAAACTAAAACAGGGCGGTACAAATGTGTCATCCGCGGCGTGGAAGCAGGACAGTGCGGGCTGGTGGTATGATAACGGCGACGGAACCTATCCGGTGAATCAATGGAAAGAGATAAAAGGCAGATTTTATTATTTTGGATCGGACGGGTATATGCTTCATGATACGGTAACGCCGGATGGTTATCAGGTAGGGGCGGATGGAGTCTGGATTCAATAACAGCAAGAAACATTCCATTTTTACAATCATCCAGTTAAAAACTGTGAAAAAACATGTGTTAAGTGAATACAGCGCCGGGATTCCCGGCGCTGTGTCTATTCAGCTATTAAATTAAAGATTTTCCCAATTCTTTCTCAAACGGTCCCGGCGTAGGATTTACGCTTCGTTTCTCGCCCCAGTAATCCCTGTCAAAGAAGATCGGGCTTCCGTCCGGATTCTCAAATTTCTGTTCCGGTTCAAATGCTTCGCCCAAAACTTCGGTTGAAATGAAAGGAGTGGCAAGCTCCGGCATGCAGTCATAGAGGTTGGTATCCAGATAATATGCGCCGTCTTTTTCCGCTAATTTCACGTACACATCCTGTCCGGTAACTTCGGCATAATTAACCTCTTTATCACATGGCTTTGCACCGTTAAAGAATACATTTCCTCCTGTATAAACAGGAAGTTTTGTATAGTATTTGCTTCTGTCTTCCACAGCTCCCTTGTCATTTTCCTTCTTGAACAGGGCTTCGTATTCATCCCAGGTAGGATAGCCGTTGAATTCTGCGGTTCCTGTTACGGTGCCTACCAATTCGATGTTATTTGCTTCGATGAAATCCGTATAAGCTTTCGGAATCGGGTTCTGGATGAATATGTTGTTGTAGAACCGGTTATCGCCGTGTAAGAAAGTCATAAATCCGGCCACTTCCGTTCTGTGAGGAACGTGATACGGCGTATATCTCGGTCCGGTAGCCGGGCTGCCGTTGTCGGTTCCGCCGCCTACACTTGTAAATGGCCCGCAGATCAGGTTATGTACATAGGCAACGCCCTGGGTAGCAAGACGTCCTGCATAAGCGGATAAAAACAGGTTGTTGTCAACAAGGGTAGGGCCGTGGCTCACTTCTATAAATAAATCTTCCCCTAAAGACAGCTTGGTTGTCAGCTCCGCATCTTCCGGCGGCATATTGTCGTGGAACAGGTTCTGGGTGATACGGGTTCCCTGTGCCTGCCAGTCAACCCAAATGCCTCTTGTACAGTGATGGATGTGGTTTCTGCGGAAAATAACGTCGATTGCCGCGTGGAGCTTGATTCCGCCGATCTCAGCGCCCGTTAACTGCTGTTTTGTGTTGATGTCATGGATATGGTTGTCTTCAATGATGGAGAAGACACAGCCTAAATGTCCCACAATTCCGGTCTGTTCACAGTCGTGGATATGGCATCTGCGCACGATATGGGAACCGATATTCTCTTTTGTCCAGCCTTCGATCTGGGCCTGGCAGATGGCGTCACGTTCGGTCTGGGTTCCGTGTTTCAGACGTTTCAGGGTCCATTTGTTCTCATTATTAGGCTGCAGATATTTTCCCAGGGAAATGCCGCAGCACTTGGAATCAGAAACTTCACAGTCTTCAATGATCCAGCCTTTGCTCCAGTGTGGCCCGATCATGCCTTCCTGATAAGCTGTAGGCGGAGCCCATGTGGTCGCAGCCTGTTTTACCACGAAACCGGAGAGGGTGATATAGTTGACGCCGGTTTTTTCAGGATAGAAGCAGTTTCTGCGCACATTGATTTCCACATTGTTTTCATTGGGGTTATTGCCCTGGAAGTTTGCGTAAATAAGGGTGGTATCATCTTCCTGGCAGCTGTACCACTGGTAAACGGAAAATTCATGATCCCATGAAGGCATATAGACCTGAGGGTCCAGCACAGAGTCAAGGGAATCTGTCTCATACATGGACTTGCCGTTTAAATAAACCTCGCCGGTGTGCAGAACGATGCTGCTGTAATACCAGTCTCCCCCAATCTCTGTGGTATAAGGGTTGTAAGAACCGAAAATCCCGTTTGGAATGCGGGCAACCCATACGTTGTCCTTATAGTGCTCCCAATTTTTAACCGGTTCCGCACCTGAAATGATGGCCCCTCCGATCACTTCGGAACGGTAAACGATAGGTTTTCCCTCTTCACCGCCGTTGATTGGATTTACATATTCCCGGTAAATACCTGGCGCTACGATGACTTCGTCTCCGGCTGCTGCGATCTGTGCAGCCTCGCTGATCTGCTTAAATGGCTTCTCTTTTGTTCCGTCTCCGCCGCGTGCCGCATCATATGCTACATAGTAAACCATATGTCTCCTCCTTATTGCGCTCGAGCGCATTTTTCTTTAAAACTAACATATCTATACAAAGATGTCAATAATATTTCAGTTAAAACAATATTTTTTGGTAATAATTCGTAACAGACAGGTCTGCGCATTTACTGCGCGGACCGTACGAAAACACAGCGGCTGCAGGCATCCAGCCCCTCGCCGCAGGCAGCTTTAATGGGACTTTCTCTATCAATTTTCACATTGGATGTCTGAACCGTTATATAATTCCGGGGACAGGCTCTGCGCAATATAGATATTTAAATCAGTGTAGTAAATGTCCTTTTCCGGCTCTTTGCCAAGGGCCAGCTTGTTGAATAAAATCTCCAGTGCCAGACGGCCCTGGTTTTTGGAATCCTGGGATATGGTGGCGGATACCAGGCCATTTTCCAGCATGGGTTTCATGGGATCCACCAGGTCGTTGGTGATGATGCGGACCTTTCCGGTTCCCATGGCTTTGGAAATGGCATGGCAGACGCTGTAGTCCCCCGGATTTACCAGATAAATGATATTCATATCGGGATGACTGCGAAAGGCCTCATTTACCGTATCATAATGATCCGGCATATCGTCTTTCAGGAGATAGGTCCCTGCGATCCGGATGTTGGGATAACGCTCTTCGATCTCCTGCTGAAATCCCTTCACCCGTTCTTCGTAGCTGAACGGATTGGAAGCCTGGTTGGTGAAGATCACCACCCGGCCACAGTCATTGCAGAGCAGCGCGGCCAGGCCGGCGGCCAAACGCCCCGCCTTTTTATAATCGCTTCCCACATAACAGCACCGTTTGCAGGAAGGGTCATCCACATTAAAGAACAGGATTGGAATCTGCATGGACACCGCTTTTTGAATCATTTTCACGACGCCGGGGGTATTGCCGGGGGCGACCGCTAAAGCATCACAGTCGAAAGACTGGGAGAGCCTTTCCAGCTCCTCTTCGCTGAGAGGGTGGTCCCGGTCAAAGGTATAAAATTCTACCTGAACCCCAAATTTCTTCAGATCCTCCGCTTTTTCAAGGGCCCCCTTGCGGATTTCACCATAAATGGGGGCCTTTTTTCCTGTGGTGGAGCAAAAGCCGATTTTCAGTTTCCGTTTTCTGGCGGCCAGGGCCTTTCCTGCTTCATTGGGCTGGTAATCCAGTTCGCGTATGATTTGGCTGATCTTTTCGGCTGTCTCCGGTTTTACGGCGCCTCTGTTATTGATCACCCGGTCCACGGTTCTTCTGGATACTCCGGCCAGTTCGGCGATCTGTTTGATTGTTGCCATTGGATCCCCCTCCCTACTGTTTTTCTATGTCTGAGTAATAAATCTGCTTTTTGGAATACATCTGCTTGTCCGCTTTGCGGTAAGTGCTGTGCAGATTATTGTCTTCCTGTTGGTCATAAATAGCATATCCCCATGAAAACGTCAGCTCCGGGGAGAAAATCAGTTTGTTGAATTCCCGTTCTAATGCGTCCATCAGCGCCTCTATTTTCTGTTTATCCGCCTGAGGGACCAAAATCACAAATTCATCCCCGCCGATCCGGTACATAACCGCTTTTTTCGTATCCAGGTTCTGGTAAGCCCTGGAAATGCAGGTGATATACTGATCCCCTTTTTCATGTCCGTAGGTGTCGTTGACCTTTTTTAAGCTGTTCAGATCAATGGAAATAACCCCCATCTCTTTTTCCAGCTTCATGGCTGTGATGTTATCCATATCGGTTTGGTAGGCATTCCTGTTTTTTAGCTGGGTCAGATAATCGGTATTGGCCATATCATGATAAAACGGATTGGATATATGGCGGAACAGGGCTCTGGATATCAGGCAGGCGATTAGGCCAAACAGTAATATGAACCAGGGCAGGAGAAGCCTTAAATTGCGGTAAGTCATATATTGGTGTTCTGCCTCGAATTCGATGCCGATCACGCCGATTACCTGGTTTTGATCGTAAATGGGAAGATAGGTGATGAAAATCTTGCCCCATTCCGTGTCCTTAATTTTATCAGGCAGAACCTTTTCCCCTCCAAGAGCTCTTTTCATATCCGGGTAGATTTCGCTTTCGATGGGATCTCCCGGATAGCGGAAACTGGGATTATCGGGATCTAAGCCGTCGATCACATAGATAAATTCCCCCTGTTCATTCTCCTTGGCCGTATACAGATACATGACTCCGGTGACTTCCTTAACGCGGCGGAAAACATCATGGGCCTGTGCATAATCCTCGCTGTTAAAATCATCCCGGGCCGAGATATTGCTGAATGTATCGGCGTCCAGATACGGAGCGATATAGGCGTAGATGGATTCAACCTGGTCATTTAAGCTCTTTAAAGTATCCCTGTATGTTATATTATATTGTAAAATGAAGCTGGTAAAGGTTAAAACGGCAACGATCACGGCTGTAAATATAGACACCTGAAGGTCCACGCGTTTCCAATAGTTTTTTTTCATGAGAAAATCCTTTAACTGATCGCAAAAATATTAGAGTTATATAGGTATCATATAATGGAACGAAGGAAAGGTCAATAAATAAACAGGAATACGGTCATAGCTTCCGCTGCAGTCCGCCGTCCTCTTCCGGGCTTTCAGCCCCCTCTGTCGGCCCCTTTTCCGGCTTGATGAAAGTTATTAAAGATGATAAACTGATAAATGGACTAAAATAAAAATTCCATGGAGGATTCGGATGAAAAAGAGCTTTAAATTTTTAATAGGCGGCATAATCGCATCTGTTGTTATTCTGGTGGTAATCGTGGCTTTATTGGTGGGTAAGCTGGTTACTCATAAGAAAACGCCGGCTGCATTTGAACAGTTTTCCGTATATGCGGAGGAACAGGGATATATATTTGAGGAAGAAACAGACATGATGCCAGAGGGATTTGGAAAATACGGAGTGGCTTATCAGGAGAATGAAGATCAGGATTTTGTGATAACCTTCAGTGAATGCCCTGATGTGGAGGGAGCAGTCAAGCTATATAACAAGAGTGAAAGTTTAATCACCGAAGAGTACAAAGGGGCCGTATCCAGCCATGTCAATGTAAACCTGGGAAATTATTCTAAATATGAGCAGACCAGCGATGGGATCTTCGCTGCTGTTGCCAGAGTTGAAAACACAGTGCTTTTCGTCCATTCCAAGGCGGAGGATAAAGAAGAGCTGCAGGATTTCATAAAGGGATTAGGGTATTAGGTATTCGCCGGGGGCGGCAGCATTTTTATGGTTTTTCAAGCAGCATTCCGCTGCTGTAACGCGGCTGCCGGTAAGCAGTCTGCTGATAAGGAGAAGGAGGGGTTGTCCAGATGGATGAAACAGAGAAGAGGATACTTGAAATCATTGACAGCAAAAGGGAGGAGATCATAGGATTTGCCAGAGATATCTATGATCATGCGGAACTGGGGTATAAGGAGTTTGAAACGGCGGCTAAGTTTGAAAAGGTTTTGCGGGATCACGGGCTGAGATACGAGAAAGGCCTGGCTGTTACCGGAGTGAAAGGCTATTTGAATGAAGAGAAAAAGGATCATTTCTCCCTGGCCCTCATCGGTGAACTGGATGCGTTGAGGATTCCAACCCATGCCCATGCCAACCCTGATACGGAAGCGGCCCACTGCTGCGGCCATCATGCCCAGATGGCCGGTATTATGGGAGCGCTGCTGGCGCTTTGTGACGACAGTGTTGCCAAAAGCATGGACGGGCAGGTCATTTTCTTCGCGGTCCCTTCAGAGGAGTATGGGGAAATCGAGTTTAAGAACCAACTGAAGGCGGAGGGGAAGATTGTATATGGAGGCGGAAAAAGCGAACTGATAAGAATTGGGGCATTTGACGATGTGGATATGAGCATTGTACACCACACCCAGGAAAATGACGAAGTTACCGTGGGAAGCGGGACCAATACGGGGTTCGTCTCCCAGGTTGTCCGTTACCTGGGCAGGGAGGCCCATGCCGCAAGCGCGCCTGAAAAGGGGATAAATGCCTTAAATGCGGCCTCCATTGGACTGACCGCCCTCGCATACCAGCGTGAAACATTCCGGGACGAAGATTCAGTCCGGGTTCACCCCATCATAACAAAAGGCGGAAACCTGGTTAACGTGATTCCAAATGAAGTGGTCATCGAGACTTTGATCAGAGCCAAAAATGTGGAGGCCATGGAAGACGCCTATTTTAAGACCACGAGAGCGTTTAAGGCGGGAGCGGATGCTTTGGGAGCCGGGTATGTGATAGAAACCATGCCGGGATACCTCCCTACCTTGGGCAGTGAAGCGAATCCGTCCATGTACGAAGCCGCCCTTTTAGCGTCCCCGGACTGGGCGGTTAAAAAAGCCGATCCCCGCAGCCACAGCGGCGGTTCCACGGATGTGGGGGATGTGGAGCACATCCAGCCGGTTCTCACCTTCAATACAGGCGGGGCCAGGGGCGGAGCCCATACCAATACATATGAGATTTATGATGAGGAACTGGCTTATGTGGTTACGGCTAAGATATTTGCATTGACAGCGTATAAACTGCTGAAAGACGGGGCTGCTGCGGCGAAAAAGGTGAAGGACGGGTATAAGCCTAAGTTTACGAAAGAGGAGTATATTGCGTTTATGGATAGTAAGATGGTGAGGGAGGAAAAGGAAATACAAAGGACTTGAAATGGATGAAGACAGGGCTTTAAACAGGGGCTGGAGCACTATTTTAGTGCCTCAGCCCCTTCGTCATTTTACATTTGATATTACTTTTTTAGGTAAAGTTTTCCCTTCAGCGTTTCGCAACTTTAATTTTCTGCGCCCCGTCACACAGTCCTTCAAACGGTCCAACCGTCATCTTGCCGGCCGGCCGCACATTTCCGAAGAAATCACTTTCAATGCAGAGCGGCGTTCCGTCCGGTCTCTCATAAGGAAGTTCCGGTTCGAATGCGATGCCGAGGAAATCGGTGGTGATTGTCACGGTTTCTACCTGGGACAGCCTGTTTCCGAAATCAAATTCCAGATAAACCCCGTCCTCTTCCTCACTGATCTTAACCACCGGTTTTTCGTCCGGGAACACTAATGTGCCAGGTTCTTTGCGGTATGGTTCTGCGTCGTTAAAATAGAGATTTGATCCGCAGTGCATAGGAAGTCTGGCATCCGCAAATTCATCCACCGTATGCAGTTTTTCAAACCAGTTTTCCTCATCCGTAGGGCATTCGTTGTAGAGAGCCAGCCCTTTGGGAACGCTTCCGTCTTCTAAAAGGTTGGCATCCGCATGGAGCCAGCTCGAAGTATCGATGTTCTTTTCCTTTTCCACATTTTCCGGCTGGGTTCCGGTGAAAATGTTATTGTAATACCGGTCGTCGCCGCCGATAATCGTCATAAATCCGTGTACTCCTGTTTCGTGCGCATAGTGGTAAGGGGTGAAACGGTTGGTAACTCTGGCCCAGGAGATAAATCCGGCAAACAGGTTATTGACATAAGCGCCGCCCTGTGACAGGTCTCTTACATTTTTCATGGAAAGCATGATGTTGTTGTCCACCACATAAGGCCCGTGGCTCACTTCCACAAATAAATCTTCCGTATCATTATCGTACAAAAGATTGCCTGAAATACGGGTTCCCTGGGTCTGCCAGTCCATCCAAAGGCCGCGGTCACAGTTGTGGATGTGATTGTTGCGGATCTGGCAGTCTAAAGATGCGTGAAGTTTGATTCCGCCGACTTCAGCACCGTTGAACATCCTTTTATGGTGAATATTATAAATGTGATTGTTATAAATCTGGCTGAACACTTCTCCCAAATGTCCGCATATTCCCGTCTGTTCACAATCATGGATCACATTATTCCGGACGATGTGGGAGCCGATGGTTTCCTTGCTCCATCCCATATGTAAGGCGTTCATGATGACATCCCGTTCCCTCTGGGTTCCCTGTTTGGTCCCCACTAAAACCCATTCATTGTGCCCGGTAGCTATTTCTTTTCCAAGGCTGATGCCGGAGTTTTTCGCATTGCTGATCTCATTGTATTCGATGATCCATCCCTTGCTCCAATGCGGCCCGATTAGCCCCTCCTGAAGCGCCGTAGGCGGAGCCCAGTTGGGAGCTGCCATGGTGAGGTGGAAGCCTCGCACGGTAATGTAATTAACCCCGGTCTTCTCAGGCCAGAAACAGAATTTTCTTACATTGATTTCAATTGTATGTTCAGAAGGATCAAATTCCCCGAAGTTAGCATAAATAGTAGTATTTTCATCGTCCACTTCGCTGTACCAGGAGTGTAAAGACCATTCCGGTTCTCTTGCCTCTGAAAATGGCACCGGATTCATAACGCCGTCTAAGGAAGCCGCTTCAAATAAGGATTTTCCATCAATATAAACTTCGCCCAAATGGAAAATGCGTTCCAAACTCTTAAACCAGTCTCCCCACACCACCTCTTTATAAGGGTTAAAATCCCCGAAAAATGAATTGGGAATCACAGTTTTATAAACGCTGCCTTCTACTTTATTCCAATCCGTGATCACCTCTCCGCCTGAGATCACAACCTTTTCTCCCGGAGCGGCCTCATAGGTGATCCTTTCATTTTCTCCGGTTCCTCCGTTTATGGGATTCACGTATTCCCGGTAAATGCCTTCATGAACCGTAATAGTATCCCCTGCCATTGCCAGACCGGCTGCTTTTTGAATTGTTTTGAAAGGCCGTGTTTCCGTACCTGAGTAAGTATCGCATCCATTGGGTGAAACATGAAAATGATTTGCCATAGATAAAACCTCCTGCTATAGTTCGTGTTGTCCGCTACCTTTACATTTTACATTGGCCAGGCAGGGTTTAACAGCGTGGGATATACCAAATTTTTATTGTTATTTTGTATATTTTACCAGTTAAGGGAGATATGTGTAACAAAATGAAACAGGTGTAAATTGGGAACAGTTGTGATAGAATGGTTTTATATCATAAAAATCGATATAAAATTCCGGCCCCGCGTCATTTTGACCGGTCTGGAATTCGATATGAAAGGAAGAGAGGAAGGTTTAAAAGAAGTGGCAGAACGAATCAAATTAGAAAGTTTGCAAAATACAAGAGATCTGGCCGGATACACCACAGCAGACGGCAGAATCATCCGCCCCAAATGCCTGATCCGAAGCGGCGCCCTGGCCGGAATGAGCGAAAATGACAAAGAGATTTTATTTGGAGAATATGGCGTCCGCACCGTGATTGACCTGCGCACCGGCATAGAAGCGGATGAAAAACCGGATCCGGTGATCCCAGGGGTAAAGAATATTTTCAATCCCATTTTAAATGAGGAAACAGCCGGTTTCACCCATGAAAATGAAGACGGCGAAGGGGTGGACATGTTGGAAGGATTCCTAAAACATGCCAAATCCCTAAACGGGCACCCGGAAATTTATATCAACCACCTTTATGAAAACTTAGTGCTGAATGAACAGGCCGTTAAACACTACGGTACATTTTTAAATCTCGTTTTGGAAGCTGAGCCGGGAGCGGTCTTATGGCATTGCAGCGCTGGCAAAGACCGGGCCGGTATGGCTACAGCATTTTTATTAACCGCCATGGACGTGGACCGGGCCAATATAATCCGTGATTTTACCGCATCCAACGGTTTCCTTCAAAAAGAGACAGAAGGAATGGTCGCTCTGGTTCGTTCCAGAACTTCCGATCCAGATCTGGAAAAATGCGCAGAAACCCTGTGCCAGGTTCACGAATCCTATATCCAGGCAGCATTTAAGACGATTGAAGAGCGGTTTGGGGATATGGATACCTACATGGAAAATGAATTGGGATTTGGACGCGAAAAAAGAGATAGGCTGAAGGCAAAATATTGTTAGAGGGAATCTTTATTTAGTTGATTAGCAAAAGTAACGCCATGAATCCAGGGAATGGGGACGGACGAGGGCGGAGGCCTGCTTGGAGGTGTGACGCCGGGCGGAGCGGAAGCCGGTTTTCATCCCCGACGGATGCCCCTCGGCCTGGCCCCTTCCAAAAATCCGGCCATCTGACCGCCCCCTCCTCCCGCTTTTCTGCGTAACTTTCTCCCCTAAATCCCAATTTCACATCAAGTCATATCATCCCTGAGCGCCTCAATGATATTTTCCTTTTTTATCCTGCTGACCGCATACAGCATGGTTATGAATATCACAAAAAATACGCCCGATATACTGATCAGGATACTCTGCCACGGTAATAGGAAGCTGATTTCAGCCCCGCCGATGACCATCCCTTTATAGATCAGCCAAGAGAGGAAACAAGATGCCGGAAGCCCGGACAACAAGGTTCTCATACCGTAAAATGCGCACTCAAATCTCATCATCTTGTTGAAGCCCCGGTCGGACATCCCTATGGAGCGGAGCATGGCCAGCTCCCGACGGCGCAGCTTGATATTTGTGGAAATGGTGTTGAACACATTGGCAGTGGCGATCAGTGAAATCATAATGACAAAAACATAGGTGAACAGATCCACCACAAATGAGATATTACGGTTCTGCTCCAGCATTCCATAAACATTGTCCAAGGTATAGCCGGAGGCAATCCCTTCACTTTGAATGATGGCCTCCATTTCCGCCAATGTTTGGGATGGATTCTCCGACCGGAAGGTCAGACCCAGTTTGGTGCGGATGACAGCTCCGGACGATTCAAATTTCTGTTCATACATCCCTTTTGACTGGTAGGGGGCGACTGCTGTGAAGACGTAGGGCGTCACTTCGGAAGGCCGTTTGGGAAGCGTGTCAACCGGGATGGAGTCTACAAAGGTTATGTTCAAATTCAGGTCCGTATCCGTTTTTGATCCGCCAGATGTGCCATATGTGTCAGATGTGCCGGACGGGAGCTGAAAAGTCATGGTACGGTCTGCGAACATATCGATCAGGACGGTACGGCCGTTTTTCCCGGTATCCTTTTGTTTGACTTTGGCGGCCGCCGGCAATTTAGCATTTTCACCGGTGTACTCTTGTGGAGATAAGCCAAGGTCTTCCACGTAATGCTGGTAAATGCTGTCTTCAATGAACTGGATGTCGATGGGCAGATCGATGGACAGGTCAATGGACATGCCGGTAGGCAGATCGATGGGAAGGTCAAGGGGAGCGTCTGCCAGGCCGCCGCCTGCTGTTTCCCGGTAAGCGTCTGAAAAATCCCTTGTATTAACGGTAATCGGACACGTTAATACGGCTTGGTAGGAACTGTCATAGACACCGGATGCATGTTTCAGCTTATCATAAAGGCAAAACAGCTCATCTTCGTCCATATCCTGGGTATAGAAACAGATATCATAATCAGTTTCCATTGCCGCCTGTTCCGCCGCCTGCTTCAGATGAAGCCCGAATGCATTTGACGAAACAAACAGCGCCATGCTGAAAGACAGTGATAATACGACACTCCGGTAACGCTTTTTATTCCGTTTAAAGTTTTTTAATGCGAGAGTTCCCTCCAAACCCCAGATGCGCTCCGTTAATTTAGAAGTTTTCACCGCTTTGCAATCGACTTTGATCTCATTGGTCTGGCGGATGCATTCCATTACGGGAGTTCCGGCCGCTTTCCTGGCCGGGAGATAGGCGGAAATCAGGATCGTAATCATGCTGACTGCGGCCGCCCCGGCAATAATGGGCAGGGAAACCGTAAGGGTCAAAGGTACGGTATCATAAAAAATGTTTCTGAAATTTTTAGATACCATGGAAATGACCAGGTCAATGCTGGGGATTCCGATGAGAATTCCAACCGGTATGCCGATCAAACCGATGCAGAATCCCTCGAATAACACAGAATTCCTGAGCTGATGTTTGGTTGCGCCCACCGAGGAGAGGATTCCAAACTGGCGAATGCGCTCATTCAGAGAGATGTTGAACGAGTTATAGATCAAAAAAATGGAACCCAGCATGACCAGTGCGACCAAGATTCCGGCAACTGAAAACAGAAGCGCGTTAAACAGCTTATCATCAGAAAGGCCCATAAAACGCAGCACATCATCATTTAAAATATAAGCATAGTTTCCAGCCTTGGCGGCAGCGTAAGCACGGACCTGTCCCGGGTGATCCAGGGTGACATAAATATTGAAACTTTCCATTTTCCTGGTGGTGTCCGCTGTTGTTATCAAGGTATACCCCGGGGCAGTAAATTCTTCAAATGAAGGTCTTTGGCAGATGCCCACAACCGTGTATTTTTTCTGCTCTTTAGGCACAAACCGTTCACCGTTTTCTCCCGGCCGGTTTCCCGAGAGATAAGGATCATGCTGTCCCAGGCCGCCGCTGGCATCCATCCGGTTTCCAACATCCAGTGTAAGGGTGTCCCCCACTGAAAAATTAACGCCGCCGTTTGCCTCTAAGTGGGCAGGAACGAGAATTTCGCCGCTGTTTTCAGGAAGTCTGCCGGAAAGCAGTTTTATGGGCAGATGGTCAAATGTTTCCCTCCCGAATCCGGCGATAAAGAGATAAGGTTTCTCAGGGTTTTCCCCTCCTTTAAGCTCTGCGTAGCCGATATTTTCTAATATTGCCGTCTCCGCCGCTTCTTTATCCCGCAGCCGTTCCTGTACAAAAATGGGATCCACATCCAGAAACCCCACATGCCAGGTGCCGTATTTTATAACCGCGCCATTTACCAGGAATTTCTGCAGGGAAACGGCGAAGGTGGCAACCGCTGTGATCATGGCGGCGGAAAGGATGACTCCGATAATTGTCACAATTGTTCTTGTGCGGCTCTTTTTCATGCTTTGAAGGGTGACTTTATGAAAAATGTTCATGGCCTCACCCTCTCATCCTTCACCACTTTGCCGTCCGAAATGCCGATAATGCGGTCCGCCTGCAGAGCGATATTCTCGTCATGGGTGACAATGATCAGGGTCTGGCGGTATTTTTCATGGCTCAATTTGAGCAGATTGATGATTTCCCGTCCGTTGCGGCTGTCCAGGCTGCCTGTGGGTTCGTCGGCCAGCATGACAGCAGGGGCGTTCATCAAAGCGCGGCCGATGGAAACCCGCTGCTGCTGTCCGCCGGAAAGCTGGTTAGGCAGATGGGTTCTGCGCTCCTTCAGCCCCAGCAGGTCCAAAAGTTCATTCAGCCGCTCTTCATTGACCTTCCGTTTGTCCATCAAAATGGGCAGGGTGATATTTTCCACCACATTCAGGGTGGGAATCAGGTTGTGGAACTGGTAGATCAGCCCCACCTGCCGCCTGCGGAAAATGGCCAGTTTCTCATTGTCTGCGGCATAAACGTCCTGTCCGTCCAAATAAACCTTTCCGCCCGACGGCATGTCCACGCCGCCAATGATGTGGAGCAATGTGGATTTACCCGAGCCGGAGGGGCCGGTGATGGCGGTAAACTCCCCTTTTTCAATGGTCAGGGATACATGGTCAAGGGCAGTAACCTGGTTTTCCCCTTTGCCGTAAACCTTGCATAGATTTTCTATTTTTAAAAACTCCATTATGTGAGCCTCCTTTTTATAGCTTACCCATATAATAGAACCTTTAACTTACATCCCGGTGACATCCAAGTGAGAGATCCGTCACTTTGGAAAATGAATGACAAAAAGCGCGCCGCCCTGGGCATGGTTCTTAGCGGTAACGGCGCCGCCCTGCCTTGTTATGATCATTTTACAGAGAGCCAGGCCGATCCCGTATCCTGCGGTATTTGCATTTTTACCCCGGTAGAATCTGTCAAACAGGCAGGCCAAGTCCTCTTCCTTTAAAAAGCCGGGCCCGCTGTCGTGGATGGAAATCTGGGTGAAGAGGGGGGTATCGGCGCAGGTGATCTCAATTTTTCCATTTTCCCCCGCGCTTTCCATACAGTTTTTCAGGATATTCTGAACCGCCTCGGAAAGCCAGGCAGAATCGCCCTGGATGAAAATCCCCTTGGGCGCATCAATTTGTAAATCAATCCCGTGCAGCTCCATGGGGATCAGGAGCGGGCGGACCGCGGCATGGATTATGGCATTGACATCGGTCTTTTCATTTTGGAATAGTGCAATGCCCGCGTCCAGCCGGGATATTTTAAGCAGGGAAGTGATCAGCCAGTCCATTTTTACCAGCAGTTCCTCCAGCTCCCGCACAAATGTCTTCCGCCTGTCTGCGTCGGTTTCGTCTGCCAGCAGTGACAGAATCAGGTTTGCCGATGTGAGCGGGGTTCTGAGCTGGTGGGCGATGTCCGCCAGAGAATCGGCAAGATGACATTTTTCCCTTTTCAGCGCCTCATTCTGTTCCCGGATTCGCAGCGTCATTTTTGTTATTTCGCTGTTCAAAATAGAAAGCTCGCCCTCGTCCAATTGGTTGATATACAGGCGCTCCGCATCATGAAGCACCAGATCGATTTGGCTTGAAATTTGGGCAATGTTCTTGTACCTGGTTTTGGTAAATATAAAAAATGCAGCTCCAAAGGCAGCGGAAGAGAGGAGGGCCAGGACACCGGCCCCATTTCCAAGCGCAAACCCCAGGGTTACGGACACTGCGGCCATAAAAAGGTACAAAATGGAAAAATGCCTGAATTCCCGGTTCCTAAACATATCCGTCCCCCAATCTGTACCCGGTTCCGCGGACGGTCAGAATGATCCGCGGGCTTGCAGGATCGTCTTCTATCTTCTCCCGCAGGCGTTTGATGTAAACGGTCAGGGTATTGTCATTGACAAATTCCCCGGCAGCGTCCCACAATTCATCCAGCAGCCTGCTCCGTGTGATGATAATTTTAGGATTGTTGATAAATACCAGCAGCAGCCGGTATTCTAACGCGGAAAGGAATACTTCACGGTCATTTTTTGTCACTATGCCGCCTGACGTATCCACACGGAGGCCCTGTATTTTGAACACCGTCCCCTGCCGTCCGCTTTTTCGAAGCGCGGCCCCGATCCGGGCAATCAGTTCCCGGGGGCGGAATGGTTTGGTGATATAGTCGTCCCCGCCCAGGTTCAGCCCTGTCACAACGCTGGCTTCATCCCCGGAAGCGGTCAGAAAGATGACGGGAATGTCCCGGGTTTCTTTGATTTCCGTACAGACCGTAAAACCGTTTCCGTCGGGCAGGGAAATGTCGATTAAAGCCAGGTCGAATTTATTCCCGTCAAGCGCAGCCAGGGCTTCTGCCTGAGTGAAGGCGTGGGTGATGGAAAATCCCTCTGAGCGCAGCAGGAGTATGAGATTTTTTGCGATCGTTTTATCGTCTTCAACCAAAAAAATACGTTTCATTTCATATACCGTCCTTTTAAGCTGCTGCATTTAAGCTGCTGTATTTAAGTTACTGCATCTGTCTTACCGGATTATGAAAAAATGTCCCCGGTTTTACTCTGTGTTTGTTTCCTTGCGGATCAAATCCATTAAAAAGACATGGGCGTCGGTCAGCTCCAGGTTTTTCCTCCGGATCAGAGCTGTCATCCGGTACAACTGTGGAGAAAGTGAGTAATAATCCAGGTCTCTGTGGATAACATGCTTAATTGGAAGAAAGGCGGCGCCTATGCCGCCGGAAATCAGGCTGCGTATCATATCGGCCTGATTCAGGCTGAAGCCGGCAGAGGGGATGTTTGGCAGCTCTTTAAAGAAGTCATCCACTAAATAGCGGATGCAGTTTCCGGGTTTCTGAAGGATAAAGTCCCCCTTTTCCAGAATCCGTGCCGCTTGGGAGGCAGTTAATTTTTCCCCGGGCGGATAGAGGCCGCGGCATGGATGGGCGGAAGGGAGGACAAAAACCACCTCTTCATTTTCCAGCGCTTCGCTGAGCCCGGGAAAATTCCGGACAGCGCAGGTTGTAACCAACGCCAGGTCAAAACTGCCGTCCATGACGGATTTTTCAATATTGGATAAGTTGGAATCCAGGATTTCTACTTCCGTATGGGGAAAATGTCTCCGGAATTCCGGTAAAACAGAATATAATTTCTGTAAAGTTTTTGCAGAAGAGCTTCCTATGGTTATGAGCTGTATCTGTGATGCCTGCCGGATGCTCTTGTATGCGGATTTTTTTAATTCCAAAGCCTTTTTCGCGTATGAGATGTACATTTCACCCAGGGGAGTGGGGATGAGTTCGGATTGTCCTCTGGTAAAAAGAGGGGCTCCCAGTTCCTTTTCCAGCTTGCTTAAATACTGGCTCAGGGAAGACTGGGAGACGTACAGGGTTTTGGCGGCATTTGTGATATTTCTCTGCTTATCAATTTCTGCAATATATTCTAAATATCTGGTGTCCATAAATATTACCTCATTTGGCCTGGATTTTACAATAGGTTAGAGAGGGGCGGCTGGAACATGGGATAATATTCCTGTATCAGGGAGATTATCATCTCTTCCCCCGGTGTGAGAGGGCGGCAGGCCTGGCGGGAGATGAAGTTGATCCGGCAGGCCCGGGGATTGAGCCGGTAATACCGGATGGCCGGGCTTGGCAGGGCACAGCTGGCCGGGAGCATGGTGACGCCAAACGCTTTCGATACCATGGCCGCGGCATGGTGCATGTGTTTGATCCTGCATGTGGAAGCGGGAAAGAAATTGATCTGCCGGAACAGCTGTTCTTCAATCCTGCGGACATTGGAATTCTCCGCGGCCAGTATGAAATGATCTTCCGCGAAATACCGGCCGATATCCTCAGGTGTGATCTGACGTTCAGGGTTTGGAAGGCGGCAGAAGGGATGATCCCCATGGACCGCAAACAGTATTTCCTCTTCCCCCAGGATCTGATTGCAGCCCGGCATCCCATTTAAAGAGGTGGCCGCCATAAGAGCGATATCAGCCTTTCCTTCCTCCATCATTTTTTTAATCTGTGTCTGGGTCTCCTCAGAGAATTCCAACGTACATTCGGGGAATTCCTTTTTAAAAATGGGAAGGATGTGGCACAGAAGTTTTAATGCCCATGATATGGAAGCGACCAGCCGAATATGCTCAGAATGGATAAGGAGAGCGGCTTCCCGCTTAAAGTTCTGCTCCATGGCCTGAATATCACGGCAGGCGGCCAGATAGATCCTGCCGGAAGGCGTGGGATACAGTTCCCCGTCATGCCTCAGAAAGAGGGCGGCGCCCAATTCCTCTTCCAGTTTGGAGAGATACTGGCTTAATGTGGGCTGGGAGATGGACAGGGCCTTTGCGGCTCTGGTTATGCTTTTGTAACGGTCGATTGCCAGAATGTAGTTGAGGTATTTGATGTCCAATGGAGTTCCTTTCTTTTTTTCATGAAGCGTGTTACATGAAGCGTGAAGGCATTTTCGAAAATGCCTTCACGCTTTAATGTCAACCCCGAAGGCATTTTGAAAAATGCCTTCACCCTTCATGTTAAATTTTACGTCAATTCCAGATTATAACTGTCAATAATATTCTTCATACTCCTGTTTAAATGATTTTCCATATCTTTCCGGGCCATATAAGGATCTCCCTTTATAATATCATCCAAAATAGCCCTGTGTTCATCGACAGAGATCCTGTTGTGCTCCTGTTCTGTAACGGTCTTCCCAAAGGAACTCCCATTCCATAAAGAAGTCAGCATGGAGTACATCTTTTTATTCCCGGCGGCCTTCCAGATAGAGGTATGGAAGAGCTGGTTATACTCCCTGAATTCCTCCGGCGAAAATCCGTCTTTTTTCTCCTCAATCCGTGTCTGTCTCAGCAGCAGTTCGGACACGTCCATACGGGATAAAGCCGCTCTGGAAACAGCTTCCCCTTCTAATATAATGCGCACGTCAAAATGATCCCGTATCATGTCAACGCTGATACCCTTGACGATCGCCTCTTTATTCAGGCGCAATTCGATCAGCTCTTCTGAAGCCAGCATTTGAAATGCTTCCCGTACCGGCGTGCGGCTCACCCCTAATTGTTCCGCAGTCATCGTCAGGGAAAGAGTTTCTCCTTCCTTATATTCACCGGATAAGATTGCTTTTCTGATAATGGAAGCAATTCTGTAACGGGTTGGCAGTATATTGACAGTTTCAAGTTTTGCAGCCATATGTTCCCCCAAAATGTATTATTTTAAATGTAACAGTTCAGACGGCGGGAAAAATGATAACGAAAGCGGCGTCAAGCTTGCTTGTAAGCGGGTTTCGTTATCATTTTTCACATCGGATGAACATCCGATGCTTCTTGACCGGTATTTTCGGTCAAGAAGATGGAACGTTTGAACCGTTATATTCAGACATGCTGCAGCCACGGTAAGGCATGTCCGGATACCTGGTTTAATATTAGCATAAGGAATATTTAAATGTCAATGTTTCCAATTGTATGCAGAACGAAAAAGTGCACAATTAAAATACCGTAAATCCCCAATAATATGTAAATATACTTTAAAAATAATTGACATAACTCTAAATATGTGCTATAAATGGCTTAGATTGCATACGATATACGATATGTGAAATACATAATGCAAATGTAAACAGATTCCGGTTATAAGGCAGGAAGTACAACAGGCCGCCGGAACAAATTAAGAAGGAGGAGACAGCTTGCACGCCATAGAAAAAATACTGGCCAAAAACAGTGGAAAGAAGTCAGTGAAAACAGGAGAAATTATAACTGCAAAAGTGGATTTTGCAGAAGTTAATGACCTTTATCTCCAAACGATTTATTCTTTCAGGGAGATGGGAGGCAGAAGGGTATGGGATAAGGACCGGCTGGCATTTGTATTTGACCATTATGCTCCGGCGCCAACCATCCAGTCGGCATCCAACCATAAAGAGATGAGGGAATTTGTAAGGGAACAGGGGCTCACCTATCATTTTGATATCAATGCTGGAGTGTGTCATCAGGTTATGCCGGAAAGCGGCCTGATCTGCCCGGGGTCTATTGTGGTTGCCACCGATTCCCACACCACAACCCATGGGGCATTTGGAGCCCTTGGAACAGGAGTGGGGGCGACGGATATGGCTACCATCATGATTACAGGGGAATTGTGGTTCCGCGTACCGGAAATTATTGAAGTGAGAATTGACGGAACGCCTATGGACGGCGTTATGCCTAAAGACGTGATACTCCATATATTAGGGGAAATGAAAGCGGACGGCGCGGTTTATAAAGCCATTGACTTTACCGGCACTTATGTAGAGCAGCTGGATGTTGCCGGACGCATGGCCATCTGCAATATGGCGGTGGAGATGGGAGCGAAGACCGCCTATATGCAGCCCAATCAACAGGTTATGGATTACGTTTCCAAACGTGCCGTAAGAGAATTTGAAGTACAGGAAACCGATCCAGGATATCAGTATGCAGAACAGTATCATTTTGATATCAGCGGCATGTCCCCTCAGGTGGCGGTTCCCCACAGCGTAGACCAGGTAAAACCGATCGAAGAAGTGGAGCCGGTTCATGTGGATCAATGTTTCATAGGCGCATGTACAGGGGGCCGTGTAGAAGATATTGCTTCGGCTGCCGGGATTTTAAGAGGAAAGAAGATTGCCAGAGATGTCCGCTTGATTATCATTCCGGCATCTACCGAGGTACTGCGCACCTGTATAGAAAAAGGATATCTTCAGGATTGCATCGATGCCGGTGCGGCTATTTCAACTCCTGGATGCGGGCCATGTCTCAGCGCCCATGAAGGAGTTCTTGCCCCCGGAGAAGTTTGCGTGACCGCTTCCAACAGAAATTTCCCGGGCAGAATGGGAAGTAATCAGGCGTCAATTTATCTGGCGTCACCTATGACTGTGGCGGCATCGGCCCTGACCGGCGTGCTGACCGACCCGAGAACCGTGATTGGAAAGGATGTGTGAGAAGATGGAATGTGTATACAAAGGAAATGTCTCAGTGCTGGGCAATAACGTGGATACCGACCAGATTTACCCGGGAAGATATCTGGCTCTGGTGGATCCGGAAGAGATAAAAAGCCATTGTCTGGAAGACTATGAAACGCTCCACCGGCAGTTTAAAAAAGGGGATATTATTGCGGCTGGCAGTAATTTTGGCTGCGGTTCCAGCAGAGAACATGCGGTAATCGCTATTATGCATATGGGCGCTTCCATGGTAATTGCAGATTCATTTGCCAGAATCTTTTATAGGAATGCTTTGAACCTGGGGCTGCCGCTGATGGTGTGCCGGGGGATTTCAAAGAAGGTAAAAGATGGGGATGTGCTGGAAGCCGATATTGAGACAGGGGTGATAAAGAATTTAACCCGGGGTGAAGAATATGCCGGGGAATGTGTTGGAGAATATGCGCTGGAGATTCTGAAAGCGGGAGGGATTAAGCCGCTTATGAGGAAGAGGATGATGGCGGAGAAAGAATAAATTTAACGCGAAGGGTGACACGAAGGGTGAAGGCATTTTCGAAAAAGCCTTGGTGCTTTAAAGTAAAGGGTGAAGGCATTTTCGAAAATGCCTTCACCCTTTACTTTAAAGCACCTTTACATTAGCGAAACAACGGATAATTCTGCGCCATCTCAATCAACCGCAATTCCGGCTTACTCAGCGGCCTGTCATCCCGGTAAATCACCGCGCTCAGCCGGTAAATCCCCGGAGAAAGTGAAAAATAGGTAATCGGCAGTTCCGGCCTCATACAGGTACGCGGGATAAACGCCACCCCAACCTGGTTCGCCACCATATTCGTCACCGTAGTCATGTGATTTACCGAACAAATGGCATCCGTATTGATGTTGCATTCCTTTAAAAAGCCACTGGTCGCATTGCTCACTGTGGAGTTTTTTCTGGGCAGAATGAAGTTTTCGCCGGAAAATGCCTCCGACAGCATGGCTGCGGTCAGGGCTTTTTTCTTGTTTTCTTCCGTACAGAATGGGTGGGAAGACGGAACCGCGAATAAAATCTCCTCCTGACCCAATATCTCGCTGCAGTGCTCAAACTTCTTAACTGAAGTCGTGGCCACAAATGCGATATCTATGCTTTTCTCTTCCAGCAGCTTTTCCGTAGGCATCAGGTTTCCTTCAAATAATTCCAGGCTCACTTCCGGGAACTCTTTCTTCAGAATGGGAATCAGTTCCGACACCATTTTAAGAGACCAGATTGAGGTGGTAGCCACATTGATGTGACCGGTGTTGGTCACTTCCGCGATACTCCGGTAGAGTTCATTCTTCATATCCACCATCTTCTTTGCGCATTCCACGTACATATTGCCAGCCTTGGTGGGAATCAGTTCCCCTTTCACCCGGGTGAAGAGGGGCGTTCCCAGTTCCTGTTCCAGTTTGGCCAGGTACTGGCTGAGCGAAGGCTGGGAAACATAGAGCTTCTCAGCCGCCTTACGCATATTTTTTTCATTTGCGATTTCTATAATATAGGATAAATATCGGGTGTCCAATCTGCGGCTTCCTTTCCTTAGATGTCGTGTTTTATTTAATAGGCAGGGACTATTGAAACAATAATTATTGCCAATTGGTGAATTTTACAGCCCTATAGTATAATGAGTCCATGAGAGTTGTGCATCTTGTATATAATAGTTTCTATTATATCAATCTGTATGGAAAAAGCAATAGAGAGCACTCTCAGAAACTTTCTTGCACCCATCTTTGTGGCTGATTTTCCGCCAGCCGTACATAAATTTAATCAACGTACGCCCCGCGTACGCCTCATAAATTTGTGCACAACTGAGCAAAAATCATCTCACAAAGCTGGGCACAAAGAGTTTCCGAGACCGCTCATAGATGAGAAAGGGAGCAGACAAAATGGGGCATTACATAATAAAACGTGTTGGGCAGATGGTGGTTATCTTATTTTTGATCTCAGTATTCGTATTCATGCTGATGTCATTTATCCCCGGAGATCCGGTTTACGCGATGATGGGGGAAGAGGTTTCCCAGGAAGAATATGACAGGGTTTATCATGAACTGGAGCTGGACAAGCCTGTGATGGTGCGGTATGCTAGCTGGCTGACAAAAGCATTCCGGGGGGACCTGGGCAAGTCCACCCAGTTTCATAAACCTACGGTAGATGTGCTTTCAGAGCGGGTTCCGGTCACCCTTTATCTGTCCTTCATTGCATTTATCATCAGCGTTCCGCTGGGAATCCTGTTCGGGGTTATCAGCGCAGTGTTCCGGGGGAAGGCGGCCGACAATGTGGTGACCCTTTTGGCAAATATCACCGCCTGCCTGCCTCAATTCTGGATCGGGGTGCTGGTTATGTATGTATTTTCTTTAAAATTAGGATGGCTTCCCTCCTATGGATTTACATTTCCCTGGGACGATTTTTCAGCCAGCATGCGACAGACGGCCATGCCTCTGTTTTGTCTGGCCCTGGGAGGAATCGCCACGACCACCAGGCAGACCCGCTCCAGCATGCTGGAAGTGATCCGCCAGGATTATGTGCGGACAGCCCGGTCAAAAGGGCTGACGGAGAAAAAGGTCATCTTCGTACACGCTCTGAAAAATGGCTTGATTCCCGTTATTACCATTCTCGGCATGAGATTGGGAGCCATGCTGGGCGGCTCCATGTTTGTGGAATCCGTATTTTCCATTCCCGGAATGGGTTCTTTGTTTGTGAAAGCGATCACCTCCAGGGATATGCCGGTGATCCAGGCATGCGTTCTGATCACTGCGGTGGTCGCGTGTGTGGTGAACCTTTTAACCGATATCCTGTATGCGGTTGTAGATCCCCGGATTCGGGTGGACTAAATGTGAAGAATGCCGTATGGCGGCAGAATGAGAGGGAAAGATGGACAAAAGCAGATATGATAAGATTTTAAAATTCTCCAAAACACTTTTTTCCAGAAAAATAGTATCGGTCAGCGGATTTTTTATCCTGCTGTTTATCGTAATAGCCGTATTTGCGCCGCTTATCGCGCCCTATGATCCTGATTTCGCGGACTTTGCGGCATATCTGCAGGGGCCGTCCAGACTGCATGTGCTGGGAACGGATTCCTATGGGCGGGACGTTTTAAGCCGTATCATCTATGGTACGAGAGTGAGCTTAATTATCGGCGTGCTGGCGGTGGTGATCGCCTGTGCGGTGGGAACCTTTTTCGGCATGGCCGCCGGTTATTTCGGAGGGGTGGCGGATGATGTGATAAACCGCCTGACCGAGGCGGTCCGGGCCATTCCCCAAGTGGTCCTGGCAATGGCGCTCACGGCGGTTTTCGGCGGGGGAATCCGGAACCTGGCATTGATTCTGGGGATTTCATCCATGGCAGGATATGTGAGAATGATGAGAGGGCAGGTGCTTTCCATTAAGGAAGCCGATTACATCATGGCGGCAAAGCTGCAGGGCAATAAGAATTTCCAATTGATGTTTAAACACATTCTGCCCAACAGCATTTCACCTATTATTGTAATGATGACCCAGCAGGTGGGGAATACCATCCTTTCTGAAGCGGGGCTCAGTTTTTTAGGACTTGGAATCAGCGCCCCCACCGCCTCCTGGGGCAGTATGGTCAGCGAAGGCCGCATGTTTCTTCTGCAGAATCCCGTATTCGCGCTCACGCCCGGTATCTGTGTGGCGGTTCTGGTTATCAGTCTGAATATGTTTGGCGACGGCATCCGGGATGCCCTGGACCCCAGGCTGAGGGGAGAGATTTAGACGGGAAGTTCAGGAGTAAAATGCCGTTTGTGCGGCGGTAAGGAGAAGAGGATGAAACATTTATTAGAGATAAAAGATATCCGCACGTGTTTTCGAACAGACGGAAAAGATGTCCACGCGGTAGACGGCGTCTCCATGTATCTGGATCCGGGGGAGATTATCGGGATTGTGGGAGAATCGGGCAGCGGCAAATCGGTGACCATGATGAGCATGCTGCAGCTCATTTCCTCTCCCGGCCGGATAACCGGAGGCGGGGTTTATCTGGATGGAAATGACAAAAATATGCTGGAATACGGTCCGAACAGCGAGGAAATGCGCCGGATGCGGGGCGGAAAAGTCAGCATGATTTTCCAGGAGCCCATGACTTCGTTAAATCCGGTTCTGACCATAGGGTACCAAATCCAGGAAAATATCATGCTCCATTTAAAGGTATCCAAAGAGGAAGCGAAAGAACGGACCATCAAAATGCTCAAAATGGTAAATATCCCTGATGCGGAGCAAAGGTTCAATTACTATCCGCAGCAGTTTTCAGGCGGCATGCGCCAGAGGATCATGATCGCCATGGCAATGTCGTCGGAGCCTACTATATTGGTGGCTGACGAGGCGACAACCGCTTTAGACGTGACCACCCAGGCCCAGCTTTTGGAAATGATCCGGGATATCGCGAAAAAGACCAATACAGCGGTCATCATCGTAACCCATAATCTGGGGATTGTGGCCCGTTTTGCTGAGAGGATTTATGTGATGTATTCGGGCAGCGTGGTGGAAACCGCCAAAACAAAGGAATTATTTGCAGTTCCGGAACATCCCTATACCAGGGCGCTTCTCAGGGCGATTCCAAGGCTGGATGATCCCAAAGACAGAATCCTGATCCCCATTGACGGCCTCCCGCCAAACCCGGCGGCCAGACCGGACTATTGTCCGTTTTACGACAGATGTGAGTACAGAGACGGCCGGTGCAGATGTGAACCCAAGCCGGAACTGGCTGAAATCAGAGAGGGACATTTTGCGGCCTGCCTTCTGACAGAGGAAGAGAAACGGGAAAAAGCAGAAACTATCGCTTCCAAAGAGATAAAAAAGGCGCCTCAGAGCAGATGCAAAGATGAAAACTGCCTGGAAGTCAGCGATGTGAAAAAGTATTTTCCGGTTTATAAAGGCTTGATGAGGAAAAAAGTAGGAGAGGTTAAGGCCATTGAGGACATCACATTTTCTGTTAAAAAGGGGGAAACCCTGGGAATTGTGGGGGAAAGCGGATGTGGAAAAACAACCCTGGCAAGGTGCCTGATGAGGGTTTATGAACCGGAAGGCGGCAAGATCCTTTTTAACGGTACGGATGTGACTAAGCTGAAGGACAAAGAACTCCAGCCCTTCCGGCCCAAGATATCCATGGTGTTCCAGGATCCGTTTTCTTCCCTGGATCCCAGACAGACGGCGGAATCCATCGTGGGCGAATCCCTGAAATTACATAAACTGGTGAAGAATAAAGGGGAATACGATGCCAGAGTGGACGAATTGTTCCGCATAGCCGGTCTGGACCCGGCGCTAAAATACCGGGTGCCCCATGAGTTTTCCGGCGGCCAGAGACAGAGGATCGGCATTGCCAGGGCATTATCATCCAATCCGGATGTGATTGTCTGTGATGAGCCCATTTCAGCTCTGGATGTTTCCATTCAGGCCCAGATCATCAACCTGTTGGAAGAACTGCAGGCAAAGCTGGGGCTGACGTATCTGTTCATTGCCCACGACCTGGCAGTTGTGAAACATATCAGCGACAGAATCTTAGTCATGTATTTGGGACGGGTGGTAGAGATCGCAGAATGCGATGAATTGTATGAAAATACGCTTCACCCTTATACGAAGGCCCTCTTAGGGGCCGTTCCGGTGGCTGATCCGGCGATTGAAGAGAAACGGCAGCGGGTGCCCATACGCGGGGAGGTGCCAAGCCTTACAAACCGTCCCAAAGGCTGCCCCTTCCATGACCGCTGTGACAGCGCCACGGACCGGTGCAGACAGGAAACGCCGCGTCTGCAAAATGTGGGAAAAAATCATCAGGTTTCTTGTTTCATCTACGGTAATTAATAATTTTGGTAACAGTACAGGACGGCGGGAAAACCGGTGCTTCTTGACAGGCTTTTGGGTCAGGAAGATGAGCCGTTTGGAACAGTTACTGATTTTAAATAAAAGGAGGACTATCATGAAAAAGTTAGCAGCAATGATATTAGCAGGAACGATGCTCTTAGGAAGCATCACAGGATGCGGCGGTTCATCGGGAACAGCCGCAGGAGGTGGAGCAGGAGCCGCGGCAGGAAATGCGGCAGGAAGCACGGCAGCAGGAAATGCAGGAGGAACCGCCTCCCAGACAGGAGCCGCCCAAACCCAGCCGGATTCAAAGGGCGGAGAAAATGGGGAAACAGCCGCAGCCCTTTCAGCGGAGCAGAAAGGCGTAAAAATATCCACCATAGAAGGGCCCATCACCTTATTCCTTCCTCAGTCATCGTCCACAGGCGACCGCTGGTTTGCATCCCCTGCTGTAGAGTCTTTGGGAAGGCTGGCAGAAGACGGAACCACCCAGCCATGGCTGGCAGAGGAATTTATCACCGACCCGGAGGCGCTGACATTTACAATTAAGCTGCGGGACGGGGTGAAATTTCATGACGGAAGCGCATGTAATGCAGAAGCGGTGGCATGGAATATTGAGCAGTACATGAAAAACGGCAAGAGCGCGGAAATCAACAATCCGAAAGAAGTTACGGCAGACGATGACCTGACAGTGACCGTTCATTATGAGGAATGGGCCAACAACTGGGATACTGTGCTGGGCGAAATCTACATCCTTTCAAAAGAAGCTTATGATAAAAATGGAGAAGAATGGTGTAAGATCAACTGCGTGGGAACCGGTCCATTTATTTTTGATTCCTACATAGCGGGCAGCTCCCTGAAATATGTTAAGAATCCGGAATACCGGATCGATGGACAGCCATATGTGGATTCTGTGGAATTTGCGGTGATTCCCGATACCAACACCCAGGTATCCGCATTTTTAAACGGAGAAGTCGATATTCTGAACACCATTGACGGTACGGTTATCCAGACCATTATGGCAGCCGGATTTGAAAATGTAGGGCGGGAATCAGCCAATATGGCCAACTTGAAATACGTGTTATTTAACAGTAAAAACCCGGATCACCCCACAGGAGATCTGAAAGTGAGACAGGCCATCATGCATTGTATCGATTGGGAAAATGTTGCCAAAGCATTGTCCGGCGGCCTGGGTGAAGCGTCCAACCAGTTCGCAACCAAGGATTCCTGGGCCTACAGCCCCGATGCCAAATTCTATGAATACGATGTGGAACTGGCAAAACAGATGCTGGCAGAAGCCGGATATCCTGACGGATTTGAGACAAAAATCTACACCATCGCAAGAGACAATGATACCGCAGTTGCCCTCCAGGCCGCTTTAGCCCAGATCAACATCAAAGCCAGCGTGGAAACCGTGGATAACTCGGTTATGGCCGGAATGCAGAAGGAAGACGACATTGACGGCATTGTAATTGGAAAAGGCGCGGGCCAGATGGATTTCACCAACAACTATATCCGTCTCTATTCTTCACAGGGCATCAAGAACCATGGCATCATGCTCCGTCCTAAGGAATACGAAGACGCGTTATTCGGCGCGAGAGCCGCAAAAACACTGGAAGAAAAGAAGGAACTTCTGCAGCAGGCCTCCAAGATGCTGGTTGAAGACTATGTAATGCTGTTCCCCATGAGCGTGTTGTATAACTATTCATTCAGCCAGCATGGACTTGCCGACACAGGCATGTACTATGTGAGCCTGACACAGTGGACGCCGGAAGCAATGCATTGGCAGTAAGGAGAGGAAAAATGCTGGGAAACAAAATTCGCGTACAGCACAAAGTGGTGTCAGACTATACAGACGAACAACTGCTGTTTTTAAAACAAATGGGAATCAAATATGTATATGCAATGTTCCAGGATCAACACACAGACTATGATTCCGTCATGTTCTTCATGGACCGTCTCCGCAAGTTCGGCTTAACAGCCACAGACGGAGGAAATACCAATATTTACAAGAGCCCGGAAATCCATCTGGGCCTCCCCGGCCGGGATGAGGCCATTGAGCGGTACAATAACTTCAACCGTATTCTGGGAAAAGCCGGGATTCCGGTGGTATACATGACCTGGGAGCCCAACCAGGTTCTCACCACCCGTTTTGGGATAGGGGAACACACCAGGGATGCGGTGGGCAGAATTGTGGATATCGAGGAACTGAAGACCCACCCGTACAGCCATGGAAGGCTTTATACAAAAGAGGAAATGTGGGAGAATTTCAAGTACTGGCTGGACCGGGTTCTGCCGGTCTGCCAGGAAGCCAATGTAAAAATTGCCCTCCATCCCAACGATCCGCCGGTGGACTGCCTTTGGGGCATTTCCAACCTGATCACATCAACAGAAGATTACAAACATGCATTTGAACTTGCCGGAAACAGCCCTTATTTGGGAATGAAAATGTGCATGGGATGCTGGCTGGAAGGCGGGGAACAGTTTGGAAACCTGATGGAAGATATCGATTATTTCATAAAAGAGAAGAAAATCCTGATCGTTCATTTCAGAAATGTGAGCGCCACGGTTCCGTACTTTGAAGAGACCCTGTTGGAAGACGGCTACATGAATATGTACCATGCCATGAAACAACTGGTGAAAAACGACTATGACGGCACCATTCATGTTGACCATGTGCCGGTTTATGTGGAATCCTGCGGCGGTGTAAATTCATCATTCGCATATTCCAACGGTTATATGAAGGCCCTGCTTCACTGTGCGGTCGAAGAGGTGAATAAGGCTTAGATTGCGAGGATCTATGAATAAATTATATGATATCGCAGTGGCAGGCGGCGGCCTGGCCGGAACCTTTGCTGCCATTGCCGCTGCCAGAGAAGGAAAAACGGTACTTTTGATAGAAAAGAACGGCTTTCTTGGAGGCAGCCTGACGGCCTGCGGTGTGGGCCCCATGATGACGGCCCATGCCGGAGAAAAACAGATCATCAAGGGGTTATTTGAGGAAATGGTGGTCAGAATGATGCGGGGCGGTTATAGCTGCGGGCATATTAAGGATACAACCCGGTATGTCAGCTACATCACTCCATTTTCATCGGAAGGAATGAAACTTGTTCTGGATGAAATGACCTCGGAAGCCGACTGCCGCGTCCTCTTTCATACCAGCGTGGCCCAGGCGGACTGCCGGGACGGGAAGATTACTTCGCTGACCATTTGCAACAAAGACGGCCTGTCAAAGGTCAAGGCGGTCATCTACATCGATGCCACCGGAGACGGGGATCTGGCCTGGATGGCAGGCGCACCCATGCAGAAAGGCCGTCCCGAAGACGGACAGTGCCAGCCCATGACCCTGAATATGAAGTACAGCAATGTGAACCGGGAGCTGTTAAAAGCCTATCTTCTGGATCATTTGGATGAATTTCCGCGGCTGAAAGAAAACCGCCGGTTATTGGAGGAATCGAACCATTTGGCGGTGGCCGGCTTTGCAGATCAGCTTCAAAAAGCGGTGAAGAATGGGGAAATCAGATTTCCAAGAGAAGAACTTCTCTTTTTTGAAACCGACCGGCAGGGGGAATTTATCGTAAATACCACCCGGATTACCGGCTGTGACGGAACAGACGCCCAAAGTCTCAGCGACAGCGAGCGGGAGGGCAGGCGGCAGTGCGCCCAGTTAGACCGTTTTATGAGACGGGAAGTTCCTGGATTCGCAGAAGCCTGTCTGGAATTTACAGGACCGTCCGTGGGCGTGAGGGGCTCCAGGCAGTTAAAAGGAAAATATGAACTGACGACTGCTGACATTTTAGCAGGAAAAATGTTCGGCAGCAGGATTGCGCTGGCCGCCTATCCGGTAGATGTGCACAGCCCCGACGGCGCCGGGACGGACAGTTGTTTTGAAATGGGGGAAAATGGTTATTACAGCATTCCATTTGAAGTGATGTTCTGTGATGAGATCAGCAATCTCCTGGTCACCGGAAGATGCGTGTCAGCCAGCTTCGAAGCCCAGGCGGCAATCCGCACAACGCCCACAACGTCGGCCATGGGGCAGGCCGCAGGAACAGCCGCAGCCCTGGCACTGGAATGCGGCGTTGGCCCGGCTGAGCTGGACATCCAGCGGCTGCAGAAAAAATTAAAAGAGGGAAATGTGGTTCTCTGATGAGAAAATGTCCCGGGATCAGTGGAAAATAGAATATATCAGATGCAGAGTTTGGCCGATTAACGATCTTAGGTTGTCAGCCTTGCCTGCGGGGGAAGCCGGGTACTTTTGTATTCGGCTTTTTTTCGTGAGTTTTGTCAGATGGGAAGTCTGGCCGGTGCATAAGTATTCGCTATAAATTTTATAGTCCCTGCGAATTGGTCATAATGATGAACCGATATTATAATAAATACATAAAGATATACGAAATGCACAGAGAAATACAGAAAAGCAGCATGAATTACAGCGTTGTAACGGTGCAGGCATTGGAACTGTTACAAATAATAAAAAGAAGGAGACCGATATGTTAGGAAATAAAATTCGCACGCAGATGAAAGTGGTATCGGACTATACCGATGAGCAGCTTCGTTTTATAAAACAGATGGGCGTGGATCATGTATTTGTGATGTTTAAAAATGAACATACGGACTATGATTCGGTGATGAGATTTACGGAACGGCTTAAAAAGGCCGGGCTTACGGTTACGGATGCGGGTAATACGGATATTTATAAAAATCCGCTCATTCATTTGGGGCTTCCGGGGCGGGATGAGGCCATTGAGAGGTACAATGCATTTACCCGTATTTTGGCAAAGGCGGGAATTTTCATCACCTATATGACATGGGAGCCCAATAAAGTGCTCACCAGCCGCATTGATGTGGGCGGGCATACCAGACAGGCCCCGGCCAGGATTGTGGATATTCCGGAACTGGAAAAAAGACCGTACACCCATGGCAGGTTTTTTACCAAGGAGGAAATCTGGGATAATTTTAAATACTGGCTGGACAGGGTTCTTCCGGTCTGCGAAGAGGAAAAGGTAAAAATCGCCCTTCATCCAAATGATCCGCCGGTGGACTGCCTTGTGGGGATTTCCAACCTGATCACATCGGCCGCCGATTATAAACATGCGTTTGAACTGGCCGGAAACAGCCCTTATCTGGGAATGAAAATGTGCATGGGATGCTGGCTGGAGGCCGGAGAAAAGTTTGGAAACCTTCTGGATGACATTAAATATTTCATAGAACAGGATAAGGTATTGATCGTTCATTTCCGCAATGTGAGCGGAACCATGCCGTATTTTGAGGAAACACTGCTGGAGGATGGATACATGAATATGTACGATGCCATGAAACAGCTTGTGCGCAGTGATTATCAAGGTGTGATTCATGTGGATCACGTGCCGCGGTTTACCAAAGAATGCGGCGGAATGAATTCGTCTTTCGCCTATTCCACCGGATATATGAAGGCTCTGTTAAATTGTGCTATACAAGAAATCAATAAGCAATAAGGAGGAAGGACTATGAGAAAAACAAAAAGATTACTGGCTGCAGGATTGGGGTTCATGCTGGCCGCAGGCTGTTTGGGCGGATGCGGCAAAAAAGCCGAAACGGCCCCGGCTGCAAAAACAGAAGCTGCTTCAACCGTAAAGGATGCTTCCGGGGAGGGAGCAAAACAGGATACGGCGGGGAATCCGGCAGAAGAGCAAAACAAAAAAACAGGCACAGAGGAACCGGCACAGACGGGAACAAAGGAGAGCAAGGGCGGTTCGGTAGTGATAGCCAGTTCCACTCCTCAGCAGACCTTTTTTATGCCCCAGTCTTCCTCTACAGGAGACCGGTTTGGCATCCAGCCGATTTTAGAGCCGTTAGGAAGATCCGATCCGGAAGGAAATTATGAGCCGTGGCTTGCAGAAGAATTTGTTGTGGATAATGATGCGCTGACATTTACCATTAAACTGAGAAAAGATGTGTATTTTCACGATGGATCGGTCTGTGATGCAGATGCGGTTGTGTGGAACATTGAACAGTATATTAAAAACGGAAAGGCCAGTGAGATCGGCTCTCCGGTATCCGTTGGAAAAACAGATGATCTTACTGTGGTGATCCAGTACGATAAATGGGCCAATGACTGGGAAAATGTGATCGGAGATATTTATATCTGCTCAAAAGAAGCTTATGAGAAAAATGGCGCGGAATGGTGCAAAATACATGCGGTAGGCACAGGGCCATTCGTATTCGATTCCTATATTGCAGATACAAAGATTACATATAAGAAAAATGAAAATTACCGCATCGAAGGGCTGCCTAAAATCGACACTCTTGAGATTGACTTCATAAAAGACAGCAATACCGTTGTTTCTGCCCTTCTGAATAAAGAAGTGAATGTTGCGATGAAACTGAATAACGATCAGGTTATTAATACGGTAAAAGCGGCAGGATATGAACGGATTGGCGGGGATACGGCAAACTGTGCAGGTATCAAACACATTATCTGGAACAGCAAAAGCGATAAACATCCCATGGGAGATTTAAAGGTGCGCCAGGCTGTCATGCATGCGGTCGATTGGGATAACGTGGCAAAGGCATTGTCGGGAGGAATGGGAGAAGCAACACCATTGTTCTGCACAAAGGATTCCTGGGCCTATCATCCGGAAGCCGAATTCTATGAATATGATGTTGAATTAGCCAAAAAAATGCTGGCAGATGCCGGTTATCCAAATGGTTTTGAAACAACCATTTATTGTATATCCAGCAACACGGATACAGCTACCGCATTCCAGGCATGTCTTGACCAGATCGGCATCAAAGCGGAAATCTCCATTCTGGACAGTTCTGTTTTGGCATCCATGCAGAAAGAAGATGATATAGATGGATTTATTGCAGGCAGCGGGGCGGCAAAAATGGATTTTGTGAACAACTATATCCGTCTCTACTCTTCAGAAGGCATCAAAAACCACGGAATTATGCTGCGTCCGGCAGAATTCGAAGAGCCTTTATTCGCAGCCAGAGCGGCAAAAACCCTGGATGAGAAAAAAGCCCAGCTCCAAAAGGCGGCAAAAGCTTTGGTTCAGGATTATGTTATGATCACCCCTCTTGCAGTCACCTATTCCCAGTCTTATGGAGAACCGGGACTAAAGGATACCGGGATATCCGAAGTGGATATGGCACAGTGGACGCCTGAATCGATGTATTGGGAATAAAATTATTTGGGAATTTAAGTGAGAACGTTACGCGGGAAAGCGGGGAGAGGCAGCGGCCGGTGGACAGGGGGACCGGAACTATAATGTACCCATAAGTGTGGACACTTTGAAGAGTGGGGGCCCCGTCTTTTTAGACAGATCGTCTCCTCTGCTCCC
>NZ_WQPN01000108.1:1590-41456 GCF_018785315.1 Clostridium sp. MCC353 | reverse complement strand
GTGGATGAGAGGAATTAGGGTCGGAATCCGCACCCTAATTCCTCTCATCCACGGCCGCCTGCTCCAGATTCCCCCGTCTTTATGGCGTCACTCCTGCAATTTGTTAAATAAAGATTATTTTGCCACGATATTTACAATTCTTCCAGGAACGTAAATCTCTTTTACAATGTTCCCGCTGAGTTTATCGCCAAGAGCTGCTTTTCCTGCCGCAATTGCCTCATCCTTGGAAGCGTCTGCCGGAATATTAACCACTGCCCTGGTTTTTCCGTTAACCTGAACGGCGATTTCGATTTCATCATCTTTCATGGCTTCCTCATCGCATTCCGGCCACTGGGCATGGAATACGGTGTCGGTTCCGCCTAACTGCTGCCATAACTCTTCACCGATATGGGGGGCGAATGGGGCCAGGAGGATAACGAAGGTTTTTAAAGTCTCTTTATCAATGCCGCCTGTTTTTTTAGCCAGGTCAATGAGTTTGTTGTTATATTCCATGAAACCGGAAATGACTGTGTTCAGATTAAACTGGTTGAATCTCTGTTCAATGTCAAATACCAGTTTATGACGGAGTTTTACCATTTCCTTTGTTTCAGGGATATTCTTATCTTTGCTGTCCGTTACAAGGGTCCAGAAACGGTTCAGGAATCTGGCAACGCCTTCGATTCCTCTGTCATCCCATTCCGCATCCAGTTCCGGCGGCCCTACGAATAATTCATACATTCTGAGGGCGTCGCAGCCGTAATCCCTTACCAGATCATCGGGAGATACCACATTTCCTTTGGATTTACTCATCTTGATGCCGTTCTTACCGTTGATCATACCCTGGTTGAACAGCTTTTTAAATGGTTCATCAAAATCAATGGCTCCGATATCATGAAGGAACTTTGTATAGAATCTGGAGTAAAGCAGGTGGAGAACCGCATGTTCCACACCGCCGATATACATATCTACCGGCAGATACTTGTCAGCCTTTTCTTTGGATACCAATTCCTCACTGTTGTGGCTGTCCACATAGCGCAGGAAATACCAGGATGAACCTGCCCACTGAGGCATGGTATTGGTCTCTCTCTTAGCCGGCGCTCCGCACTGAGGACAGGTTGTGTTAACCCATTCATCAATAGCTGCCAATGGTGATTCTCCGGTTCCCGTAGGCTGGTAGCTTTCCACCTCAGGCAGTTTTAACGGAAGCTGGTCTTCCGGCACCGCCACATTGCCGCAGTGCGGGCAGTGGATGATCGGGATCGGTTCTCCCCAATAACGCTGTCTGGAGAATACCCAGTCACGCAGTTTATAGTTAACGGTCTTTTTGCCAAGTCCCCGAGCTTCGATCATTGCAGGGGCTTCCTTCTTCAGGACCGCGGATTCCATGCCGTTCCATTCACCGGAATTGATCATGATACCGCTGGCTTCCGTATAAGCTTCTGTCATATTTTCAATTTCTTTGCCGTCTTTGGCAATTACCTGGATGATCGGAATATTGAATTTGGTTGCGAACTCGAAGTCACGGTCATCGTGGGCCGGAACGCACATGATCGCTCCCGTACCATAATCAGCCAGTACATAATCGGAAAGCCAGATCGGAACTTTTGCGCCATTTAAGGGGTTAACCGCATAGCTTCCCGTAAATACGCCTGTCTTTTCCTTATCCTGAAGACGGTCTACGTTGGATTTCATGGATGCGTCATAGATATAACGGTCCACCGCTTCCTTGTTCTCCGGGGTTGCCAGCTCTGCTGCCAGCGCATGTTCAGGTGCCAAAACCATGAATGTGGCGCCATATAAGGTATCAGGCCTGGTGGTGTAGACAGTGATCTTCTCATCTTTTCCATCCACTTTGAAGTCGACTTCCGCGCCGTAAGATTTACCGATCCAGTCAGACTGCATCTTTTTCACCTTTTCCGGCCAGTCCAGCTTATCCAGGTCGTTGAGCAGGCGCTCCGCATAAGCGGTGATCTTTAACATCCACTGTCTTAAATTCTTCTTGGTAACCGTAGCGCCGCAGCGTTCGCAGCAGCCGTTTACCACTTCTTCATTGGCAAGGCCTGTTTTACAGGACGGGCACCAGTTGATCGGGAATTCCTTCTCGTAGGCAAGGCCTTCTTTGAACATCTTGACAAAAATCCACTGGGTCCATTTGTAGAATTCCGGATCCGTCGTATTCACTTCCATATCCCAGTCATAAACGGCTGCGATTTCATTGATCTGTTTTTTAATATTAGCCACATTTTCCGCTGTGGATTTGGCCGGATGAACCCCCATCTTGATCGCATAGTTCTCCGCCGGAAGGCCAAATGCATCCCATCCCATAGGATGAATCACATAATGTCCTTTCAAAATCTGATAACGGCTCCAAACGTCGGAGATTACATATCCTCTCCAATGTCCCACATGAAGTCCGCTTCCTGATGGATAAGGGAACATATCCAAACAATAATATTTTGGCTTTTTGCCGTCATTTACATTAATCGGGTGTTTTTCCCAATTCTCACGCCATTTTTTTTCAATTGCGCTGTGATTATAAGCTGCCATGATTTCCTCCTTTAATAAATAAAAAAGCCCTGTCATCTCCATTGCAAGAGACGCAGGACAAACTTGCGCGGTACCACTCTGCTTTATGCTCATGAAAAGCATACACTTAACGGATACTTCCATATCCCTCCGCTGTAACGGCCGGCTCCCGTCTTTACCTACACAAAGGCAAACGCCTTCTTCAGCAAGCTACTCAAAGGCGAGTTCAGCCGTCATCCATAACCGTCTCGCACCAACCGGCGGCTCTCTGAATATCTTTGGCAGCTTACTATTCCTCATCACTGTATTTATGCTATATGATAATGTATCACACTTAAAAATTTGTGTCAATAATTTTATTGTCATTTCCATCCATTTGGTTATAATGAAAGGAGGAGGCATATATGAAACAATTATTAGAAAAAACTGCATGGCCCATGAATACGCCAGCGCTGTTTTCGCCCTTTCATCTGGCCGCTGCTTGTACCGGCATTTTACTGGCATTCTTTGCCGCTAAAAGATTAAAGCATTGTTCAGAGTCCGTTTTTTACCGGATACTGGCCGGATGCGGGATCGTCCTGGGCGCCAGTGAGCTCTATAAACAATGCTTTTTATACTATGTGGTAAATGACGGAAGGTACGACTGGTGGTATTTTCCTTTCCAGCTCTGCAGCATTCCCATGTATTTCTGCCTGCTGCTGCCCTTCGTCCGTTCAGATAAACTGCGAAAAATTATCCTCACCTTTATGCAGGATTTTAACCTGCTGGGCGGAGCCATGGCCCTGGCTTATCCGGAAGGCTTTCTCCACCCTTACTGGGCCCTCACCCTGCATGGTTTTTTATGGCACGCTGTGCTGGTATTCCTGGGGCTGTTCATCGGTTTTTCCGGGCGGGCCAGTAACAGCACAAGAGGATATTTAAAAACAATCCCCCTGTTCGGCGTCTGCTGCCTGGCGGCCTCGGTTATCAATGTCTGCACGCCGGTAAAGGGAGAAGCAGACATGTTCTACATCTCCCCATATTATCCGTCTTCACAGCTTGTTTTTCACGAGATAGCAGACCGATTTGGCATCATGGCCGGAAACCTTACATATCTGTCCGCCATATGCCTGGGAGGATATCTGGTTCATCTGGCATTCAGCCGTTTGATTAAGAATTAATCAATCTGTTTTACCAGATCGGACAATTGATCCAGCTGCTCTTTGTTCGGAATATACTGGGCGCGGTAGGCCTCCATACAGATCTCAAATCCGCACGCCTTTAACTCTTCTTCCACCTGTTTGATGCTCTGCCCGCCCCATCCGTAGGAACCAAAGGCAAATGCTTTTCTGTTCTTAGGCGACAAGCCCTTCACATAGCAGAGAAATGCCGCTACTGTGGGAAGCATCTGGTTGTTAAGCGTGGGAGAACCCACCGCAATATATTTGGACGTGAGCAGTTCCGGAATGATATCGGAAATGTGGTTCTCCTTGAGATCATACAGCTTCGCGGGAACTCCCCGTTCAATAAAGGATTCCACAATCGTTTTCGCCATGGCTTCCGTGGAATGCCACATGCTGTCAAAGACCACCATAGCGCCCGTTTCCGGCTCATTGGCGCTCCATAACTGATAAGCGTCCAGGATATCTTTGATGTTCTTTTTCCAGATCACGCCATGGCTGGGCGCGATCATTTTAAGCTGAAGGCCATGTACGATCGACCAGGCTGTCTGGGCCTGTTTTCCATAACACATGATGATATTTCCGTAGTATTTCTTCGCTTCCTGCATGATCACGCTGAGGTCGCTTTCTTCGTCAAAACGCTCCGACGACGCATAATGCTGTCCAAAAGCGTCATTGGAAAACAGGATCTGTTCCTCAGGACAATAAGTCACCATGTTATCCGGCCAATGCAGCATAGGCGTCATGACAAATGACAACGTTCTCCTGCCAAGGCTGATACTGTCTCCGCCTTTCACCGCGATATACGGATAATCCCCGTAGTGCGCAGTCAGCCCTTTTATTCCGCTGGGCGCGCAGGTGATGATCTGCGCATGGGGGCACGCCTCCATCATGGCAGGAATCGCTCCCGAATGATCCATCTCCACGTGATTGGCTACGATATAATCGATCCTTGCCGGATCAATGACGCTGGAAACACGTTCCAAAAGTTCTTTGGCAAATGGCCCCTTCACCGTATCAATCAATGTAACTTTCTCATCAATAATCAAATATGCATTATAGGTGGCGCCTCTGTTTGTCGTATAGCCGTGAAAACTTCTCACCGACCAGTCAATGGCGCCAACCCAGTAAATTCCCTCTGCAATTTCTCTCGCTTTCATCCTTGTTCCTCCATTCTGTTACGCTTTATAAGCAGTTCATTATCATTCGTTATTTCAATCTTTTTATATTATGCCTTTTTTATGTTATAATAATACCAATTTTACCTTTTCTAGTCTGTTGCAAATGCACCATTTTTGTGCTAAAATTTTAACAAAATTGTTGTATGATAGGAGCCAGAATATGGAAAATTTACAGACAAACCTGTTTTTCAATATCTCCCCTGAAGAATACCGTTCCATGAAGCTGTGCCTTTCAGCCAGAGAGCGGGCATTTAAGGAAGGGGAAACCATCTATACCTTTGAAAAAACATCCCAGGCTGTGGGCATCATTTTAAGCGGCGCCGCCGTCATCGTCCGTTATGAGTTAAATGGTTCCAGAACAATCCTGGAACGCCTGAACGAACAGGATATCTTTGGCGCAACCCTGGCCGCCCTTAATTCCGTTTATGAAAATGTCAGCGTCATCTGTGAAATGGACTGTACAGTTATGTTCATCGATTACTCCCATATCATCAGCCCCTGCGCCAAAGCATGCCGGTGCCATCACCAGTTAATCCAGAACATGCTCATGATCATTTCCCAGAAAAACCTGCAGCTCAGCGAACGCGTGGAACTGCTTTCCAAGCGGACCATCCGGGAAAAACTGCTCTGCTATTTCCTTCAGCAGTCTTCAAAGCAGAACTCCCATTCCTTCAATCTCCCATTTACCATGTCCGATTTGGCGGATTATCTGTCCGTTGACCGCAGCGCCATGACACGGGAGCTGAAAAAAATGAAAGACGACGGCATGATCAAGGTCAACCGCAGACACATTTCCATCTGTTCCTAAAGGAAACCCGGGTAACAGCTCAGACCTGTCTGAACCGTTACCCGGCCAGAATCCGGGCCCGTTTCATCCCGCCCTTTGATTCCGAACCAAACCGGCCCTGCCTACCTTCTATACAAATGCGCTCGCTATGCAGACCGCTAAAAATAAAACCATACCCACATTACAGAATATTGTCTTAAACTTTTGGAAACCATAAAGGGCCCTTTCCCCTTTTTCAAATGAAATCTTCCTGAAAAAGCAGATAAAAAGCACAATTCCCCCCACCGTCATCCCGATTGCGGTCAGCTCATACAATAAAATCAGGATCATTCCCGGAAGGGCATGAAGAAGCTGGCGGTCCGTGATGATTTCCGAATTGAGGATCTCATTGATACCAGGGAATTTCATCAGAAGAAGCAGGATCACGCTGCTGGAATTGATCATCATGTGCATGATCACAGAATATCTTAAACGGGACGTTTTGCAGTATACATAGGCCAATATGGCTCCCAGAGCAAACGCATAAAAAAACTGGTAGAAGTTACCGTGGGAAACGCCGAACAGGAAGCCGGAAACCAGCACCGCAGTGCCCTCCCCATACATCCTGATCCGGTCTACCAATAGCCTGCGGAACAGGTATTCCTCGATCACCGGCCCTACGAGCACCACAATGATAAATACAACCCAGATATCCGTATTCATTATGATCTCCTGAAGCTCAAAATTCATTTTTTTCCCGGTCATCATCTTGACTGCGTACATGACCCCCTGTCCCATCAGGTTGCCTATCTGCATCGCCGACATTCCAATGATGAATATAACCCAGAACCGGCCGGCTCCCAGCTTCTGCCCCGGATAGTTTTGCGCCGGCATCTTCCCGAACAGCCACGCAGTAAGAGGCATTGCGATCAGATACATAGGCGCCGTGGAAAGAAATAAGGACATCCACTTTAAATTCTCCGGCAGTGAAAAACCGGTGGCTTTGATTATCATCCTGATTAAAAGCTGCAGTAAAATAGTGACTCCAAAATACACAAAATAAATGAGGCCAATTCTGGAAAATCTCTTTCTGTCACTCATCGCTGTAAAACCTCCATCCTTTTGTAATACCATATACTTTATCGGCTGAACAAAAAAATGTCAAACAGTTCTTTCTTACAATATTCTCCAGTTCTGACAGCCCGGGAGAAAGAAAGAATTTCCCATGAAATCAAAACCGCCTTTCAACCGGAATACTCACGGTTGAAAGGCAGCCCTAATCCAATTCTATGTCCACTAATCCTAAAATTAACCTTCTGTTCTGTCCACTTTAGAAGCTCTGGCTTCCACTTCTTTCTTCTGTACATCTCCAGGAGCCTGCTCATAACGTGAAAATTCATATTCAAATACGCCCATACCGCCGGTCATGGAACGGAGATCCGTATTATAACCGAACAGTTCAGACATCGGGATATCCGCCTCGATAATCTGTTTTCCGTTATGATTGGAATTCATACCCAGCACACGGCCTCTTCTGCGGTTTAAATCGCCCATAACATCACCGGTAAACTTATCCGGAACGGTTACTTTCAGAGATACAATCGGCTCTAACAGAACCGGATTGGCATCCATAAAGCCCTTCTTAAACGCCATGGTTGCAGCCATCTTAAACGCCATCTCAGAGGAATCTACCGGATGATAGGAACCGTCTACCAGTGTCGCCTTAATGCCCACTACCGGGTAGGCAGCCAAAGGTCCTTTTAATACGCATTCCTGAACGCCTTTTTCCACTGCCGGGAAGTAGTTTCTCGGAACTGCGCCGCCGAATACCCTCTCTTCAAATACATAAGGTTTCTCCAGATCGCCGGATGGTTCAAATTCCATCTTAACATCACCGTACTGTCCATGTCCGCCGGACTGCTTTTTATATTTGCCCTGAACTTCCACTTTTTTACGGATGGTTTCACGGAAAGCAAATTTCGGTTTACTGAGTTCAACATCCACTTTATAGCGCATTTTCAGTTTGCTGACTACCACATCCAACTGCTGGTCGCCGATGCCGTACAGAAGCGACTGGCGGTTTTCCGTATCGTTCACTGCCTTTAAAGTGAGATCCTCTTCCATCAGTTTGGAAAGGGCGCTGGAAACTTTATCTTCATCACCTTTGGTCACCGTCTTATATCTCATGTAGGTATAAGGTGTGGAAATCTCCGGTTTATGATATACGATAGGAGCTGTGCGCAGCGCAATCGTATCGCCTGTCTGGGTTATAGTAAGTTTCGCAACAGCGCCGATATCCCCAGCTCTCAGTTCCGGTACTTCAATGGCCTCTTTGCCTCTCAATATGTACAGTTTGGCAACTTTTTCTTCCGTATCCTTGTTGACATTATAAATGGTGGAATCCGGTTTTAAAGTACCTGTACATACCTTCATCAGGGAATATTTACCGATGAACGGATCCACGATGGTCTTAAATACTCTGGCTGATAAGGATACATTGTCATTATACTTGGCTGTGAAACGTTCTCCGGTGGATACGTCCACACCGATACATTCGTATTTGTCCGGTGACGGGAAATACTTGTCAATCGCCTGCAGCAGAACGCGGAAGCCCTGGCAGTTGATACCGGAACCCATCATAACGGGTACAATTGTTCCGTCTATAACATGTTCCCTAAGCGCTGTGGAGATCTCTTCCTGAGTAAATTCTTCTCCGGAGAAATAACGCTCCATGTATTCCTCGCTGGTTTCGGCAACCGCTTCCATCAAAGCTTCTCTTGCAATGCCTAAATTCTTCTTGGAATATTCGGGAATCTCACATTCTTCATAATCACTTAAATTGGTATAACGGCGGCCTGCCATCTTCACCACATTGACAAAGCCTACGAACTTCTCGTTCTCACGGATTGGCAGTTGGAACGGAGCAATCTTTCTTCCGAATTCTTTCTCCAGCTTCAGAACCAGTTCACGGTAGCTGGCATGGTCATCATCCATGTTGGTTACGAAAATAATTCTCGGAAGTTTAAACTTCTCACACATCTCCCAAGCTTTCTGTGTGCCTACTTCAATACCTGCTTTACAGTTTACAACGATAATAGCGGCATCAGCAACGCTGATCGCCTCCTCTACTTCACCTACAAAATCAAAATATCCGGGAGTGTCCAGTAAATTAATCTTAATCGGACCATCTTCGCCTTCATACTCCAGTGGAATCAACGTTGTGGAAATGGAAAACTGTCTCTTAATCTCTTCCTTGTCATAATCACTGATCGTGTTACCGTCCGTAACGGACCCCATTCTCTTAGTAACACCGGTAAGTAATGCCATAGCCTCTGCAACTGTTGTTTTACCGGCGCCACCGTGTCCGAGTAATACAACGTTACGGATTTGTTGCGTTCCATATACGTTCATAAACATTCCTCCTGTTCGCGCAAACCTGATGGTTTGCTTCAAGTTTAGTCTTATGATGATATTCTACTAAATTTTTCTGAATTTTACAAGCATAATGTGCAATTTATACAAAAATTTTATAATTACCCGCCAAACCATCGATTATAGCGGCTTTTTTAGCTGTTTCGCGGACTTCTTACCCTTTCACAATGAATTTAAGATCAAAACGGATCTCATCTGCCAGCTTTCCGGGAAGCCCGCCTCCAACCTCATCCAAAAGCTGCGTGATAAACTGTCCCTGTTCTTTTGTAATATACGTATAAAGGCTCCGGCAATGCAGCGCCGCCAAGATACTGCCACGAATTTCCTCCGTCTCCGGCTCCTGGTATAAGAGAAGTAAATAGGGCAGGCTGTTCCAGGTGTTTTCCAGAATCAGCAGGCGGATCAGGTAACGTTTCACGTGGCTTTCCCCTGACATCTTCCAGCATCCGTACAGTTTTTCCGCCCCATAGCGGATCCGGCTGCTGCGGACCGCCTGGTAAGCGGCCTTAGACACCGGAATCCTGGGATCTGACAAATACGTCCAAAACAGGGATTCCCCCTCCTCTTTCATCAGCCTTCCCAACGCGCCCACAGCCGCCTTTACTACCGTTTCATCCGGATTAGTTAAAAATGGGATGATCATTTTCGCATGGTCCCTGCTGCCTGTTTCCGCCAGCCCGGTAATGGCTGTCTCCGGCTTTTCATCCTTTAAATGGCAGATATAATACCCCGGCACGTCGAAATCCCTGTGACGCCCCAATATAAATGCAGCCAGTTCCCGGATTCCTCTGTTCTTGTCCAGCAGAAACGTCTCCAGGCCGGTCCATGCGTCTCTTAAAAGATCATATTTTTTATCCATGGCCTTTCTTCTGACACAGGCGCTTTTATGCAGCAGATATCTGTCAATCTGCTCCAAAGAACAGTCATAATCCTTTAAAATGCCGGATATGATCACCGTCTGGCAATAGCTGTGCCTTTCCCGGGCCAGCAGATAGTCCGCCTTCTCCTGCTCCAGAATCTTTCCGGAAAACAGATAACGGTAGATACATTTCCGGATATCAAACTCATACTTTAATATCAGATAGACGGGAGCGTCTTTCATTTCCCGTTCCATACGTTCTTTAATCCTGGCTTCAATGGATGCCAGTTCCCGGTCCCCCCTTCTTTCTGACCGTTTCACCTTATCCAGGGTTATGAGGGCCGGGAAGATTTCATCAAGCGGGCATCGGTCCAGCTTTTCACCGATCATTTTTACAGCCCTGTTTCTGACATTGCCGACCCAGTCATTCATTCTTAAAATCATATAGGGCAGGGTTTGGGGATATGCGGCCATCTCACCGACACATTGTTCCCGGAAATAGCCGTTGGGGTGAAAACTGCCGGCGATCAATGCATATGTATAGTCCTCTTCCGATTCAAACTGATCCCTTATCTCCTTCAGGCTGACCTTTTGCCAGTCTATGTTCCATTCCACGGAAGTATACTGGCGGAACTGCTCGCTGAGCCGGATCATCTGACGGATGGTATAGGGTTTTAACAGACAGCGGATGGCCCTCCCGCACCGTTTCACCAGGCGGATGTCATCATAAGCGAATGTGCAGTAGGCCGCCGGAAGGAAGGAAATCCCGCCTTCTTCCAGCCTGTCCACGGCAGTGGCCAAACTGTCATAATACGCTTTCCTGATACGTTCTTCCTGAAAATGATTCCAAAACATCTGATCCTCCTCCCGCTTATTTCCCAAATACCGACTTTATCTGGATATTCAATTGATTACACCAATTTTTCAGACATTCTTCCTGATAAAGTCCCACAGAAAAATCTTCCAGCTCATAATCCAGAGGGATATCTGTTTTGATGGCCGCCAGTTGTTTTGACAGAACCGCTGCCGCTTCGCCGCATAATTCCCCCTCTTCCCCTGTTTTTGTCAGTGATTTATAAGGGGAACGGCTGATTCCCAATCCTGTTTTCCAAAAATCCTGTAAATCCTTCAGCGCCTTTTTGTCGGTTTCCGCTTCATGGATCACAGAATATAGTTCTTCCACCGTCCCGTATTCATTTAAAAGGAGAGGGGCGGCGCTGCTGACGCCCTTTACGCCCGGTATATTATCGGAGGTGTCTCCCTGAATGCCCTTCAAATCCACAATCTGTTCCGGCCATACGCCTTCTTCCGCAAAAACATGTTCCGCAGTGAATTCAAACACTTTTTCAGGAAGATTTACATCCTTTTTGGTCATCCCATAAGCCGAATAATATTTTTCATACAGTTCTTCCGCCTTCTCCTGCTTTGCCTGAACCATCCATGCCCTCACATTATGTTCATCGTTTACAAGCTGAAGATAATCATGGTCTTTTGTCATCACCACAACCGGTATCCGGTCACGGAATTTCATCACCAGGCTGCCTGCATAATCATCCGCCTCATAGCGGTCGCTGTACAGAACTTTAAATCCTACGTCTTCCAGTATCTGCTCCATCAATATGAACTGCTCCTTTAACGGAGCCGGCGTTACCGATCTGGTGCCCTTATAATCCTGATAGAGCTCTCTGCGGAACGTATCCCTGGTCTTGTCAAAAACAAACGCCATATAATCCGGCTTCTGTTTCTTTATCAATGACACCACCATTTTCAGCATTCCGAAAATGGCATTGGTGTAGACGCCGTCTTCCGACTGAAGGATTTTATTGTAATGTTTCTGCTTCTCTTCTTCCGTTTTGGCAAACATGATCTCCCGCGGAAGCACTGCATAATAACAGGTGGACAGCATGGATGAGCCGTCCACAATCACTAATTTTTTCTCTGACATATACTCCTCGATTCCGCCGCGGCCTGCGGCTTAAAATTTCATTTTAAATAACAATTTTTTAGATAAAGCCCCCCTCAGACATACATATACTCTGCCTTGAAGTGTTCTGTTTTTTTAATATCGCTTCCGAATACAAAAATCCGGTAAGCCCGCTTCCCCCTGGAATAATTAAAAATATCATTGCGTTCATATCCGATCTTGTCTTTCTCCAGCAATGAACTTATTTCTTTTATTTTTTCCTCATCAAATGTAAATGCGATGATATGGGCCCTGTACCATTTATCAGCGGTTAACTGGGCGTGAGCATAATCAACCAGCCCTTGTTCTGTGTCAAAAGCCTTCAAAACCCGCTTATTCCCGCGTTCAGAATAGCACCAGTTAAAGCTGTTCCCATCCCGTTCCATAACAATGCCTTCAGGCGCAAAATGATGACCGATTGTCAGTTCCTGAAAGGAATAGCAGTTTTCCTCCAGCCAAGCCTCTAATTCCTCTAATGTTTTCATTCTTCTGCTCCATTTTATATATTTTCTTAAAGCGGCTTTTCAACCTGTTTACTATATCATACCGCAGCAGGTGAATGCAATCAAACGGAACATATAGTGTTGTGAAATCTGTAACCGTTTAAATCTGTCTGAACTTTACACTATATAAAAGCAGCCTTATGAAAAGCACTGTTTAAAAGTTATACAAATATCACATTTGATGGTATAATAATCTTATTATATGACATGATTTTGAGGACAAGGGGGGAAATAATGATTACGTATAACTATTTAATGATGCACAACTCCATGCAGAGCCAGTAAGCGACAATTGCATGGAGGAAACAGTCGCTTTATATGCTGGCTTTGCTTCCTAAACAATTTAAGTTAAGGAGGAGCCCGCATGAAATACCAGAATGCATCTAAGATTCTTCCCGAATCTTTGGTGAAGGAATTACAACATTACGTTGATGGGGAATATTTATATGTTCCCTCAGCCCGCCACAAACAATGGGGGGAAATATCCGGTTATCATAACGAAATAGAACGCAGAAATGAAAAAATAAAACAGGAATACTCACAAGGGACATCCATTGATGCTCTTGCGGACCGCTATTTTTTATCAACACATTCTATACGAAAAATTATATATAACCATTAGAACGAAAGGGGAGCTGCATCAGCAGCTCCTTTTTGTAATTTTCGTTACAGCAATCATTAATAGATAGAGGAATCGGCCGCCTTTTGCTAAACTGAAAGAAGCAGCTGTTCCGGGCGGCTCATCTTTTCGAACAAAAAAACGTTCAAGAAGCATCGGGTATTCGTTTGATACAAAAATTGGTGATAAGAAAGAGGACATTATGCGATTAGAAAATTTAACTTGGATTGAAGCGCAAAAATATTGTTCAACTAAAAAAAGCGGCCTGATTATTCCAATAGGCACTTGCGAACAACATGGCCATCATTTGCCGCTCAATAATGATATATTAGTCTGCGAATATATGGCAGATGAATTGTCAAAACGAACCGGCCTTCTGATTGCTCCCACAATTAACTATGGGGTTAATCTGCCCCTCGACCGCGGCCTGGCCGGCACAGCCTCGATCACAGAAATAACGCTGCATGATACCGTCTCATCAATTATCGATTGGTGGACGAACCAAGGCTTTACGTTTTTTCTCCTCCTGACCTATCATGGCGATCCATTTCATATAAAAGCGCTGTCAGACCATGGCAGTAATGTAAAACTAATTGAATTAGGCGATGTGGATTATACGGATATACTCCAAAAACAGGATACAATCAGACATGCTTGTGAAGCAGAGACTTCCGTAGCCTTATTTCTATATCCCCATAAAGTGCGGATGGGAGCAATACAGGAGTATGATATACCGTTCCATGATTTTAAAGATTATCTGTACCATGAAGCCCAAACCCCGCCGACACAATATACCGGCTGTTTAGGCGCTCCTTCCTGCGCCTCGAAAGATAAGGGAGCACAAATAGTCTTCAGAATGATAGAAAAAATGATGGAGGAATATCAACAGTTTGAAATAAGGGTACGATAAGACGTAAAGCATCACTGAAAAGTACGCCAGAAAAGTGGGAAAACCGGGGCGGAGAGTTTGGGAAAATTAAATCCCGGACCAGGTACCGCCCCTAAAAGATACTAAAATCTTAAATGCCTTACAAATGCGCATTTTTAAAACAAAACAGGTATAAACACAATAGCGATTACTGCATTAATACACATCATTGGCATTCCAGCCAGCACAAACTCCCTGAATTTTATATTTCCTGCCGAAGCCAGCATAGCATAAGATGGCGTAGCCATTGGCGTTACATATGCACAGCTTCCTGCCAGACACATGGCGATAATGATGGGCTTTAAAGGAAGCCCTAAATTACCGGACAGAGCGATCCCGATGGGCGCCATTATAGCAAACGAACCGGAATTTGACATGAGCTGAGTCAAACACATGGTGAATATAAACATGAGTGCTACTACCATTCGCAGACTCACCATTTGTCCCAGCACATTTTGGGCCAGATCACCAATAATTTTATCCAGACCGACTTTTGGAATAGCTCCTGACAATGTGGTGATTCCCACTGCAAACAGTATAATTTTCCAATTAATATTTTCCAGCATTTCCTCAATGCTCATAATTCTGCTGCCTCCTAAGATAAATGCCATAATAATTACAGCTACGTTAGAAGGCATATATCTGGAATCTATGGCGACCGCCACCACAAAAAACAAGGCGGAAAACAGAACGGTATACTGCTCTCTTTTATTATAATCAGCCCTAAACCTGACATCGTTTGAACTCCTCCTCACTCCCGGTTCCGCTTTGATCACGTACATACCGATAAAACAGAAGAATACAATCAGCAAAATCCCCATAGGAACGGTCAGAGGCGTCATTTCAAACACGCCAAAGCTCTCTCCCGGTCTGGCCGCTTCATAAGTGCTCCGGGCCAAAAGATCCAGGTTATTACCCAAAAGCGTAAATGTTCCCCCAATCGTTGCCGAATATCCCAATGCGATTAATGTCCGCTTTCTGCTGATGCCGAGCTGGTCAGCCAGTGTTATGACCAGCGTCATCATGGCGGCCTGAACCCCAAGTGCCTGCAGCAAGATAGAAGCTGCCGCCGTAGTCAATGAAATCACAAGCACTATAACGCTTTCACTTTTAATATATTTTCGCGAAAAATTCATAGCCTTTTCGCCTATGGCTTCAGTTAGTCCTACCTTTTGAAATGCCGCACTGATCAGAAAAGTGCCTACAAAAAGCATCATTGTAGGATCCGACAATCTGGACATCATTTCTCCCGGTTTTAAAACCCCCGCCAGCGTTAGTGTTGCCAAAATCGCCATGGCAACTGCCAGATATGGAACTCTGTCGCTGATCAACATAACAACGGTTACAATCAGCAGGCCAACCGTGATATAAAGCTGCATGTTTTTCCCCCTCTCCGGCTGCAGTTGTCAGCGCAAACGGGCACTCATCTCAATATCAACCCACCTGAATTTCTCCGGATAAACAACCCTTGTCCGACTGCCTAACCGGATTAACTCCTCATTGATTCTGCTGCAGTAATCTTCAATGGAAATACCCTGCCTGCCGGGAATTTTTTCATGATGGTGAGGAAATACATACTGAGCCTGATATGGCAGCACCAGTCTGGCATAGTCTTCCGGCGCAAGCCCCGCATTGGCCTGGCGGATTACAATGTTGGGCCGCGTCTTCTTTGCTTCACGGTAAATATCCTGATAAGAATCAAGACCGCCGGATATGAGAATCCTCATCCCCTCTTTGGTAGTGATTAAAAAGTTCAGCATTTCCATTCCGCCAAAATGATTTCCGTCCCTATAACTGCCTTCTGGTCCGCCAATGGCAGGAATCCTGTATGCCTGGCTGGGTTTGTAATCATCCCTCGTCTGTGTTGTGTGTTTTCCACGGTAAATATTCAAAGAAAAACCGTCTAACTCATAAAATTCCCCTGGAAGTACCGGCCAGATATGAGAATAATTCAAATCAAAATATTCTACAATACTATTGCAGGACATCTGACCTGAAAACACCTGGGAACCAAATTTTCCCACCAGATTGCCCACATCCGATATGTGATCTCCATGTGTGTGTGTCAGGAGAATATAATCTGCCCCCTCGATATTCTCCCATGTAAAATTTTCAAACCGGTTCATGGTAATAAACGGATCAATAACGATCGACGGCCCGTCAGGCAGTTTTATTTCATATCCCGCACAGTGAAGCCACCGTAATGATAATACATTCATGATGTTACCCCTTCCCGCTCTCTATACGAATTTTGTAAATTTCAATTAACAGTATTTTCGAAAGAAGTCAAATACTTCTGAAAGCCCCATCACCCACGCTGACGGATGATCTCCGCCTCCAATATAAAGGCTGTTTATATTAAGCCCCTGTTCCTTCATCGCATCCACTCCGTCCCTGAGATAATCAAAACCATGCATATCTTCCGTTCCTCCCACAAATAAAATCGGAACATCTTTTAATGGCGTCACATCCATGATTTTTGTATTAACCATGGCTCCCGCCGGACTTATAGCCTTAAACATGCCCGGATGGGAGGCCGCAAAATAAAACGTGCCTTCTCCGCCCATGGAATTTCCCATGAGGAACATTTTATTTTCATCCGCTGAAAAATTTTCTAAAACGGTTTTAATCGTCGCTTCCAGACACAATTCACCCAAATGATGGCCGTAAAGCCTTTCCTCCGAATAGTGTCCCGGGTTTTCCGGGCAGGAATAATCAAGATCGGGATCTCCCGGATTCGGCGGAAGTACATATCCATATGTAGAATCCCAGATAAAGCCATCCGCTCCGACCACAATAAACTTATGTTTTTCTCCGTAATACTGAAGCTTATTCTGGCTGCGGATAAAGCCCTGTTCCGGACTTCCATTGCCTCCGTGGAGATAAAATACTACCGGATATTTGATTGCAGGGTCGTACCCCACCGGCAGATAGATTCTGTAAGGAACCAGTTTTTCCCCTTCCTCAAACCAGAAAGTATGGTAAAAATCCCCTTCCTTTTTTCCCCGGATCAGATTGTCAATATATTTTAATTTGAGTTTAGGAATCTCTGCAGTTTCCTTGTCACTTGTGAAAAATATAACCTGGTTCTTTTCAGCTGTCATCTTCTCCATACGGCGGTAGTCAAATACCTGTTCCAACACTATATCCAAAGCCATCACTTTGACTCCGTTTATCTCCTCTTCCGGAGTTTTGGCCTGCCGGACTCCTCTGCTGACAATCACACTTCCATCGATGGATTCCACTTGGTAAACCTGAGAATAAATGGTTTTAAAGTCTTCTGTGGCCAAGAATACATGTCCCTCTTTTAAAACCGGCGGTATTTGGGGGCGGTATGTATATTCATTGATCATTATCGTATGAAAACCAGGTACCAGATACAAACTTTTTACATTGAAATAATATCTATAGTTCATTTATTTCCTCCTCTTCATCTTCCGGAATAACAGGCAGTATCAGTTTTGACGCCTTAACCGGGTTATGATAAACACAGTTGCGGGCAATTTTCATTTCTGTATCCGTTCCCACCCGGTTTCCGGTATTATGGTTTCTGTCAATCATTGGAAAACAGCTGCTGGTTACCTCCAGGCGTATTTTGTGTCCTTCTTTGAAATAGATGCTCGAATTGCCTAAATCCACAGTAACACGCCTGATTTCCCCCGGCTCCAGAAGTTTTCGTTCATAGGTATTGTTGTAGCTGGCCCTGACAGCCCCTTCTGTTATATTTAAGGATTTTCCATTGGGGTATACATCAGTCAGACGGCAGACAAAATCCGTATCCGGGCAGTCAGAAGAAATTTCCAGCTCTGCTTTAAACATTCCAATGGCTTCAATTCCTTTTCCCAAAACCGGAGTGGAATAAACCAGCATATCTTCTCTCATAGTTTCCACACTGCTCCAGTCCTGAATCCCGCCCGCGCAGCCGCCGGGTACACGGTCCGGAGCCGGTTTCTCAGGGTCATAAATAAATTGATCTTCCGGTTCATATTCTTCCGGAGGCGCTGCGGACAGCCAGCCGTCGCCGGACAGCGTATTGGCATTTCCATTGCTCCTCAGATAAAAATCTGTATACCGGGTACGCGCCAGAGGGTACTCGTATTCATCCCGCCAGATATTTTTTCCCATAATATAGATGCGCACAGGAGCGCTGGCTTCCATCCCTTCATCAATTCCCTTGAGATGATAATCAAAAAAACGCCGTATATGGTCATTAATATTTAAAATCTTTCCATCTGCATTACCAAAGCCCAATTCTCCCTGATTCGGCTCAAACCGGACGCCATGTTTCCACGGGCCCGCCACCAGTCTGGTGTTGTTCCTCACATGTTCATTCGGATTAACATGAGTTAAGGTCATAAAATTTTCAAATGGTCCATTTTTTGAAGAGGTATCATACAGGCCGGCATACAGCAGCATAGGTGTATCCACATTGCTCAAATCTATAGGCCGTCCTTCGACTTCGGGCCCTGATGGACTGTCATATTTTTCTACCTTTATGCGGTATTCTTTCATATAGGGAAAATATTCCGTCAACTGCATAACCGGCATATCGATTTCCGGAACAAAACGATATTGTTCTCTCATGTTTTTTGTATGCTGTGTCAGAATCCGACGGCATTCTTCACGACGTCCTTCATCTTTAATCCGTTCCAGATACCGTTCCGCCTGTTTGGAAAGCCATTCCGCATGAAGGGCATTTGGCAGAAAACCTCCGCTGTATTTCGGTCTGCAGCTTTGCATGAAAGGAGCAATGCAGATCAGATGAGGCGGCTTTTTAGCTGCCATTGTCAGCTGGGTATATGCATAGTAGGAATGACCGTATCCACCGACCCTGCCGTCACACCATTCCTGTCCGGCAATCCATTCACAGCTGTCATAACCGTCATCTCCCTGGTCAAAATAAAAGTTATATTCACCATCCGAACTGCCGGTGCCTCTCGTATCCTGCAAAATAACTGCATAACCGGCCTTTGCCAACGGAATGGGGCTTAATTCTCCCCATTGAGTTGACATATATTTTTTCCTGTAGGGGGTCCGTAGCAATATGGCCGGATACGGCCTTCCGTCATCCGGCCTGTAGATATCTGCACGTAATATGACTCCGTCCCGCATTGGAATTTCTGTATCTATATCAATACTCAATTTTTGATTCATATCAATTCTCCGTTCTTAAACAATCGTTAAGCAGCCTGCTCGTCTTCGGCAATCGCTTTTTCCACCATACCCTCTATTTTTCCTTTCATGACCGCATAACAGACAGCACCACAGGCTGCCAATGCGCCAAATACCATAAATGCCTTTGAAAAACCTACCGCCGCACAGATAAAACCGGCCGCGCTGCTCATAAACATAACTCCAAAATCAGTCAGTAAAAGATGAGTTGAGTTGGCTATACCCATTTTACTCTTTGGCATAACTTTAACTGCCTGAGCCTGCATAATATTCTGCATTGGCATGCCAAAGCCTTTTAAAACACCTGCGACGGTAAACATTAGAGCCGTCGGATACATAGCCAGGAGAATAAATCCTACGGCTTTACACAGGAAACCGAAATAAATTACATATTTCGCACCAATTCGGTCTGCCATTGCTCCCATGGGCAGTACTGCCCACATCTTAACCAGCATTGCTACTGAAAAGTACAAGGCTCCTGCTGCCGGATATCCCATCTCCGTTGCATAAACTACAATCAGCAGATCTTCCGCAGCCAGATGGGCGCTGTTCGCCCACATCATGGGAAGGAACCAAAGCCCTTCAAGAGCTATGTAATTCGTGATCTTAAAGCCTTTCTTAGAGGTCTTTTCCTTCTGTTGTTCCTCGCTTCCCTGCTCTTTTTTCTTTTCGTTCTGCGGCGACATTTTCAGGAAAAATGATAAGATACACATTATGCCTAACAAACCGACTGAGCCATAAAACGGAACTTTCTGTCCCATCTCATAAACTCTGGTAGAAAACGCCGTAGTTCCGGCTGAAAATAAGGCTGGTATAAAACTGTACAAAGCCATTGCAGTACTGATTTGTGCCTTAGTAACACATAATCCGGTGAGAGAATACAGGGAAGTCACCATCAATGCATTGGTAACTCCTTCTAAAAATCTTGCTGCGCCGAACATCGCCACCGAATCAAACAGGGCAAAGCATAAATAGCAGGCCATCCGCAGCAGGCTGCAGGTTATCATCCATATACGCGGATTAAACTTATCCACGCCGCGCCCTGAAAACGGACGGCAGCAAATTTTTCCCCAGCTGTTCAGAGTCGCTATGAATCCTAAAACAGCAACCGTGGCTCCCAGAGATTTCCCGTAAACATTAATACTTGTTTTGGATAATTGTGTCGCACATGTATTACATGTAAGCATCAACATAACAAGCAATAAATTTTTATTCGTCATTAGAGATACTGCTTCTTTTAACAGGCTGTTCTTTTGTTTCTCCACACTAACCCCTCCTTGTGAATTGTTTGGCCAAATTTAATTTTATTATGTGAATATTCATGATATAATCATAGTATTAATTAGTTTTTCTGTAAAATCACTTTTTGGTTATTATGTTATAATTTTCTAGTGATAAGCGCATTTTTTAGTGTATTTTAACTCGAATCATTCAGAGGGGAAACGCCATTATGAATTTACTGCAATTTGAATATTTTCTTGAACTTGCAAAACTTCAGAACATGACCTCAGCTGCGGAATCTCTCCATATCTCCCAGCCGGCTCTGAGTAATATGCTGAAAAAACTAGAAGCGGAATTGGGGGTTCCGCTGTTTGACCGGAAGGGAAAAAATTTGAAATTAAATGAAAACGGACGGGAATTTCAAAAAACAATATCCGGCTTATTTGAGATTCTGGAACGGAACCAGCAGAAAATGCTGTACCGGGACAAATTGGGAGTTCAGGAAATTGTCTTGGGGTTCCGTACCAGTGAAGCCCGGTTCTCCGGTCTGCTGAATACATTTATGGAATTACACCCCAATATAGTTTTTCGCTTAATCTCTAATCAAAGAACAGTAAAATCCAAACCGGAAGATACCCTGGATTTTCTTTTTTCTCATAGAAGCGTCCATCTGCGCAACATGAATTATGTTTTTTTGTCCGACTCAGAACCCAGTAACCCATATATTCTATTAAACAGAACTCATCCTCTTTGTCAAAAAAAATGTTTAGATCCAGATGACATTAAGGATGAACGGATGATCGTTGTCTCACCCCATAGCAATGCTCTGCCTGTTGAATATAATACCATGCTGAATTACGGTATCATGCCCAACATATGTGCGATCACAGACGACCGTTTTGTTATGCTCAACATGATTACAAGCGGAACTATGATCGGTCTGGTCCCATATATCGACAGTTGTTTTGTTAAGAATAATACCAATGTAGCAGTACGTCCTCTTGCTCCGGGCGGCAGCGTCCATATCGATCAGAAAAATATTTATTTTGCCTGGAAAAAAGATAACGAGTTATCTGAGGCAGCTTTAGAATTCCGCAGTTTTATGTTCCAGCAATTTAATCTTACGGAAGAGGACATAAAATATTTACCATGAACAACCTATTCCATGTATATTCAGGCAGGCGTTTCCCGTTTATAAATTTGTCTTTTTTACTTTAACACGTTAAACTTCAACGTCATAAAGCGTTGACATTATCCCCGACTTCGTATAGAATACTAGCTATAAATTCAATTAAACATAAACGAGGAAAAAGACATGATTATAATTATGAAACCAAATGCCTCTGATGAGGCCGTAAAAAAAGTAACTAATTTGATTGAAGCCAAAGGCCTTCAGGTTCATCTTTCCAAGGGCGCCCAAGTAACCATCGTAGGCGTTGTCGGCGATAAAACAAAACTTCACGGATCCAACATCGAGATATCAGAAGGCGTTGACAAGGTAGTGGCCGTAACCGAATCCTATAAACTGGCCAATAAAAAGTTCCACCCGGAAGATTCCGTAATCAAGGTGGGCAACACCACCATCGGACCGGGCACCTTAACCATTATGGCCGGCCCCTGCGCGGTGGAAAGCCGGGAACAGTTGATGGAAACCGCATATGCGGTGAAAAAAGCCGGGGCCACCTTCCTGCGCGGCGGCGCGTATAAACCGAGAACATCCCCCTACTCCTTCCAGGGCCTGGAGGAAGAAGGGCTTAAATATATGAAAGAGGCCAGAGAAGCCACAGGGCTGAACGTCATCTGCGAAGTAACCAGTCTGCGGGCCATCGAATCGGCGGTTAACTATGTGGATATGCTTCAGATTGGGGCCAGGAACATGCAGAACTTCGAGCTGTTAAAGGAAGCTGGAAAATCCGGTATCCCGATCCTGTTAAAACGCGGCCTGTCAGCCACCATTGACGAATGGCTGAACGCTGCCGAATACATCATGTCCGAAGGGAACCCCAATGTGGTGCTCTGCGAACGCGGAATCCGAACCTATGAAACAGCCACCCGCAATACGTTAGATATCAGCGCCGTGCCGGTGATCCGCAGCAAGAGCCACCTTCCTATCATTGTAGACCCCAGCCATGCTACAGGCGTCCGCGCCTATGTTGCCCCTCTTTCCAAAGCGGCAATTGCGGTCGGGGCAGACGGGCTGATGATCGAAGTCCATCCAAATCCTGCCTGCGCCCTGTCGGATGGCCCCCAGTCCCTGACCTTCGAGGCATTTGAAGAATTGACAAATGAACTGAAACCTTATGCAGATCTTTCAAGGAGGCATTTTTAATGACTGATTTAACCATTGGTTTTATCGGCTTCGGATTGATTGGCGGCTCTATCGCCAAAGGCCTGAAACGGGCCTGCCCCGGCATCCGGATTATGGCTTATATGAGAACCCGTTCCAAACTGGAACAGGCCAAAAATGACAACGTTGTGGACATTATTCTGGACGGAATTGATGAAACCCTGAATTCCTGCGACCTGATATTTCTCTGCACGCCGGTGGAATATAACGCCCAGTATCTTTCCGCCGTCCGGCCTTACTTAAAGCCCGGAGCCATCATCACAGACGTGGGCAGCACTAAAACCGATATCCATAAGGAAGTCATTTCCCTGGGCATGGAATCCTGTTTCATCGGCGGACATCCTATGGCCGGTTCTGAAAAAACAGGCTATGAAAATTCCACCGACCGTCTGTTGGAAAATGCTTACTATATCATCACTCCTACCAGAGAAACCAGAAAGGACGACACCAAACGCCTGGTTGCGGTGGCTGAGCTGATCGGAGCGATTCCCATTGTATTGGACTATAAGGAACATGACCGGATTGTGGCCGCCATCAGCCATCTGCCCCATATCATAGCATCCAGCCTGGTGAACCTGGTAAAGGATTCCGATAACCGGGAAGAAATGATGAAACGGCTGGCCGCAGGAGGTTTTAAGGATATTACCCGTATCGCCTCCGCTTCCCCGGAGATGTGGGAACAGATCTGCATGACAAATACGAAAAATATCGTATTCATGCTGGAAAGCTATATTGAATCCTTAAAGGACATTTTAGACCGGCTGAAGGAACAGGATAAACAGGCGGTTTACCGTTTATTCGACACATCGAAAACTTACCGCAATTCCATTTCCGATTCCTCCAAGGGATCCGTGGCTCCTGAATATTCCTTTACGGTGGATGTTGCCGACGAACCCGGCGCAATCTCTACTTTATCCGTAATCCTCAGCGCCCGGGGCATCAGCATCAGCAATATCGGCATCAACCATAACCGTGAACACGGGGAAGGCGCTTTAAAAATCGTATTCTATGATGAGGAATCCAGAAACAACGCCTGGGTGCAGCTTTTAAAATACAATTACAAACTAATAAAATGTGAGTGAGGTTTCAACAATGAAGTTTAAAAAAGTGACGGGATTAAAAGGAGAAATCACGGTTCCCGGAGATAAATCCATTTCCCACCGCAGTGTGATGTTCGGTTCCATCGCCAAAGGAACCACGGAAATACATAACTATCTTCAGGGCGCAGACTGTCTGTCCACCATCTCCTGTTTTCAGAAAATGGGAATCGACATCGAAAATAAGGGGGATACCGTATTGGTAAAGGGTAAGGGCCTTCACGGCCTCAAAGCCCCTTCAGAGGTTCTGGACTGCGGAAACAGCGGAACTACCACCCGCCTGATTTCAGGAATCCTGGCCGCCCAGGATTTCGACGTGATCCTGACCGGCGACCAATCCATACAGAAACGGCCCATGAAGCGCATCATTGACCCGCTCACCATGATGGGAGCCAGAATTGAAAGTGTGAACGGAAACGGCTGTGCCCCCCTAAAGATAAGCGGTTCCCCACTCCATGGAATCCATTATCATTCAAAAGTGGCTTCCGCCCAGGTAAAATCGGCAGTCCTGCTGGCCGGACTTTACGCGGAAGGGGAAACACGCCTGACGGAACCTTATGTATCCAGAAACCACACGGAACTGATGCTCTCCTGTTTTGGCGCGGACATTAAAACTGACGGCGCCACAGCGGTTGTCAAGCCCGCATCTGAATTATACGGCAGCCGGATTAATGTGCCCGGCGATATCTCATCCGCCGCATTTTTCCTGGCCGCCGGACTGATGGTTCCAAATTCCCAAATCTTAATTAAAAATGTGGGGATCAATCCCACCCGTGACGGAATCCTCCATGTATGCCGGGAAATGGGCGGTAATATCACATTGCTTAACGAAACAGCCGGTACTGGAGAGCCAACAGCCGACCTGCTGATCTCTTCCAGCCAGCTTCACGGAATCACCATCGGAGGGGCCATCATTCCCACCCTGATTGACGAACTGCCCATGATCGCCGCCCTCGCCTGTTTTGCCAAAGGGCAGACGGTGATTAAAGACGCCGCTGAGCTGAAAGTAAAAGAATCCAACCGGATCGAAGTCATGGTCCGCAATTTAACCGCCATGGGCGCCGATGTGGAAGAGACGGAAGACGGCATGATCATTAACGGCGGCAAACCGCTGCATGGCGCGGTGATCGACAGCAAACTCGACCACCGGATCGCAATGACATTTGCCATTGCCGGTCTGATGGCAGACGGTGAAACGGAAATTCTGGGAGCGGAATGCGTTACTATTTCTTATCCTGGATTTTATGGGGATTTGGAACGGTTGATTCAGTAAAAGGCATCATCAAGATGCATTTCCTGCCATTGTTCTCCTTCTATTGTATGAATCAGATTGGTATGAGGCAGATTTTCAAGATTGTTTTTCCTGACTGTGATACAGGCATAAAAACAAGCATGGTGAATACCTCAGATACTGGTATCCGCCATGCTTATTTTATGTTTTCCTTTCATTTTAATCCATTGATCCGGCCATCCTGGTTTCAGGTCACTTCACATCAATCTGGCACATCTTCATCGCTTCCAGCGCGTTCCTATGACTTTCAGGCGTCACACCGGCACAACACCGGCTGTCCACTAAAACCGGAACAGACGGAACTGCCGCCTTTATGAGAAGCGCATTGGAGATCACACAAATATCCGTACAAAGTCCGGCCAATTCCACGCTTTCATATGCCCCTTCTGCCACATACTTTGCGCAGTCCAGGCTTCCGAATGTGATCTTTTCGAACTTTTTCCCTTCAAACCCACTGATATCCGTTTGCAGTTCCCACCCCGGAGTCCCCTTAATGCAATGGGGCACAGGAAGCTTTTTCCCTTCCATAGTATCCAGATAATCTTCGAAATGAGTATCCAAAGTAAAGATCACCTCGTCCCCCCGGTCCTGGTATTCCCTGATCTTCTCAACAACTGCCGGAACCATTTCAACGGCTTCCTTCGTCCCTAATGCACCGTCAATAAAGTCATTCTGCATATCCACTACAATTAATAATTTTTTCATTGTTCATCCGCCTCACTGTTTTTTAATCGTTATCGTGATATCAGACATTTTACCATATTTCCAAGCCGTAAAAAAGAAAATCTCCGCAATTTATAATTTTAATTAGAGCCCGGACGTAGTATACTAAAAAGTAACAACGATTCTACAGGGGGGAATTTATGAAAGACAATGAACGTGATGAAATGCTGGAACTTCTCACAAAGTTGAAAGAATCCAGCGAACGCCAGGAAGCCTATGCAAAAAAACAATACCTGGCATCCAAAATAACCGCTGCCGCCAGCGTAGCCGCTCTGATCCTGATAATCAGCGTCTGCGCCTTCCTGCTGCCACAGGCCAAAACCATGTTCAACAGCATTAACACAGTTATGACCGATATGGAAACCATCACCAATGAACTGGCAGACGCCAACTTAGGCCAGATGATAGACGGCATCAGCCAGCTAGTTTCCACCAGTGAATACAGTATCAAACAGGCCGTAGACCGCCTGAATGCGGTGGACATCGACAGCCTGAACAGTTCCATACAAAGCCTGCATGATATTGTGGGGCCGCTCTCGAAACTATTCAATTACTAGGGACTTTATTTACAACAACTTTAACAACAAACCCTGAAGGCATTTTCGAAAATGCCTTCAGGGTTTGTTGTTAAACCAGCAGGAAAGCGCGGCGAGGAGGCGTCCGCAGGGCAGGGGTTGAGAACCGGCCGGGCGTGGCGGAATCCGGCGGTGATGAAAGCCATCTGGAAACCGTTAGGGATACTTAGGCTGCAGGGATGAAAAAAGACGGGCAGAAACTGAAAACCAAATCAGTTTCTGAGATACCCACTGAACGGTGAAGTCCATAAAGAGTTCACCGTGAATGGGCATCGGACCGTCTTTTTCCATCCCTGCGGCCTTAGTATCCCTTACGGTTGGAAGCCGGTTTTCATCACCGCCGGATTCCGCCCCGCCTGGCCGGTTCTCAACCCCTGCCCTGCGGACGCCGCCTCGCCGCGCTTTCCTGCGTAACTTTCACATCTAAAATAACGATCTACACCCCATCCCCCGGCTGCGCCGCCGCCTTCAACACCCGGTCCGCTTTTTCCCACATCTCCTGCGTGGACAAAATTCTCTCCGTGCCCAGAAGCTGCCGCACCAAATAGGCAAAATCATAGGTCAGCACACCATCATGCCCGGACAGATAGCAAACATCATAGCCGGTTTTGGCCTTCTGACCATAGAAACAGCCGCCTGCCTGGGCCACGGGAATCAGAAGGGTGTCGCCTTCAATGAGGGTTCTGTCACCGTGCTTTAAATAGCCGCACCAAACATAGGTCTTGTTGCAGGCGGAGACCTGCATTTCACGGCCGCTGTCACTGATTACCGCGCTGGCGCCGCCCTCTTCCAGATTTACCGTAAGCTGGGGATACAGCCGGCTTATGCAGTCGCTTGGCGCATAGAAAATGTCCCCGATTTTCCGTATGGCTCCCGGCAGGGAAACCAGCCGATTATCCACATAAGCATTTACCGCGCCGTCGGCCAATACCACGGCATTGCTGTCCGGCTGAAAGGTTTTGTCCGGGGAACCTTTTACCACGCGTCCGTTTACCCGGCGGTATCCGCTGAAAAAATACGTCCATATAAAATCCGCCATATCCATGGACGGCCCATGTCCTCCCTCTTCCACCGAATAGAAATGGAAATCATAGTTACCGGAATAAGTCAGGGCATTATATCTGCCGCGGACGCTGAGAACCGGCTCCCCGCCGCAGGAATTGCAGTGTTTCCACAATTCAATGCAGGGCAGCTGGTGCATCTCCATCTTGGCCTGGATCATTTCTTCCTCTCCGCCGTTTTTCTTCTGCAGTTCCCTCATCAGATCAAAGGTAGGAGTTATGTCGTCAATATGCTGAAAGGTTCCCATCGGCATTGCCAGATCCAAAGAGCCGTGGGTTCTTACCACCGGAATGGCGCATTCTCCTTCAAAATAGAAAGTTCCGTCGTTCCTAATCAGCCGCTCCGCTCCTACCGGCCCGGACAGGGTTGCCGCAGCGGCAAAAGGATGTTTCGGACTGTTTAACAGGTAATAAGTACCCATCACATCTCCAAAAGACTGCCCATGGAGATAAATCCGCTCCTTGTCGATCCTGTATTTCTCCTGTATCAGTTCAAGAAGCAGATTGATATAACGGATATCATCTTTAAGCCCCTTCGTCCTCCTGCCGTCTGAAAAATCCTCCCAGGCCGACCAGGTGTGCTCCGTTGTCAGAGACTGGGGATATAAAACAATAAACCCTTCCCTCTCGGCAACTGCCGCCCAGGCTGTGCTCAGCTCCGCCCGGTGGTTATTGCCGCCCCGCTTGCTGCTTCCTCCGTGAAGGGTCACCACCAAAGGCATTTCCCGGCTGTCATCGTAACCCGACGGAATAAATTCTTTCCAACTGCGAAGCGCTCCGTCAATTTCCCAGGCACAGTCAATGATCCCCTCCGGCCGGTCAAACATCTCCCGGCCTTCCATATATTGAATTCGGGGTTTTACCTTAATTTTCATAATTACCTCCATTTCGAAGCATTGTAATGCTGAGAAAGGCGAGCCAAACATAAGATTTGGCTCCGCCTTCAGAGAATCTGTTTATTTCTTATAAATTTGTGCAACGTCTGCATCCAGGCTGACCACTTCTTCCCTGATCGTGGCCACATCGCGGGCGATAAATGAACTGGCCATCTTTCCCCACCTTTCCTGGCTTTCCGCATCCGGTTCCACGCTGCAGATGACTTCATTGATCTTCTGAACCAGCGCTTCATCCATGTTTCCAGGGCCTACCACGTACATAGGCGCGCGGAAGGCGATTTCTTCCAGCCCCAGATCCTTATAGGTATCAATTCCATCCAGTGCGGCAAACTCGGAGCCGTCGTTTAAGGAGTTGTTTACCAGTCCTTTTAAATCGCCGTTTTCCACATATCCGTTGGCCTTGTTCTCAGACTGTAAGGCCACATCCAGATTGCCTGCAAGAAGGGCGGTAATCATGTCATTTCCGCTGGCAGCCACATATTTCACGTCTAAACCGTAATACTCCATCAGCAGTTTGATTTTGATTTCCTGGGTGGTTCCCGTGCTGGTGCCCACGGTCACCTCTCCCGGATGGGCTTTGCAGTATTCTACGAATTCTTCCAGATTGTTGTATGGCTTATCGGGCTGTGTCAGCAGAATGGAACCCTGTCCTGCGCCGCCGGCGGCAGGGGAAACGATCGTAAAGTTGTTGGGATCCATTACGTCATATTGATATTTTCCCTGATGATACATGATGTTGGAACCAGAACCGGTGAACAAAAGGGTTGTGCCGTCGTTCTTTGCGGTTCTCGTTTTCTCCATAGCCAGAGTTCCCGACCCGGTCGCCTCATTAATAAGGCTGAACTTTGCCTTAGGATACTGTTTCTCCAAAAATTCAATTAAAATTCTTACGGATAAGTCGGTGTTGCTGCCAGCCGCGCCAGGGATGATGATATCAATGGTCCCTTTCGGCCACTCGATATCACTAGCAGCCCCCTGCGCCACCGTATCCTGGGAAGCTTCCTCTTTCTTCGCTTCCGCCGCGGAAGTGGCGGGCGCCTCCGCTTTCTTGCTCTCTGCCGGCGCGCCGGATGAGCCGGACGAACCTCCACAGGCCGCCAGTGATGACGCCGCCATAGCTGCTGCCAAAATTAATGCTGCTCCTCTTTTTTTCATAATCATTCACCTTTCCTTTTATCATTTTTAAGCTGCTTTTTTTGCAGCTATTTTTGCTTTAACAAATGGACCAACCACATTCCAGATCAATGTGCCCGTACCGACTAAAATAAAGATACAGGCAAATGGTTTGGTAAAGAAGGACCACAAACCGTTGGATGCCATGTTCATGCCGCTTCGGAAGTTCTTCTCCAGAAGCCCGCAGAGAATAAAAGAGAGGATGAACGGCATCTGCGGCACCTTAAAATACTCCATAAACACGCCCAGGGCGCAGGTAGCCAGCGCTACACCCACGCTGAAAAGATTTCCGCCTGATATATAGGAACCTAAAATACAGATAATGATGATCGCAGGATACAGGAAATGATACGGACATTTTAAAAGCGCCGGGAACAAAGGCATACCGATGATTTCAAACACCAGAATGATAATCGCGGACACGATAGCCGCCGTGTAAAGCATATACACGATCCCCGGATTGTTCTTCAAAAGCAGAGGCCCCGCTTCAATTCCGTGTACCGTCATAGCCGTCATGAATATGGTCATGACGCCGTTGCCTGGGATTCCCAAAGCGATCATCGGTATCATAGCGCCTCCGATTCCCGCATTGTTGGCGGTTTCAGGAGCGATAACGCCTCCAATAGCTCCATGGCCCCACTCCTCTTTGTTCTTTGCCAGATTCTTTTCATTGGCATATGCCAAAACCGTTGAAGTGTTGGCTCCAAGACCGGGCAGGAATCCGATAAATGCACCCATAATGAAGGAGCGGATCATATTCCCAATATTGTCCAGCAGGTCTTTTCCCGGGAATTTAAATCCCTTTACTTTGATTGCCGATGCTGAGGACTGCTTGCTCCCCCTGGTATATTCCATCAGCATAGTGCGCCCCGCAAACATCCCCATCATCAGGTTTACTATGTTCAGACCTGAAATCAGATACATGCTGTCAAATGTAAAGCGCATGGTTCCGCATAAAGGCGCGCTTCCCACACAGGCGGCCAAAAGCCCCAGGCCGCAGGATGCCAGCCCCTTCACGATATTTCCTTTCGCCAGACCGATTACCATGGCAATGGCACAGTAGCACAGTGCAAAATATTCCCACGGTCCCAGTTTAACCGCCCATTTTGACAGGTACGGGCACAAAATCATAGCCAGGATCAGCGACGGTACGGTTCCGAAAAAGTTACATATAACTGCGGCGCTCAACGGCCGCACCGGATCACCTTTTTTAGTGAATTCATATCCGTCCCATGTGGTTACAATGGAAGAACTGGTGCCGGGAATCCCAAGCAGGATGGAACCGATACATCCGCCGGAAGTGCTTCCTACATAAAGTCCCATGAACAGAGCCAGCGCCAGGCTGGGATCCATCCGGTAGGTCATTGGCAGAATCAAAATTGTGGCAGTTCCTCCGCTCAGCCCCGGTATGGCTCCCAGAACCACGCCTAAAATGGAACCGGCCACTATGTAAAGAATTCCCGTCGGAGTTGCCAAAAGCTGCAGTGTATCTATAATCGCCTCATACATGTTCTATCACTCCCTTCTAACCCAATAATCTCTCAAACAAAATACCCTGCGGCAGACGCGTCTCCATCACGATCACGTAAAGCACAAAAATTGCCGCCGACACAAAAACCGTATACAGAACAATCTGGATTGTTTTGGTTTTGGTGCCTCTCGAAAACAAAAAGCTTACGATAAACAAAATTACCGGAATGGCAATCTTATAACCGGCAAACCATAACATTCCCCAATACAGCAGATAGATCCCATAAAGAGAAAACAGCCTTTTCCATTCTTCTCTGCTCAAAAACTTCCTGCCTTCCGTTTTCTCCGGCTTCACCGCCAGCACCAGGCCGCAAAGACCGATTAAAATACAGGCTGCTGCCGGAAATATTTTCGGTCCGGGATCTCCCACCAGAATGCTGTCGCTGATCCTGTTTGTGAAAAATCCAAAGTTCAAGGAAACGATCACCAGAACGATTCCCAATACCTGGTCTTTGTACAACTTTTTCATGTTTCTTTCCCTCCTGTCTTTGTTTCGTTTCAGTCTTGTGGTTATTATAATTTTCGAAGTTTTTTTTTACAATTTGTTTTCGTTTTTTCTCATTCTCCCTATTCATTGTGCACAAACATCTTTTATTTTCAGTGCATAATCAACAAATATGTGCTGAATATACATTGTTTTTCGTTTTTTTGTCTGATATAATAAACCCCAGAATTTTTACAAAGGAGCAGGCCAGGCAGAGAATCCCTCTCTGCTTTGGAACTCTCGAATGGAGGGAATTATGATTACATTTCACCATATTATTGCGAAACTGAAAGATGCGGTCGTCAGTTATCAGCTTCCGTTTAACCAGTTTTCCCTGTCCAACCGGCTGATTTTCCTCGATGAAGACCTGTCCACCCCCTTAGTGTCCGACAGCTTTATTTTCTGCAGCACAGAGACCTTTAACAGGTGCATGGATCTGAAACTGCCGCCCCGGATCTGCTTCTTCGTGTCCGGAACCAGACAGGAACTTCCTGTACATATACCACATACCTGTAACTATATCGCCGTTTCCCTGAGCTTTCCGGTACTCTGTACCCGGGTGATGGAAATTTATCAGAACTACAGTTCCTGCCGGGATAAACTGTCCCGGCTGCTCCCCAACCGCCAGTGTATTGAAACTTATTTGAAAGACCTCTCCCTTTCCCTGAATTCGGCCTGTTACCTGTATAATGATGAATACCAGCTCCTTCTGTACGCTCACTCCGGCGGCAGGGATGACGTGGTAAATACGGACTTTATCGTCAGCGCCCTGGAGAAGAAGCCCTTCTGTGTGACCCAAGACCCCACATACGGGTGTTACTCTTATTTGGAGCAGCAGACCTTTCACAACCGCACCTTCTACCTCCATTTTGTCTGTCATTCCGATTTTTCCGACTATGACATCAGCTGGATCGCTGCGGAAGCCCTCAGCCATATCCTGACCAGTATTTCCGATTACAACATTCCGCTGTACACCACCAAAGAACTTGCCGCACAGCGGTTTTTGAATGAAATCATGGACGGTTCCCTCAGCAACTGGAATGAAGTGGGCGCCCGGTATACTTCACTCACTCCCTATCCGGTTATGTTCACCACGGTTGTCTACATTTTAATGCCGGAAGCCGCGGAGGCCATGTCCCATGTGTTTTTCCTTTCCGAACTGAACCGGCTGTTTCCCGACTTCGTGACCGGCCCTTATGAAAATGACCTGATCATGCTGGCGCCTAATTCCGACAAATATTCCCGTTTAGACCTTCACAACCAGGAATTCAACCGGCTGCTGGAGCGGTACTCGGCCTTTGCCGGCTGTTCTTTATGGACCAAATTCCGCCTGCGCACCTCTGTCATACTGGCCCGCTCCAATGCGTTCTTTGGCATGACCCTGCATTTGGAAGGCAGCAGCAGGATCTTTTACCACAATGAATACGCCCTGTATCATTTGATTGACCTGGCGGCCGATTCCTTCCGGGAGGTGCACCAGTCCAGGGATTTGACCTATTTGCTCCATCCCTGCATCCTGAAGATCAACGGCTATGATTTAAGCCATAATACAAACCTTTTAGAGGTTCTCTACTGCTATCTGCTGAACGGCTGCAGCATCAACGACACTGCCGCCCATTTAAATGTCCACCGCAACACCATACAGGGCAAAATATTAAAACTCAACGATCTGGTAAATGAGGATTTCACCAAAAACGGGTTAATCCAATGCCGCCTTTTAATGTCCTGCATGATCTTTTTCTACCAGGACCGTTATCTGAAAGAACCGTTCAGCAGGCCTCAATCCATGCAGTATTCTTTTAAAAATCTGGACGGAATTAAGAAATAAAACGAAAAAACGCCCGGGGCAGCTCATCCTATGCCCCAGGCGCTTTTTTATCTTTTTATATGTTTTCACAAAAATCAAATACCGTTTCCAATTCCATGGTCCACGCATCGGAATGAGCCCCGCCGCCGACGGTGAGCATACGGATATTCACTCCCTGGCTGGCGATGTAAGCGAAATCCGCCCGCATCTTTTCATATCCATTGTGGTCTTCTGTTCCGGCAATGAACAGAATCGGTTTGCTGCCGTAACGTTTCCAGTCCGGCACAGAGGGCTCAGGCAGAGCCCCGCAGGGAATCAGCCCCCGGAAGATTTCCGGCCTGTGGCCGCCCAGATGGAAGGTCCCGATCCCGCCCATGGAATTGCCCATGAGGAACACATACCCCGGATCTACCTGGTATTCCTTCATCACCAGGTCAAGGATCTGGTAAAAACCTGCCTGCGCCACCGCATTTTCCTCTATATCCGCCTGGGAATAGTACTGGAGATTTCCCTGTTCATCGGTGAATCCGGGTTTTGCAAACAGGCCCGAGGGAGGCACCGTACCTCCAAAATTACTTCTGTGCACTAACGAATTGGGGGCCAGCACCAGATAGCCCTTTTTTTCCGCCAGATACTGGATCCGGTTATGGCTTCTTTCAAAACCGGAGTTCTCATCTCCACCCGCTCCATGGAGGTAAATCAGCATTTTCTTCTTTTTCTCATATTTCCATCCGGTCGGCACATAGAGCCTGTAGGAATTGAGCATTCCCGCTTCACAAAGCCACAGGGTGCGGTACAAATCCCCCATCTCCTTATGGCTCATTTTCCATTTCAGGACGCGGATCTGGTCAAGATTTTCGTCCGGCCTGCAGCCGTCCAGGGAAATGACCAGAATATCCTTATGCCAGCAATAATCTTTCCCCATCACACTGCACAGCAGCCAGCGGATACCCACCGCCGGTTCCCCGTCCAAATTCTTTACGTCCGTCCCCTGGACCGTCTGTCCTTCAAAGCAAATGACAGCGTTTTCTCCTTCTGTACGATAAGTAAAATCAGGGGCCATAAGCCGACAGATATCAGTAAGCGCCAGATAGATATCATCCTCTCCCATTTTTCCCGGCCGGGCCAGTTCATACTGGTTTTTCCCCATCAGCAGAACAGAGGAACCTGCGCTGACATACAGCCGGTCCGGCTGGAAACAATAGGGCCGTCCTGTCGTTTTCGATACTCTCATAATCATCCGCTCCTTTTCTGAATGTATTCTCACTCCACCACAATTGTATTCAGGTAAACCGTCTTCCCCTCTTCGTTCATATGGAATTTGGAGAAGAATTCATCATACAAAAACCAGGAATCCTGAACCGTGCATGCGTGGGGTTTCAAATCCACTGTGGTGAACTGTACCATGGGAACGCCCTGGCTGTTATGATAGATTTTCGTATCATAAGCTCCCGTTTTATAATGGGCAGGCTGATCCACTGGCTGGGTTTCGTTGCGTTTTGTCCAGTATTCTGCGAACTTCCTGGTATCGGGGTTATTTTCAAAGCTGCCTCCTCCAATATCTCTCTCTCCCATGATAATCCAGATCGGCCGCTTATATCCTTCCACAATGCCCGGGGTGCTGTAATCGCCGAAAAAGCCGCCCCTTAAAACCCCGCTGGTGGTTCCTGACGCCGCAAAATAATCCGGCAGTGTCAGAAGCAGCCGCTGCCCCATAACCGATCCCATGGACTGCCCCGAAGCATAGACCCGGCTGCGGTCAATGGGATACTCCTGAAACAGCAGTTCCAGCATCTCCTTTATAAACTTCACATCATCCATCATATCCTGATGATTCCCTGAGTTCCAGGCCGCATGGCGCAGCCAGTTGTCCTTAGGGAACGGGCGCAGCGCCGCCGCCGGAAACACCACCATAAATCCTCTGGCTTCCGCCACCTTGATCCACTCATTGGTTGGAAGGAACATCCGGTGCATATTGCTGCCGCCATGAAGAGATACCACCAACGGAGCTTTATAGTCCGGGTTCTGTTTCATGGCTGACGGAATGTACTCATACCATTCCCTGCGGTATCCGTCCACCTCCATGGTCCTGAACCTGATTCCCCACTCTTCTTCCCTGCGCCACACCCTCAAATTGCCGTTTGTGATTCCCACAGAGCGGAACTGTCCGGAGAAAAATTCTTCCCAGATCCGAACCGCCGGAATAGCCGGATAGGGCTTTGTACTGACGCCTTCCGTAACTCTGATTTTCGCCCCTGCCATCTCTTCAATCAGGGAATCCACAGTGGTTTCAACAGGCAGATAATAACTGCTTCCCTCTTTTTCATAGGGCACAGGCTGAACCCTATCCGCCTTTTTCCAGTGCTCCAAAATCCGCTCCTGTCCCTCTGTCATCTTTTCCGTTATGATCCACAAAGGCATGGGCACCGAACTGATGGGTTTACAGGGATGTTCCGAAGGCATATGATCCAATGCCTTTAACTCTTCTTCCGTCACATCACAATCCCCTGCCAGCGCCAGGCCTGAAAATGCAACAGGATTTTTCATCGCCAGTCTCTGGGCTTTGGACGCTCCGTCACCGTACCCCATCAAATATACGTAATTGCGGTTTACCACATGGCATTCCCTGGCCTTCATCTCCTCGATCATCTCAGCCAGCTCTTCTTCCGTGCAGTCGCCGTCCACCGCAAAAAGAATGACCCCATGTCTGTCAGCCGCGTCGGTCCAGCCGCTGTTTTCCAGACAGTGTTTTTTATCATCCCCACTGTCACATATGATCAGCACCGCAGGCGTGCTCAAATAAGCGCTGTCCGGAATATACACCAGATACTCACGTTCCTCATTTGTTTTCATCCTGGTTTGAAACAGGCCATAATAAGGCATGCGGTATAAATCATTCCTGTCTATGGTGTCATAATACCCCCTCCGGTCCTCCGGAAATTTCTGTATCTCCATCTTTTATCCTCCTTCTCCCTTTCTTCGTTGTTCTCCACTTATAGCATAAGTTACTTATGGCATTTCAACAATTATATTTTAACTTTTTTCTTTTTTAATGTGCATAGTGCACATGGTTTTCTTCTTTTTCTATTCACCATATCAAATCAAAAGGCAGCAGAAACCGCAGGAAATGCCAATCTCCCCATCGGATCTTTAACCGCTGCCTTTTATTTTTCCAGTTTACTATTCACGGCCCCGCAAGACGGCACAGCCGGCAGAGGGGGCCGTGAATAGTATCTTTTCCAGAAATTAATTTTAAAAAGCCGGTTGACAAATGAAACTCAAAGTATTATGATACTGATTAATAAAATAAACCGTTGAGAAAGAGGAGTAAGCTTCTAAACAATATTACAGAGAGTCGCAGGTGGTGTGATTGCGATATGGCGTTTTTAGCTGAATGGACTTTTGAGGGCGGTCTTGAAGGATCAGTAGGGACCGACGGAAACCACAACCGTTATTCATGTGGCATATATGTTTGTATATGAGGAAAAGTGGACTTTTAGTCAATTTGAGTGGCACCGCGGATATTATAATTCGTCTCAAATATGTTAATTTAACATATTTGGGACTTTTTTATTTGTCCAAACACCTCACCAAAACATAAACGGTATTTTATTAAAATATTAATTCAAATTATGGAGGATACTATTATGAAAAAGAAATTCGCAGCATTAATGATGACAGCCATGACAACTGTTTCCCTTTTATCCGGATGTTCCAAACCTGCATCCAATGATACGGCTTCCACTGCCGAAACCACGGCTGTGTCGGAAGCGTCCACTGCGGGAACCACCCAAAACCAGGCGGACAATGTTAAAGAAGCAACCACTGAAGCCAGCTATACCATTGGAATCGGACAGTTTGCAGAACACGGCTCCCTTGACAACTGCCGGGAAGGATTTTTACAGGGGCTGGCCGATGAAGGGATTATCGAAGGTAAGAATTTAACCATTTATTATGAAAATGCCCAGGCGGACGGCGGAACAGCCAGCCAGATCATGGACAATTTTATGGCTAAGAAAGCGGATTTAATCTGTGCCATCGCAACTCCCATCGCCCAAAGCGCATATGGGGCAACGAAAAAAACCGACGTTCCCGTCATCTACACCGCAGTTACCGATCCTGTTTTGGCTGAACTTGCCAACTCAGACGGCACGCCGGTAGGCAATATCACCGGAACCAGCGATAAACTTCCTGTTGAAAAGCAGTTGGAAATGATCCGGGAAATTCTTCCGGACGCGAAAAAAATCGGCATCATGTACAGCACCAGCGAGGTGAATTCCGAATCCGCCATTGCGGAGTACAAAGCGGCCGCCCCTGCTTTTGGATTTGAAATTGTAGAAAGCGGCATTTCAACCGCAGCCGACATTCCATTAGCGGCTGATTCCCTTCTTGAAAAAGTAGACTGCCTGAATAACTTAACAGACAATACGGTTGTAAGCGCACTTCCTGTCATCCTGGATAAAGCGGGCAAGAAAAATATTCCCGTATTCGGTTCTGAAATCGAACAGGTTAAGATCGGCTGTCTGGCAACGGTAGGCCTTGACTACATCGATTTAGGAAAGCAGACCGGAAAAATGGCTGCCCAGGTTTTAAAAGGCGAGAAAAAGGCCAGTGAAATCAACTTTGAAGTGATTACTGAGGCATCTTTCTACGGCAATACAAAAGTTGCAAGCGATCTTGGAATCACATTACCGGAATCTCTGACCTCAACAGCAAAAGAGATGTTTGACACCATCTCCCATTAATAGAAAATAACTCCGGAGGTTTACTCATGTCAATTATACTTGGCGTTTTAGAAGAAGGTTTTATCTATGCCATCATGGCATTAGGCGTATACATCACATATAAAATACTGGATTTTCCAGATCTTTCAGTTGACGGCACGTTCCCTTTGGGGGCTGCTGTCACTGCTGCGTTAATCCTGTCCGGCATAAATCCGGCAGCCACCCTGCCTCTGGCATTTTTAGCGGGCGCCGCAGCCGGGATCGTCACCGGAATCATTCACGTTAAATTGAAAGTCCGCGACCTTCTGTCCGGTATCATTGTCATGACCGCCCTGTACTCCATTAATTTAACCATAGCGGGCAAAGCAAATGTGCCAATTTTCAGCAAGGAAACCATTTTTGAGAACAGCTTTTTAGACAGATTCATGCCCGCCGCTTTAGAGCCTTACTCGGTTGTGATCATTCTGTTTATCATCGTTGTCATCGTTAAAATACTTTTGGACCTGTATATGGAAACCCGTTCCGGTTATCTTCTTCGCGCAGCCGGGGACAACGATGTGCTGGTAACCTCACTTGCCAAGGATAAAGGCACTGTTAAAATCATCGGCTTGGCCCTGGCAAATGGATTCGCCGCCCTTGCAGGCAGCATTTACTGCCAGCAGAACGGATTTTTTGAGATCAGCACGGGAACCGGCACCATCGTCATCGGCCTGGCCAATGTTATTATCGGAACCAAGCTTTTAAAACGGTTCAGCTTTGTAAAAGCTACAACTGCTGTTGTAATCGGTTCCATCATCTATAAGGCATGCGTATCCATTGCCATCTCCTTTGCCATCTCCCTGGGGCTGGGAGCGTCCAATTTAAAGCTCATCACATCCATTCTCTTCCTTGTGATTCTGGTGCTGAGCAATCAAAAAGGAAAGAAGGTGACAGGCCGTGCTTAAACTTCAAAATATCAACAAATATTACAACGCGGGCACCATCAATGAAATGTGCCTGTTCGAAGATTTTAATTTAACCATCCGTGACGGCGAGTTTGTATCGGTTGTGGGCAGCAACGGTTCAGGAAAAACTTCCATGCTGAATATCATCTGCGGAAGCATCCCTGTGGACAGCGGCCAGGTTATTATCAATGACACCAATATCACCCATATGCCTGAATATAAACGCCAGCGCACCATCGGGCGGGTCTACCAGAATCCGGCCATGGGAACCTGTCCCAGCATGACCATTCTGGAAAATATGTCCCTGGCCGATAATAAGGGAAAAGCGTTTAACCTGCGCCGTGGAACCAACAAACAGAGAATTGATTTTTACCGGAGCCAGTTAAAATCCCTGGGCCTTGGCCTGGAAGATAAACTCCACGTAAAAGTCGGCTCCCTGTCCGGCGGACAGCGCCAGGCCATGGCCCTTCTCATGTCCACCATGACCCCCATAGAATTCCTGATCCTGGATGAACACACAGCCGCCCTGGATCCTAAAACAGCGGAAATCATCATGGAACTGACTGATAAAATCGTAAAGGAGAAACACTTAACCACAATCATGGTAACCCACAATTTAAGATACGCGGTTGAATATGGCAGCCGCCTTCTCATGATGCATCAGGGGCATGCTGTCATTGATAAGGCTGGGGAGGATAAAGACGGGATCCGGATTGATGATATATTGGATCAGTTTAATAAGATTAGTATTGAATGTGGGAATTAGGGGGTATTGGTGAAAGTTACGCAGAAAAGCGGGACGAGGGGGCGGACGGAAGGCCGGATTTTTGAAAGGGGCCTGGCGGAGGGGAAACTGTCGGTGATGAAAACCAGCTTCCAACCGTAAGTGAAACTAAGACTCCAGA
>NZ_WQPN01000108.1:0-1359 GCF_018785315.1 Clostridium sp. MCC353 | reverse complement strand
TCATCACCGACAGTTTCCCCTCCGCCAGGCCCCTTTCAAAAATCCGGCCTTCCGTCCGCCCCCTCGTCCCGCTTTTCTGCTGGTTTTCTCTGGATCTGGCTAATTAAATACAATAGTGCGTCTTTACCCAATAAGGCGAAGTTTACGGCTATCTTAAAATATTGATACTTAATTTATGCTAGGAAATGGTTTCGGCGTATTCCATGCGTTCCACAATCCAACTATTAAAATAGTCTTCCATTTCGTTTTGTAAGCCGCCTTTGGTAAAACCCTTCAAAAATTCAACAAGATAGTAGAAAAACATGTGATAACAGTAAAAAGCAAGGCGGTGAGGCTGCAACTCATAATCCACCTTATTTTCACAGAGGGTTTTATTGAACAGGTCTACTGCCCATTGGTGGCAGCACATAACCCACGCGTCCCTTTCAGGCGGGGCGTACATGACTTCATCCCAATCGGGAATGTAATATGCCTTTTCGCCGACAAGCAGATTTCCTCCCGCGTCTCCATGCGTGAAAAAAAAGTTGGATTGCTCTTTCTCGCAACACTTTGCAAAATACTGAAGCCGTTCGGCATAATGGCGCAACAAATCACTCTTTTGCTCTAATAATAAACAAACCTTCTGGGCCTCGACGTTCGCCGCCTGTGTTTTAAGCTGCCCCCACCGGGAAAAGAAGTCTGACGCGATTTCAGCGGAAAACACAGCTTTGGGGATATGAAATCCCGGTTTTGACACGGCGTATACCTTACACAGCATTTCATACTCCGGAATTTTTGTCTCATCCGTCTCATGGTTTTCGCCGTTAATCCAGTCAAAAATTGCGAGAACTGCGGATCCAAATGTGGAATACAGCTCTCCCGCCTTTGTTTTGACTACTGTACCGGCAAAATTAATGCCGCTGGCACACAGGTAATCTACAACCGCCAGGCTGTTACGATACTTGGTTTGGTGCTGCGGGGAATCGTCTAGCTTGAGAAAATAGCTGCCGTCCCCCGTATCCACTCGCCACGTCTCACCGTAATAGCCACGTTTTGCTGGAACAATGGAAGCAGCCGAAAGGCCGTACTCCCGTTGTATGAGTGTTTTCAATTCAGTTATATAAACCTCGTTTTTGTCATATTCGTTTTTCCGCATACTATCCCCTCTGTCATAACAACCTTTATTGCGCCTTTTCCGCCTAAGGCGAACAATTACATAACCAGCATTTTTCATTCTAATAGTAACGCATGGAAATGTCAAACAGTTCATTTCATGTCATAACTTTGTGCTACTGTTCATAACCAATGTCATTTACTTAAGGAAATTCCTTGTTAAAAAAGGAGTTTCCTTTTTTACTACCAGTAACTCAAAAAAACTTG
>NZ_WQPN01000107.1 GCF_018785315.1 Clostridium sp. MCC353 | reverse complement strand
GTCTTTTTCCATCCCTGGAGTCTTAGTTTCACTTACGGTTGGAAGCAGGTTTTCATCCCCGACGGATTCCGCTCCCCATGCCCGCCTCCAAACATCCAATCCCGCCTCCGCTCCCTCGTCCCGTTTTCCTGCGTAACATTCACAATTAAAGTAACTTACTCAATAAATCCCAATTCACCCATTATTTTAAGATGGCCGTCAGGATGAAAAAAATACGCATAGAAATATGGAAAATGGCTATCCTTACATTAGAAAGAATTTAATATGAGGAGGCCATTTTAATGTATAATAAATTTGAAATAATAGGTGTGACAGGACGGGAAATTCTGGATTCCAGAGGAAATCCTACGGTTGAGGTTGAGGTGACGTTGGAAGGCGGAGCCATGGGGCGTGCTGCGGTGCCGTCGGGAGCGTCTACGGGAAAATATGAAGCGGTGGAACTGAGAGACGGGGGACAGAGATATCACGGGCTGGGTGTGAAACGGGCAGTGGAATATGTAAATACCGTGCTGGCTGAGGTGATTGCATTTGAGGATGCCTCCAACCAAAGGCTGATTGACCGCCTTCTCAGGGAAGCGGATGGAACGGATAACAAAGAAAAACTGGGGGCGAACGCGATCCTGGGGGTATCCATGGCTGTGGCTCGGGCGGCGGCAAATGAACTTCAGATTCCCCTTTTCAGGTATCTGGGCGGTGTTCAGGCAAACCGGATGCCGGTTCCTATGATGAATATACTAAACGGAGGCGTCCATGCGGATAATACGGTGGATCTCCAGGAATTCATGATTATGCCTGTTGGCGCTGAGTGTTTCAGTCAGGGTCTTCAGATGTGTTCTGAAATATACCATACATTAAAAAAACTTTTGAAAACAGGCGGTTACTCCACAGCGGTTGGCGATGAGGGTGGATTTGCTCCTGACCTTAAAAATACGGAAGAGGTTCTCACCTATATTGTGGATGCGGTGAAAATGAGTGGATACCATCCGGGAAAAGATATTAAAATTGCGATTGATGCGGCTTCCAGCGAGCTGTATGAAGAGGAGACCGGCATGTACTATTTCCCGGGAGAAAGCAAAATGTCCGGTATTGAAGTGCGCAGGGACGCCAAAGAAATGGTGGATTATTACCGCAGGCTGGTGGACGGATTCCCGATCATTTCCATAGAAGACGGGCTTCAGGAAGAGGACTGGGAAGGCTGGCAGATGCTGACGAAAACGCTGGGCGACAAAATCCAGCTGGTGGGAGACGATTTATTTGTTACCAATACAAAACGCCTGAAGAAGGGAATCGAAATGGGGGCCGGAAACTCAATCCTTGTAAAGGTAAACCAGATCGGAACCCTGAGTGAAAGCTTTGAAGCCATTGAAATGGCAAAGAGAGCGGGCTTTACAACTGTAATTTCCCACCGTTCAGGAGAAACAGAAGATTCCATTATTGCCGACATCGCAGTGGCGGTGAACAGCGGTCAGATCAAGACCGGAGCACCCTGCCGTTCAGACCGGACAGCCAAGTATAATCAGCTCCTCAGGATCGAAGAAAAATTAAAATAGAGGTTGTATTTAGAGGACAAATATGGTATGATATTTGTGTTTGACTATAGGAGGTGTGGATTGTAATGGTTAAGATAATATTATCAATTGTATTTGTTCTCATATGCATAGCGTTAACTGTGATTGTATTGCTTCAGGAAGGTAAGTCAGCCGGACTTGGTTCCATCGGCGGTATGGCGGATTCTTATTGGGGAAAGAACAAAGGTCGTTCCATGGAGGGAAACCTTGAAAAGTTTACAAAGTTCGCTGCCATTATGTTCGTTGTACTGGCAATTGTATTGAATTTACTTTAACAGATAAGCACTCTTGGGAACAAGGGTGCTTTCATTTTATTTATTTCTGCGGCAAAGTGCGCTCTATAGAATAACTAATACGGAATGAGAGGTAGAGATGAGCGAAGAGCAATTAAAGGAGAGAAAAGAGGTTGTACTGGCTCTGATAAATGATCCGGCCTATGTGCCGATGAAATTAAAAGAGATGGCCATGCTTTTAAATGTTCCAAAGAACCAGAGGGATGATTTGAAGACGGTTTTGGATGAACTTTTAAGAGAAGGGAAAGTGGGTATTTCAAAGAGGGGAAAATATGGGAAACCGGAGACATTTGCTATGGCAGGTATCTTTTCCGGACATCCAAAGGGATTCGGATTTGTTACCATTGAAGGGCGGGACAGCGATGTGTTCATTCCTGAGGATAAAACTGCCGGGGCGCTCCATGGGGATAAGGTTCAGATTGTCATTGAGCAGGAAAGCCGGGGCAAACGGGCGGAAGGTTCCGTTATCCGCATTTTGGAACATGCAAACCAAACCCTGGTGGGATTCTATCAGAAGAATAAAAATTTTGGCTTTGTAATACCGGACAACCTTAAAATCAATAAGGATGTATTTATCCCTCAGGGAAAGGACATGGGAGCGGTTCAGGGGCATAAAGTGGTGGTTCGGATTACGGATTTCGGTGACGGCAATAAAAAACCGGAAGGCGTGATTGTAGAAATCATCGGCCATGTCAATGATCCCGGAACGGATATTTTGTCCATTGTGAAAGCATATGATCTGCCGGAGGCCTATCCGGACGATGTGATGAGACAGGTGGAAGGAATTGAAGACAGTGTGGATCCGAAGGAGCTGGCGGGGCGGCTGGATTTAAGAGACTGGCAGACTGTGACCATTGACGGGGAAGACGCAAAGGATCTGGACGATGCGATCACTCTTACAAAAGAGGGGAATTCTTATAAACTGGGGGTCCATATTGCGGATGTGACCAATTATGTGACAGAGGGAAGCCCGCTTGATAAAGAGGCATTGAAAAGGGGCACCAGCGTTTATCTGGTGGACAGGGTAATTCCTATGCTGCCCCACAAGCTTTCCAATGGCATTTGTTCCCTTAACGCGGGAACCGACCGGCTGGCTTTAAGCTGCATTATGGACGTGGATGAACATGGAACGGTAACCGGGCACAGGATTGCGGAAACGGTGATTAATGTGGACCGCAGAATGACCTATACGGCTGTGAATGCCATTGTGACGGACCGGAATGAAGAAGTGATGGAAGAATACCGGGAGTTTGTAGGGCTGTTCGATCTGATGAAGGAATTGTCTGACATTCTCAGGGAGAGAAGGAGAAAAAGAGGTTCCATTGATTTCGATTTTCCGGAAAGCAAGATCATTCTGGATGAAAACGGAAAGCCTGTTGAAATAAAACCTTATGAGAGAAATGCCGCCACGAAAATCATTGAAGATTTTATGCTTCTGGCCAATGAAACGGTGGCTGAAGACTATTTCTGGCAGGACCTGCCATTTGTTTACCGGACCCATGACTATCCGGATACTGAAAAGATGAAACGGCTGGGGACATTTATCAATAACTTTGGTTACAGCATCAGGACCCAGCAGGGAGAGGTTCATCCTAAGGAACTGCAGAAGCTGCTGGAGAAGATAGAGGGGACGACAGAAGAGGCCTTAATCAGCCGCCTGACCCTGCGATCCATGAAGCAGGCCAAATATATGCCTGTATGCATCGGACATTTTGGACTGGCGGCCAAATATTATACTCATTTTACGTCTCCGATCCGCAGGTATCCTGATTTACAGATCCACAGGATCATCAAGGAGAATTTGAGAGGCGGTCTGTCGGAAAAGCGGATTGCCCATTATGAAAGGATTCTCCAGGGCGTTACGGTGCAGTGTTCGGCTATGGAGCGCCGGGCGGATGAGGCGGAGAGGGAGACCTTGAAGCTTAAAAAATGTGAATATATGTCCCGCCACATCGGAGAGGAGTTTGAGGGCGTTATTTCCGGCGTCACAAACTGGGGCTTTTATGTGGAACTGGCCAATACGGTGGAAGGGCTTGTTCACGTGAATGATCTCCACGGAGATTATTATGCCTTTGACGAGGAACGGATGGAACTGATCGGTGAATTGTCCAGGAAGACTTATAAACTGGGCCAGAAAATCTGGGTTACAGTGACCGGAACCGATAAACTCGCAAAGACAATCGACTTTATTCCTTCAAACAGAGAGACGGAAGATATGGAATAACAGGAGGAACCTATGGGGAAAGAGAGTTTTAAGTTAATTGCCAACAATAAAAAAGCATATCATGACTATTTTATCGATGAGAAATATGAATGCGGTATTGAATTATTCGGTACGGAGGTGAAATCCATCCGTATGGGGAAATGCAGCATTAAGGAATCCTTTGTGCGGATAGAAAAAGGGGAGGTGTATGTTTTCGGAATGCACATCAGCCCCTATGAAAAGGGGAACATTTTCAACAAAGATCCGCTCCGTGTCAGGAAGCTTCTCCTTCATAAGACGGAGATCAATAAGATGGCTGGAAAGATCAAGGAAAAGGGGTATACCCTTGTTCCTCTTCAGGTTTATTTCAAAGGAAGCCTGGTAAAGGTGGAAATCGGCCTGGCACGAGGGAAAAAGCTCTATGATAAACGTCAGGATATTGCAAAAAAAGACCAGCAGAGAGAAGTGGAGCGGGATTACCGCCAGAAATTTCGATAAAAGGTGTGCTTGACACATACTTTGGATGATGATAAGATATAGGCATCTCATTTATAAGAGATGCCAGTCAGGGGTAGTACTGGTTTCGACAGGGGCCATGCAGCTGGTGAAGCTATCCGCATGCGATGCGTTAAATGGCAAAATAAATATAAACGCTGAAGACAATTTAGCAATCGCTGCCTAATGGCAGCTGTCAGACTTAGTGCACTCACACATTAAGAACCTGGCATCGACTTTGTGAGAAACGACTTGTGCAAAGCTTTGAGCACATGGGCGTATGATGAAGCTACTAAAACCTCAAGGATGTTCGTTTCCGTGAGGCAGAGGGAATGTTAAAGAACGGACTATGATAGTAGAAGAACAGGGAATTGGTTTTTGGACACGGGTTCAAATCCCGTCTACTCCATGAAAGAAGTCTAGTATTTACTAGGCTTCTTTATTTTTGTGTTGTATTTCGTGTTGTATAGCAAGTTAAAAAGAGAATGTAACAGTTCAGACAAGTCTGATCTGTTACAATAGAATTTCCAAAAGCTGACATTTATATTGCGCCTTATCCTATGATGGTGCTATAATTGGCTGTGAATATTAAAATCAGACAAATAAGGTGAGGGTATGGAAGAGACGAAAAATGATTTTTCCAAGGGGAGTATCGTCAAAAATATTCTGAATTTGGCGGTGCCCATGACGCTGGCTCAGTTGATCAATGTGCTTTATAATATTGTGGACCGCATTTACATAGGCAGGATACCGGATCATGCCACCCTTTCCCTGACCGGGATCGGGCTTTGCCTTCCTATTATTTCTATTGTGATCGCATTTGCAAACCTTTTCGGAATGGGTGGCGCGCCTTTGTGCTCCATTGAAAGAGGGCGGGGGAATAATAAAGAGGCGGAAGCGATCATGGGCAATTCTTTTGCCCTGATGATCATTGTAGGTGTTGTGATCACAATACTGGGGCTGATTCTGAAACGTCCCATGCTGTATTTATTCGGCGCCAGCGATATGACATTTCCGTTTGCGGATCAGTATGTGACCATTTATCTGCTGGGAAGCCTGTTTGTAATGGTGGGGCTTGGAATGAACAGCTTTATCAATTCTCAGGGATTTGGCCGGATCGGCATGATGACGGTGCTTCTCGGAGCGGTTACTAACATCATTTTGGATCCTATTTTCATCTTCGTATTCCATATGGGGGTTCGGGGAGCCGCGGTTGCCACAGTGATTTCCCAGGGATTGTCCGCTGTGTGGATTGTCCGTTTTCTGACTGGAAAAAGGACGATTCTCCGTTTGAAAGTGTCCTGTTTCCGGTTGAAGAAGAAACGGGTGTTAAATATTGTGGGGCTTGGAATGTCGGGTTTTACCATGGCGATTACCAACAGCCTGGTGCAGATCATGTATAACGCCAGCCTTCAGCAGTATGGCGGAGACCTGTATGTGGGAATCATGACGGTGGTCAATTCAGTCCGTGAAGTGATTTCCATGCCGGTTAACGGGGTTACCAACAGCGCCCAGCCGGTTATGGGATTTAATTATGGGGCAGGGGAGTATAAGAGGGTGAAAAAGGCGATTGTCTTCACGTCCGCAGTTTCCATACTCTATACTTCATTTATGTGGTTTCTGGTACATGGGTACCCGGAGTTCTTTATCCGGATTTTTAACAAAGACGCTGAACTGGTTTCGGCAGGAGTTCCGGCTATGCAGATTTATTACTTCGGATTTTTCATGATGTCACTGCAGTTTGCCGGGCAGGCCGTTTTTGTGGCCCTTGGCAAATCAAAGCGGGCTGTATTCTTCTCCATATTCAGAAAGGTTATTATCGTTATCCCTCTGATTTTTCTCCTTCCCCGCCTGGAAATGGGGACAAATGGAATCTTTATGGCGGAACCCATATCCAATTTCATCGGAGGCGCCGCCTGTTTCGGTACCATGCTGTTGACAGTATGGCCTGAACTGAGTGAGAATAGATCCAAACAGAAGAGAGAGGCATAATATTATGGAACAGACGCGAATCAAGGCACCTTTATTTTCCACTGCGGCCATCAGGCGGCTGATACTGCCGCTCATCATTGAACAGTTTCTGGCGGTAATGGTGGGGATGGCGGATACGGTAATGATCGCAAGCGTAGGAGAGGCGGCCGTATCGGGAATATCTTTGGTGGATACCCTGAATATCCTTTTGATTAATGTATTTACGGCCCTCGCTACCGGTGGCGCCGTGGTTTCTTCCCATTATTTGGGAGGAGAAGATAAAAAGACGGCGTGTAAAGCGGCGGATCAGCTTGTACTTGTCGTATTAATGCTGTCTGCCGTTATCACTGCGGCTTCTCTGATATTCAACTACCAGATCCTCAGAGGGATTTACGGACGGATTGAACCGGCAGTCATGAGCTATGCCAGAACCTATTATTATCTGACTGCTTTATCATTTCCGTTTTTAGCAGTTTATAATGGGTGCGCGGCTATCTGCCGCTCTATGGGAAATTCTTTCATATCCATGAAAGTGTCCGCTCTTATGAATGCCATAAATATAGTGGGAAATGCATGCCTGATCTTTGGTTTCCATATGGAGGTGGCTGGAGCGGGGATTTCTACTCTGACATCCAGGGTGGCCGCCGCAGTTATCATGGTATGTGTGGTCCGAAATCAAAAACTGCCGCTCCATATCAGCCGCAGATTCAATTTCCGTATCAACCGTTATATGGTAGCTCAGATTCTCCATGTGGGTATTCCGGTTGCCATTGAAAATGGACTGTTTCAGGGAGGAAAGCTTATGGTGGCCGGGCTGATTTCAAGCTTTGGAACCGTATCCATTGCCGCTAATGCAGTGAGCAATACCATCGCTTCCTTTCAGGTAATACCGGGGACGGCAATTGGGCTGGCGATTGTGACGGTTGTAGGCCAGAGCGTGGGGGCAAAGCGGTTTGACGAGGCGAAAAAATATACGATTAAACTGTGTATGCTGGTTGCGGCCGCCCATTTTGCAATCTGTCTGCCCATGACATTGGGGCTTCGCCAGATCATCGGCTTTTATGGGCTGTCACAGGAAACCGCCGATCTGGCCTGGACGGTCAGCATGATCCATGGAATCTGCTGCGTTCTGATCTGGCCGCCTTCCTTCGCCCTTCCCAATGCGCTGAGGGCCGCTGATGACGCCAAGTTTGCGATGGTGGTTACAGTGCTTTCCATGGCGTTTGCCAGGGTTTTAATGAGCTATGTGCTGGGTAGATATTTTGGATTGGGGCTTGTGGGCGTATGGATCGCTATGATTCTGGACTGGGTGGTCCGGGATGTGGTTTATCTGTGGCGTTTTTTCAGCGGCGGATGGCTGAAAAAACATTTATTATCTATTGACAGATCTTAGGTTTTGGTTGATAATGATTTATAAATTTGCTGACATTTTAAGCCAGTGTGGGAAAGGAAGAAAAAGCGATATGAGCGATATAAGAATTGAAAAAACTACTTGTCCAAAGGAAAAACCAGGAAAGGACAACCCATTGGTATTTGGAACGATTTTTACAGACCATATGTTTGTAGCAGATTATGTAGAGGGAAAAGGGTGGATTGATCCCAGAATCATTCCTTATCAGCCGCTTGTGCTGGAACCGTCTGCCATGGTGTTCCACTATGGACAGGAGATGTTTGAAGGATTAAAGGCGTATAAAGCGGAAGACGGAAGAATTCTGTTGTTCCGCCCTGATAAAAATATAGAGCGGGCCAATAACAGCAATAAGAGGCTTTGCATGCCCGAGATTCCAAAAGAGCTGTTTATGGATGCGTTAATCCAGCTTGTTAAGACAGATTCGGAATGGATTCCCACAAAACCGGGAACATCCCTTTATATCAGGCCATTTGTGATCGCTACGGATCCATTTCTCGGCGTAAGGCCATCGAATACTTATAAGTTTATCATCATCCTTTCACCGGTAGGCGCTTATTATGAAACCGGTATCAATCCTGTTAAGATCTGGATTGAGGATGAATATGTGAGGGCTGTAAAAGGCGGTATCGGTGAAGCGAAGACCGGCGGCAATTATGTGGCCTCTCTGGCTTCTCAGGTGAAAGCCCATGATGAGGGATATTCCCAGGTATTATGGCTGGACGGCGTTCACCGCAGATATATTGAAGAAGTCGGGGCCATGAACATTTTCTTTAAGATCAACGGAACGGTTGTAACTCCTGAACTCAACGGCAGCATCCTTCCCGGCGTTACCAGAAACTCTGTAATCGCGCTTTGCAAAGAATGGGGGATTCCGGTGGAAGAGAGGAAGATCTCCGTGGAGGAAGTGGTAGCGGCTGCTGAATCAGGCGAAATGGAAGAGTGTTTTGGAACTGGAACCGCGGCTGTGGTTTCACCGGTTGGAGAACTCCGTTACGAAGAAGAGAGAATGGAAATCGGCGGTGGAAAAATCGGAGCCGTTACTCAGAGGATTTATGATACCATCACAGGAATTCAGTTGGGCAGAATCGAAGGTCCTGAGGGATGGAGCGTAGAAGTTAAGTAATGGCTGCTATTTTACCGGTTTTTTCAAGAGCTTTTGCTTTTGTTATGATTATAGTCGTGGGCTATGTGCTGAAATGCAGAGGTTTTTTTCATGCAAAAGACTTTTTTATGATTTCTAAAATCGTCATTAATATTACTTTGCCATCGGCGATCATATCGAATTTCAGCAAGATCACCATGGAAAAGTCACTGCTGTTGATGTGTGTAATTGGGCTTTTGTGTAATGTTTTTTTGGTTTTGCTGGGATACGTGATCAATCTTGGCAAAACCAAAGAAGATAAAGCTTTTGATATGGTCAACTTGTCCGGATACAATGTGGGTAATTTTACAATGCCGTTTGTCCAAAGCTTTTTAGGGCCGGTTGGTTTTGCTGCCACAAGCCTTTTTGACGCTGGAAACGCAGTTATGTGCACGGGGATTACTTACAGTCTGGCATCGGCTGTTATGGGAACGGGAAATAAGATCACCATAAAGGCCGTTTTGCGGAAACTGTTTTCTTCCGTGCCTTTTGATTCTTATGTTGTGATGACCACACTGACCATATTAAATGTTAAGCTGCCCGGGGTTATCATCGATTTTACGGGGACGGTTGGGGGAGCCAATGCATTTCTGGCCCTTTTGATGCTTGGAATCGGTTTTGAAGTGAATATGGATAAAGGAAAGGTGGCCCGGATTATAAAACTGCTGGCGCTGCGCTATGGCACGGCTGTGTTGTTCTCTCTGGCGTTCTTTTTCCTGATGCCGTTTTCACTGGAAGTCCGTCAGGCTCTGGCGATCCTTTCCTTTGGCCCGGTTTCATCGGTGTCTCCGGCATTTACAGGCAATTTAGGCGGGGATGTGGAGCTGGCGAGCGCGGTGAACTCGCTCTCTATTGTTTCCAGCATTATTTCCATTACAATTGCGCTGATAATTATTTTATAGAAGATCGTGTAAAAATAATCCCTATGGCTTATTTTTTACACCCAAATTTGTGACGGAGCTGCAAATTTGAAGCGCTGCTGAGGGGCTGGAATTCTCAGCGTGTGCCTGCATCATTTCATATTTACACAGCGTTATTTATGCGTTGGTTAGTAATTGTGTAAAACGCTCCGGCATGGAGGTATTTTATGGGTAAAAGAAGAGTAAAAATCCTCCTTTGTATGGCGGCAGCCTGGATTTTCTTGTGCGGATTTGATGTCAAGAACCATGATTATACAGAAAAACCTGAATATTTAAAATCAGCTACCTATTATTCTGATGACTGGGTAGTGAATTTCTGGAACAGTGAAAGTCCGAATATGGACCAGGAGCTGGCGCAGATTGCAAAGGATGGATTCAACAGTATCATATTGGCGCTGCCGTGGCGGGAATTTCAGCCTCAGACCTCACCGGTTTCCTATAATTCTTATGCGTGGAGAAAGCTGGATAAGGTGATGAAGCTGGCTGAGAAGAACGGGTTGTGGGTGGAGCTCAGGGTAGGATATACCTGGGATTATTATTCACAGGAAAGTGTGCTGCCCAGATACCAGGGCCTTTTGTATCAGGAGAGCACGAGGGAAGCTTGGCTGGACTATGCGAAAACGGTTTATGAAAAGGCATCCTCCCATCCTAATTTTTACGGCGGATTTCTTACATGGGAAGATTTCTGGAATTTTGTGGATTCGGCCGGTAGCATGGGGCCGGGGAACAACAGCGTCCGCATGGCGGAAATCGTTGGTTTCCGGGATTATATGAAAAATAACTATACATTAGAAGAGGTCCGGGAATTTTACGGTTCTGAAATAGACAGTTATGACAGCATTTACCTTCCTCTAAGGGAAGATAAGGCGTTCCTCTGCTTTTACAGATTTTATGATGATTTCTTAAATAAACTTTTAGCCGATACTCAGACGGTATTTCCTGATTTATCCATGGAGGTACGGCTTGATGTGGATCCTGTAACAGACGGGGCTGGCGGCTTTACCGGTGCGGAGCATTACAGCACATTTCCCTGCGGAAGTTCTTCTTATACTTCGCTGATGTTCGGCGTACCCATGGGGCAGCAGAACGAAGGAGAGGTGATCGGCGCAGAAGAAGCGCTGGCTCAATTTAACAGCTTTTTGGACCTTGCCGGTTTTTACAACGGAGGGAAACCTTTGTATGTGGATCAGCTTTTGTTCATGGATACTACGGAAGAATTTGCCCATAATGCCAGCATAGAGGCAGAGCAGCGTCCCTTGTTTTTAACATCCCTTGGCCCCGTGCTGAAGGAAAAAACCATGGGATACGGCCTTTGGACCTACCGCAATTATACCAATAATCTGGTTTTTAATTCCCAGTTCGGTCTGGACGGCAAAGAATGGATCTTAGGGCGGGGGAGCAGCATTGTAAACAGAAAAAATAACAAGATGGCAAAGCTCTCGGGAAAGGGAAGCCAGATCAGCCAGAATATCGGCACCAGAGGCGGTTCCAGGCAGAATAAAAATATCAAAGTCCGGCTGAATGCGGACAGTGAATCTTTGAGCACGGTTATTGTCACTCTGGGAAATGTCAGCAAACTGGTCAATGTAAAGGGCAGTACCCAGGTGGAACTGGATTTCGGGGAGCTGGATTTTACAAAAATTACAATTGCCTGTGATGATGAGGTGTTCCTCGATAATATAAATGTATACACCTATGAGCAGGATGGGCAGTTATATGGTTTAGACGGTGAAGAGCTGAGCTGTATTGAGGCTGTAAGGGCTCTGAATGATAGTCTGAATGTTAGTTTGGATCAACCGGTTGACAAATGATTTTTACATGATATAATCATAGGCATATATAGAAAAAACGTTGATGAGAACAGTAGGATATGAGGAACGGACAGAGAGAGGCACATCTGGTGGAAGTGTTTTGCGGGAATGATATCTGAAAACCATCTCGGAGCGGTCCTTAATCGGACACGGTGATCCCGTTATCATCAAAAAGAAGTGGTTTTGGTTGTTGGATCAATAACAATTAGGGTGGAACCGCGATTAACACAGTGAAGTGTATCGTCCCTTTTATATGTTTAAACATATAAAAGGGATTTTTTTATGCCATAGGACGTACGTCCTATGACATAAAAAAGCCCTCCGGGCAGGATCGCACTGCGGCGGCAGGGAATTATGTCGCTGAAGCGGCCCGCCGCAGGCGGAGAATCCCGCGAGCGGGATTCTTTCTTATGCCCAGCCCATTTATTGAAAATCAATTAAAGGAGATAAAAGTATGAAGATTACATTAAAAGACGGAAGTGTAAAAGAGTACGCCCAGCCTATGGCAGTGATCGATATCGCGTCGGATATCAGTGAAGGGCTTGCCAGAATGGCATGTGCGGCCGAACTGAACGGAACTGTTGTGGATTTAAGAACTGTAGTGGAAGAGGACAGTGAATTGAGCATTCTCACAGCCAGCGATAAGGCAGGCCTTGCCGCATACCGCCATACTGCCAGCCATGTCCTTGCCCAGGCCGTAAAACGTCTGTATCCGGAAGCAAAACTGGCCATCGGGCCGTCCATTGAAAACGGTTATTACTATGATTTCGACATGCCGTCTTTATCCAGAGAGGATTTGGATAAAATAGAGGCGGAGATGAAAAAGGTCATTAAAGAAGGGGCCAAGATTGAGCGTTTTACCCTTCCCAGAGAAGAGGCAGTTAAATTCATGGAAGAGAAGGGAGAGCCGTACAAAGTAGAGCTGATCCAGGATCTTCCTGAGGACGCTGAGATCTCTTTTTATAAGCAGGGCGATTTTACGGACCTCTGCGCCGGACCTCATCTCATGAGCACAAAACCGATCAAAGCATTTAAACTCACCTCATCATCAGGCGCTTATTGGAGAGGAAGCGAGAAAAATGCAATGCTCACCCGTGTTTACGGCACGGCGTTTGCCAAAAAAGAAGAGCTGAACGAATATTTGGAATACCTGGAGAACATTAAAAAACGGGATCACAACAAACTGGGCCGCGATCTGGAGCTGTTTACAACCGTGGATGTTATTGGTCAGGGACTTCCTCTGCTTCTTCCAAAGGGAACGAAAATCGTGCAGACTCTGCAGAGATGGATTGAGGATGAAGAAGAACGCCGCGGCTACATGAGAACCAAAACTCCTTTAATGGCAAAATCTGATCTCTATAAGATTTCAGACCATTGGGGACATTATAAAGACGGCATGTTTGTGCTGGGCGATGAGGACAAAGATGAGGAAGTGTTTGCCCTCCGTCCGATGACCTGCCCGTTCCAGTATTATGTATACAAAGCCAGCCAGAAATCTTACCGCGATCTGCCCTGCCGCTACGGTGAAACATCCACATTGTTCCGTAATGAGGATTCCGGTGAAATGCACGGTTTAACACGTGTACGCCAGTTCACCATATCCGAAGGCCATTTGATCGTAACTCCTGAACAGTTGGAAGAAGAATTTAAAGGCTGTGTGGACCTGGCAAAATATTGTCTGACCACATTGGGGCTTGCGGAAGACGTGACCTACCGGATGTCCAAATGGGATCCTTCCAATCCAGACAAATATCTGGGCAATGCTGAGCTTTGGGACGAAGTAGAAGGCATGATGAGAACGATTTTAAATGATATCGGAATCGACTATACGGAGGAAGCGGGAGAAGCGGCATTCTACGGTCCGAAACTGGATATCCAGGCGAAGAACGTATACGGCAAGGAAGATACCATGATCACGATCCAGCTGGATATGTTCCTGGCCGAGCGGTTTGATATGACTTTTATTGACAGAGACGGTGAAAAGAAGCGTCCTTATATCATTCACAGAACTTCAATGGGATGCTATGAGAGGACTCTGGCCTGGCTGATTGAAAAATACGAAGGCGCGTTCCCAACCTGGCTCTGCCCGGAACAGGTCCGTGTGCTTCCAATTTCTGAAAAATACCATGATTATGCGGAAAAAGTGGAAGAGCAGTTAAAGGCCAGCGGAATCCTCTGCACAGTGGATGAACGTTCTGAAAAAATCGGATATAAGATCCGTGATGCAAGGCTTAAAAAGATCCCATATATGCTGGTTGTTGGCGAGAAAGAGCAGTCTGACGGACTGGTATCAGTGCGCAGCCGTTTTAATGGGGATGAAGGACAGAAAGCTCTTACCGTGTTTATCGATGACATTTGTAAAGAAATAAGAACCAAAGAAATAAAGAAAATAACGGTGACGGAAGAGCAGAAATAGAGCGCATATTACCGGATGGATTGCGGCATACTAACCTTGTCAGGAAGAAAAGACAAGGAGGCAGTTTATCATGACTAAATTGGATTGTAATGTAACAACCTGCATGCATAACGCAGATAATTGCTGCTGTAAAAATGCAATTATCGTGGACGGACACAGCGCAAAGGACAAATGTGATACCTGCTGCGGAAGTTTTGATGAGAGCAAGGACAGTTCTTTCCACAATATATTTAAAACACCGGAAAGCAGACTGGAAATCGACTGCGAGGCCGTTCAGTGCGTTTATAATGAAGACCGCCACTGTTCAGCCGAGCACATTGGAATAGCAGGAGACGGCGCCCGTGAGGCCAGCCATACGGAGTGCGCTACATTTAAAGCGAAATAAGAAAAAACAGAAGGCTGCACCTAAAATGTGCAGTCTTCCGTTTTTTACAGAATCATCACGAAAGTGCCTGCGGTGATGAGCACAACGCCAATGATCGTCTTAATATTTACAGTTTCTCCCAGCAGGAAAAATGCCAGGATTACGGTGATGACAATGCTGAACTTATCCACAGGAACTACTTTGGAAGCCTGTCCGATCTGCAGGGCTTTGTAATAGCAGATCCAGGATGCCCCGGTTGCCAGGCCGGACAGAATCAGAAAAATCCAGCTTTTCTTTCCAATCTCACCAATACCTCCCTGGGCGCCGGTCAGAAACACCATCAGCCAGGCCATTATGACCACAACAACGGTGCGGATGGCAGTGGCTAAATTGGAATTAACCCCTTCGATACCGATTTTGGCCAGTATGGAAGTAAATGCCGCAAATACTGCCGAAAGCAGCGCTAAAAGAAACCACATAAAATTCCCCCTTTCCAGTTCTTAATACAGCAGTCCGTGCTGTTGTACTGTAACATAAATATAAGCCCTGATCGGAATTAAATCAATAAGGATTCTGGTGAATACCTTATGGTTATAAATAGAAATAAATAGAAGCAGAGGGAAATAAGATTGAAAGCTAAATTTGAGCTAAGTCAGAGATAGGGAAAAATAAGAAGAGAAGGCTTAGTCAGAGTGAAAGGGAAAGATATTAAGGCTGGTTTTAAATAGAAAGGGACAAAATTAATATCAAAAGTATGCAGAATTGGGGAATTAAAATTCAATACCATGTTACAAGATAAATCAAAAATACAGGATTCAATGCAGTTTAATAGTTGAAATAGAACGAAATGTTACTGTTTACAGCTTCCGCTGGCGGCCCCGGCCTGTCGGCCATGCTGCTTTGCGGGGATTTGCCCTCCGCTGTTTGAACGATTTTTGCACGCTATTGACAATTTCAGACTTTAGGGGGTAGAGTTATCCTGGCCGGAACTATGAGTTTAAATGGCGTAAGACGGATTGCCGCAAAACAGCACGGCCGACAAGCCAGGTCCGCCAGCGGAGGCTGTGAACAAAAACAATGGAATATAAAACAGAATATAAAAGAATATAAGACGGAGAATATAAAAGAATTTAAAACGGTGCGAAGAATTTAAAAGAGAATTTAAAAGGGTATATAAAGAGAATTTAAAACGGTACATAAAGTAGAGAATTTAAAACGGTACATAAAGAATTTAAAACAGTACATAAAGTGGTTGACATTATATAAAAAATAGTGTAGAATAAATAAAGTTGTGAGAACAACAAACAGGAAAGTAGGTATCCACCTCACCTCGGCACATTTAAGTGACCCTGGTTCATATTTAAGAAATACATAGAAGAACTATGTAAAAAACTTAGATGGTGGATAGAATTTATTCTATCTATTTTTTTATGTGAATTCCTATATTATATCACACTATGGAGGTGCACGGCTATTAGCGAGTTAATGATTAACGAACAAATCAGAGATAAGGAAGTTCGATTGATTGGCGAGAATGGGGAACAGCTTGGAATCATGCCTGTTAAAGATGCTATGAAATTAGCAGAAGAGGCGGAGCTTGATTTAGTAAAGATTGCTCCTACAGCAAAGCCACCGGTTTGTAAAATTATCGATTACGGTAAGTACCGTTACGAACTGGCAAGAAAAGAAAAAGAAGCTAAGAAAAAACAGAAGGTAATCGAAGTAAAAGAAGTTCGTTTATCTCCCAACATTGATACCAACGACTTGAACACCAAGATGGGCGCGGCCAGAAAATTCTTGGAAAAAGGAGATAAAGTAAAAGTTACTCTTCGTTTCAGAGGCCGTGAGATGGCGCATATGTCCAAATCCAGATATATTCTGGATGATTTCGCAGAGAATTTATCGGACATAGCAGTGATCGACAAGCCTTCCAAAGTAGAAGGAAGAAGCATGGTTATGTTCTTAACCGCAAAGCGTTAGACAATTATCAAGGAGGAAATTATAATGCCTAAATTAAAAACAAGCAGAGCAGCTGCAAAACGTTTCAAAAAAACCGGAACTGGAAAATTGGTTAGAAACAAAGCATATAAGTCTCACATCTTAACTAAGAAGTCTACAAAGAGAAAAAGAAATCTTAGAAAAGATATCGTAACTGACGCTACAAACGCAAAAGTTATGAAGAGGATTTTACCATATTTATAAGATTTGATAGTTAAGAAGGAGGAAATAACCGATGGCAAGAATTAAAGGCGGTATGAACGCTAAAAAGAAACATAACAGAGTGTTGAAAATGGCTAAAGGCTACAGAGGCGCTCGTTCCAAACAGTATAGAGTTGCAAAACAGTCCGTAATGAGAGCATTAACCAGCTCCTACGCAGGAAGAAAAGAAAGAAAGAGACAGTTCAGACAGTTATGGATCGCTCGTATCAATGCAGCAGCAAGAATCAACGGATTATCATACAGCAAATTTATGTATGGTTTAAAGCTGGCTGGTGTTGAGATGAACAGAAAAGTGTTATCTGACATGGCTATTAACGATGCTGAAGGTTTCGCTAAATTAGCAGAACTTGCAAAAAGCAAAATCGCTTAATTATTTATATTAAACGTGAAGGGATTTCTGAAAAAGCCTTAGCGATCGATGTAAAAAAGTGGATATTACCCGCTTTTTTACATCAAACGCTAAGGCTTTTTCAGAAATCCCTTCACGCATGATGTAAAAAATGGAGGATATTATGGCGGAGCGTTTGACCAAAAGTGATATTGAGAAGATAGAAAAAGAAATTGAGTACAGAAAACTGGTGGTGCGCAAAGAAGCGATAGAAGCAGTGAAAGAGGCCAGGGCCCAGGGGGACCTGAGCGAGAACTTTGAATATTATGCGGCTAAGAAGGACAAGAACAAGAACGAAAGCCGAATCCGCTATCTGGAACGCATGTTAAAAACAGCGATTATAGTTTCAGATGAATCCACAGGGGATGAAGCAGGCCTCAATAATATTGTGGAATTATATTTTGAAGAAGACGATGAAACAGAGAAATACAAGATCGTCACCAGCATCCGCGGCAACTCCCTCCAGGGAAAGATCAGCATTGAATCGCCTCTTGGAAAAGCGGTAATCGGCCATAAAGTGAATGACCGTGTTTATGTAAAGGCAAACGATAATTACGGTTATTACGTTGTGATAAAAGCGATTGATAAGAGCAGCGGAGATGAAAATGATAATATCCGTGGTTTTTAAAAAGGTGTAAATCTTTTTTAACGAATTGGCAGAAGTAACGCCATGAGGACGGGGAATCTGGGGCAGGCGGCCGTGGATGAGAGGAATTGGGGGTCGGATTCCGACCCTAAGAAATACTAAGGCCTTC
>NZ_WQPN01000106.1 GCF_018785315.1 Clostridium sp. MCC353 | reverse complement strand
GTTTCTGCCCGTCTTTTTCCATCCCTGGAGCCTAAGTTTCACTAACGGTTTCCAGACGGCTTTCATCGCCAACGGATTCCCCTCCGCCCGGTGTCAAACCTCCAAGCGGGTCTCCGCCCCCATCCGTCCCCATCCCCAGGATTCACCGCTGTGTACTGACCTGACAAAGGATAAATAAAGATTTGGAGAAGGGACGTAGAAGAAGCAAAGAAGCGTTGGATTGAGACGATGTTTGGTATTTCGTGCAGTTTATGGTATAGACATTTCAAGTAACTGATGCGGGGAATAACAGCAAAGGGTCAAGGCATTTTTGGAAATGCCTTGAGGGTTGATGTTAAATGGTGTGGGGATTTACATTAAAGGGTGAAGCCATTTTCGAAAATGCCGTCACGTTTTGATGTAAATCCCCACACCATTTACATCAAATCTCCATGTCATATTCGCCAAAACCTATACCAATTACCAAATACCTAATCACTTAAACGCTTCTTTGCTCTTTCTACTCCTCTTCCCCCAATTTTTTATCTCCAGGTGTAACTTTAGCCAATCACCCAAATAATGATTTGAAGAAGGAATGTAGAAAAAGCAAAGAAGCGTTTGATAGAGGTGTTGTTTGGTATTTCGTGCAGATTATAGTATAGACATTTCAAATAACTGATGTGGGGATTAACAGTAAAAGGTCAAGACATTTTTGGAAATGCCTTGAGGGTTGATGTTAAATGGTGTGGGCATTTACATTAAAGGGTGAAGCCATTTTCGAAAATGCCTTCACCCTTTATGTCACCCTTTATGTCGCTCTTTATGTTAAATTTGCTTTTAATTACTTTATCCAGAGAACACCAGCAGGAAAGCGGGACGAGGGGACGGACTGGATGTTTGGATGGGGGCGGGCCCAGGGGAATCCTTCG
>NZ_WQPN01000105.1:10764-54395 GCF_018785315.1 Clostridium sp. MCC353 | reverse complement strand
TCCTGGAGCCTTAGTTTCACTTACGGTTGGAAGCTGGTTTTCATCCCCGAAGGATTCCCCTTGGCCCGCCCCCATCCAAATATCCAGTCCGTCCCCTTGGCCCGCTTTCCTGCGTAACTTCCTCGACTAAATAAATATCCAGAGCTTCTAATCCGCCGTTATATTCACAATCGCCGCCAGCCGTTTATCCCCTCTCTGCTCCAACGCATTCTGCATATAGAAATTATTCTCAAATTCCAGATGCACCACCCGGTAGGGATCCGTCTCAAGTTCCACTTTCACCACATTTTCTTCCATCTTAACGGTTTTCGCCAGCTTTCCGTTCATGTAAATCCTGGATTCGTCGCGGCCGCTTAAATTGCCGGGGTACATGAATTCCAACTGGATCACTCCGCTGGCTCCTGCCATCACCCGGATGCTGGCCTCTTCGTCCATCCAGCCGTCCCGGTAATAGCCGTACTCCACTTCGCATTTCTGGTTTCTCACATACTCCGTGATATCCTGGAAGCGGTTAAATTCCGGCTCTTCCCGCAGCACCAGCATGTGATCCGTGATCTGGCCGATGTCCCGGATGCTGTCGATGAATTCCACTCTCGTGCCCTCTGCTTTCCGCTCCTTATCAAATACTTTGAAAAAGGTGTCAGCGGTAAAGCGGCTCATTTCATAGCTGTCCCCGATGATATAGATGGTCTTTCCAAAAATGCCGTCGCCATATTTCTCATAGGTTTCCTCTGCCAGGGAATTATACCTCATCTGGTTGGGCCAGAGATAGATATTGGGGTATTGGGAACGGTAAAACAGTTCCACAGGGAACATTAAGATTACATACCCCAGAAGCAGGGCTCCGCAGACCAACTGGCGGCGGTATGTAAAGGTCTTATCATACCAGGCGCTCATGCTGCCGAACATATAGCAGAGGAACAAAAGGGCTCCTGCGTAGGACACGTAGACCCAGCGCATTTCCACCCGGATCGTAACGCTGGAAGATGCGATGCAGCCTCCCACAAATGCCACAAAGAGCAGGGAATTTGCCAGATAGGCGCCCCGTTTCTCCTTATTTCTGATGATCTCAACGATGAAGCAGACCACCACCAGCAGAAGGAGTACGTCCGCGGACAAAACCAGCACCCGGATATAACGGGGGGAATCCAGCCAGGACAAGCCGTTTAAATGCTCCGGCCCCGCATTGATCCCAAACACATATGCCACCTGGCTCAGCCCGTATTTGATGGCGCTTTGGATGGAGAAGGTATCGGCCACATCGGTTCCGCCCGTCCCCGCAGGCGATACGGTTCCGATGGTAAGGAGGCGGATCACCTGAACCAGCAGAAAGGTGAGAGCCGGATAACTCCAAAGCTTCAAGTCCTTTTTCTTCTTCAGAATCAGCACAATGAAAAACAGGGGCAGGAGCACCATATACCGCTCGTGAATAAAGCACACGGTAAAATAGAGAACCACCGCGCCTATAAATCCCCGGTCCTCATTGAGATAAAGGTAGAGGCAGTAGAGAATCCCCACAGCCGCCCACAGAGCCATGGTCTCCATCAGCCCGTACACCTGGCCGATCTGGTAATAGGACATTCTGGACAGCAAAAACATGATTCCGCAGAAAAATCCCACAGGCCCCAGACGGCTCATCTTCTTTCCCATCAGATAGATGGTTCCGGCCAGCAGGCCGTTTAACACAATATTCACCGGGACCAAAAGGTCAATATGATTGCCGATGAGCCCCAGTTCCAGGTAGGCCGCCAGATAATAGATAAAGCGGAACCTGGTGCTTCCTATGGGGAATACATATTGGAAAAATGACTGTTCCCCATAGCAGGACCACAGGTATAAATCGTCCATATACAGTCCTTTGATCGTAATCCCCCTGTTAATAAAAAAGGCAAATCCAGTCAAAAGGCAGAAAGCAATGATATCATTTTTCCATTGGTCTTTCTGTGCCTGTGTATATTTTTTCTCCATTTTTCCCTCACAATCTGCCGTATCGACGGCATTTCAATCAGTATTCCTATTTGTTGTGATCCACGCGGGCAATCATGTTGCCGTATTCGTATTTCACATCATACAGGCTTCCGTCCTCCAGCATGTAGCGGACGATTTCTGCGGCCCGGGGGCCGTCCGTCTCATCATCGGCCTGGACATACAGGTAATCGATCTTTGCATACCTGAGAAATTCTTTGAAATAATCCAGTTTCTTCACCAGATAGACATTGCCGCCGCTTCCTGTAACATCGTAGTAGCTCTGGACATTGCATGGAAATGTGACCACATCCAGATGTTCTCCCATGGCGATCACCCGGTTTCTGGGGTCAGACGCCAAAAGGTTCCAGATAGCCTCATTCCCCTTTTCCGCCATCCTGTTTCTGTTTTCCTCCAAATGGCTGTAATACCCGGAGTGGCGGACCTTCACAGGCGTCAGCCCAAGGGTTCCCGACCAATTGGTAATACAGGTCATCACCACAGCAAAAAACATCACAGGCGCCAAAATCCATTTCACAGCCCTTTGTGCCTGCCGGGAAATGCCTCCGTATATGGATGCCGCCGCCAATATGACGGTCATGCTGTAGAACAGCATAAAATAATTTCCATCCACCTGCCACAGCATCTGAACGCTTACCAACGAAATAAATGCCAGCGGCAGGTATAAAAACAACAGATAATTGTGCCTGATATCACGTTTTCCTCTAAATAAAACCACTGCCGCGGCCAGCACCGGGATCATGCTGCTTCCCCAGGCGATGATCACATGAGCCATGTCCTCACCCACTGGCGCCGCCGCCATTTTCCAAAGGCGGTCCCACAGGTGCATGAGATTCTCTGCTAACGTCAGCTCCCCGCCCGCGTCCGGTATCCCCTGAAAGGAAAAAGGGTATTTGATCTGAAATCCCAGCAGGTCCCACACCGAAGTGAACACGGAAGTCACCGGATACCCTGTAATCAGGAATGTCCTGGTCCAGATTCCGGCCCAGGCCGCCGCACAGACAGCGGCGCACAGCCAGATTCTGTGCTTCAGCTTAACGCGAAATTTCCGTCCGGCCAGAAGGTAAATGAAGGTCAGGCCGTAAATAGCGGTGGTAAAAACCAGGGATGTGGGTTTTAAAATATACGTAATAAGACAGGCGCAGCTTCCGGTTACGAAGAATTTTGTGCTGTCGGATTCTCTGGTTAAAGATCTGCCGGATTCCCTGGCAGAACCTTTGTAAAAGCCTCGGCCGGATTCTCCGTTAAAACCTCCGTCAAAATCTCTGTCAGGACTTCTGCTAAATCCCCCGTCAGCCACACTGTCCAAATATCTGAGCATCGTCAAAAAAAACACCAACTGAAAAAACAAGGTAATGCTGTCCGTCTTAGCGGTTATGCCCATATTCATGATTCCGGGAATACAGGCTGCCGCTGCGGCGGCGGCCAAAGCGCCATGTCTGTCTGTAAATTCTCTCCCAATCCGGTAAATGAGAGCCAGAATCCCGGCGCTGACCCACAGGTTAAAAGAAAGGACATATCCATAGGTAGCCGTTCCCGCCAGAGGCAGAACCAGCGCTTCCAGCCCTTTCGAATAGGTGTAGACCAGATTAATATTTCCCAGGTTTTCATATATCCCTTTTCCGTTGTCCAGGACATAGGGCGACCGCAGTCCGTAATGGATGGAATCATAATCAACCGCTATATTCATCCGTCCCGCCTGCAAAGCCAGCATTGCAAAGATCAGAGCCAGGGAAAACGCCATAAACCAGCCATTGGAACATGCGCCGCGAAACACTTCGGCCCGGCACATTTCCTCATCCCCGCCCTGTCCATTTTTCCGTTTTATGGCTTTTATCACTTCCGCCAGATACAGCCCCGCCGCCGTCACAGCGGCAATTCCTCTCCAAAGGGTCAGTCCGCCCCGGCCAAAAGCCGACACCAGGCATACGGTCAATATCCAGGTCCCGCTTCCCCATAAAAACCCCTCATACCAGGAAACCGGACATTTACGCTCTCCTGTCAGAAGGCGGAAAACGGCTTTTCCCAGAAGGATCAGGTATCCTGCATACAGGCCGGAAACCACCAGAGGCAGAAAGATCCTGTGGCACCAGGCGAAAATGACACCGCCCGCAGCCGCAGCCACAAAGCCCCACAGCTTATTTCCGCCTTTTTTTATCCAGAACAGATTCCACAAAAATACCAGGAGAATCTCCCCCATCAAAAACAAGGTTTCCTCCGCCAACAGGCGTTCTGTCATCCCGCCTTTTAAAAACATATAATAAATGCCTGCGGCAAGAGAGATAACAGCTATCGCCGCTATCCCGCCCACCGCGGCCTTTTCTCTCTTCTCCATATAAATTCCTTACATTCTTGAATTATTGGCAGCCGTTCAGACAGATGATCTTATTGACCGGCTTTTGGAGTCACGAAGATGATCTGCCTGAACCGCTGCCTAGTCATAGGCATGATAAGCCCTCATGTAAAAATGGGCGATCAGCTTAACCACCGGCGCAGGCCAGAACTTGGCAAACATCTCCATCTCTTCCCTGGACCTTCTGTTGTCCAGAATACATGCTTTTGTTGTGGCACCCTCATGAATCCGGTAAAACATCAAAGGTTTTTCCACACAGAGAAACCGTCCTGGCATTTTAGCCAGTTTCAGGGTGGTGTCCCAGTCCAATGCGAATTTATAAGGCGAGTCAAACAGAGGCTCGCCGATCAGCTCTTTATTATAAGTGCAGGACGGGCAGATGATGGGATTGCCGAATACCAGAGCGCTTGTCTTCACCCAGGACAGATGGCAAAGGGCCGGAACCCTCAGCGGCAGGCGGAGGATTTTTTTCACAAATGCCACTCCGTCCGGCTTTTGGAGGACGTCATTTTTTATGACCGCGCAGTCTGTGGTAAACATGGTGCAGTCCTGGTATTTTTCCATGGTTTTGATAGCTGTCAGGGCATAATCCCTTTGATACATATCATCCTGATGGGCTATGGTCACATATTTGGAATCCGCCATATGGTAGGCGAAATTCCAGTCCGCCTGGATGTCGCTCTCTCCCGCCCTCACAAACATGGGGATTTTGTATTTTTCTGCCAGGTTTTCAATATAACCGCAGGGGGTGGAAGTGCACAGGATCAGGCTGCTTCCCACCGTCTGGGCTTTCAGCGAGCGGATACAGGATTCCAGATAAGGGGATTCCCTGTAGGCGCAGATCGCAAATGTGTGTTGTTTCATTTAACCGCCTCATTTAAACAGACGTTCCGTCCGCTTCTTTTCAAACATATTGTTGTACTGCAGAATCTCAAATTGGTGCAGAATCGGATATTCCTTCTTCTCTTTCCAGTTGGTCCAGCTCTCCCACTGCATGTCCTCATTGTAGTATCCCAGCATATGAACTACGGGAGCGGCTTTCTGCATGGAATTCAAAAAATACAGATAATCCGTCAACTCCAGATTGGCCCTCTGAAGGATCACATTGGACAGATACTGGGCGCTCATCTTCTCTGACAGCCTGCTTTCCGAAGGATAATTGGTCCATACCAAAAATGGGGTGATATACCGCCTCAAATAATCTTCCGGCTTCAGCGTGTCAATGCTCTGGCCATAAAGCGCGTCATAAAATTCTGGCTCCACGCTGGGCTGATGATCCCCGAACAAAATGATCATGGTGGGCTCATCTATACTGCTGTAGTAATCCAGCAGATAGGAAAGGGCATCGTCCGATTCTTTCATCAGGGACAAATACTGTTCCGTCATGGGCATGTCCTCATACTCAGTCAGATGGACGGTGCTTTCAAACTCTTCTTCATAACCGCCGTGATTCTGCATGGTCACATTAAAGATGAATAAGGGCTGGCCCTCTTCTTTATTTTCCGTCACTTCAATAATTTTATCGTAATCCCCCTTATCGCTGACATAATTGCGGATCAGAGGGGAATTTTCATAATAAGCTTCATCTAAAAATTCATCAAATCCCATCCTGGCATAAGCTTCCGTCCGGTTCCAGTTATCCGCCGGATAAGGATGCATGGCCACGGTCCTGTATCCCTGATCTTTTAAAATCAATGGAAGGGAGAAGGTGGGATTTCTCATATAGATCTGATAAGGTACGGAACCGGAAGGCGCAAACGCCATGGAATTTCCGGTCAGCACTTCATATTCGGAGTTACTGGTCATGGAGCCGAACACAGGCATGTAGAGATCGCCTTTGATGCAGTTGTCCGTAATGGAATTATAAAAGGACAGATAGGGTTCATCCGTCTCAAAAGGAGCTATCACATTCAGTTCTGAAAAACTTTCATTCATAATGCAGATGATATTGACAGGCACTATGCCGGTATTGTCTCTCCATGGAAGTTCCTGTTCCTTCATCCCTTCAATCTCCGCCTGAATCCTCCCAACTTCCGCCTGGGAATAACCCTGGGGCGGTTTATTATCCAGATAGCCGAACATTCTCATGGCACAGAGCATGGTGCCGTAATTTTCATAGGATTCTTCCGGGTTCCACATGCTCACGTCCAGGCTGACGGCATTTACCAGCACCTTGAAGAACAGGACGAGAAACAGGGCGCTGCCAAGACAGGAAATCCCCGCCGCTGCCCCATGGACTTTCCCTTTTTTCAAACGGAACGGGAATTTGATCACCAGCAGGTCCAGAACAATCATGAAGAAAACCGCCGCCACAATATGAGGGGTGATTTCATAACTGTAATTTCCAGAAACCGTCGCCGCTGTCTTTACCGCCAGAACATCCCACAACATGATAGGGCGTGCCCTGAACTGCACCACATAATACTCCGCCAGCCCCCAAACGGTAAAAAATGTATTCAGAACCAGATAGGAGCCTCTCATGGAATTGGAAACGGCAAATGCCGTCCAATAGATCAGGCAGTAAAAACACAGATTCAAAAACAGATAAATCCCCCTGATCTGTGTCAGGCTGCCTGTTATGAATTCAAAGTTAAGGTAAATCAAAACCGGGGTAATGAAAAGCAGCGCGGCCCCGACGCGCCTGTAACCGTTCTTTTCTATGCTGTTTTCCATCATTTACCTATGATACAAAAAAGTGTTCTTCAAGCATCAGGCAGAGCGCATGATAAATCGGCAGATGCAGTTCCTGAATTTTATAAGTTTCCTGTTCCGGCACGATGATGGCCGCGTCCGCTGATTTTCCCAGCCTGCCGCCGTCCTTTCCTGTCAGTCCGATGACCTTCATGCCGATGGCTTTCGCCGCAACGACGGCGTAATCCACATTTTTTGAATTTCCTGAGGTAGATATCCCCAAAAGGACGTCATTTATCCTCCCATAACCATAGGTCTGCTGTGCATAAACCAGATCGCCGTCCACGTCATTCAAATATGCGGTGGATAACCCCGGATGGCCGGACAAGGCGATGGCTGGAAGGCCCCCCTGAAGCTTTTTGGCCAGTTCCGTTCCTTTTTCCTCGTCCACCTCTTTCAGCGCGGCTGCAAACTCAGGAGATACCGGCCTCCTTTTAACAAATCCTTTCATCAGCTCTCCCACGATATGTTCCGAATCCGCAGCGCTTCCGCCGTTTCCTGCCACCAGGAGTTTTCCGCCCTGTTCGAAGCAGGTTTCTAAAATCCGGTATGCCTCCAGAATCTGGCTTTTTACCGCATTTAAACAGGGATAGCGTTCTGTCAGTTCATCCAGGTACTTCATCTCGTTCTTTTCTTCCATATGTGCCTCCATTCTGCCTTGGTCATTCCCTTCCTCTGTTATCCTGTCCTTGTTCCAGGATATACCGGGCTGCGCCCATAAGATCTTCCGCGTAAAAGTCATAGGGTTCTTCCTTCCTGCCGGATTTCTCTTCTTTTTTTATTTCCTCATAAATCCCCGATCCATATCCGGTTCCCACCAGGATGGAACGGACGCCGTAATTGCGGCCCGCCTCCACATCGATCAGCTTGTCCCCGATCATAAAAGACCGCTCCTTGTCCACCTGATAGAATTCCTCCGCCCGCTCAAACAGGCCGGTTTCCGGTTTCCGGCAATGGCATTTCTTCTTATATTCGCCGATTCCATGTTCCGGGTGGTGGGGACAGTAAAAAAAGTGGTCGATGTGGGCGCCGGCGCATTTTAAAAGGTCATTCAGATACCGGTGCAGATTTTCCACATCCTGCTCGGTATAATATCCCCGGGCCACCCCCGCCTGGTTTGTGACCACCACCACCTGATAACCATTTTCATTGAACAGGCGGACCGCTTCGGCCACTCCTGGCAGAATCCGCAGGTCTTCAGGCTTGTACAGGTAATTCACCTCTTCATTCATGGTTCCGTCACGGTCCAAAAAGATTACGGGCTGCATGGTCCGGTGCCTCCTCTCATTCGTTAAAAATTGAAATTATATTCCTTATTGGGCATGTGGACACGCACGTTGCTGTAGTTCCAACGGTTTTCATCGGCCGTCCATGCCTGCGCTCCCCTCAGTTCGAAATTCCAGTCTGCAAGCTGTCCGCCCACCTCTTCCATGCGGGCCGCCACTTTATGTCTGACGTTATAAGGGCAGTACATCAAAAGGAATCCGCCGCCGCCGGCTCCCAGAAGTTTCCCGCCCAAAGCTCCTGCTTTCAGGGCTTCGTCGTACAGTTCATCTATCTGGGGATTGGTGATCTTGCTGCTCATCCGCTTCTTGCTCTGCCATCCATAGTCCAGAAGCTTTCCGAAGCTGTGGAGATTGCCCTTTAACAGCTCATCCTTCATGGCATAAGCCAGTGCTTTCACCTCGCACATGGCCTCAAACGCGTCCTTTTTCTCGTAGTTGCTCACCTGGTCTTTGATGATATTGGCGGAAACATGGATATTGCCTGTATAGCAGAGAAGCAGGTTATACTGGAGTTCGTGGATGATGTCTTTTTTAATCCTCAACGGGTTCACCACCACATTATTCCGTCCGTGGAATTCGATAAAATTAAATCCGCCGAAGGTGGCCGCATACTGGTCCTGGTATCCGCCGTCGATCTTTAAATCTTCCCTCTCCACCTGATAGGCCAGGTCGGCTAAAGCGTAGGCGTCCAGCTCCACGCCTTTCCATTTGGCCATTGCGATTAACAATGCCACCATGACCGTGGAGGAAGTCCCCAGGCCGGAGCCGGGAGGGGCGTCGCACTGGAGGTAAACTTCGCAGCCGTCCTTGATCTCCATTGCATTTAAGGCCGCCGTAACCAGATCCAGCTTGCCGTCGTAGACATAGTTTTCCTTTGTATTGTATTTTACAGTCATATCAAAATCCAGAGAATGGACGACGATCTGGTCATCCTCTCTGGGCACGATGGAACAATAGGCGTATTTGTTGATGGTGCTTCCTATGATCGCGCCTCCCTGTTCCACACAAAACGGCGCCACATCCGTACCGCCGCCGCCAAAGCTGACCCGCAGCGGGGCCCTTCCCCTGATTACCATGCCACGACTCCTTCCTTCACATCTTCTATGAATTTAAAATAATCTGCCGGAACGCCTATGTCGATAAAATAACCGTCATTAACAATCCCGCCCAGCCGTTTTCCTTCTTTCAGCCATTTGGGTATCATCTCATTTTCCAGTGACACTTTGCCGCCTGGTATTTCAGAAAGCAGTTCCCGCTTCATCAGATAGATCCCTCCGTTTATGGTGCCGGGGCGGGGCTCTGTGGTCTTTTCATTGAAAGCGGTCAGCATCCCGCCTTTTAACAGCGCCTCCCCATATCTGGATACGTCCGGCACCTTTCTTAACACCAGAGCCATGTCCAGGTTTTCTTCCTGCTGCAGCTGCATGATGCGGCTGTAGTCGATCTGGTAGAATGTATCTGCGTTCAGCACAAAAAAGCGGTCTTCCGATACAAATTTTCCCGCATTTTTAATGGCGCCCGCAGTGCCCAGAAGTTCTTCTTCGTAGGCATAAGAAACTTTTATGTTGAAACCGGAACCGTCTTTGAAATGCTCTTCCACCATAGAGCCCTTGTAGCCGACGGCAAAGATGATATCCGTAATTCCGTGTTTTCCCAGCTCATGGATCACATACTCCATAAATGGTTTTTCCTGTATCAGGGCCATGGGTTTGGGGCGGTCGTTTACAACGCTCTGCAAACGGGTGCCTAAACCTCCGGCCAGCAATATTGCCTGCATAATGGGTTATCCTCCTGTTTTTTACATCAAAGGGTGACATCAAAGGGGTGACATCAAAGGGTGAAGGCATTTTCGAAAATGACTTCATCCCTAATGTAAAAAAAGAACTCACCGCGTTGTAAAATCCTCTTCAATCCGCCCCCACACCGCATCCACACTGAAGTACTTCCTTATATAAGCCTGCGTCTTCTTACAAAGCTCCAAACATCTCTCATCATTCTGATAAAGCTCCGCCACCGCATCCGCAAAGCTCTCCGGCTCATCCCTCACAACCAGCACATCTTCCACATCCGGAATCCCTTCCGCGCCTATGGACGTGGTGACAATGGGAGCCCCGTTATAAATGGCCTCCACCACTTTTCCCTTCACGCCTGCGCCGTATCGGAGAGGAACCACCACCAGTTTACAGGAAGCGTACAATTGATCCAGTTCTTCTTCACTCACAAAGCCTTTGATCACAATGCCATTTCCCGGCTCTTCTAAAGCCTTGATCTCATCCGTAACTTTAGAGCCCACCACATACCAGTTCACCGGTATCCTGGCCCTGATGATCGGGAACACCTCTTTTGCAAACCACAGCACAGCGTCCGCATTGGGCGGATGGGCGAAACCGCCCACAAACAGGATTCCTTCCCGCCTGCTAAAGTCCTCTTCCAAATGTTCCTTAAATTCTTCATATACATACGCCGTGATATCCTTTACATGGATGTCAGGATTGACGGCCTTGATGGCATCCCGTTCAATATAAGAGGGATAATAGGACACTGCCGCCTTCTCCATCAGCGAAAATTCCACCGATTTCCAATAATCCGCCGCCTTCTTTTTCTCCAAATCCCCGGTCAGTTCATATTCCCGTCCCTCCCTGAGGAAATGGAGATCATGTCCGTAATAGATCACCTTCATATTGGTGTTGTCTAAAATATAATCCACATATTTTGATGCAATATGGGGCCGGTTTAAATAGGCGAATCCAATATCGTCCCCATGGTCTTTCAGCCAGTCCCAAATCTTAACCTGGAACTCCGCTCCATATAAAATCTCGATTCCCATCTGCAAAAGGGTGGTGGAATAGGGCTCCTCATGAAGGAAATTATCTCCCAGGAACTTGACCACATATCCCTTTTTCAGGAACATCTTCAGATATTGGAAGGTAGTTTTGGATCCTGCATCCTTATCAAAGGTAGGCACATAATGGTCCACAACCAGAATCATGGGTTTGCCCATGCTGCGCTCCCTGGCCCTGAAAGGATCGGGATTTCCGTTGTTCACACACTGCTTCGCAAACTCTTCGGCCCATTTTTCTTTTAATTTTTCGCTGTTGGCCACCTGGTAACGCTTCAATCCGCTGCCCTGGGTATCGGTTCCATTGGAAATGCCTTCAAAATGGATCACTTTGGAAAGCGGCTGGTAAACCACCCGGTATCCCGCTTTTCTCACTTCAAAAGCCAGATCCGAATCCTCACAATAGGCCGGGGCAAATCTGGTATCGAATCCTCCAATCTGCTTCCAAAGCTGGTTTGACAGCAGAATCGCCGCGCCCGAAATATAATCCACATCTTTCACATAATTGTATTCCGGCTTGTCCGGATCATCCAGCCGCCCGTAATTCCACCCACTGCCGTCGCTCCAGATAATGCCTCCTGCTTCCTGCAGCCGTCCGTCCGGATACACCAGTTTTGATCCAACCATGCCGATGGTGGAATCCGATTCGATCAGATTCACCAGAGAACTGAGCCAGCCTTCCGTCACCTGGGTATCATTGTTCAGGAACATGATGTATTTTCCCTTGGCGTAACGGGCCGCATTGTTGCAGTTGCGCAGAAATCCCTGGTTTATGCTGTTGCGGCAGATCCGCAGCCCTTCCGTAAACTGGTCAAGCTGGGCCGTGGCGTCCGTGGACACATCGTCCGCGATCAGAACTTCATAAGTTACATCCTGAGTGTGCTCCAGTATGGACACCAGGCAGGCATAGGTATAGTGAATCTGATTGTATACAGGAATGATAATGGAAACTACAGGGTTTTCCACAACAGGAAACTTCAATTTCCCGTGTTCCCGGTAAATGTCCCCGATCCTGAAGTCCCCTTCCCGCAGATTCTTTCCCTCTTCGGTGGAATAAAATTTATAAGAACGGATGGGATGCATCACATACTGCTTTTTATAGTTCAATTTCTTCCGTTCCAAAGATCCCTTGGGATATTTTTGATTAAATTTAGCTCCCAGTTTTCGTCTGAATTTAAAAACCAGCGCTTCATGGCTGTTGAGATAGGTGAGGGTTTTGCCCAGTTCATTGATCTCATGGCTCTGGTTTTTAATGGTGATTTCCAGGTTTGTCACATGGTTGTTGGTAAGCCGCTGGATCTCCTGGATTTTGCGGATCATCAGGTTCTTATCCGCCACCTCTGTCTTCAACTGCTCAATCCTCTCCCTGGCGTGGTTCAGTTCCCGGTCCGTCCGCCCGAAATCGGAAATATTTCTGGTATCCACATAATAGTTTTCCAAATAAATGCGCTGGTTCTCTCCATGGACATATTCCTGGAATCCCTGTTCCATCTGACGGTAAACAGCGGTCATCTCCGGCGTGATCCCAAATTCCATCAGAAAGCTTTCCGCGCTCTCATAGTTCATCAGCGCATGGTAACGGTCATAGAAATAGAATAAGGTGCGGTACTGCACAAAATGCACCGGAACCGGGAAGGTGAACACCCACTCGTAATCCAGGCAGTAAATCCCATCCTCCGTAACCAGCATATTTTCAAATAAGGCATCGATGTTTGCCACCGAATAGGCATCGTCCTCCAGAGGCCCGGTCTCTCCGAACACCTCCGTAAATTCAGCCGTCACCTCAAAAGGCTGGATATACTCCGGCTGTATCTCGTAGACCATGGCCATGGCCGCGCGAATCGCATCGAGGGGGGCTTTTCCGCCCCCTATCTCTTCGCCCAGCCGCTCCGCCAGGGTATCCCCCTCCAGATAGGGGAAACGGGCCACACACCGGTCGTCGCTGATCTGGGGTCTGGCCACTTTCAGATTGTGGTTCTGGCTGGAAAGCTGTTCATATTTGGACGCAAATGACCAGATATGAGGGACACCGCTGGCATTCAGCGCTGTCTTTTCCACATATCTGACTCCATCTTCTTCCAGAATGGTGGTCTTTATCTGAAATTGTTCTTTTCTCGTTCTGTTATATTTAACAAATTTAATCTGTGCCATGGTTTCCTCTCAATCCGCCTCTCAAATTGCAGCAGTTCAAACAGCGTGTCTGAACATGTTTTCAGACAGATTTTTTCCATATTACTAAAAATGAATTCGCATACTGTTCAAATTCCCCGTCCTCACACACCTCATCATACTTCTCCCCCACATCCATGCGGATATATTTGGGATAGTCATAGGCAGTGATGGTGTGGGTTAAATCCCCCTTTTTCGGCAGGTAGGACTGGGAATACACGGTGATCGGAATCCTGTAATCCGGCATGGGATAATACCACTGGGCCGTCCCTTCCCCGCCTGTCAGCGCGGCCAGTTCCTTTCTGGAAACGCTGACAGGTTCCCGTTCACAGCCGGCCCAGTATTTCATTCCAAACTTATTGCACACGGCCAGAATCAGGCATCCGCCCGGCTTTACCAGGGATTTCGCAATTTCTATCTGGTCTTTTATCCAGTCCTTGGGCTGGGCGGCTGACTGGCTTTTTATCCTGTCTTTCGGCCGGACACCTGACTGGCCATTTAACTGTGTTTCAGGTTCGGCGGCTGACTGGCCTTTTATCTGATTCTCATCCTGCGTTCCATATAATTCCGCCAGAGATCCGATCATCATCACATAATCATAGCCTTCGGCATGGTTTTTCCCATGTTCTTCCAGGCTCTCTTCCATATAAATGATGTTGTCAGCTTCGGGGTAGCGCATTTTCACGATTTCCATATTCCGGGAATCCTCTTCCAATACGCAGACTTCCTTCACCCGCCTGCTGTACAGACCGGTGAGGGCGCCATAACCAGCCCCCACTTGAAGGAGGCTGGCATCCGGTTTGAATTCAAACCATTCGATTACATTTTCCCGCTGTTCGCTGAGGGCATAGAGGTAGTCCAGATTGACATTCTCCTCCAAAATCCGCTTCGTATCCATGCCGTATTTTTTGAATAAATTAGCTAAATCAAAACTGATATTTTTCATAGTTTATTCTCGGGCTCCTGTCCTTTCCTTCCTCCTGCCTGCTGTAAAAATTCAATCCTGAGGGTTTAATTTTACCTCAACCTGGGATTCCATATCGTAAACGCCTACCGTATTTTTATTGGAAATGACCGTAATATTGGCCACATCGTACAGACGATGGTATACCACATGCTCGCCGTTTTCAAACCCGGTGCAGCTCATGGAAAGCAGATATTCCCCGCCCTGCAAGGTCATTTTCTGGGTAAATGAAGCTTCATAGGTATCTCCCCGCTTCACCGGCTTCACGTCCGTTCCTTCGAACATAGTATTGGTTCCGCTTAAATCCGTACCTTTTTTATCCTTAATTGTATAAGTGAAGATAGGCGCCTCCAAAGGCGCGTTAAAACGGATTCTCTCTTTTATGGTAAACATCTCGCCTTTTAATAGGAGGTTTGTCAGATTCCCTCTCTCATCAAATAACCCCAGATCATAAATCTCCGCCCTTCCGTCTCCATATTCGGTACGGTTTGAATTGATGGTAATTTTATCTTTCATAAGGCCGCCTTTGCCGCCTTTTTCCTTCTTCTCTTCTCTGCTGCCGGAAAAATCATTCATCTCCTGAAGTTCTTCTTCCAGGGAATCCATCTGATTTGCCAAAATCTTTTTATATAAATCCACCATGTGTCCCGGCGCGCCTTCTGCCACAAAGTCCCCTTTGTTTAACAGCACCACCCGGTCGCAATATTTGATAATACTTCCCATATCGTGGGTTACCATCAGGATCGTGGTTCCCTTTTGGCGTATTTCTTCCATACGCCGGTAGCACTTGGACTGGAAAAATACGTCTCCTACGGACAGGGCTTCGTCCACAATCAGAATCTCCGGCTCCACATTGATGGCCAGCGCAAATGCCAGGCGGACAAACATACCGCTGGAATAAGTTTTCACCGGCTGATAGACAAAATCTCCGATATCCGCAAAATCCAGAATATCCTGAAGTTTTTCTTCCATCTCTTTTCTGGAAAATCCCATCATAGTGCCGTTCATATAGATATTTTCAATCCCTGTATAATCCATATTGAACCCGGCTCCCAGTTCCAGCAGGGCGGAAATGGTTCCCTCCACCTGCACCTCTCCGGTCGTGGGCGTCAGCACCCCTGTTATGATCTTTAATATGGTAGATTTTCCAGAACCATTGGTTCCTATGATCCCTACCGTTTCCCCTTTTTTCACCTCAAAAGAAATGTTGTTCAGGGCGTAGAATTTCCTGTGGTATTCTTTATGGGTGGGATTCAGGGATTCTTTTAACCGGTCCACAGGTTTATCGTATAATTTATATATTTTCGTCACATCTTTTACTGTAATCGCATTGTCTGCCATCTGTTGGGACATAACATCCTCCATCATCTTCCACTTGCCGTCACCGGCGCATCTGTGTATTTTGCGCGGGTATAATGTCGAAAAACATTATACCATATATTTTCAACTTGTAAAAGGGAAGTTATTCCTTGGAAAATGGGGATATGATACAGTTCACGGCCCCCGCTGACCTGTCCGGCCAGTCCGCTGTGCCGTCCAAAAAGGCCACGGATTCCCCGTCAATTCTCCTCGGTAAAGGGAATAAATTCAGGACGCTCATAAATGTACTTTTCTCTGATTTCAATGGCCTTCTCTTCACTTATGGGCTCCGCATTTTCTGAATAGAATTCAGATTCTGTCGAATAAAACCATGGATCAGCCGCGTCCTTCATCCCATCATAAATAACCGCTTCCACTAAGTGAAGCTCTGATCCTTCAAAGGTGAAATAAGCATAATTGGAATTAGCAGCACCACTGGATCCCTCGTTGGCAATCATTCCATTTTCACAGAAAAAATACTTGTTTCGTTCCCATCCATTTAACACCTGCACCAGTTCTTCATCAGAAATGGTGTAGATATTGAAGATAACGCCGTCCCACTGGCTATCTGGGTTTGTTCCATTCTCCCCAAAAATCAGTTCGTCTATTCCGTTTCCATCAATGTCTTCAATCAAATATCCCCGCGTTCCATAGGAACCGGTGGTTATCAGCGCGGTACTGAAATCGAAACCAGCGGGTATTTCTAACTCTTTGTTTGTGATGCATTTTGTTGCAGCAGCTATTAACTCTGCATAAGATTGATCCGGGTTTTGTAATATATCTTCTTTTGTATTTTTCTCAGTATCTTGTTCTGTAGATTTCTCTGCAACATTTTCTGCGGCTTTCTCTATATCCTCTTTTGTTGCTTTCTCCATATCTTCTTCCAATTTTCGTTGGGAGGTAAGTACTGTTTCTTCCACCACACCGGACGGTGCTTTTATGTCCGAAGCAGCGCCGCATCCGGTTGCCGGAAATAATAAACACATGCACAAAGTGCCAATTAATAACTGATTTTTCATAAATATTGCCTCCGTAATCTTGATTTTCAGTTCTGTAAAATGAGAAGTAAGCAGGTATTAAACACTATGCAGCTAAAATAAACAGCAAACAAAAAGCTCTGCCTTTTCCCCAAGCAAAATGTCATCCATCTCCCATTCCATGTCTTGTAAATCGTTAAAGCCGCTCACCTGTCTGCAAAAACCCGAATTAATTGATTGAGGGTCAATTGATACAATACCTGCTTTTAAAAAAGCGGATTTATGTTCCTCTATAAATTTATAGTCAATGTCGAGAGTTCTGATTCCGTATTCTCCCCCATTTACCTTTTTCGTAACAGGAATTTCTTCATACAAAACAGTTTCTGCGGACGGTTCATCCCCGCTGTTATATGTTGTCACCACGAAAGAATAATAACCATCATTCCTATGTTGATAAAATCTCTCAAAAATCACACAGCGGTATCGGTTATTGACATGAACTGCAAGGATTTCTCCCCGGGAAAAGAGGACATTTGAGATTTTTTTATATTTTTTCCGCTTCTTAATTTTCTGGTTTGGCTGTTCAATTTTTTGCAGAAGCTGGCTAAGAACTCTCTGACGCTGTTTTTGGGCATCAGGGGAAATGTCCTTCCATATACTGCTCGCTCCTTTTGAAATGATATCCCGAACCGCCTGCATCTGCTCATTGGTAAGACCTCCAATTTCCCACATAGCCAGAGCACAAGCAGCCGTAAATATTTCACCGTCCATTTCATCGGATGATGAATTAAATTCCTTAATTTTAATTCCGATCTGTTCAATTGATTCCCCGTTATGATACATTTCCATGATGTGATTGTATACATCATAGGCCAGATCACTGTCTAAAATTCCGATTCCGTCAATGGCCATTCTTTACCTCTATTCACCGACCTTTATATTCACGCCGTTAACCTTTTTATAGATCCGCTTGCGGTTCTTCTCAATTTTATTCAATATCTCCTTCTCCAGATCAATTCCGAGAATTTCGGAAATGCCCAGCAGATAGATGGCAACATCAGCAAGCTCTTCTCCCAAGTCTTCCTTACGCTTTAAATACGCCTGATACGCTTCAGCCAGTTCTCCATAAGCATGACAAAATTCATATTCAATATTATCCAGATTAAATCCGTGATCCACTTTATTTTTATAGATCTGGGCCTGCAATTCCTTTAAGTCCACCATCCGCTTTTCCTCCGTTATTTCTGTATTTTCCTCCGTTATCCCTTCTGCTTCCCCAACATGCCAGAACCTCTTTTGTCCAGTCATGCGCTGAGTTCTCAACTTCTCATCTGGGATTCATTTTTGTGACTCCGGCTCATATTTGAGTGTAAAAATAGGGCGTAGGGATTATTTTTTCATACCATTTCCCTGTCTAAAATTATCAAATGATTTTGAAGCAACCGGCCGCAGCATTCACAAGCCTTTTTCTTGAAAATTCCGGGGACCGGGGGCATCAAACTGCGGATCGGATAAACTGTTGTATCGCATTCTGCCATAGGCATGATTATAATTCCACGATGGATATGACCGCAGTTCCTGCACATCCACGTATCCCGGACAACTACATGATAATAATCCTCTCCGTGCTTTAAACAATTTAACGGCAGCCACGAAAAACGCTCAATTCTGCTCCCGGAATGTATAAAAGCTAAATACATGCTAAACTCTGACGTTTTAACATGTTCACTGCATTTAATATAATATTTAATAAATTTGGGAGATGCAGACAACGATGACAGCAATAAATCATCCGAAGCAATGTCCCCGCAGAACTCAGGATCAACAATATACGTTTCAACTCCGCCTATAGGGCGTATTTCCATGCAGTATTCTTCTAATTGCCTCATACCATTCCTTCCATGCCAACACCAATGAACTTCTCTTCATTCTAATATCAGTGTATTGAAATGTCAAACGTATCATTTTACCTTTTCTCTAAGGGATATTATAATGCCGGGATGAACATAAAATAAGCGGCTGGAATTTTGTTTCCAACCGCTTATTTTATGCTTACTGCATGGTGTTATGTACTTCGCTGAAAGGCTTTTTAATATAAAGCGTGAAGGCCTTTTCTGAAATGCCTTGGGACTTTACTGTAAAGCGTGAAGGCTTTTTCCGAAATGCCTTGGGACTTTACTGTAAAGTGTGAAGGCTTTTTCGAAAATCCCTTGAGGCTTGGTTGAAGAGGCTTGGTTGAAGAGGCTTGATTGTAACCCCCCTCACTCATAAACCCTGATTTCCCCATCCTCAAATCCCATCGGCACAACATAAACCTGCCGGTCCCCGCTGGGATTATCATAATGGGTATGCGCATGATAAACACAATAATACTCCCCCAGCTCATTCCTCACCACACTGTTATGCCCGGGGCCGGATATCCTTTCGCTGGTACACAAAATAGGGTTCTTCTCATATTTTACAAATGGCCCCATAGGCGAATCCGCCACCGCTCCCCCGATCCCGTATTCCCTGGAAGCGTAATAATTGGCGGAATACATCATATGGTATCTCCCGTCTTTTTTGATAACAAATGCCCCTTCATTCCAATACTGGTTCACGGCTCCGCTGTTTTTCTCCCATTCCTGTTCCGGCCTGAGGATCAATTTTCCCTCTCCTTTTACAGAAATAAAATCGCCCCCCAATTCCACCACATAGATGTCCGATTCCTTAGCCCCATCCACCCAGTGGCCCTCTCCTGCCCGGGAATAATAGAGATAATTCCTGCTGCCATCCTTTAAGATATGGGCATCCAGCGCCCCGTAGCCAAAGTCAAACATTGGCTTCTGATCCAGGACATCTTCAAAAGGGCCTAAGGGATCATCGGATACCGCCACGCCGATCCGCAGGCTCTCTTCTTCATAGATTTTCCATTGGGCCGTATAGTACATGTAAAAACGGCCGCCAAATTCATAAACTTCAGGCGCCCAAAAACAACTGTTTCCAAAGCTCTTTTCTGTTGCGCGGTAGCAGATACCGCTTTTTTCCCAGCGAACCATATCATCCGATACCCAGCAGTAAAACCCGTTAAAATGACTGGTAGCATACAGATAATACCGGTTCCCGTAAAACAGCACATAAGGGTCTCCAATGTTGCTGATGGGAAGTGGATTTTTAAGTTCCATATCCTTTTCCTCCATTCAGATGTCAGTTCAAAAAACAGGCATTTCATCTCACCACCTGTAGAGGAAGGGAGAATTCTTGCAATTATATGTTAAAATACTGGGCCGGAGTAACGCCCGTATATTCCTTAAATACCTTAAAAAAATAATTGTAATTCTGGAATCCCGCGCGCTCCACAATATCCTTTAATTTTCCGTCTCCATTTTTAATTGCCTCAATCACTTTATCAATGCGCAGTTTGTTCAGATATTCGTTAAATCCAATGCCCACGTCATTTTTAAATGTATTGCTCAAATAGGCGGACGAAACTCCCAATTCTCTGGACAGATCCGTTAAGGATAAGGGCTCTGAATACTGGGTATGGATTTTTTTGAGAATGTATTTGGTATATTTGTGATAGTTCCCGCAGCCGAAGTCAGGGCAAAGCGCCTCACGTAAACGTTCAAATATGGCTTGAAACAATTTTTCCCACTGCGTCAGTGTCCGGATTTTTCCCATTTCTTCGTCCAAATTGCCATTTCCCTTCAGAAGATAGGGCTTCTTAACTCCCTGTTCCTCAGCGATCAGAAATACCCAGCCCAGCTCTTCCCGCAATCCCTTTACCAATTCCGGGATAGGCCCTCTTTTTTTACCAGCCTGCTCAAAAAAATGGAACCAGGACTGTTTCAAATCCTCTATCCGGCCTTCTGCTATCATTTTTTTACAGTCTTTCCTGGCTGGAAATGATACCACCCCACAGCCCTGCTCCTTTTTTCTCACATAGGTCCAGGGTATCACAAATTCCTGATTTTCTTCATAGAAAAATATGGATGACTGCTCCGCCGCCTGTCCATAGTAATGGCCCAGATTAAAAATATCCCCGCACAGATCTGAAATGCTGACTTTAAGGGATACATTGAAAAACTTTTTTCCGTTATTGATCAAAGTTCTTCCCCATATTTCCAGTTTTTTAAGCACCTGGGCCTGGCTGGTTTCCTTTTTAAAGGACAGAATAAAGCAGAATCCGTTTGTTTCCGCCTTCAGCGGCTGGACGAAATCCGCTTCTCCAAGAATCTGCTGGCACATATGGTAGAGGGAACGGTTCAGCATCTCATCCTCCGCTTCCGCATAATAATCCACCAGCATGACCGCCAGACATTCCCGGTTGAATTTAATATTCAGATTATTGATAATATTGCTGATCTGGGTCCGGTCAAAATCTCCCGGTTGTAAAAGACGGCTGAAAAATGATTCCAAAAGCTGGTCGTATGTTAAGCTCACATGGTCTTTTAAATCCCCCAGCGCCCGGTCCTTTTTCACAATTTCAGCGATCAGATTCTCCATATTTTCCCTGGAAAGCCTGTTCTTTAAAATGTAATCATGAGCGCCGTATTTCATGCTGCCCCGCACATAGTGATAGTCATCATATGCGCTCAATGCGATCACGTGGATATGGGGATAATGGGCGTTGATATGTTCAATCAATTCCACACCGTTCATTTTAGGCATATCCATATCTGTGAGAACCAGATCAATTTCATGCCGTTCAAGGACTTGAACAGCCTCCTGCCCGTCCGATGCATAGGCCGCGATCTCTATCCCAAGCTGTTCCCAATCCAGCAAAGCCGCCAACTGATTGCACATCAAGGCATCATCATCAACGATCATCAATTGCAGCATCCTATTCCCCCCTATACGCTTTCATAAATCACAGGCAGTTCCATGGTCACCTTAGTATAAAAATTCTCTTTGCTCTCAATTTTTAAGAAATACCCGTTCCCGTAAAACAGTTCAATCCGTTCCCTCACATTGTCAATGCCGATGTGGTGGGTTTTGTGCTGTTTGTAGTTCTCCACTGAAAATCCCACTCCGTTATCCGCCACCAGGACGATGAGACGTCCGTCTTTAATCTTGGCAGAAATCAGGATTTTCCCCTGTTTCTGCGATTTCGCAATGCCGTGCATAATTGAATTTTCCACCAATGGCTGGATAAGAAATTTCAGGATGCGGCACTTCTCGGCCTCTTCCTCCACCTGAAATATCACGTCAAACATCCCATAATACCGGTATTCCTGTATGACAAGATAATTTTTTATATACTCCACTTCTTCTTTTAAAGTGACCACCTGGTTTTTATTTTTCATGCTGTAATGAAGAAGGGTGATCAATGAAGCAGTTAATTCGCTGATATTGCCCGCCTTCTGTCGGTCCGCCATCCACCTAATGGTGTTTAAAGTGTTGGAGAGGAAATGTGGCGAAATCTGAGCATACAAAGCCTGGAACTCTGCATTTCTCTCCTTCTTCTTTCGCTCTTCTAAGTCAATCATAAGCTGGTTTACCCGCTTGATCATCTGATTAAAGCTGGCCCCCAGTTCCTCAATCTCATCTCCTGACGCGATGACTGGAACCTCCTTTAAATCGCTGGCATCCACATGATCCACATAACTTTTCAGTTTCAGAATATTTCTCGTCAAATAGCGGCTGAATCCGCCGATCAGCAGAATGCCTATGATTAAACATACGGCGCTGAGCATAAGCGTCATATTCAACGTCTTATTAATATCTCCCATGATCGCATCCATGGGCATCAGGCACAAAGTCGTCCAATTGGTATAATCCGATTTTTTATAAGACGCCAGATAGGTTTTCCCGCCTGTCTCCACCTCAAATTGATCCTCACCGGACGACAAATAGCCCGTCAGATTCCCAAATTCCGTATCATAAATGGATTCGGCAGGCACGATAGGCGTTTTGCTGTTGTAGATCAGCCCTCCCTGGTCATCTATGATCATCAGAACGCTGTCATCCGTCACCGCCTGGGAAAGCCGTTTATTGATGTAATCATAAGAAATATCCACCAGCAGATAGCCGATGTGTTTATCATTGGCCCATAATTTGCGGCCAACCGAGATCACGTAACTTTTCTTTTGTTTCTCCGGACTGTAGTTGGTATGGGTTTTGATGAAAATACCCGAATCTCCGGACTGATCAAGCTCCTCAAACCAGGGCATGGCGGCCAGTTCTTCCGGCGTCAGCGCCACGCCGTTGGAAAAACTTCTTCCATTGGTTCCGCAGAGCAGTATGCTGGAGATGTAGCTCCTGTAAGAATAAAAATCATTGACGCTTCTTGTCAGGATACGGTCCCTCTCCAACTGCTGATAAGTTTCAATATAATCCGGTTCTGTTAAAATGGGGCTTTGGTCGGAAGCGTTAAACGATAAAATCAGGCTGATATAATTTGTGTCTTTTAAAAGGCTGTCAAATTCCTCATTTAAAGAATTGACCGTGCTTTTAAAATAGGTGACCGCCTGTCCCCGGGCCATGTCTCCCATCATCTTGTGCCATACCATACAGATCAGCATGATAAGAACAATAAATATACAAGTAAAACTCATCTGCAGCTTTCTGTTAATGCTCTGTTTCATCGCTCCCCCAAATCCGCCGCTATATTGCCAGAAACTATTCCGCTCACCGGCTTCTCCGCCATATTTCCGGAAATTATTCCATTCACCGGCTTCCCCTCTATATTTCCGGAAATCATCCCGCTCACTGATTTCTCCACCTGCCGCGTTCCGCTCCTGCTGCAGGATTCCTTACTTCCTTACTGCCGCAAAGCGGGACGGGCAGATGGCGGCAATGATTTTTTCAATCCCCCTAATACATCGCCTCTCTCTCAGGAAGAGGATCGATGGTATACGCCATTAAATTCACCATGGTTTCCAGCATTTTCACCTTCACCTCTGCCGCCTCGGGACGGTTATAGAGGTTCTCCCGTTCTTCCTGATCCTGTTCCAAATCATAAAGTTCCGCCTCATCGGTGCTGTGGCAGTAAACCAGTTTATATCTGCTGCTGGCTGCCATGGTCACATATGCCTTGCAGTCCTGGTGGTTTCCCATGGAATTATAGTATTCCGAATAAACTGCGTCCCTATGATGATCCGGGGCATTTCCGTCTGTGAGAAGACAGGACAGGCTCTTTCCCTGCATCCCAGCGTCCCGTTCAAATCCGGCCAGATCAAGCAGTGTGGGGGCCAGATCTATAAGTTCCACCAGCGAATCCCGTTTTACCCCGGAAAGAACGCGGCCCGGATAACTGATGATCAGCGGAACCTTTACCAGAGGATCATAAAAATAAGGCCCTTTCAGGTAAATTCCGTGATCGCCAAGCATTTCTCCATGGTCGGACGTGAATATGATCACCGTATCCTCATATTGCCCTGATTCCTTTAAGGTCCGGATCACATTGCCCACCTCTGAATCCACCATCTCAATCATGGCATAATATGCGGCTCTTATCTGGAGATGGTCTTCTTTTGTCATCTCATCATAGTTGAAAAATCCCGGCGTCCCATAGGCGCCCTCATGATCCCGCTTTTCCACATATGTTTTATTCTCCAGCTCCCCTTCACGGTAATTAGGAAGATCTTCTTCCCCCAGACGGCTGATGTATTTTTCCAGAAGATCTGCAGGAGGGTCAAAATCGTGGTGGGGATCATAGAAATTCAGGGAAAAGAACCATGGGTTCTCATAACCGCTGTGGGCCCTTATAAAGCTGCACGCTTCTTTGGCGCACCAATGGCTGTGGTGAAGCCCTGCTTCCATGCCGGTATAGACGTATTTTGAGCCCTTATAAGGCACTCTGCTGTAAGCTTTCCCCATATCATTCAGCCACATATTGTATTCATTTAATGGCCAGTTGCTCTCCTTCTTCCCATAGAAATCAGGGTGATGGGACCAATGGAATACCCGGTAGCCGTCATCAATTCTGGGTTCATAGTCCGGGCTCACGCTTGGGTGGCAGGGGGAGATATGAAGTTTACCGGCCAGCCCTGCCGTATATCCATGATCTGAGAATATCTTGCTGATCAGGACTTCCCTGTCAGAAATACGCTGTCCATTCTGCCTGACCCCGCAGGTCCTGGGATACCTTCCTGTCAGAAATGACGCTCTCGACGGAGAACACACCGGGCTTTGGCAGTATGTATTGCGAAACAGCATTCCTTCTTCCGCCAGGCGGTCTATATTAGGCGTATCCAGTTTGGCATTGCCGTAACACCCCAGACAGTCATATCTTTGCTGGTCTGTACAGATCCAGAGAACATTCGGCTTTTTCATCCTATCTCCATTCTGAGGAATTCCTTCAACTCCCCGCGTTTTCTTTCTAATATATCTTCATATCTTATATCCAGAGCCAGATTCCTCATCTCGTAAGGGTCATCTTCCAGGTCATATAGTTCTTCTATCTGATCATTATTTTTTACATATTTATATTTTGCATCGGCCATCACCCATCCCCGGTGTTTAAAATGATGTCCAAAGGTTTCCGCATACACATTCTTTCTCCACCGTGTTCCTTCTTTCCAAATGGATAAAAGATCAAGTCCATCCACCTTCTGAGAAAAACCGGTACCCGCCGCAGATAATACCGTAGGCGCCAGATCCACATTGGAAACCAGCGCCTGGCTGTCCTCACCAGCCGGAATCCGGCCGTCAAATCTCATTCCAAACGGGATGCGCAGAACCTCTTCCGCCATATAGGCATCCTTATCAAAATGTCCACCGTGACAGGCAATTCCATCCCCATGATCCGCAGTCCATATGATCAGGGTGTCCTCTGCCAGTCCCATTTCATCCAGCTTATCAAGGATCATTCCTCCTGCCTCATCCGTCAGCGTAATCTGTGCATAACATCTGGCCAGCGTTTCTGCCCAGACGTCCCAGGCCACCGGATTAGGGGTTATGATCCTGTAATTCTCACTGATTCCTTTGCCGCCTTCAAAGTGGTATACATCCGGCTTCTGGCTCAGGTCATCATGAAAGCTGGGATATACGCCTATTTCTTCTGGGTTATAAAGTTCTGCATATTCCTTTGTCGGGAAATAAGGCTGGTGAGGTCCCCAAAAGTCCACTCTCATACAGAACGGTTTCTGGCTGTCCCTGCACTCTTCCAGTTTTCTGCACGCTTCATAGGCCAGATAAAATGCCTCGTGAGTCTCCTTAGGCGTGGTGAGTATCCCTGACACACATTCATTCATCGTTTCCCTGTCTAAACGGTACTCTTTGTTCTCCATTATATCACTAATCCATTCCGGCGTGCACCAGTTATGTTCCACAAATGCCCGGGGGAACGGAAGATTCTTATCTTCCAGGTATTTCTGGTAAGACGGCATCAGATACGGATTTCCATAGTCCCCGTGAAAGACGCCCTCCGCCCCAAAATCAGCGGGCGTCCCTTTTCCGGCATGCCATTTTCCATAATAAAAAATATCATATCCCTCTTTTTTAAGCCGGTCCATATAAGTATCATAAGTAAACTCCGCTGAAACCTGGTTGTTGATCTGGCCATGATGGCTGGCATAAAGCCCGGTTGCCAGGCTTCTTCTGGAAGGACAGCAAAGCGGGGTGGAACAATAGGCACGCTTAAAATCAACCCCCTTGGAGACCAGTTTCCGGTAATGGGGGCGTTTGATTTCACAATTCTGTTCATGTCCGTAATAAGCCTGATGATCTTCAACGATCAATAGAATATTGGGTTTTCTCTCCATATCTGCTCTCCTTTATTTTACCGCTCCCGATGTCATATCGGACTGGAAATATCTGTTTAGAAAGATGTATAAGAGGACGGAAGGCAGAATCGCCAAAATCAGGTATGCATATAGCTGGGCCTGCATTTCCATGGTCATATTTCCCGAATCCGTCAGGTAAGTGGTGGCCAGAGTAATCGTATATTTCTCCGTCTTCGTAATAAAAATCAGCGGGATCAGATAATTATTCCAGCAGTAAATGAAACTGAGAAGGCAGACATTGAGTATGGCCGGAAGTCCCAGGGGCAGAATCACCCTTCTGTACACCTGCATACTGGAAGCGCCGTCAATAATGGAAGCCTCCAGTACAGCGTCCGGAATCGTATCGAAGTAGTTTTTCATGGTAACCATCATATAAGGGGCGTGAAAGGCCGCCATAATAATGATAAGGGAAGTATAGGTATTGTTTAGATGAAATGTCTTACCGAAAAACACGAGCGGAACCATGATCGCCGCCGGAGGCAATGTCAGACATCCAACCAACAGATAGTAAAGAACCTTTTTTCCCCTGAACCGGAACTTAGAAAACGCATAAGCGGCCAGGGAAGCCAGAACAACCACAATGGCTGTCGATACAACAGAAACGAATAAACTGTTAAATAAAATTTTGAAATAATTGATCTTGGGATGGTGGAAAATGGCGCCGTAATTGCCAAAACCGTTAATTGCCAGTGATTCTGAAAAAGCCACTGCCAGCGGATAACACCAAATGAGGGCGACGGGAATTAAAACAACCCATTTCCATATTTTTTTCATCTTCATGTTCAGGCCCTCCTATTCAAACTGTGACTTTTCATAGCCTCTGTTCTGGATCACTGCCATGACCAGAGCAATTGCCAGAATGATGATGCCGATGGCAGACGCCTGGCCGCCGTTATACTCATCCAGAGACTTTCTGAACAGGAAGGTGGTCAGAAACTCGGTAGACCGCCCCGGCCCTCCTCCTGTCATCAGAAATACAATATCGAATGTCTTCAAAGACCCTACGATTCCAAGCATGACCAGGCTGGCTGTGGTTCCTTTCAGCATGGGCAGTGTGATGGAATACAGGGTTCTGAAAAACCCCGCCCCATCCAGTTTGGCCGATTCATAAATCTGTTCATCAATCGCCATAAGACCGGCAAAATACGTCATCATGCTGAACCCCATCCAGTTATAGATATTGACACAGATGATGGAAAACAGCGCAAACTTAGGATCTCCCAGCCAGGATACGGCCAGTTTATCGAGTCCCACAGCCCGAAGCATTATGTTTAGCGCTCCGATATTGGTATCCAGGATCATTCTGAATATGGTGGCCAGCACAACCGGAGCCATGATTACAGGCAGAAAATAGATCCCTTTAAAAACAATATTTCCATGAAATCTTTCTTTCAGCAAAACGGCCAGCAAAAGCCCTATGACTGCCTGCATGAATACGGTAACTGCAAAAAATATCAGTGTGTTTTTCAGCGCAATCCGGAACGTTGGGTCTGTTAGGGTATCTATATAATTTTCCAGTCCAACAAACGCCATGTCACTGCTGATCCCGTCCCATTCATGGAAGCTTGTAAAAAATGTATATCCAATACAATAATAGAGTATAAACCCGCTTACCAGAAAGATGGGAAGCAGCAGAAGATAGGGAGTAGCCTTGTTTCCAAATTTCAAAATATTCACCACCTGTAATCATCTTTGATTTATTTTAGTTTCTCATATGCGCTCTGGACTTCAGCCAGGGCTTTATTGATATCTTTTCCCGTAACCACATCCTGCATGGCTACGCCTAAAGCGTTAACAAGTTCCTTGTCATTTAAAAATCTCTTTCCAGCGCTTTCCTGGATTTTTTCCGTCGTATACGGCACAATGGCTCTCTCGGATTCAGATTTAAAATTATCCAGAGTGCGGGGGCTGACATCCTTTTTGGCAGAAGTTCCGCTCAACTGGTCGGCCATAATCTGATTTCCTTCCCCATGAATCATGAAATCCAGAAGGAGTTTGGCAGCTTCTTTGTTTTTCGCATCCTTATTGATCGCTACCGCAATATCCGTGCTGACTACGGCCTTAGGCTCTGACGGCCCGATCTGAGGCAGAATGAACATTCCGAATTCATCGTTATTGGTAGCTCCGTTATATTTAGGGCCGCCTTCCTGCAATGCGCCTGTCTGCCAGGAACCTGTCATGAACATGACCGCTTTTCTGTCAAAGAAATATTTGATGGATGCGTCCGGATACATCTGAAGGCCGATCGCCCCATCCTGGAAGATCTTATCGTCAAACATCTGCTTCCAGGCGGTCATGGTGTCCACAAACACCTGGTCTGTCCAGGGAATGGTTCCCTGTTCCGCTTCATAGAACTTTCCTGGCCCGAACTGCTGGCTGAGGGCATTGAACATGTCCACACATTTATCCGCTTCTTTTGCGCCGTAGACAACTGGAACGATATCCGGATATTTGGCTCTCAGGATTTCCACCGTCTCCTTCCACTCTTCATAAGTTTCGGGTGTCTTTGTAATTCCCGCTTCGTCAAAGAGAGTCTTGTTATACATTACAAACTGTTGTGCGCTTACATTGACCGGAAGGGCCACATAGCTGCCGTCTGCATTCTTACATTCATTCAGTGCATTCTCCAGATATCCATCTTCCCATCCCGCTCCAAATGCTTCGTCCGCAATGGGATCAAGGGGCTCTAAAAATTTCGAATACTGGTTCAGCATAGCCCCGGTCTGCATTCCCATCAGGTCCGGGCCTTCGCCGGAAGCGATTGCTACCTGAAGTTTTTTCTGGTAATCAGGCAGTTCTCCTCTCCAGTATTCCAAGTCGATATCCGGATAAGCCGCTTCAAACGCCGGTTCCAATACCGCAATCTGTTTATCTGTGGGCTGCCATGACCAGTAAACCACTTTCTGCTTTTCCCCGCCTGATCCGCTTTTATCTTCTGCTTCTGTTCCCTGATTCCCCTGTGCAGATGTCTGTTCTGTCTTTGGGGATTCCGCTGTTTTTGGCGCTTCCGGCGCCTTTGATGAACACGCTGTCATGGACAGGGCCATCACCATTCCCCCGAGCAATAATGACATTTTTTTCATATCTGTGAATACCTCCTGTATTTGTATTGAGTTCATTATAATGGAGCCAAATGGACGCCACAACTAAGATATTTTTAGATTTACTACAATATTTTAACTAAATCCGTTTTCCGTTGCCCAATACGGAAAATACAACTATAATAATTTAAAAAGCGGAAGGAATGGAGACTGGATATGTATGAAAGAATGCTGAACAAACAAGAGAAACCTTCTCTGGAAGACATGACGGCCTATTGCGGTGAAAATGCGGGGTTATTCACCCAGTTCAATGAATGGTTATCCAAAACCTATGACACCGACCGGGAAATCACCTTCCCCTACGGCAATCAATATGGCTGGGGAGTTGCCCATAGAAAAAAACGAAAACTTATATGCAATGTATTTGCGGAAAATAATGCGTTTACAGTCATGGTGAGATTGTCGGACAGACAGTATGAAACCGTGTATGGCAACGTACAGGCTTATACCAAGGAATATATAGACAATAAATATCCATGCGGCGACGGCGGCTGGATCCACTACCGGGTCACATGCAAAGAACAGTTGGGGGATATACAAAAAATATTATCTGCTAAGTGCTCATAACTGGCATGGAATTGTATTATTCCGCTCATGGAGCATTTGGCAAGACAGCGCAGCATTCTGCCCTGCTTGCCACTCCTAAGCGTTTTTTATTTTTTACATATTAGTAGTATATCTTTAATAACTTCCGATAATTGCTCAGGATTTTCAACCATAATCATATGACAAGCGTCATGGATAAACACTAAGTTTAGATTATTTAAAGTCTGGGCTGATAAATTTAAATCCTGAATTTTAGCTGGATACCCAGGTATACCCCGGTCACCATAAATCGCATAAATATCCTGTGAGATTTCATTTACCAGATTGGTATAATCAAAATCAACTTGAATTGACTTCAATAATTCAGCGGTATAGAATTCCCTTTCTTCCCTTAACATTTGGAGAATACTTTCTCCGTATAAATCCATGTTTTTTTGTGTCATTAAATTTCTATAGAATTCATTAGCTGGTTTCAAATTAGTGTCTAAGTAAATAATCTTATCGACTTTCATTTTATATTCTGCAATTAATTGCAATGCAACTATTCCTCCAAGACTATGGCCTATCATTGCATCATAACAATAGTGTCCATAGTTTTTATAAACCCATTCAGTAAGATCATCAACTTTTTTTGCATTTAGTGTTACATCATGTGGATACTCCACGTAATCAATTTCAAAGTTACTTAAATAAGGATTTATATAATCCCATATGTTTTTCGTACAATTAACACCATAGAGTATCATCAATCGCATAATTCATTTCCTTCTATAATTTTCTTTTTTCGCTTTACAGCTTACCCGCATTTTCGTATAATTATGGCAGGCAGTTCCTACTGCCGGGTGGCTTCCATCTCCAAAAGGGGGTGGTTTAACATGAGTACATATGAAACTCTTTCATTGATGATCGCGTTTGGAGTACTTGTTGTTATGATTATAGGTACAAAAAAATAGTCACCCGCCTCCCAAAGCAAACGTGACTATTTTTTTATAATATTCATTCTTTGGAAGCCACTCGTTGGAGTGAACTGCCTTTTTGTACCTTTATTATAATTCAATTATATCCCACATGTCAATCGTATTTTTACAGTTAGCTACGTCTTCATTTTCGTATTTCTCATCAAAGCAAAATTTTCCTTTTTCTATTTACAGTTTACCCGCATTTTCGTATAATTATGGCAGGCAGTTCCTGCTGCCGTGTCTTCCATCTCCAAAAGGGGGTGGTTTAACATGAGTACATATGAAACTCTTTCATTGATGATCGCGTTTGGAGTACTTATTGTTATGATTATCGGTACAAAAAAATAGTCACCCGATCTCCCAAGCACAGTGACTATTTTTCATTAAGTTATTAACTTGGAAGCCACTCGTTGGAGTGAACTGCCTTTTGTACCTTTATTATAATTCAACTTCAGTACATCTGTCAATTATGATTTTCCAGATATCCACCCGGACGCAGCTTTGCGCCTCCTTCTACCACTCATTTTCCAAAAATTCCACAATATCAATGGCCTTGGGCGGACATCCTTTCAAGCTCTTTTTAAACCCGCAGGTGCACTGCCCCACACCGATCTCTCCGCTTTTTCCTTTATATCCCTGTCCGATGCAGATTTGAGGCAGCCCTTTATGCAGGCGTCCGGAATCATTTAAACGGTCCAGCGCATAGATCAGGGAGCCATAGCATGCGCTGCAGGCGTCCTTGGCATCGGCATATCCCGCCAGTTTCTGAACCCGGTGGGTCATTCTGAAACGGCTTCCTGTGACGTCTTCATTCAGCATGATCACATTGGCATTTGCCGTGTCCGCGCTTCCAACTCCCAGTTTTTCCGCCATGCGGATATAGGGAACCTCATCCACAGCATATCCCATACAGTCACACACAAACGCGTCGCACAGTACAGGATCTTTAAATCCAAGGACCCGGTTCATGGTCACCGGGTTTCCGCCTTCTTCAAAATCCAGATCACCGCAGATATTATCCACCAGTATGAAATCATTTTTAGCGATGGTGTTCAAATGAGCGATGGGCTTATGTAAACCAAGGGTATGGAAACGCCTTTTCTCGGCATTGGGAATCACCCCTTTATTGTTCTTCAGCGCGCAGGTTACCGTGGTCTGGCAGTGGCCTTTCAGTACTGGCATATTGATCATATAATCCACAGCAGCCGCCTTATCGCACAAACGGATCTTCATCCCTTTGGCGTCATATTCCTGATAAGTGTCTTTCTGAAGATCCACCAGGGGAACATTGTATTTTTTAGACACATCCCTGTACCCGGCGGCTGAGAATGCGGACTGGGTGTTGTCTCCCACCCAGGAACCTTCCATAATGGAGATGTTTGTAAAATGATGTTCCTGCAGGTATTCAATCACACCCGCCAACAGTTCCGCGTGGGTAGTAGCCCCGCTGGAAGGATCTTTTGCCACAACCAGGTTGGGCTTTAGCGCAATTTTTTTGGATGTATCGCCGATGTCAGACGCCACATCCGCCTGTTCCAGCACCTTTTTCGCCATGTTTTTATAATCAGTTCCGTGTATCATAATAATATCATTTTTATTCATATTTACCTCCATAGCCGAAGCATTTTTTACGCAAATATTGTGTTACGTAATGTTTACGATACATAGGCACGTATTGAGAATTTCAGATTCTCAACTGCGAGGTGTGTAAAATAAGCCATCAGGATTATTTTTCACACTGCCACCCTTACCAATGTCTGACCAGCCAGCTTTTATAGCACATCTGAAAAATGAGGCCGCAGCCGTTTAAACACCTTCAATCCAATCAAGAATACCACCACCGTAAACACCCAGAAATACACCGTCAAAGTTGGCCGCTCCCAAAAATAATTCCCGGTCAGCATGCTGTCCCTGTATCCTGCCACAATATAATAAAACGGATTCAGTTTCAGCACCGGCACCACCCAGGGCGCTTTCTGCGAGAACAGGGATTCGTGGTACATGATGGGGGTCAGCCACATGCCGAACTGTAAGCAGATGCTGACGATCTGGGCCATATCCTTAAAAAATACATTGATAGCGCAGGTGAAATAACCGATTCCCAACGCCAGCATGGAGGCCGCAAAGGTATAATACAGGATTTGCACCCAGGTTGCCATCGGAAATCTCCCATAGCAGAGAAACATGATCAGCATGATCATGATAAAAAAGGCATGGACCATAAGGCAGGACACCAATTTGATGATCGGAAGTATTTCTACCCGGAACACCACCTTTTTTACCAGATAACTGTACTCCTGAAGGCAGTTGGTCACGCTGTTTAATGCTTCGCTGTAGAAAAACCAGGGCACAATTCCAGGCACCAGCCAGACCACATAAGCCACATCCGGCACAGGCGGTTCACTTTTAAACCCTACCTGGAAGATGAAGAAATAGATCAGCACCGTCACAAGCGGCTGGACAAACATCCATACTATACCAAAATAAGAACCGACGAACCTCTTTTTAAAATCCGCCTTCGAAAGATCCCAGATCAATTTCCTCTTTTTAACAATTTCCTTCAATAAGGATATCAAATAATTCATCCTGCTATCCTCTTCATTTAAAATTTGAATGTTTCCCTAAGTCCGCCCCACTTCTGGTCTTTCTCAGAGATGATCAGTTTCATATCCTCTGTAACCGGCCATTTCACGCCGATTTCCGGATCGTTCCAGGCCAGTCCGCCCTCATCGCCCGGATGATAGAAATCCGTACACTTATAAGCGAATTCCGCCTCATCAGACAATACTAAAAAGCCATGGGCAAAGCCTTCCGGAATGTAGAACTGTTTTTTATTCTCCGCGGATAATTCCACGCCGAACCATTTACCATATGTTTTTGAATCAGAACGGAGATCCACCGCCACATCGAATACGGTTCCACGCACTGCCCGGACCAGTTTGCCCTGGGGGAACTGTTTCTGGAAGTGAAGGCCTCTTAAAACGCCTTTCACCGACATGGACTGGTTGTCCTGGACGAATACCATGTTTAAACCGGCTTCCTTAAAGTCATTCTGGTTGTATGTTTCCACAAAATAGCCTCTTTCATCCTTGAATACGGTTGGTTCAATTACATATAATCCTTCTATGTCACAAGCTGTAACTTTGATCTTTCCCATGTTAATCTCCTTTGATCTGCATTTTTTTACATAAAGGGTGAAGGCATTTTCGAAAAAGCCTTCACGTTTTAACATAAAACGTGAAGGCTTTTCTGAAAATGCCTTCACCCTTTATGTTAAAAAATCTCACCGTTAATAATATACCACTACAACCGGATGCTGACAATACTAAACAGCCGGAGCAGCACGTACCCATTCAGCCAGCACATCAGATAGAGCACCGCCCTGTCCCCATTTTTCGTTAGCACCACCCAGTCATTCTTCACCGTCAGCAGAAATACCGGCAGCACAGGCAGGAAATACCTCCCCTGCACACCTGCAATTACCGCTGAACTCAAGGGCGTCCAGGCAATCAGCATGGATAGGCATACAGCCGCACCGCAGCCCAGACACAACACCCAGATCCAAACTCTGGCCCCCATCTTAAACGGCAGGTTCTCTCCGGGCTTTCGTAAAGCAAGACCTATGAGGCACAGGGTAAATGCCGCCGCCGCCAGATAGGGCACATTCAACACTTCATCGATATTTCCAAGATATGCCCCGATCATAGTAAGATGATAATGCTCCGCCTGATACAAAACCGTATTATAAAATATCCTGATCATTTTAACCGGATTATGGATCAGATAGGTCAGGCTGTATCCCGCTTCCTCAGCCCAGGGCACATAGCTTTCCGCCTGCGTCGCGTAAACCGCTATGGTCCGGCTGTTGATTAACAGCATGGACAGGGCAAAAGCCCCTGCCACCAGGGCCGCGGACAAAAACCATTTCCCCCAGCCGCCAAACTTCCGTACAGGGATCAGAAGGCAAAGTCCCATAAGCACTGCATATACCATTTTACACGGCCCCAGCACCGCCATGATCACCGCCATCACGACCACATCCACGGCCCTGACCCGTTCCCTGGAATATGCCAGATCCAGACAGCAGGCCGTGAAATAAAATGCCAGCGCCAGAATCATCACATCATAGGACATGGATCCGGTCAAATGAAGCGTCATCGGCAGCATTGAAGCTCCGAACACCACCTCTTTGCCAAATGGCATCCGCTTCATAGCCAGCCAGACGAAAAGCACATAAAAGAACAGGTTACATAACCGTCCCAGAAACATGAGCCCAATCCCGTTCATACCCATCATCCGTCCCAATGTAACTCCCAATGCCTGGGGCAGATAGGCGAGAGGCGTCGTGTTCACTGGAATCAGGTTGGAAACCGCAGCGCTTTCCCCCTCCCAGCCCTTCCCGCCATCCACCGGCTGCCCCTCATAGTCCAGGGCGTCAGGATTGTCCGAACCTCTGAATAATCCATTTTCATGAATCACCCGGTAAACGGATTCGTCCAGCAGATGGCCGAGTATCACCGGCTCAGCCTTCTCACCGGTTTTGTACCGGCTGTCCACCCCCATAAGGTCTTCAAAGTATAGATCCCGGGAGCGGATCAGCACATGGCCGTCCCGGTGGGTGGGATTTTTGCCCATGATCTGATTGGAGAGCTTATAGGCGCTGATATAGTGGCTACTCTCGTCCGGGGCGCATAAGGGCGGCAGCACACACAGATACAGAATTCCAAAACCCAGGCCGAAAACCAGAAACACCTGTTCCAGCTTCCATTCTCTTTTTACCAGAAGGAGATATCCCCCGGCCGCCACCACGCCAAACACGAAAACAGCCAGAATCAGATAATTTTTCAACAGCCAGGAATCCCCTGTCTCAAATACTCCGTCCTTCACATCCAAAAGGTGCCACCCAAACAGCAGCAGCAGGATCACAATGCTCACCGGATAAATGGCCCCGGCTTTCATTTTTTTAATATTCTTCATATTTCCCTACTCCACACCGCATTCCTTGTTTCCCCGGGACAGGTTCTCATCCCCTGCGGCTGTCATTTCCAGCCCGGCCTCCATATCTTCCCTCATCTTTTCGTCCAAAGCCATCCTCTGCACCAGATCCTTTAACTTCGTCTCCAGCTGTGAGATATGGATCGTCATATAAAATACCTTGATAATCAACAGGAAAATGACAAAGAGGAAGAGGAAATTGGCCGTGGAATACACTCCCGCCAGATGGGCCAGGAAATCCGCGGATTTTGGAAAAATGCTGAATACCACCAGCATCAGGGCCACGATCACCCAGTAAATCGCGGCTTCAATCTGCACCTTCGCCTGCCTGATCTTGCGCATCATGAGAAACAGAGTTCCAAATGACACCAGCACCAGCATTACCCTTAACATAGGCGTCATCATAATCCATCACCTGCTTTCGTCCAGTAACTTTTGTTCATGGTACATCTAAGCACCACCCACATGGGAAGTTTTTTATAACGTTTCCCCAAACGGTAACCCAGATATTTGCACCCGCTCTGCCATATTAATAAGGGGATCAAATGACCTTTTTTCGACCGCCACAGCCAGGCCGCCGTATTCTTCACCAGCCGGATCCCCTCACTTTCCGATGGAATCCCGCCAAATACCTCGGGATGGTCCGCCTGGGACACCGCCAGGTCAAAATTCCGTTTAAACTGCTCCGGGCCGCTTAAATTATGGGAATGCACCACCCGGGCCTTTGCCGCATATACGATGGAATATCCCGCTTTCACAGCTCCGGCCGCAAAAATCATATCTTCATTAAATATGGTTTTTGTGATAAATCCGCCCAGTTTAAGGTAAATCTCTCTGTCGTAAGCACAGCAGACATTGGAGGCAAAATAGGTCTTGATCCCCATTTGATCCAGATCATTTAATGTTTTTACCTGATTTTTATCAGGATAATTAAAAGACCTGGTGTACCGTTCGATCACCCGGCAGTCCTTTGCAGGAAGCTGCCTTCCATAGACTTCGGCCACATTGTCCGCCAGGTCAAAGCCTTCCACCAGCCGCCCGATCAGCTCTTCATTTTCCGGCACCGAATCGTCTGTCATGAATACGACAATATCCGCCTCCGAATACCTCACAGCCTGTCCCCTGGTTCTGCCATGGTCAAACTCCGCCTGCTTCAGATGATGGACTTCCAGAAGGCCGTCCGCCTCATATTCCTTCTTCCAATACTTCTCTTCCGTATTCATGATAATGATTTTACGGACAGGATAATTCTGCCGCTTCAGCATGGCCAGAAGCTGCTCAAATTTATGATCCGGTTTGTAGGCCGGGATGATCACATCCACCGTTTTTTCATTTTTCATAGTTTATCATTTCTCCCTGCGTAACGTCATTATAAACCTTTTGCGCCGCCCTTCCCCTTTTCATACGAAATATACGTAAAAAATGCAAATCCCACAGCCATCAAAATCATCAGGAAAAGATAGATGAGCGAAGCCCCCATCAATCCATATTTTATGACAAATACAGGCGACAGGATCAACGCGGCAATGGCGGCCACAAGATAAATGGTGAATACAAACCTCTGTTTCCTCATGATCACCAGCGCATAATAGAGAAGGTTTGAAAACGCGTAAAATGCGCCGCCCAGCACAATCACAGTAAATTCTCCATGAAGCAACACCAGTTTCCCAGCATAGCTCTCTCCCAGCAGAAACTCCAGAATTCCAAGCACCGGACGTCCGATCAGCCAGGTCAATCCCACAGCCAGAATGCTGAGCCCTAAAATTACCAGGCCGATTTTCCCCACCATGTTCCTGAACTCTTTCAAACGCCCCCGGTTCCAATACTCCGTAAGGGGCGTCAGGAATGGCCGGATCACAAAGCCCGCCACCAGGTTGATCACAGAAGTGGGCATGAATATAATATTAAAATACCCGGATGCCGCATCATTTATATGGGCATCTATGGCATATTTTGCCGAAGAGAACACGTAAAAATCCAAAAAAGTGGAAATGAACAATAAAAAAGTGCTGCCAAACAGCCCCTTCAAACTTCCCGGGCGCAGCTTCCAATTGATTCCCGTAAGCCTGCGTATGATGGAAACATCAAATACCAAAAGCCCCAGAACCTGTGCAGCCACAGCAGCCATACAGGACAAGGCCAGGCGCTTTGTGGCCGTCAAAAAGATCAAAAATACAGAAACGGAAAGCATGGTACGGAATGTATTGGACTTTCCGGTCAGATGGAGATTGCCGTTTCTCTGAAACTCCGATTCAAACACATCGGCAAACCCATCGATAATTTTATAGCAGACCATTAAAAATACAACCGCGCATTTTTCAGCCGTATATCCGCTGAACATCAGATACAGGATTCCCACTCCCAGCGCAGCGAAACAGGTAACAGCCCTGTGGCGGAGATAGTCTCCCATGGAATATTCATTGGAACCGTCCGTGATCTGAAACGGCCTGGTTCCAAAATAAGCCACAATAAACATCTGCTGCCCAAAGACGCTGAACGCAAACGCAAACCCCCCCCCCTGCTCATCGCCCATGATCCGCATCACAAGGAAGGAAAGAACCATGCTGGCTAAGGCATAGCAGAAACTGCCGATCATATTCCAGACCATGTTATCCCGGGCTTTGTCAGCACCTGTTTTCATAAGTTTTCGCGCTAAGAATTCCATAAATTTTCCTCATTCAGTTTTATGTGCCAGATTATTTTCCAGCCTACCCCCGCCTGTCCGGCCTGAAATTCTGTATCATCAGAATCGAAATTAGTATCCGGGTCATGTAGCGCACCGCCACCATGGGTTTTAAATAGCTCTCCCCGCCAGTCCTCTCATCAATCCTCACCGGCACCTCAGCCACCTTCGCCCCCCGCTTCAGCAGGTAGGAAATGGTATCCGGCTCCGGCCCATAGTTTAAATTAAGTGCAAACTGCTTGATCATATCCCGGTTAAACATCCGCATTCCCGACGTTGGGTCTGTAATTTTAACTCCGGTGGTCATCCGGATGGCCATGCTGATCAGACGGCTTCCGATCATGCGCGCGCTCATATCTTTAGGCTGATCCACAAACCGGGAGCCGATGACGATATCATACCCCTCGTCCATCTTTTTTCTCATCTCTCCGATGAATTCCGGACGGTGCTGGCCGTCCCCGTCGAACTGGATCGCATGGGAATATCCCCTTTGGTAGGCATATTTCATTCCCGCCTGAAAACAGCCGGCCAGGCCCAGATTGACCGGAAGGTCCAAAAGGTTATATCCGCGTTCCCGGCAGATTTCAGCCGTATGGTCCGTAGAGCCGTCATTCACCACAATATAATCAAGTTCAGGATGTCTTTTCAGGTCCTCAATCACGCGTTCAATGTTCGCCTCTTCATTATAAGAAGGAACCACCAAAAGTACTTTCTGCATCTGCCTTTGTCTCCTATGTCATCACCGGTCCGCCTGGTTTAAGCAGACCATTCTGATATCCTTGTACCCCTTAATTCCAGTTTGGGCCGTTAAAAGCTCAGGCCCTGCCGTCATCCCCCGGCTCCAGTTTATGATCGCCTGGGGCAGGTTCACCCCTGCCATGTGGCTGAACGGATATCCGCCGCCAAATCTGGCATTCAGTTCCAGTATATAGAATTCCCCGTCTTTCTCAAACAAATCCATATCCAGGTTGCCCCGGTGCTTTAAAAGTACCGATATCCTCTCACCAATCTGCCTTAAAGCCGGGATTTCCACCGTTTCCGCGCTGTCCGTTTCACCGGAACGCATGGCGTCTTTCCGCTTTTGAACCGCATTCCGGTAATTTCCGTCCAGATCATTGATCACATCCATGCCGTATTCCTGGCCTGCCAGGCATTCCTGAATGAGCACACAGGATTCCGGCGCCTGGACCGCCTCATATTTCAAATAGGATTCCCCTATATTTTTTCTCGTTTTTTCATAAAATATTTCCAGTTCTTTCCGGTTATCCGCCCGGTACAGGGCCAAAGATCCCATGCCCCATCGTGGCTTCACCATCACCGGAAAGCTGATCTCCCCTGCTTCCAATGCCTTTACAGCCTCATCCGGCCGCAGATAGGTGCGGGGCGCTAAAAAACCGTTTTCCAGTAAAAATGTATAAGTTTTCCATTTATCATTACAGATTTCTATGACTTCCGGTTCCGATACCACCACAAATGTCCCGATTTCCTCAAATTCTTTCCTGTGGGCAGCCAAAACAGGAAGGTCAATATCGAACAGGGAAACCAAAACCCCGATCTCTTCCTCCCGGCAGAGGTTCAGCAGAAACGGAATATAACCTTCATCATAAATGACAGGCGAAACAAATGCCTTATCGGCAGCCGTCCACGCCTGGGACACCGCGCTGTTGGTTACCACCACAGTCCCCTCTTCTCCCACCGCCTGTTTAAAATATTCCACCAGATAGCTGCGCCTTCCGACGCTGGTTAAAAGCACATTCATTTCGCATACCTCAATATTCCGTCGCAAACCCGGTCCACATCCTCCGGCGTCAGTGACGCATAGCAGGGAAGGGTCATAACCTGTTTTGCAATCTTCTTTGCAGTTGGCGTATCATCGGATGAATACTGTCCCTTATAACATTCAAAATCATTGATTAACGGGTAGAAATACTTGCGCGCATAGATCTCATCCTGAGCCAGCAGCTCATACATCTCGTCCCGCGTCTTAGAAAAACCGTCAAACAGCACCGGGAAATAAGCGTAATTTTTCTTTACCTCCGGCTGGTCCTTTGGCATCACCAGGCCCTTCACGCCGGAAAGCCGTTTCAGATAATGTTCCGTCACAGCCCTGCGCTTTTCGATCTCCTCTTCCAAATGATTCAGGTTGCAGATTCCCATGGCGGCCTGGAATTCGTTCATCTTGGCATTTCCGCCCACCTGGATTACGTGTTCCTGGTCGATGATACCGAAATTCTTCAAACAGGTCAGCCTGTTTTCCAGGCTTTTCTCCCTGTACGTGACCGCGCCCCCTTCAATCGTATTGAACACCTTGGTGGCGTGGAAGCTGAAAATGCTGGCGTCCCCTAAATTGGCAACGCTGACGCCATTTACCGTCTCCCCAAATGTATGGGCAGCGTCGTAAACCACCTTCAGATTATATTTTCGGGCAATTGCCTGGATTTTATCCACATCGCAGATATGGCCGTAAACGTGAACCGGAACAATCGCCGATGTCTTTTCTGTGATCAGCGCCTCGATCTTGTCCGCGTCGATGGTATAATGTACCGGATCGATGTCGCAGAACACCGGTGTCAGGCCATTTCTCACAATTGCGTGAGTGGTGGACGCAAAACTGAAGGGCGTGGTGATCACCTCTCCCGTCAGCTCAAGGGCCTGGAGGACCATCTCAAGCGCCATATGCCCATTGACAAACAGCACCAGATTGTCCGTATCCATATATTCTTTTAACCTGGCCTCCAGCGTCTGGTGATAATCCCCCATATTGGTCATCCAGGCGGTTTCCCAGATAGGTTTTATCATCTCCGCGAACTCCTCATAAGGAGGAAGGGAGGATCTCGTCACTAAAATCGGTTTCACTTTATCAGACATGTTCTTCCTTTCTGCGGCCTCGTAATATTCCCTACCACCGCAACCTGCATACTCTCGTCAAAAACCGGATCTCCAGCATCACAATTCCCAGAAATGCCTTCGCCGCCGCCATCTTAACAGGCCCGGCTCCCAGATAGGTTTTATAGTAATATAACTTGCTTTCATGCAGGATCTTTTGTTTCGCCTCAATACTCCCCACCGTCTTATCGATGGTTACGGAATGGGCATGTATATAGCTTTGGCCCGTCAAAAGCAGGGTCTTTTTCCCCTGTGTTTTTAACTTCTGTCCCAATATCTTTTCTTCATAATATAGAAACACCTCTTCATCGAACAGAGGCCCGCACTCCCTCACTGCCGCCGCTTTCACCATAAAAAATGATCCCGGCACCGCATCCACTTCCACAAAGGGCCGTTTCTGGTAATGGTCTGATCCGTAGCCCAAAAACCGTTTCAACAGCCGTCTGCTCACAAGTCCTGTATCCAGAAGGTCGCCAAACATGGGCAGCAGCTTCCAACAGGAAAACATGGCGCTGCCATCCGTCCCTTTCACCATGGCTGATACCATGGCATACTCCGGCCTGGCCTTCAGCGTATTCTTCATATCATACACGCATTGCCGGGAAAAAACAACATCCGGATTGGCGATCACAATATAATCGGAATCTAATTTTTCCACAGCATAGCGGATCCCCAGATTATTGCCGCTCCCATAGCCGCCGTTTTTTTCAGCCCGGAGAAGGTGAATCTTTCCGCCCTCCCATGCTTTTAACTGTTCATACGAATCATCGGTGGAATGGTTGTCCACCAGGATGATATCATCCAGGCAGGAATATGAAATGATCCGCTCCACAAGCTGCAGGGCTGTGGGCGCGTCATTATAATTCAGAATCACACAACTGATTTTACTCATAGGACTGTCTGCCACCTCATTTTTTCTTGCGGGAATCGATGATTTTCATACCGAACCGTTTGCTGATCCATTTGCGCACAGGAGGACAGATTCTGGTAACCTGGTTCATGGCGAAATATAGAAGCATATACAGTTCTTTTCCCTTTTCCTTAGGAGTTCCCCGCCATGGGGTCCGCTCCAGATAATAATCATAGTATTTCCTGTAATAATTCCGGTTTCCCGCCACCCAGGGCCGTTCATCCCCCATATAATGGATCACTGCCGGGCGCCGTCTGGCCTCTTCAAATTCTTCTTTTGAGACTTCCCGGTAAGCCCTGGTGGCCCCCACTAAAGTTTCATAGCGGAAATAGCGGTAATTGGTAAAAAAATTATATTTTGGAGGAAGCGTTTTAATCCTCCCTTTCAGGACGCCGTTCAGCGTATCCTGGTCGCAGGCAAACAAAAGGCCGTTCTTCCGGCTGTAAAATTCCATAAACTGCTTCTGGACGTCTTCTCTGCGCCAGCCTTCAAGATCCATCAAAAGCACGCCCGAATTATAATACGCCTCTTCCTGCCGTAAATCAATCACCGATTTTATTTCCGTATAAACGGTGGGTTCCATCACCATCCCCACCAGGCTGCCGGAAAGATCCGTTTCCCATAGCTCTTTCAGCCCGCCGAGAACCACTGTATCGCAGTCCAGATACAAAGCCTTTTTCACTTCAAGAGGCAGCACTCCGGCTGAAAACAGCCTGGTCATCGCGCTGATATCAAATCCTCTGGTGTCGATCTGATAATCGAACCTCTCTTTCAAATCACCAAGTTCAATGACTGTCACTTTCCTGCCAAAATCCGCCCCGATTTTCTTCAGCCGGTCCTGATATTCCGGGGACATTCCGGCAGACAAAAGATATACATTCAGTTCCTCCATCTCCGCGTTGTGTTCCAGCAGGGAATACAGGGATACGGCCAGATGTCTGGCGTAGCCGTCATTGGACGCATATACAATGTTCATATCCAGATCCTTCCTGATTTATTGTGGCAGTTCAGACGGCTCAACTTCTTGACCGGTATAACTGGTCAAGAAGCATCGGATGTCCATCCGATGTGACAATTGATATGGAAAGCTGCTTACAAGCAAGCTTGACGCTGCTTTCCACATCAATTGTCCCGCCGTCTGAACTGTTAGCATAAAATAGTAACAATTCAGATGGCTCATCTTCTTGACCGGTATAACTGGTCAAGAAGCATCGGATGTT
>NZ_WQPN01000105.1:8830-10754 GCF_018785315.1 Clostridium sp. MCC353 | reverse complement strand
ATAAAATAGTAACAATTCAGATGGCTCATCTTCTTGACCGGTATAACTGGTCAAGAAGCATCGGATGTTCATCCGATGTGGCAATTGATATGGAAAGCTGCTTACAAGCAAGCTTGACGCTGCTTTCCACATCAATTGTCCCGCCGTCTGAACTGTTACTATTTATTACAATTTCTTTGCTTTTCATTTTCTTTTGCCTTTCATTTTACATGATTCGTGGTAAAATGTAAATCTTCCCCTATAATTTAGTAGCATTTTCATTTTAAATGTGTTAGATTATCAATGTATCTTTGTGTATTAGGAGCACAAAAATATCATTTTTAGGACACAGGAGGATAATTGCAATGCATAAACTATTTCGTTCTTCAGCAGTGTTATTTATGGCTTTCACTTTAACAGCTACATCTGCCATAACTGCATTTGCCGAAGAAGAGCGGGGCCCGGGTATTAACCTTCCGGCAAAGTATGAATCAACCGAACAGACAGGTGATTCTTCACAAGCCGGTTCCGCAGAGAATAACGGGGCGGATCAAAATGCCGGAGCTGCATCTTCGGAGCAGCAAAACCAGGAAACCACGGCCGGACAGGAAACCGGAGGACAGACAGCGGATGAACTGGCTGCCGAACTGGCATCTGCGGAAGCGGCTGAGGCGGCGGCAAGAGCCAACCTTCCACAGCTTCAGACAACGGTTTTAATCCCGGGAAGCGTATGGTCCCCGCCATTCGTCAATGATCAGCAGATCGCATTAGGAGATGGGCTTGGATTCCGTTCTATCTCTATCTTTTTAACCAATACGGTGGGCAATGTCCTTTACCGCACTTACAGCACCCAGTACGGATGGACGCCATGGGTGATGAACGGACAATACACCACTGTTTACGCGGATGAAACTCAGGCAGAAGCCATTCAGTTAAAACTGGACGGACCGGTGAGCAATTCATTTGACATCTACTACTGCAGCGTTTTATCAGACGGAACTACCACCGGCTGGACCAAAAATGGCGAAGCCAGCGGTACCATGGGAACCGGCAAAAAAATCGTAGGCTTCCGCATGGCCTTGAACGGTAAAAATGTGGAATGGCCTCACACGACGGAACACGTTCTGGATTCCGTTCACGATGACGGCGTTCAGTACATAGATGGACAGCTCCGTTATATCAATGGCGACGGAACCAACTTCACCGGCTGGGGATATGTGGGCAGCGACCGTTATTATTTCGTGGATTCCTATCCGGTAACCGGATGGCAGTACATTGACGGCTACAAATTGTATTTCAATGAAGCCGGAGTTCTGGTTAAGGATCTGGAGCCGATCATCGGCCAGCAGAGTTCCTATCAGATCAAGATCAACAAAGAGATGAATGTTACAACCGTATATGCCGCGGACGGAGCCAACGGCTACATCATCCCGGTTAAATCATTCCTCTGTTCCACAGGCGACGATACGCCTCTCGGCACCTTCAAGACACCGGAGAAATACCGCTGGCGTCTGATGAACAGCGGTGTGTACGCCCAGTACGCAACCAGGCTGGCCGCTGGACAGAGTTTCCTGCTCCATTCTATTATTTACGAAAAGCAGAACAATATGACACTCCAGCCATCCACCTATAACTACTTAGGCGTGGCCCGTTCAGCCGGATGTATCCGTTTCCTGACCCAGGATGCAAAATGGATCTTCGACAACTGTCCAATCGGCACGACGATCACGGTATACAACGCCCAGGATCCGGGACCATATGGACGGCCGGTTATTCCGTATACGATTCCGGATACCCAGACTTGGGATCCTACGGATGTTACGGTGACGGGAGTGAATTAAGTAAGAGGAAGCTTTATTTAATTGGCGAAAGGACGCCAAGAAGAAGGGGAATCGGGAGCGGAGGGCCTGGGAGCAAAGGGATTCGGGGTCGTATAGAGCCCCTT
>NZ_WQPN01000105.1:0-8820 GCF_018785315.1 Clostridium sp. MCC353 | reverse complement strand
GTAAACTTTTTATGAACTTTACCTCTCAAGGGGCGCCTCAGAAACTGATTCGGTTTTCAGTTTCTGCCTGTCTTTTTTCGTTCTTGAAGACCAAGTATCTCTAAGGGGCTCTATACGACCCCGAATCCCTTTGCTCCCAGGCCCTCCGCTCCCGATTCCCCTTCTTCTTGGCTGCGTACTGGCTCCACTACGATAATAAAGATTTGGGGAAGAGAAGTAGATTTAACTGACGTGGGGATTAACAGTAAAGCGCCAAGGCATTTTCGAAAATGCCTTCAGGGTTGATGTTAAATGATATGGGACTTTACACTAAAGGGTGAAACCATTTTCGAAAATACCTTCACCCTTTATGTAAAAAATTTGCTTTTAATTCCTTGTTCCAGAGAAAACCAGCAGAAAAGTGGGACGAGGGGACGGAGGCCGGACCGGGGCTTGAAACCTGCGGGGTGGGCCGGGCTCTGACGGTGTGGGAAGTCGTCTGGAAACCGTTAGTGGAACTTAGTCTGCAGGCATCAAAAAAGACGGGCAGAAACTGAAAACCGAATCAGTTTCTGAGATGCCCACTGAACGGTGAACCACCATAAAGGGTTCATCGTGAATGGGCATCGGACCGTCTTTTTTCATGTCTGCGGGCTTTAGTTCCACTTACGGTTGGAAGCCGACTTCCCACACCGTCAGAGCCCGGCCCACCCCGCAGGTTCCAAGCCCCGGTCCGGCCTCCGTCCCCTCGTCCCGCTTTTCTGCGTATCTTTCTCCACTAAATCCCAATTCTCTCCAACACAATCCTCTTCAGATATTCAAAACTTTCCAGCCTGAATGCCCATGCCAGTCCCGCATAGATGAGCACGCCTGCCACCATCTGTACAATGAGGCACAGCCAAACTCCCGGAACGATAAACTGGATTCCGTACACCATAACGCACATCAAACATGACACCACCACAGAAGGCAGAATATCGATCCACTGTTCCCCAATGCTGTAATTCAGCAGTTTTTTGTTCGGCCATGCATTAATAAATGTACAGATAAAGTCCGCCACCGCTTTCAGCGCCACCAATGTAATGGCGCCGTACTGAATCCCAATTAGAAGAACGACCAGGCCCACAGCCTTTTTTATCACCTCCAGCTTGAGAAAAATATCACTTCTTCCCACCGCGTTCAGCGCCTGAAGGTTTGCGATATGGATAGGCCAAAAGGAATAAGCTATGCACATAATTCTTAAATATGGCACACATGCCATCCATTTTTCCCCGAGCAGCGCCAATACCAGGGAATCCGCCACAGCAATCATGCCTGCCATCATAGGCAGCACAAGGAAAGAGCTGGTCACTATGGATCTTCTAAGCATACTTTTAACCCGGGCCAGATCATTTTGGCTGGCCGCCAGAACCGGAAGCATAACCGACTGAATGGCAGCACTCAGATTATTAACAATAAGTTTGGGGAATTGATCCCCTCTGTTATAATTCCCCAGCACGCCTTCATTATAGATTTTCCCCATGATGAGCCCATGGATGTTATTAAATATAGTGTCAATCAGAGAAGCGCACAGCAGCTTCCATCCAAATGCAAACATTCCTTTGATCCGTTCAAATACGAAAATAAACTTTGGTCTCCAGCTAATGGTAATAAACAGTATAACCATTAAAGAAAAATAATACATGATCTGCTGCCATGCCAGAGCCCAAACTCCCATACCGAAAAATGCCATTCCAATGCTGACTCCGCCTGAAATAACAGCCGCCCCTAAAGTAGCCAGAAACAGGCCTTTAAACTCCAGCTTTCTGGAGATATAAGCATTTTGTATGGATGTAACACCACCTGGGAACAAGATAATCGACAACACACGGATCACCGCTGTCATTTCTTCATTATGATAAAATGCGGCAATCCACGGAGCGCCTATAAACAGGCAGATGTAAATGAGCCCCGAGGTCATGAGGTTGAAAAAAAAGACCGATGAAAAATCAGCATCATCTACATTCTGCTTTTGGATCAGTGCTGTACTGAATCCATTCTGTACCAGGACATTGGCGATCGTGATAAAGATTGTAATAATTGCCACAATTCCATATTCTTCCGGGGACAGCATACGGGCCAGAATGACGGAAACCAGGAATTGGATTCCCTGGGAACCTCCATTTTCCATGATCTTCCAGAAGAGGCCGTTCAACACTTTTGTTTTTGTTTCACTTGCTGCCATTGTATCGTTCCTTCCACTTTTGATGTCAACGTATTTCATTTAAAGTAAGGCGTGAAGGCATTTTCGAAAATCCCTTCACGCTTTACTTTAAACCCTCAAGGCTTTTTCGAAAATCCCTTCGCGCTTTACTTTAAACCCTCAAGGCATTTTCAAAAATCCCTTCACGCTTTACTTTCACTTCCGCACCGCATAAGCCGCCTTCTGCAGCAACCGGTACAGCCACGGAGCCTTAACTTCCATCTGAATAAAAAACCTGGTCCGGTCCGACAGCTCTTTATAATACCGTTTAAACTCCGGCCGCAGCACCTGATCATACTGTCTCGTATTCACCATAGTCAAAAAGTATATCCTCTCCGCCGCCGACACCGCCTCTTTATGGAACCGCCCGCCGGTCACACGGTCAAATTCCTCATACATCCATTTCATATTCTCATAATATTTCCGCTGTTTTTCCCTGTAATTCCCTTTTTTCCCTGCCGTCGTCCAGGATTGGCTCACACCCACCCGGTAAACGCACATATCCCGGTCCATATAATAGCCATATCCATGTTCCGCCATCATAAGCTGCAGCGGAATATCCCCCACCTGGCAGTCGGTATAATAGCGCGGCAGTTCCTTTATATATTTTGCAGGAAACATCAGGGAAGCCGTGGCGTAACCGGATGTCTTATCAATAATTTCTTCCGGCATAACGATCCTGTCTTCCGTATAAGGCCGCACCCGTCCCTCGGTCATCGAACCGTCCACCACCTCGGTTTTCGCACTGTGAAAACACAGGGTGCAGTCCGGATGGCTCTTCATGTAATCCACCTGCATCTGCATTTTCAGCGGATCTGTCCAGTAATCGTCGCCCTCGCACATGCAGATATATTTGCCCCTGGCCCTGGGGAAATTAAATGCCCCGCTTATATTGGAAATGCCCTTGGAATACTGGTTTTCCGTCTGATACATAGGCTTTATAATATCCGGATATTTATCCGCAAATTCCCTGATAATCTCCGCTGTATTATCCGTAGAAGCATCATCATGAACCAATATTTCATAGGGAAAATCCACCTTCTGCATCAAAAATGATTCCAATGTCTTCCTTATATACTCTTCATGGTTATAAGTAATGCAGTTAATGCTGACCAATGGCTGCTGTTCCATTTCAAACTCCTTCTGGTAACTTTCTATCGCCCGATCCCCATTGTAAAACACTGCGCAATGGTTCCGGCCAATGTATTTTTATAAAAATGATATTTCTTTATGAGAAATGACCTGGTAAACACATTTCCACATGGTATTCTCAAAAAGGCCCGCAAAACCTCTTTCTGTTCTCCATTAAGCTGGTCCGGAAACATTTCCAAAAGGCAGGCCGCCTGCCCGAACATCTTTCTGTAATTCTCTTTTACCTGCCGGTCCTTCTCCTGGGTAAAACGCTCTGAATACTGGCTGATATCCTTTCTGTCCCTGGCTCCCAGCGTATTTCCTTGGTGCTGCCTGTAAAATGACAGCGGCTCCTTCACATACCCGATCTGCCCAAAACAGCAGGCCAAAAGCGCCAGCCACCAGTCGTGCATAAAACAGGTTTCCGGTATCCTTTTCAGATACGGAAGCATTGCCCGGTTAAACATGGCAGCGCCTCCAGTCACAGGATTCTGAACCAAAAGCTGGTTTAAGGCGGTTCTTTCAGGACTGATATGCTGATATGCAAAAAAGCTGGGATGAATCTCAGAAAGATCCGCCCCCGCCACTTTCATATCGGAATGAACGAGAATTGGCGTATCCGCACCAAAGCACAATTCCATTTCTTCCATCTTTTCCAGAAGTTTTTCCACCTTATCCGGCATCCACACATCATCCTGGTCACTTAAAAGGAAATATTTCTCCCGGCAGGATTCATTTTCTGCTTCACGGGAAAGCATCCGCAGAAAGTTGGCCGCGGCGCCGCCGGATGCCTGCTCATTGTCCATGATCTGGATTTGTCCCGGATAACGCATCTGATAATCCCTGATAATCTCCACGGTTCCATCCGTAGACAAATCATCCGATATCAAAATGCCGCCCGGTTTTACTGTTTGTCCCAAAATGGAGTCCAACTGCCTGCCTAGATAACGCTCACCCTGATAAGTTGCCATCAATACTTTCATAACTTCCTCTTATTTCGTCTGCCGTTACAGCCTGAAAAGGCCGGATGCAGCGTTTTTTAACTGTATTTTTATTCATTGCCCCTATTTCTGATACTTGTGAGCTGCTTCCAAAGCTGATTCAATCACCTTATCCATATCATAATACTTATATTCCCCAAGCCTTCCGCCGAAGATCACATGGTCTTCCTTATCCGCCAGCTCCGCATATTTTTGGTACAAAGCCTGGTTTTTTTCATCATTTACCGGATAATACGGTTCCATTCCTTCGCTCCATGCCGCCGGATACTCTTTCGTTATCACAGTTTTGGGCTGTGTTCCAAACTCAAAATGCTTATGCTCAATAATCCTGGTATATGGTGTCTCACGGTCCGTATAATTAACCACCGCATTTCCCTGATAATTGTCCGTATCAATCACTTCTGTCTCAAATTTCAAACTTCTGTATTCCAGTTTTCCATAGCAGTAATCAAAGTATGCATCCACGGTGCCTGTATAAACAACCGTTTCACCAAGAGAATCATAATATTCTTTTTTCTCCAGATAGTCCGCCCCGCATTCAATATCACAGTCGGCAAACAGTTTGTCCACAATCACATTATACCCGCCAACCGGGATTCCCTGATACAAATCGTTAAAATAATTATTATCATAGGTAAAACGCACCGGAAGTCTCCTGATGATAAAGCTGGGAAGTTCACGGCAGTCACGTCCCCACTGTTTTTCTGTATAACCTTTCACCAATTTCTCATAAATATCCGTTCCAACAAGGCTGATGGCCTGCTCTTCCAAGTTCTTCGGCTCGCCGGTTACAGCTTTTCTTTGTTCCTCTATTTTTTCTCTGGCTTCCTGAGGAGTAATCACACCCCACATCTTGTTAAATGTGTTCATATTAAAAGGCATGTTATATATTTCACCCTTATAATTAGCCACCGGGCTGTTGGTAAAACGGTTAAAATCAGCCAGTTCATTGACATAATTCCATATTTTTTTATTACTGGTATGGAAAATATGGGCGCCATATTGATGGACGTGAATTCCTTCCACTTCCGGACAGTAGACATTGCCGCCTATGTGGCTGCGTTTTTCAACTACGAGACATTTTTTCCCCTTTTTTGCGGCTTCATAAGCAAAAACTCCTGAAAACAGGCCGGCGCCGATCAGGACATAATCATATTTTTTCATGAGTGATGCACTCCTTTGGAATTCTATATTTAAATAATGAGATTATTATACTATGTTTAAAGTAAAAGGTGAAGGCATTTTCGAAAATGCCTTCACCTTTTACTTTAAACCCTCAAGCCATTTTCGAAAATGCCTTCCCCCTTTACTTTAAAACCCCATCACTCCTTCAAAAGCTCATCCAAATCCATAGACATCCTGCCCAAATTCCGCTCCACGATCTCATACACAAACAAACCGCCCTTCTCTTTCCCCATATCCACCTCCGGCAGTTTCTGCCACTCCACAAACATGGTTTCTGAGAAATATCGCATTAGAACCGGAGCCATGGCAATTGCAAATGAATCACGCACCATGGTCAGCCGTCTCTCATCCGGCGCTCCCCCGGACCTGGCCCTTATCACTCCGCTTCCATCGTCATTGTTCTCCAGCATCTCAACCTCCACTTCATCGTGGTATCCTTCTAACGTGACCTCCGTTTCCTCCAAATACCGCATCGGCGTATGTCCTAAGTCCCCTAAGTCTCCCCTGCTGCCTTCTTCTGAACGAATATTCATGTCGCGATAATCAACCGTCTCACCGCCTGCCGCTTCAATCAGCTCCTGAACCCCGATAAATCCCCCCAGGTTATTCCAATGCGTGTCCGTTTTATAATAGACCAACTGCTCCCTGCTGGCCTCCACCAGCTCTTCCAGCGGATATACAACCTTAATATCTGAATTTTCACGGATATATTTTACCAATTCCTTTGCCTTGGACGTATCCGACAGAGGATCATAATACTCCGGCACAAACTGCCTGTACACAATTTCCTTATTAGGCGCTATGTAAAAAATGAAATCCTCTTTATCCTCCACATACTTATCCCGCACAGCCAGCAAACGGTCCAAAATCATCTTATGCTGGTCTTCTGTAAACGGGCATACGCCAAGAGTATCGATCATGCTCTCATTCCCTGTATAAAACAGCCACTTGTCCTTGCCAACGATCACTTCTTTATTATCAATACTGTGAAATGCCTCCATATTAAATGCAGCATAAGCATCTATAAAATGGCTCCGAAACGGCGCATGGTCATTAATATAAGCTTCCACCTGCCCCGGAAATCCGCTCAGATTTTCCCAGGAAAGAACCGGCATCCCAGCCAATTCCCTTTTCTCCGTATTTTCAGATTCAGCCTGGTAACCAAATGCCAGCCCCAGCAGATTCGGCAGCAGCAAAATGGCAAAAAAACATACAATCATCCACTTTTTCTTCATTTCGCCCTCCTCCTTAAAATCTGAAATAAATAAACGGATTATAAGTATTGTTCACCAGCAGCATGGTACAGAATCCCAGCAGCGCCGCCATCACCACAATATCCCACCAGCAGATATGCTCTTCATCATATAAATGAACCTTTAATCCCTTAAACACAGCCTGTACCGGCCCGCAAAACAGAACCCCTGCCACAAACCAGAAGATCACCCTCTTGTCCGCAAACATGGGTATGGTATAGCAGCCTCCACGGCCAAAAAACATCACCTTCACCATTTCCTTGATCTGCCCCAGGCTTTCGATCCGAAACAGCATCCATCCAACAATTACTATGAACATGGTGTAAATATGATTCAGCGCCTTAAACCGGTTCTTTTCCAGCATTTCTCCCAGAAATAACCGCTCCATCACAATAAATACGCCGTAATAAGCGCCCCACAGAACAAAATTAATCCCCGCGCCATGCCACAGCCCGGTTACAAGGAATACGATGAACAAGTTAACATAAGTCCTCACATTTCCTTTACGGTTCCCGCCCAGGGGAATATACAAATATTCCCTGAACCATGTGGACAGAGATATATGCCACCGCCTCCAGAATTCCCTGACCGACTGGGATAAATAGGGGTAATTGAAGTTCTCCATAAAATCAAATCCAAATATCTTTCCAAGCCCGATGGCCATATCTGAATAACCGGAAAAATCATAATAAATCTGCATGGTATAAAGCAATATGGTAAACCAGGCCAGCCCGGTACTGGCCAGTTCCTGATTGGGAGAAGTCAGCACATTGTCCACCACAGCCGCAAATGTATTGGCAAGAATCACTTTTTTTCCAAGTCCATAACAGAACCGCTTAATTCCGTAGGCCATCCGGTCCGCTGATATGGTCCGCTGGGTCAGCTGCGTGTCAATCTCGTGATATTTCACAATAGGCCCCGCGATCAGCTGAGGGAAAAAGCTGATATATAAAGCCAGATTCCAGAAATTTTTCTGGACCTTAATTTTCCGTCTGTAAACATCCACCACATAGGACAGCGCCTGGAAGGTGTAAAAAGAAATGCCGATGGGAAGCACAATGTCCCTGGCCCCCACAGCCTCCCGCCCGGCGGCCATATTAACCAGATCCGCAAAGAAATTAAAATATTTATAATATCCCAAAATACCCAGATTCACGATGAGACAGACCGTAACCATGGCCTGCCGCAGCCCTTTTTCCTGGAATTGATCAATCAGCCGTCCGAAGATATAATTAATCCCTATGGATATCACCATCAAAACCACATATTTCGGCTCTCCCCAGGCATAGAAAAGGATGCTGGAAATCAAAAGGATTCCATTTTTAATTTTTAAATTGGGAATACAGATATAGGCCAGAAATACAATCGGTAAAAAATACCAGATAAACACCAATGAACTAAACAGCATATTCGTTTTCCTTTATCCTTTGTTTTTTGTCTTTACTATAATACTACATTTTAAAGGAGTTGTCTTCAAATAAAGGAGATTTTTGACGGCTTATTTACGCGGGGGGCTTAAAATTGGGATTTTAATAGTGAAAGTTACGCAGGAAAGCGGGGAGGGCGGACGGCGGGAAAGAAGACCGGAGAGCAGAACGGGGGGAAACAAACGCTACAGGGATCTGATTCCAACCGTTAAGTGGAACTAAGGCTTTCAGCAGAAAAGAAGGCGGTCCGATGCCCATTCACGGTGAACTCCTCATGACTTCACCGTTCAGGGGCATCTCAGAAACTGATTCGGTTTTCAGTTTCTGCCCGCCTTCTTTCCTGCTGAAAACCTAAGTTCCACTAAACGGTTTCCACACGACCCCTGTACCGTTTGTTTCCCCCTGTTCTGCTCTCCGGTCTTCTTTCACGCCGTCCGCCCTCCCCGCTTTCCTGCTGGTTTTCTCTGGCTCTGGTAATAAAAAAACAATTCTGTAAATTATAAGAAAATTTAACGTAAAACGTGTAAGCGATACAAAACAAACCGTAGTGCAAAATAATAGCTGTCATGGTATACTCTCCATGGCAGCTTATCTTCTTTTTT
>NZ_WQPN01000104.1 GCF_018785315.1 Clostridium sp. MCC353 | reverse complement strand
CCTTCTCCCTAAATCACTATAGTTCTTCTACAAATCTTTTTTGAAGTTTATTAAATAATATAAAGCCTATTACTAATGCCATAAAGCCCACAAAAAAAGCAAGTCCTAATGTTTTTAAATCTACCATACGTTTATAATACAAAATGTCTTTGTATGATAAAATAATTGATGTCATTGGATTTAGATATACTAATGTTCTAAACTGTTCTGGTATAATTTCTATAGAATACATTATCGGAGTTAAATACATCCATGACATAGAAATAATTCCTAATATATACTCTAAATCTCTAAAATATACTGTCAAGGCTGAGGTTATCATTGCTACTCCAAGTGAGAAAATATACTCCACTATCATAATTATTGGTAAAACCCATATAATTCTGAAATTAATCCCGAAACCACTCAAAACTAATACAGCAAAAATCACAATAAAGGTTAAAAGCATATTTACAAAAGCACTTGTGACAAACGATATCGGAAGAACTAATCTTGGAAAATAAATTTTCTTAATTAGACTTTCCTGACTCACAACTGAGGTAGCGCCACCAGTTAATGTAGTACTAAAAAAAAGCCACGGGACTAGGCCCACAAAAAGGAAAATATAAAACTGCTCTATATTCGACTTAAATAATATAGAAAATACTATTGTATATACAACTAATTGTAGTAATGGATTTAAAAATGTCCAAAAAAATCCTAAAACCGAACCTTTGTATCGCCCTCTCAGATCACGCCTGATTAAACTAAAAATCATTTCTCGATAATCATATAATTCTTTTATAGTTTCCAACTTCTTACCTCAATTATTTATTTAATAACCAATCTTCCAAAATTCCAGCTATACGTTCAGATGCATGACCATCTCCATACGGGTTAGATGCTAGGCTCATTTTTTTATATTCACTTTCATCTTCTAAAAGTTTTTTAAAAGTATTATAGATAGTATCCTCATCTGTTCCCACCAATTTTAATGTTCCAGCAGCTATTCCTTCTGGTCTCTCTGTTGTATCGCGCATAACTAATACAGGCTTACCCAAAGAAGGGGCTTCTTCCTGAATTCCACCACTATCTGTTAATATCAAATAAGATTGCGCTAAAAAATTATGAAAATCAACTACTTCTAGAGGTTCAATTATACGTATATGTTCATTATCGCCCAAGATTTTTAGTGCAACTTTTCTAACCTCTGGATTCATATGAATTGGATAAATAACTCTAATGTCGGGAAATTCATCTACAATTCTTTTAATCGCACGAAACATATGACGCAATGGCTCTCCTAAATTTTCTCGTCTATGAGCTGTCAACATAATTAAGCGCCCCGATTTTGCCCAGTCTAAATATTCATTTTTATAATCTTTTTGCACGGTCGTATGTAAGGCATCAATTGCTGTATTTCCTGTCACAAAAATTGTTTCTATATTTTTTCCTTCTCTTAATAGATTTTCTTTTGCCATATTAGTTGGCGCGAAATTAAACTTCGCAATTATTCCCGTAGCCTGTCGATTAAATTCTTCTGGGTACGGAGAAAAGATATTATACGTTCTTAATCCAGCTTCAACATGCCCCACAGGAATCTGTAAATAAAATGCCGCTAATGCTGTTACAAAAGTTGTTGTTGTATCTCCATGAACCAAAACAATATCGGGTTTTTCTTCTATTAAAATACTCTGAATTTTTTGTAATATATTAACGGTAACATCAAAAAGTGTCTGCTGATCTTTCATTATACATAAATCATACTCAGGAATAACAGAAAATGCATTCAATACTTGATCTAACATTTGCCTATGTTGTCCTGTAACGCATACTATAGTCTCAATTTGGCTCCTCTTCTTTAACTCTTTAACAAGCGGACACATCTTTATTGCCTCTGGCCTAGTCCCAAAAACCACCATTACTTTTCTCATTGTAATATTTTCCTCTCTGTTAATATACTTTCTATATGCTCTACTCTATTATTCCAGCTGTTTTCTTTAAAAAAGCGTTGTAAATCTTCATCACATTTAAACGGAGGCAACAACTTATCCCTACACAATCTCAACATTTCATCATAATTCTTATAGGTATATAGAAGCGATGCAAACTTTTCCATTTCAACACTTTGAACTGCAATGACCGGCTTATTAGCAGCCAAATATTCATAAATTTTAACAGGATCTATTGTATCTGCTAATTTCCCCATTTTAAATGGATACAAGCAGATGTCAAAACTCGCAATCCAACTAGGCACTTCTTTCTTTTCTACCTGCCCATAATATATAACATTAGGTAATTTAATTTCCTCACAATAATTAGGTCCTATAATTGCAATCTCATAGTCCAAATTGTTTTCTGCAATTAATCTAATTGCATCCAAATCAACCCAATGACTTACTACTCCCAAATAGCCGATCCTTTTTTTCTCTGTTTTTGCGACTGGATCAACCTTAAAAATCATTTGATCTTCGCCTACTGCATTGGGCATTAATATAACATTTTTATTAATGCGAGAGAAACGTTCATAAAAGACTTTGGATGTAACAAAAATCAGATCAGCTTTATCCACAAGTTTCCTCTCCATTTTAATTAAATATTTTTTTATTAACCAACTTTTTGTAAGCTCATGGTTATCATCCATTTTATCGTAAGCTAAAATTTTTGTTTTATCCTTTCTAATTACATCTACCCAGGATTCACTTCCTAACCATATGACATCAGCCTCTTTCAAATATTCTCTAATCTGATACTTCTCATATATTGTACCTAAATGAAAAAAATCAAAAAGTTTTAATTTCGCATGAACTGACAGATGGCCACGTAAACGTATCACTGTTAATGTTTCACTTATATATTTTTTCTTCCCTTTATAATTATCTTTTCTTTTAATAATACATCTCATTAAAGTATCCGTAGGCTCTACATAAATCACTCTATTTTTTTTCGAAAGGAGTTCGGCTATATATTGTGGTCTTTGCTTCATTTCTTCATAAGGAATTGGAGCAAAATATATAATATTTAGCATAATTAATTTCTCCCCTTTAAAATTGCCGCATAATTATTTTTCATTACCTTTTTCACCACAGAATTGTCATAATTCGTCACTTTACTTTTGCCTTTATTACCCATCTTTTTTCTAATCTTCTCATTTTTCATCAGCACAAGCAGTTGCTTACAAAATGATACATTATCATCGAGCCCAATTAAGTAACCGTTTACATTATCTACTACTAATTCATTATTCCCTCTAATATCCGTCGCCACCACCGGCAAGCCATGCACCATTGCCTCCATAACCGCCGTAGATAGCCCCTCTCTTTTAGAAGGCATAACAAAAATATCCGCGATCTGTAAAATATGGCTCAAATCCTTCCGATAACCCAAAAAGCGGACTTTTTCCCTCAAACCATTATCAGCTGCGTATCTTTCCAACTTTTCCTTCAATGGCCCTTTACCGCAAATCAAATAATAGCAGTCAATTTCCGGCATCTTCGCCAATGCTTTTAAAACCATAATGTGATTCTTGTTATCATTCAGTTCGCCGGCAGATACCAATACTACCTTATCATCCTGCAGTTTCAGGCTTTCCCTCAACTGCCTCTTCTCATTTTCGTCAAGAACTGTTTTTACTTCGGTATCAATCCCAACCCCATGAATCCGCCTAACACTTTTGGCCTTAAACCTCTTCGCCCTCCGATAATCCTCCTCATTAATCGTTATCAACATATCCGTATACCGGGCCATCCACCTTTCCACCGGATAATACACCAGCCAGTTAATCAAAGGCGCCCCTTTATAAAAATGGAATCCATGAACCGTATAGATCACCGGCCCCGTACCGGTCTTATGCGCAGCTAACCGGGCCAGCACACCTCCCATAGGCGTATGACAATGCACCAATTCAAATTTAACACTCTTCATAAGGTCTAGTAACTGCTTATATGCTTTTACATTCTTCCTGCTGTAAGGGCTTCTGGCAAAGTCCACCTGATGCCGGATAATTCCAGTACCATCTAATCTGCTGTTGTCATCCCCATACGAAGGCATATCATAATTCGCCGCATAATGCACTTCAAAACCCATATTCTGCAGAATATGTACATTCTGCATCTCAAACTGAGGAACAAAACCGCTCACAGTTGTAACAATTAACGCTTTTTTCATTCCTTCACACCTTCTGTACTTTCCTTTAAAAATAATATCTTAGGTGTCATGATAATTAATTTCAAATCTAATAAGAAAGAATAACTGCGTATGTAGGTCAAATCCAGTTTCAGTTTATCATAGGCTGTTGTATTGTATTTTCCATAAACCTGGGCATAGCCGGTCAGGCCAGCTTTTACCTTTAACCGGCATGGAAACTCCGGAATCTCTTTCGTAAGTTCCTCTGCCAGTTCCGGACGTTCCGGTCTGGGGCCTACCAAAGACATATCGCCTTTTAAAATATTATAAATTTGGGGCAGCTCATCCAGCCTGGTTCTTCTCAAAAGACGTCCAACAGGCAGAATCCTTTTATCCCCTTCTGCCGCCAGCCTGGGAACCCCATCTTTTTCCGCATCCTGAATCATAGTGCGGAATTTGTAGATTTCAAATTCTTTCCCGCCTTTTGTCAAACGCACCTGTTTGTAAAACACGGGACCGCCATCCGTCAACTTTATACAGATGGCAATAACTATAAAAAACGGAAAAGACACTATAATCCCAAACAGCGACCCAATAATATCCAAACAGCGTTTTGCAAACTCCTGTTCAATCTGAAGCCCTTGGTTTCTCGACAAAAGCAGCGGAGAATCGAACAAATTCAAATCATAAGAGCTACGGAGCAGGATATCCGATATCTTCGGCACACTATAAGAACGGGTAGAATGTTCAAAGCAGTACTTAACAATCAAATTTCTCTCATGCGACGGCATGTCTCCAACTATTACTCCACCGAACTTATCTATTTCAGAAAAGATCTTTTCCATTCCTGCCCTATAATTAATCACTTCACAAATCTCATATTTATCCTCACGGGCATTCATTTTTTCCATCAAATGATAATCCGACTTGTCCCCAGTGATAAGGAGCATTTTTCTCGGAGGGAATATCTTCACATATACCATCTGGAACGCCAGTGTCCAGATTATAATCATAAAAGCATCAGCCACAGTTAATACAATCAGATGAAACGGGCTGAAAAAACCTTTATCCAACACAGCAATCTGAAAATAGGTAAAAGAATTTGTAAAAATAATCGCTAAAATTTGAGAGTAAATCAAATTACCTTTTTTCAGATAACCAACCTTAAAACCGCCATACATTTTCATAAAGAAAACAAGCAGCGCACCATACAAAGCTATCATCATCCAGTTTCCTCTTCTAAAGAAAGGAAACAAAATCACCTTATTATAATAGCCAATCCACAAATATCCATACATAGTGACCATCATAAGTATAGTAACCAGTGAAAATGATAATTTAATTAAACGTTTGTATTTTTCAAAAGATTTCATCTTAATTACTCATTCCAATCTTATACTGTACTTTGCTCACGGCAGGCTGAATTCCCTGCCATTATCAGTGTCCACATAACCGGTGCTGCTATCGGTATATTAATATTAACAGTCGCTTGAGCGCAGTAACAAAGAATTGAAAATAATACTGCCATCACAGCAGGTCTATTCAGGCATTTCTTAATCACTCTTCCAAACGTTGTCAGAAGTAATGCAAGATATGAGATCAATCCAACTGCTCCCATCGTAACAAGGTATTGCAGGTATTCATTATGAACGCTGTCAAACAGTTCTTTATAATTGGCTATCATTTCATTATAGTAGTTATTTATTGTCATTATCTTAAATGTATCCAGGCCATAGCCAAACAACTTTTTAGGCCATGAAAAGTCATTATACATCTCCGAAGCAATACGCCATATATATCCTCGGTTCGTACCCCAGGTATCGTCAAATCTCAAGTATTGATCAAACGCCTGATAGCGCTCCGGACTTCCACCAAAATTACAATCATACAGCACAAAACTGACACATAAAATCACAGCTATAATCAATCCCACCCATGCCTTTTTCAGCCAGCCAGGGGTCTTATCATTTGACGCAGTTCCCTTATCAGCAAAATATACGACTGCTGTCAATAACCACAAAAATACAACTACATATATCAGGTAGTCCGTTTTGGCAATTATATAAAACAGCCCCCCAAATCCGATCACCTTACCTGAAAAAATACGGCTTATCCATATAACACCCTGTAGAGTAGTAAAAAAAGTTGCTATTAAAGCAAGATATCGTTTCGCCCCTCTTCGGCTTCCAAATAAATATAATGGCAAAAAACCAAACAAAGCCGCCAAGGTAAGATATGCGTTATCGCTCTGTCCCGTAATAATCGCAAAAAAAGAAATAACAACACAGATGTAATAATAAATACTTCTTTTAATATCTTTGGCAGTGGCGAACAATGTCGCTGCCGCTCCAACCACTAGCGCCACATACGCCGTGTAAGTATTAACATTCCCCAATGTAGAAGTAAACATCTCATACTGTTCAATTTTAAGTCTCACCTTAAAATGAAGAAGGTCCATTTTAAAATAGTCTGTAATCCCAAACAGGCAGACAAGCATTCCTATAAACAGAAATATTTCCACATACCAGTCTTTAAATTTCAAATATCTTGTTATGCAAAAATAGGCAGCGAAATAAATAGTAATCAAAAATAGTCCATTATATCTGCCTTCATTACCCCAAAAAGATTCGTACTTATAATCTGAGATTAATGTAGTTATTACCGCCCCAAGCCAAAATACAATCATGGCTATATCTGGCAACGAAAAATGCCGTTTCCAATCAGCAGAGAATAAATTTCTAAAATAACTTTTCGTATTCTCCATTTCTGAATCAGTAATATCGAATAAAAAGAAAATACCAGCAGTTACCAGCAACAGCGAAAACATAATAAGCATTGAAATCCAATAGAACTTATACTTGGTTTCCAGAATATTAAAATAAAAATCATCCACAATTAAAGGCAGCACCGCTAAAACCATCAAAACAAAAAAGCCAGTTATAGCGCTCATAATACGGTTTTTCGCCTCATAAAATTCTCTATTGGAGGTTTTTTTCTTATTACTCATCATGTTATTCCTTATCTCATCATATTTTTCAGGGCATATCTTGGTATAGTATAACATAATCAAACTCAATACTCAACTTCTCAACTCCCAAAAAAGGTGTTATATCTGCTTAATCTTTTATTAATATTCACACTTTTTTTGCTAAAATAATACAAAACCCGAAGACATTTCCATACGCTTTACAAAAATCGCTTAATGTTCCTACAAAGGCACAACAAATCTCTATTAAAAATACCTCCTTAAAAAGCAAAAGACTGGGGACTGCCCTAAGCAGTTCCAGTCTTCATTTTCTTAGCATTTCCCATAGCCAATAAAACAAACATTATGGGGGTAACAATTGGGGTATTAATGTTAACAACTGCCTGAGCACTATAACATAATATTGCTGCAGCAATTGCAAAAAATATTGGGTTTTCCTTTCCTCGTTTAACCATAGCTGCTATAGAACCTATAATAGCAGTAATGTAACTAATCGTACCCACAGCCCCTATTGTAACTAAATATTGTAAGTATTCATTATGCGCACTGCTGAAAACAGCATTATACGTTGATATCATTTCTTTTAAATATCCCTGAACAGCTAATATAGCAAGAGTATCAGGTCCACAACCAAAAAGCTTCTTAATCATTGGAAAATCCATATAGATTTTTGAAAAAAGTTTCCAGGCATACCCTCTGTAGTTACCCCAGGCATCATCAAACAACAGATAACCGCCTAATGCCCCATAACGACTGCAATTACCTGCAATATTGCAATCATACAGCATATATATAATAACACCAGCAAATACCACTAAAAATATTCCCCATATACCTATAATCCACTTTGGCAACATAGTTTCCTGAACTTTTTTCCAGCTAAAAGCAAAGCAACCGCCCGCTATCAACCATAGTACGACACAAAATATTACAAAAGGCTTAGAACCAGCAACCATCTTGGTAATTCCATCTATCGGTATCGTTCCACCACTTGCACTCATTGCACCAATAAAAATAATTGCAGTACAAAAAGCTGCCAGAAAAATAAAATACTCCCCTATTCCTTTTGTTGTTCGAAATAACCAAAAAGGAAGAATGACAGCCAGAGCGCCCATTGCTAAATAACCATTATCGCTCTGTCCGGTAATTAAAGCCAGCATAGTGACAATCATACAAATATAATAAATAATCTTTTTTTCTCTTTTCGTCCCTGCAAAAAAGCAAACAGATGAAACCGCTACAGCCATAACCACATAAGAAGTATAAACATTTATATTTCCAAGAGTAGAAGTAAATATATTACTATCCTGATCCACTACCGGTTCAATCTGAAAAAATTCCACATGAAAAAAATCTCCAATACCATATATACAGACGACAAGAGAGGCAATTAAAAAAACTTTAACATACCAGTCTCTAAACTCCCAAAAACGACTAATACAAAAATAAGAAACCGTATAAATAGCCAGTAAAAATAAGCCATTCAAACGCCCTTCGTTCCCCCAAAAAGCCTCATACTTATAATCAGAGCAAACTGTCGAGATAATTGCACTAAATAAGAAAGCCAGCATTGCCCAGTCCACTAATGACAAAGCCTTTCTTTGCCTTCTCTCCTCCCTCTTTCTTATTACCAAGCTGCTAATTAACAGCATCAGGAACATTGCAATCATTGTAATATAATAAAATTTATATTTCGTCTCTAAAACATCACTATAATAATTATTTAATATCAGCGGATGGACAATCAAAATTAAGAGAATAAAAAAACCAGCTATCCAATCCCTAATCTTCTCTCTAGTCCACTCCATACCTGTAAAACACATCTTCTCTCTCATAACTTTTCCCGTCTTTTCAATTCAATTATCAGTTTAGTTTATAATTTAAAAGGCAAAAAAATATCTTTTTTATTTGCTCTTGACATTATAGCATATTCATCTAACCACTGGCAACCAAAAGAAAGCAGTACTATCACCATCCACATTTACTATATAAATAAAAAAGTGGGAAGCATTATTATTTCACAACAATGCTTCCCTATTTCTATAACCAACAGTCTCTATCTACTCATAACCAGCCAGCCCCTTCACCGCCCAGTCATAAGTCTCCATCGCCTGAAACAGTGCAATATCCGCCGCTTCTTTCTCAGACATTTTCTGCAGGTACTGGAGCTGCAGACCGATATATTCCGTCTCACCCACCATACCCATCTGGCGCATGGCATCTGCGGACTGTTTGCTGATTACTGCACTTTCATAACCGGTCAAAGCGGCTTCATACTCCGCTTTTTTCTTGAATACATCATTGTATAATTCCTGCATTTTTATGGTCATTTTCTGCTCTGCTTCTTCCACGCTCATGAGATGCAGCCTCTTTTCTGCGGTAGAACCGTTGGTTCCCGCATGTCTCACCGAAATCAGTGAAGCATTATTCCCAATAGCTTTCTTCGTATCTTCTTCCAAATTCATGGACGCGATGCGGTTTAAATCAGAAGTCGGAATCGGACGGATTTCCGGATTGGCATCAGCAGACCATCCGGTCATCACGATCAATTTTCTTCTCAAATCGTCCTGGGTGCTGCTGAGGGAGGCCAGGGAGGCTTCCGCAGACAGCACGCTGGACTGAGCGGACAACAGATCCGCTTCCGTGGCTGTGCCAAGGGCGGCCTGCTGGGTTACAAGGGCGTACTGGGCGTCATACATCTCTTTCATCTTCTCCAGAATGCCTTTCTGAGCCTCAATGCTGCTGTAGGCAATCATCAGGCTTTGGGCGCCGCTGACCGCCTGACGCTCGTACTGGCGCAGTGTCTGGGTGTTTTTATCGCTGTTAAAATTATCCACCACGTCTGAATAAGTCGTAATAACCGACTGAATCGCTTTGTCTAAGCCCTTATTAGTCATATAAGAAACTGTCAGCTGATAAATATCGTTTGGATTGGTGGCGTGATCTAAAGCATCCTTGTCCCTCTCCGCTCCATCTTTATAGGTCTTTCTCTGGCTCTTTAACTCCTGTGTTACATTGACATAATCCTGTTTCATGCGGTCAAATGAATTCCACATCACCTGCATACCGGCATTATATTCATGAACCAGATCAGGAAGTTCGTCATATTCAAGGACATCATCCTGAAGCCGGGCCAGAGTTTCCGCATCATACTTTTCCGTCTCGGTCACACCTGGGCCAGACGCCATCGCCTGGACCGGAAAAACGGCAATCATCGCTGCGGAAAGCAGGGCGGAAATAATCCTCTTGTTCGTTCTCATAATTACATACCGCCTTTCATCAGCCGGCATTCGCCAAACCGTTTACAGACCAGTTATAGGTTTCTATTGCTTCTCTCAAGCTTAATTCCGCTGTTTTTTCTGCCGTCTGTTTGCTCAGCAGGGCAAACTGCTGCTGCTGATACTGCAAAGGACTGATCGTTCCCAACTGCATATTCGTTTCTGCATTCTGCATATTCCGCACTTCCAAAGCCGTATCATTTACAGCCTGCAGATATGCCGCTTTTGCGGACAAAACGGATTGATAGGAAGAAATCAGGGATGCCCCAATTGTCTGCTCATTGCTTTCAATTGTCTTGCGCAGATCTTCCTTCTTATCCGCGTTCTGGGCGTTATCATACTTTCTCTTATTGATGCGCAGCGTATAATTATTCTCTAATGCCGCGGCTTTATCCGCAACAGGATCCATAGAATCGATAACGCTCATATCCACTGAAGGAATCTCCCGGATTTCGGGAACCGCATCGTATTTCCATCCAAGCATGACGCAGAGACGCTGTCTTAAACTAACAATCGATGCTTCCGTGTCCCTAATTGCCTGTTCTGCCTTTTGAAGGCTTTCTTTTGCATTGAGCACATCAATCTGGGTTGCTGAACCGTTATTAAACTGGGTTACAGTCACATTATAAGTAGTTTCCAGCAATTCTTTGTTTTTCTTCGCCAGTTCCAAATCCTGCTGTTGTTTAAAATAGTTAATCATATTGGACTGGGCGGAAACTACCAGATTATCTTCCGCCTGCTGGTATCCCATCAGCACGATCTGGCCGTCATCCACATTGTCATCCGCATTCTGCTGCATTTTTCTTGCCTGAATCTCCAGATTCAGATCGGAAATCATGGACTGCATATCGTCATCGCCCGACATGCTCGCATATAATTCATCGGCCAGGTCACGGTAATCCTGAGCGATGTCCTGACGGTCTTTACCCAAATAATCCTTATATGCGTACTGGTTATTCTGAACAGTAGTGTTGTATTCATGGATCAAGCCGGCCAGCTCGTCATATTCCATGGTATTATCGCGAAGTCTGGCCCATTCTTCTTCTGTACGTGCAAACTCCGGACTGGCTGCCAGAGCCGTCCCCGGAAGGGACGCTGCTAAAAGCAGCGCCATTCCTAACGAAATCGCCTGTTTGCGCTTAATCATAATTTACTCCTCCTGCTTCCATTCCAAAGGTCTTCCTGCCGATTCTGTCAACTAACTGATAGAAGGTAGGAAGTAATAACAGTGACAAGATTGTAGACGCTACCAGACCGCCTACGTTAACCAGAGCAAGCCCCTGCAGGGTAGCGCCTGATTTACCGTAACCTACAGCCATCGGGATCATAGCCAATACGGTCGTAAGTGTTGTCATCATAATAGGTCGTAAACGGATCGCTCCGGCCTCAACCAAGGCTTTTTCCACTCCCATATCCCCCCGCATCTGGTTAACCGTATCCACATAGAGAATACCGTTATTTACAACCGTACCGATCATCATGAGGAAACCAAGCATTGAAGTCATGCTGACAGGGCAGTCTGCAATGAACAGGAATCCAAATGCACCGATCAAACTGAACGGGATTGTAAACATAACCATCAACGAGAATTTCGGTGATTCAAACTGCATAGCCATAACAACAAAGATCAGGAAAATAGCGGTTCCAATGGCGCCGCCCAATGCGGAAAGTTCCTCTACCATCATCTCATCCATACTGTTGGCCGCGGTCTCCACTCCATAAGGCAGTTCATATTCCCGTGCAAACTTCTGCACATCCGTCTTAGCTGTTTTCTTATATTCCTCAACAGGCTCAGCAGTAATTGCCACCTGATATCTCTTGTCTGAACGGACAATCGCCTGAGGGCTGTCTTCATAATGAATGCTTCCAATGTCACTAAGGGGAACCATAGTCCCTTTAGGGCTTTGAAGAAGGATTCCCTGAAGTTTTTCAATGGTATCATATTCTTCCGGTGCAAATTCCACCCGGACTTCCACATCCCCGCCGTTTACATTTAAATCCATAGCTTTTACACCGGATAAGGTGTTGTACAGGCTGCCGCCCACGCTGGCCGGGGTCAGGCCTTCCGCCTGGGCTTTTACTGGATCCACATTGATCTTTATAACAGGCGCGGCATTTTCAATGGATGAGTGTACTTTGGTGATATCCTGTCTCTTGCGGAGTTCTTCTACCATCTCGTCAGACGTCTTCTTCAAAAGGTCATAGTCCGTACTCTGCAGATCCACTTCGATCTGGTTGGTAGACATTCCACTCATACCTGAGCTGCTTCCATTTGCCATAGTGATGGTACAGTCCGGGATCAACTGGGTTACATTCTTCCACTTTGTGATCATGTCATCGGTGCTCATCTTGCTGTCATCTTTTAAATATGCATTTAAAGAGGCTGAATCTCCCATGGAAATGCTCAGGCCGCTGGCGCCGTATGTAAGAAGATAATGGTCTACTTCGGCGTCATTTGCAACGATTTCTTCTACCTGGGAAAGAATCTTGTTATTCTCTTCAAGGGTCAGGCCCGGCTTGGTTTTAATCGTCATAGCCACAATTCCTTCATCTGTCTGGGGCATCAACTCCATACCAACGTTGGCCACCAGCAGGAAGGAAAGTACCAGCAGGGCAACCGCGGAGAAAATAACTGTTTTTCTCTTTGGCAGAATCTTAGGGATCAGGTTCCTGTAACCATTTTGAAGCATTCTCATAAATCCGCTGACCGGAGTATCCGTTTTCTCAGACGGATGCAGGAAAATATAGCACAACGGCACCACCGTCGCCGCAGAAAACAGGGAAGCCAGCATACAGAATACAATTGTAAATCCCAAAGGCTTAAACATCTGGCCTGACAGACCGCTCAGCAAGGCCAACGGCAGGAATACGACGCAGGTAGTCGCCGTGGAACCCGTAACTGAACTGAGGACCAGCTTAGCCCCTTCTAAAGCCGCTTCATAGAAATTCCGCCCCTCTTTCGTACGGAAACAGCTTTCCAGCACAACTATAGAGTTATCAACCATCATACCAACGCCGAGAACCAAACTTCCCAACGTAATAACGTTGAGTGAAAAGCCCATGGACCGGATCATAATCAGGGCAAGCATGATGGATACAGGAATAGAACTTCCTACAATCATAGATGCCTTCCAGTCTCCAAAGAAGAAGAACAGAACCAGCATGGACAGGACAACCGCCATAACCATGGTCTGAATAACGCTCTTGATTGAATCCAGGATCATCTCACTGGAATCATAGATAACCGTGATCTCCAGTTCCGGATTAGCCGCTGTCATCTTGTCGATTTCCGCCATAACATCCTTGGAAACATCAACCGCACTGGAACTCTGCTGCTTCTGGATGCTGATAGATACCGCATCATGGCCATTATAACGTCCGATACTGTTGGCTTCTTTCAAGGTATCATAAACATTTGCCACATCTGACAAATGAATAATATCTCCATTGGCTAACGGCAGAGAAATGGACTTGATCGCTTCTATATCTTTATAATCATTTCCCACACTTACATTAAGCTGCTGTTTGCCAACTTTTGTGTCACCTGCAGGAATGGAGAAATCCGCCGCTCCTACAAGCTGGGCAATGGTGTTCATATTAAGGTTATATTCTTTCAGCTTTTCAGGTATCAGTTCAATCCTGACATAAGATTCCTGTCCGCCTGCTAAAGAAATGTCACCGACTGAACTCAATTTTTCAAATTCAGGTACAATTTCATTATCTACATAATTATAGAGGTTTCCATCCGTGCCTCCGCTGACCGCCAGCATGACAACCGGCTGGGCGTTGATATCCATCTCCACAATATTGGATTCTTCTGCATCTTCTGGAAGACTGCTTTTTAACGCATCCATATTCTTCTTCAGATCAGAATAGGCCTTATCCATATTCGTTCCATATTTATAAGAAAGCAATACCATCGAAATATTTTCCATGGAATAAGACATAACTGAATCAATGCCTTCCAGTGTAGCGACAGAATCTTCTATCTCTGTACTGATTAAGTCATTGATATCCTCCGGGCTGGCGCCTGCATAGACGGTCGCAACGATCATCATGGGCATTTCCATCTCCGGTGTCAGCTCCAGCTTGGAGCCAAATACGGACTGTAAACCGAAAAACGCCAAAGTAACAAGGACGAGAATCACAGTGACAGGCCGTTTCAGTGAAAATTTAGTTAAGTTTAACATCCTGCTCCCTCACCTTCTAGTTAGCGCTTGTTGTTTCAGTTTCCGTACTCTCTGTCGTTTCAGAAGCATCCGCATCTTTGACCAGCACTTCCGCGCCATCATTTAATTCATTGCTCCAGGTGTAAATAACCTGATCCTCTGGTGAAAGCCCTGACTTCACTTCCATCTTTTCCTTATCATAAATACCGGCTTCAATCATAACCTTTTTAGCCTTAGTTCCATCCAGACAGTAAACAAATGGCTCACCATTCGCATAAGAGACGGCATCGACCGGAACCGTAAGAGCATTCTGTACTGAATCCATAGTAACTGTAACTTTCGCCTTTGAACCGGTTGTAAGGCCGGCGCCATCGTTAATTGTCGCTTTTACCTTATAAAGACCTGACATCTGATCTACCATGGATGCAACCTCTGTGATCACGCCCTCGTATTTTGTATCTGCTTTATCAACAACAACCGCCATTCCCTGTGTCAGATTCTTCATCACCTTCTCAGAAACGCCGAAACTGATGGTAGTCTGTCCCTGGCCTGAAATAACACAGATCGACGCACCCGGGGAGGCCATATCGTGAACCTCAACATTTTTAGATTCAATCACACCGTTAATAGGGGATGTTACGGTTGTATATTTCAACTGGAGGTCATAAGAGTTCTTTGCCGCTTCATACTGAAGAGCTGCCCCTGTCGCCCCACTCTGAGCCTGCTCAAGGGCCTGCTGTGAAACAGCTCCTGTCGCGAATAATGCCTGTGTTCTCTGGAGGGCCAGTTCCGCATCATGTTTGCTGATCGCCGCACCATCCACCTGAATCTTCAAAGAATCCAGGGCATCTGAATTAATTCTGATCAATTCCTGTCCTGCTGTAACTGTATCACCTACATTAAACATCACTTCCAGCACATCACCGCTCATTTTGGGATATACGGTAACCACTTCTGCCGGTTCAATTGTTCCAATTAAATCGGTATATAGTGTAATATCGCTTACTGTTGGTTCTGTCGCCATAACAAGAGGTCTAACTTCTTCGATCACAACTTCTTCTTTCTTGCCAAGCAACGAATATGCTATAAATGCTGCCAGACATATCACCAGCAGTAATACAAGATATTTTACTTTCTTCTTCATAATTTATCTCCTCTTTATGTCACATTTTGAGAGTCATAATTACCGGCATACGCCGACTTTTAAAATATTCATCTGCTTATCATATACTTTTTTAGCATCATCTTCTGATGCAATTCCATTATAGACTACAGCTATTGTCTTCAGACTGACAATACATATTAATTCCAGCAGATAACCGAAATCTGCCGCATTCTGAAGCTTATACTTATCCTTATCCAAACGCTGGAAACAGCCTTCCGTAAATTCATGGAAAGGGCCATAATTATGTAAAAATGCATGCTGGCGGAAACCAACCGTGTCTGTAGTCAGATGATAATCCGACAGGATATTCTTGTAGAAGTTGAAGTCTTCCGTTTGCCGTCCATGCTGGATCACGTAAAAGACTACCCGGTCCACTGCATTGAACAGGTCGCCCTTTGCGTTTTCTAACGCTTTCCATATCGCACTTTTACATTTGTTTTGAAAATCCTCCATGATATATTTGAGAAGATCTTCTTTGTCTTCAAAATATGTATAAAAGCTGCCTCTGGATATCCCCGCTTCCTGAATGATCTTGTTGATGGATGCCTCAGAGTATAGGGCGCGGGAAAATTCATGTTTGGCCGCTCTTATTATTGTATTTTTCTTTGATTCAGTTAAATTGTAGAAACGCTGTGTTGGCATTGTGTACACACCCTTTATTTTATAAAAAAACTATAAAGTCTATTGCTGAGTTGTAGCCCGAGAATCCCGTTTGTACTACAAAAGTCCCGTGTTGTAAATAACAGCCCATTTTTGTAACCAAAA
>NZ_WQPN01000103.1:74347-74764 GCF_018785315.1 Clostridium sp. MCC353 | reverse complement strand
CTGCCTGTCTTTTTTCGCCCTTGAAGACCAAGTATTTCTAAGGGTCTGCATATGCCCCCCAATTCCTCTCATCCACGGCCCCCTGCCCCAGATTCCCCGTCTTCATGGCTGTATACCGGCTGAGCTACAGATAAAAAAGATTGGGAAGAAACATAGAAAAAGCAAAGATGCTTTTGCTTGAGACGTTGTTGGTATTTAGTACAGATTATGACATAGTCATTTCAAGTAACTGACGTGTGGATTAACAGTAAAAGGTGAAGGCATTTTCGAAAATGCCTTCAGGGTTGATGTTAAATAGTGTGGGGATTTACATTAAAGGGTGAAGCCATTTTCGAAAATACCTTCACCCTTTATGTAAAATTTGCTTTTAATTACTTTAGCCAGAGAAAACCAGCAGAAAAGCGGGACGAGGGGACA
>NZ_WQPN01000103.1:10267-74337 GCF_018785315.1 Clostridium sp. MCC353 | reverse complement strand
CACTGGAAGGCATCTGGAAACCGTTTAGTTAAACTTAGGCCGCAGGCATGGAAAAAGACGGGCAGAAACTGAAAACCAAAGAGGCTGCTGAAAAAGTCCTAAAAATTCAAATCTCAAAAACCAAGTCCCATTTTTTGTTGATATATATATCTAAAGTGGAGACTAACTGCTATATATTTGCATTTAATTAGCAGTAAAGTGGGGGTAAAAATTTGCGGTTTGGACTTTTTCAGCAGCCTCAAACCAAATCAGTTTCTGAGATGCCCACTGAACGGTGAAGTCCTATAAAGAGTTCACCGTGAATGGGCATCGGACCGTCTTTTTTCGTGCCTGCGGCCTTAGTTTAACTTACGGTTGGAAGCTGCCTTCCAGTGCCGTTGGATTCCGGCCAGCCCGGCCCCTTCCAAACACCCAGCCCAACCTCTGTCCCCTCGTCCCGCTTTTCTGCGTAACTTTCACCAATTAAATCCCACTTTTTTATTCCTCAAAACGCTTTGCTACAACTTCTCCCTTAGCCTTATAAATGGATTTTTCATCCACGCACCCTCTGACGCTGGATAGTGGATAAATGTTGGATTCCCTTCCGATTACGGTTCCGGGGTTCAATACGGAACCGCAGCCGACTTCCACATTATCACCGATCATAGCTCCGAATTTTTTCATTCCTGTGGCGATATCACCGTCTTCTCCATGTACCTTTACCAATTCCTTATCCGACTTCACATTGGAAGTAATGGAACCGGCTCCCATGTGTGATTTATATCCCAGCACGGAATCGCCCACATAATTATAATGAGGAACCTGAACTTTATTGAATAAGATCACATTTTTCAATTCTGTGGAATTGCCCACTACGGCTCCGCTTCCCACAATGGCCTTGCCTCTGATGAATGCACAATGGCGGATTTCCGCCCCTTCACATACGATGAGGGGAGCGGTCAGGCAGGCGGTGGGCGCTACCTTTGCAGTTTTATGGATCCAAATGCCTTCTTCCGGATGGTCATATTCATCAGAAGATAAAGATTTACCAAGTTCCAGAATAAAATCTCCGATCTTTGGAAGAATCTCCCATGGATATTCCGCCTGTTCCAGCAGCGGTTTTGCAATGGTCTGGGAAAGATCATATAAATTTTGGATGGTCATCTGATTTTTTTTCATCATTCATTCGCCTCTACTTTCCTTTTTTATAATTTACTGCAGCTTTATCAAAATATTCCCTGAGCTGATATTGATTGTTCAGCTTCAGCACCCCATACGTCCGTCCTGCCACAAACCGGTCCAGTTTCTCCATATATTCATCTGGAGTGATCGTGCCTTCCGCCACATAAGTAAGGCCCTTCTCCCAACTGGCTGTGAGTTCCGGGTTCAGGAGCTGCTTAATTGACGCATTCACCACATCAAAAATGATTTCTCCTAGAAGTGTAGGGGTAATCACCTGGGTTTTGCCATTCAGCCCGAGGTATTTGATATTGACCAGTTTTTTTAAAATCTCCGCCCGGGTTGCACTGGTTCCGATACCGCTGCCCTTGATCTGCGCGCGCAGCTCTTCATCTTCAATCAGCTGTCCGGCATTTTCCATAGCCAGAATCATGGATCCGGAGGTGTAGCGTTTCGGCGGGGAAGTCTCTCCCTCTTTTATGTTCATTCCGGAAACCGGAAGCACCGTACCCTTTTTCAGGGCTCCCAGCATTTTTACAAATTCCGGATTATTCACATTGTCCTGATTCTCCGGCACCTCTTCCGCCTCTTCCTTGGTCTCCTCCCTGGCCTCTGATGCTTTCTTACGGACTGAGGCAGTATCTGCCACCTTTAAATATCCCTGATCCAAAAGTACGCGGAAGCTTGTGTAAAAATGCTCCCGGTCCACTACCATTTCCAATGAAAATTTCTGATAAACCGCAGCCGGATAAAAAATACTTAAAAAACGTCTCGAAACCACTTCATAGACCTTGAGGGCCAAAGGAGAAAGGCTTCTCAACGCTCCAAATCCCTGTCCGGTAGGTACAATGGCATAATGGTCGGTAATCTGCTTATCATTAACATAACGGGTTTTAGAAATATTTTTAAAATTGCCCTTTTCCAATACCTCTGCCGCAAATTCCTTAACCGGCTCGAAATTCCTAAGACCTCCGATATTTTTATGTATCTCTTTGGCCACCGCTGTTGAGAGAACCCTGGCGTCCGTTCTCGGGTATGTGACCAGCTTTTTCTCATAAAGCTCCTGGACGATCTTTAAGGTTTCATCCGGGCTTATCTTAAACATCTTGGAACAGTCATTCTGCAGTTCGGCCAGATTATATAAAAGCGGAGGATTTTTCGTTTCTTTCTTTTTTTCAATTCCTGCCAGCGTGCCTTCAACCGGCGGTTTTTCCATCAGGGCTGCAATCAGGTCTTCCGCATGTTTTCTCTCTTTGAAACCATTTTCCTTATACAGGTAAGGGGAGTTGAAATAACGGGAGCCTTCCGCCGATTTCCATTCACAGCCAAAGGTCATTCCCTCAGAGATAAAATCTGCTAATACCCGGTAGAACGGTGTCTTAACAAAATCCCGGATCTCCCGCTCTCTGCGCACCACCATGCCTAACACGCAGGTCATAACACGCCCTACGGACAGGACAGTCCGGTCTGTCTTCATGTAATTGGATATGGATGGCCCGTATTTTAAGGTCAGCAGGCGGGAAAAATTAATTCCCATCAAATAATCTTCTTTTGCCCTCAAATATGCGGAAGCCGACAAATTGTCATATTCGCTCCAGTCCTTCGCCTCCCTGATTCCCCTGAGAATTTCTTCTTCTGTCTGGGAATCAATCCAGACACGTTTCCGGGTTTTGCCCTTCACACCGGCCATCTGATCCACCAGACGGTAAATATACTCTCCTTCACGCCCCGAGTCGGTGCAGATATAAATGGTGTCCACATCTTCACGGTTTAAAAGGCCGCTGACAATCTTAAACTGTTTGGCCACGCCTTCGATAACCTGGTATTTAAATTCTTTGGGGATAAAGGGAAGAGTTGACAGGCTCCAGCGCTTGTATTTGGGATCGTAAGCCTCAGGATAACTCATAGTTACCAGATGTCCCACACACCAGGTGACGATGGAATCTGCAGATTCCATATATCCGTCCCTGCGGCTGGCATTGATTTTCAGTGCATTGGCAAATTCTTGTGCTACGCTTGGTTTTTCTGCTATATATAGTGACTTTGACATGTAATTCCTCATTTCATTCAATTCCTGGAACCTTATTAGTATACCATCGAACCGGCGCAATGGCAACGATTTACATCAAGCGTGAAGGGATTTTCGAAAAAGCCTTGACGTTTTAACTTAAAAGACCAGGTCTTTTAATGTAAAACGTCAAGGCTTTTTCGAAAATCCCTTCACGCTTGATGTTAAATAGTAACAGAAAACTTATAAATCGTCGTAGTCTTATACTCATCTCCCGCTTTCAAAAGCGGAGAAGCAAACTGCGGTTTATTAATCGCATCCGGAAAATACTGTGTCTCAAAACAATAACCGCCTCTTGGCCTGTACTGAACCCCGTCTTTTCCCGTAATCGGAGGTGTCATAGAATTGGCGGTATAGAACTGAACGCCTGGAAGATCGGTATAGACTTCCAAAACCCGTCCGCTCTTCTCATCCATAGCCTTTGCGGATAAAGACAATTCTCCTGCCGGATGATTCAACGCCCAGTTATGGTCATAGCCGCCTGCGAATTTAAGGGGTTCATAGTCCGCATCGATATCACGCCCAATGGGTTTCATCTCCGTGAAATCCATTGGCGTCCCTTTGACCGGAACCAATTCACCGGTAGGGATGGATGCCGCATCCGCAATGGTGTAGGTATCCGCATCAATCCATACCAACTGATCCACAACGCTGCCCGACTGATGGCCGGACAGATTGAAATATGCATGGTTGGTCATATTCGCAACCGTATCCGCATCTGCAACCATATGGTAATCGATCTTTAAACTGTCATCCGGGGTGAGGGTATAGCTCACCGTCACATGGGCATTGCCGGGAAATCCCTGATCCCCGTCCGGGCTGAACAGATAGAACGTTATCCTGGTCCCCAGCCCGTCTTCTGACACATTTGCGTCCCAAATCCTGTTTCTATAGTAGTCAAGACCGCTGTGAAGATTATCTTTACCGGAAGAATTCTTTGCCAGTTCATATGTTTTTCCGTTGATTACAAAAGATGCATTGCCGATACGGTTGGCATTCCGTCCAACCAGCTCGCCGCAGTGTCCCGGGCCCAGAAGCCATTTTTCAATGGTATCATACCCCAGCACCACATCATCCATGTTTCCGTCCTTATCCGGCACAATCATGGTCTGCCAGATTCCGCCTAAATTGAGGAATGACGCGCTGACACCGTGCTCATTGGTCAGCGTATACCGGATGACCTCTTCTCCATTTTCCATCCTGCCTATCTGTTCTGTTTTGTATGCCATATGACATAACCCCCTTTGGTCATTATTTTAACTCTTATTTTGCCTGGATATATCCCTGTGCCGTTAAAAGTTCGGCACATAATACAGCTCCGCCGGCCGCGCCGCGGACCGTGTTATGGGAAAGTCCTACGAATTTATAATCGTATACTGTATCTTCACGAAGACGGCCTACAGAAATACCCATGCCATTTTCAAAATCCACATCCATTGTAACCTGCGGACGATTGTCCTCTTCTAAATACTGGATGAACTGTGACGGAGCGCTGGGCAGTTTTAATTCCTGAGGAAGACCTTTGAAATTAACCATGCGGTCGATCAGCTCTTCCTTTGTAACTTTCTTTTTAAATTTAACGAATACGGCAGCCGTATGGCCGTTTAATACGGGAACGCGGATACACTGGCAGGTGATAACCGGTGAAGACGCCTTCACGATCTGTCCATTTTCCACTTTTCCCCAGAGCCTTAACGGTTCCTGCTCGCTCTTTTCTTCTTCACCGCCGATGTAAGGGATGATATTTTCCACCATTTCCGGCCAGTCCTTAAATGTTTTTCCGGCTCCGGAAATAGCCTGATATGTAGTTGCAACCACTTCATATGGTTCAAATTCTTTCCATGCTGTTAAAACAGGAGCATAGCTCTGGATGGAGCAGTTTGGTTTTACGGCAATGAAGCCCCGTTTTGTACCGAGACGTTTCTTCTGGTCTTTAATCACTTCAAAATGTTCCGGGTTGATCTCCGGCACCACCATAGGAACATCCGGCGTCCATCTGTGGGCGCTGTTATTGGAAACAACAGGTGTCTCTGTCTTCGCATAAGCTTCTTCAATCGCTTTGATCTCGTCTTTGCTCATGTCTACGGCGCTGAACACAAAATCCACACCGGCAGCGACTGCTTCCACTTCATTTACATTCATAACTACCAGGTTCTTTACTGCTTCCGGCATAGGAGTCGTCATTTTCCAACGGCCGCCAACTGCTTCTTCATAAGTCTTTCCTGCGGAACGCGGGCTTGCGGCTACAGTAACCACTTCATACCATGGATGATTCTCAAGCAATGAGATAAATCTCTGGCCTACCATGCCAGTTGCACCTAATACACCTACTTTTAATTTCTTTTCCATAACTATAACTCCTCATATGCAAATTTTGTTCTTAGATATCCTATAACAACTTTAGGAAAAATGCAACATTTATTCGCGAGAAAAATACATTTGTACGCACAGCACGTACATTCCCTGTTCTTTCTTAAAAAATGCACGTGCTGCACGGAGAAATTACCGTTTTTTTATAACCTGACTTTACTTCCTTTGCCGTCTCTCCTGCTGATCTTCAGTTTATTCAGATAAACATCTTTTCCTTTATAGTTGATCACCGGATTCTCTCCGATCAGGTAAAGGGACTCCAATTCCTCATCTTTAGAAAGTTTAATCCCCCTCACGCCACGGCTGTTTTTCTTCATCACCGGAATTTCCTCCAGCATGAAGCGCAGGAAGACCCCTGCGCTGGTCTGTATTACCACATCTGTCTGTTCCCCGATCATCTGGATGCTGGCGACCTGATCACCTTCCAGCAGTTTGGTAGCCGCTACGGTCCTGTTATTTGTTTCAAATTCTTCTGCAGGCACCTGTTTTACCAAAGCAGATTTTGTGGCGAATAGAAGCGTTTTCCCACGGATGGCTTCCGTACTGGTTAAGAAAATAATCCGCTCTTTTGTGCCGTCATATTTACTCAGATTATCGATCGGCGTCCCTTTATCCCGCAGCTTTCCTGCCGGAATATCCATCACCTTGATCTGGTGCAGGTTTCCCGTATCGGTAAATAAACACATCTTGTCCGTATTCATGCAGCGGAAAGAGTAAGGATATTCGCTTTCCACCGTTTCAATATTCCTGTCATAAATAGAACGGTCCATCACCTTACAATAACCGAATTTATCCATCACCACGGCTACTTCCTGTACGGCTACGGCAGTTTCATCATAAACAGCCTCTTTGCCGTCTTCGATCCTGGTCCGTCTGGGCGTTGCAAACTCTTCTTTAATCCCCTTTAAGTCTTCTTTGATGATCACATCCATATACTTTCTGTCGCTCAATATATGTTTATATTCTTTGATCTTCTTTAAAGTCTCCCGGTATTCCTTCTGCAGTGCCAGAATTTCCAGTCCAATCAGCTTATAAAGGCGCATCTCCAGGATTGCTGAGGCCTGTTTTTCCGTAAAACAGAGCTTTTTTGCATCTTCTTCCAACGCAGGCACTTTAAAGGTGATGCTGCTGGTATCTCCGGACATCAGGCACGCTTTTGCATCCTTTAAGTTCTTTGACCCCCTCAGAACCGCGATAATTAAATCGATCACATCGCAGGCTTTAATAAGGCCCTCCCTGATCTCCTTTTTTTCCAGTTCTTTTTCCAAAAGGGCGTTGTATTTGCGTTCAGCATTCTGATGCTGGAAATCCAGATAGTTCCTGAGGATTCCCTTTAAACTCAGCGTCTCCGGGCGGCCGCCTGCAATCGCCAGCATATTGACTCCAGAGGTATCTTCCAGTTTTGTCTTTTTATATAAAATATTGATGATCTTTTCCACATCAGCATCTTTTTTCAATTCCAGCACAATGCGGATTCCCTCTTTATTGGACTGATTTGAAATATCCACCACATCGGTCAGTTTTTTTGATTCCACCAAATCCGCAATGTCCACAAGGCATTTGTTGATTCCGGCTCCGATCATGGTATAAGGGATTTCACTGATTACCAGCTTATCTTTATCCGTCTTTCTTTTCCCAAGCTCCACTTCTATGCGCCCGCGAAGCTTGATCTTGCCCATTCCGGTTTCATAAATGGACGGCAGATCCTTTTTATTGGCAATGATCCCTCCCGTCGGGAAATCCGGCCCCGGCATATATTGGAGCAGTTCTTCTGTGGTGATTTCAGGATTATCAATATAAGCCATGACGGCATCCACCACTTCTCCCAGGTTATGGGGCGGGATACTGGTGCTCATGCCGACCGCAATCCCCTCAGCACCGTTGATTAAAAGGTTGGGCACCCGGACCGGCAGGACTTCCGGTTCTTTTTCCGTTTCATCATAATTGGGGACGAAATCCACGGTTTTATCCAGGTCTTTCAAATAGACCTCTTCCGCAAATTTCTCAAGTCTGGCTTCCGTATAACGCATGGCTGCGGCCCCGTCACCCTCTATGGATCCAAAGTTTCCATGGCCGTCAACCAGAGGCATCCCTTTTTTAAAGACCTGGGACATGACAACCAGGGTTTCGTAGATGGAACTGTCCCCATGGGGATGATATTTACCCATGGTATCGCCTACAATACGGGCTGATTTCCTATGGGGTTTGTCATGGTTTAAGCGGAGTTCGCTCATATCGTAAAGAACTCTTCTCTGAACCGGCTTTAAGCCATCCCGGGCGTCCGGAATGGCTCTGGCGGTAATAACGCTCATAGAATAGTTCATATAACTCTTCTGCATCTCTTCCGAATATTCTGTTTTGATAATCTTTTCAGGCATAATCTTTCACGTTTCTCCTTTTTAAGCGTCAATTTCCGCCTCATCGGCATGTTCATAGATAAATTGTCTTCTCGGCGGAACATCACTTCCCATCAGCATTTCAGTGATCTCAGAAGCCATTCTGGCATCCTCAATCTCTACCTGCTTGAGCACACGGCGTTCCGGATCCAGCGTGGTTTCCCAAAGCTGTTCCGCGTCCATCTCGCCAAGACCTTTATAACGCTGAAGGGTAAAGTCACCGCTGTGGGTCTTCCTGTATTTTTCCAGGTCCTTTTCATCATATAAATACTGCTCCTGGCCTTTTTTAGGAATCACTTTAAAAAGCGGCGGCATGGCAATATATACATGTCCGTTATAGATCAGTTCCGGCATAAAACGGTACAAAAATGTCAGGAGCAGGGTATCGATATGGCTTCCGTCCACATCGGCATCCGTCATCAGGATTATCTTATTGTAGCGCAGCTTTGACAGGTCGAAATCATTGCCGTAGCCCTCTGAAAAACCGCAGCCAAAGGTATTGATCATGGTCTTGATTTCCGCATTGGCCAGCACTTTGTCCATAGAAGCCTTTTCCACATTGAGTATTTTTCCGCGGATCGGCAGGATTGCCTGGTACTGGCGGTTTCTGGCGGTCTTCGCAGAACCGCCGGCGGAATCTCCCTCCACTATGAAAATCTCGCATTTTTCCGGATCCCTGCTCTCACAGTTGGCCAATTTTCCGTTGCTGTCAAAAGAAAACTTGGATTTTGTCAGCATGTTGGTCTTGGCCTTTTCTTCCGCCTTTCTGATCTTGGCCGATTTTTCCGCACAGGCGATTACTCCCTTTAACACCTCCAGATTACGGTCAAAATAGCGCTGCAGCTCATCGCCGGCCACTGTGAAAACAGCTTTTGTGGCGTCTGCGCTGGCCAGCTTGGTCTTAGTCTGCCCTTCGAAAATGGGATCCGGATGTTTTACAGCCACAATCGCCGTCATGCCGTTTCTGGTATCAGCGCCTGTGAAATTGGAATCCTTCTCTTTCAGGATTCCCAGATCACGGGCATAGCTGTTGATCAGCTGCGTGAATCTGGTTTTAAATCCCACCAGATGGGTGCCGCCTTCCTGAGTGAAAATATTATTGCAGAATCCCAGGATATTTTCCTCAAAGGTATCCACAAACTGGAGCGCCACCTCCACTTCGATCTTGTCCACCTCACCCTTAAAATAAACCGGATCATGGACAGGCGTTTTTCCTGAGTTCAGTTCTTTGACATAAGAAACAATGCCTTCCGGTTCTGAAAATATAATAGTCTCTTCTTCTCCCGGCCTTTTATTCTGATAAATAATTGTGAGTTTAGGATTTAAATAGGCGGTCTCATGGAGCCTGCTTTTCAGCCAGTCCGCTTTAAACCTGGTCTTTTCAAAGATCTCACTGTCCGGCAGAAAATTGATCTCCGTTCCCGTCTCTTTTGTCTTACCGATCACAGGGAGGAGGCCGTCAATCAGCTCCACCACAGGACGTCCCTTTTCATAGGCATCGTGATGAATCGCTCCATTTTTATAAACTTTTACTTCCATATGGGCTGATAAGGCGTTAACCACGGAAGATCCTACCCCATGAAGCCCGCCGCTGGTTTTATAAGCGTCATTGTCAAATTTGCCCCCTGCGTGAAGGGTGGAAAGAACAATACGTTCCGCCGACATCCCTTTCTTATGCATCTCCACCGGAATTCCCCGGCCGCTGTCTCTGACCGTACAGGAACCGTCAGCTTCAAGGGTTACCCATATTTTATCGCAGTAACCTGCCAAATGCTCGTCTACCGCGTTGTCAACGATTTCATATATTAAATGGTTCAAGCCCTTGCTTCCAACCCCGCCAATATACATACCCGGACGTTTTCTGACGGCTTCCAGGCCTTCCAGAACCGTAATACTATCCGCATTATACTGTGTTTTAGCCATGTTATTCCTCCATATTTTGTATCCCCTCATTCATAGCGGGTTTCACATAATCCATATTATTATACACATAAATTCCCTGTTTTGGCAAGTTTCCAAAAGGGAATTTGATTTCGGATCTGGAAATAACATTTCTGTTCACAGCCCCTCAGGCGGACCCGGCTGTCGGCCGTGCCGCTTTGCGGGGCTGTGGACAATAACGAGACAACCGCTGCCACAGCGCTGAGTTTGTCAACATTTGCACCTATACGCTCCCATACGTCGGTGGGAACTTACAGACTGCCGGGAAGAAACTTACCGGACATAAATCCGCCCGCAGATAATGCCCCGGAAGGTTTTACCCTTCCGGGGCATCATTCGTCTAACCTGTTATTTAAAACAATACCTGCCGCAGTTCTATTACAGTTCAATATTGAGCAGCTGCACGTATTGCTGTCCGGAATGCATATCTCTTTCATTTCTGGCGCCCTGAGGATAAGGCCTCGGCATGGAAATCTTAATCACATTAAGGTTATCCACCTCAAATCTTTTGATTTTTTTCGGATCGGTCCGATACAGCGCTCCCACCGCTTCGTTGGAAAGCGCCGGGGATTCTTTTATCATACGGTAGTCTTCTTCCGTATCGCAGAAAATGTCAATGGTCATCCAAAATGGGCCCGCATTTTTGGACCTCACATACTTAGCCAACTCGCCCAGCGTCATGCGATCACCTCCACTTCCCTATGGAACAGTTCCATAGGCTCATTTACCTCAACCGAGTGATTCAGCATGAATTCATATACTGCGCCGCGCTCGGTCTCCGCAGGAGAAAATGGGAATGCAAACGTAGGCAGCTGTTCTTCCATATTGACTGGAAAATGAAGCAGGTAAGGGTTATATATTTTTGCGATTCTGGTGGCCAGCTCCTGCGTTTGCGCCGTTACGGCCATCACCAGACCGATTTCCGCAGGAAGATATCCCTTCTGCGGCGCAGAACCGGAAACCGCATTCCACCCGTACATTTTAAAATCTATGTCGTAAGCCTCAGGATCTATCAGGTATTTTTGTATTTTTTCGGCAACATACCCTTTCATTGCGTTCAGCCACCTTTCCGGATCTCCCATAATGCGTTTGTCCCGGATCCCCACTATTGTGACCGTCTGATAGCCGGCTAAAGCCGCTCCCTCTAGTTTAACCGTGTAGGGCTCATGTGTGAAGGCGCTTCCGGTGACGCGCACACGCCGATCGTCCAAAGCGGTATAAACAGCCCTGCTTGTGTCCAATGTGCCGGATGGTTCCCGCAGGCGGTAAGGGTCCGCATTTTCATAGAGCATGTGGGCGGATACGGTATAAGGTGTGCACCGGCTGTCCGAAGACGTGGGCTCTATGGTGAATCCCTCCTGGTCAAAGGTCAGAAAAACCCCGCCGCCCGACGGATTCGTGGTGCAGAGAGCACCGCATTCCGCGATTTTTGCCCCATGCCACGCTCCCGCTGTGTGACAGCCTCTCATGAGCGGCAGGGCCGCTATAATCGCCGTATCCGTGGTTCTGCCGCACAGAACGATATCAGCCCCCTCCTCTAACGCCTCTTGAAATGGTTCCGCACCGGCCAATCCAACAATATTAACGCAGCGTTCAAAAACTGTTTCGTCTATATCAGGGGCGCCTTCCAGAGAATGAATCTTACCGGCCGCATACTTCATTTTTAACCGTTCCGCATCCTGCTGTGTATGGATTACTGCCAGCTTGGCGGACAGCTTCTCTTCCCGGCAGATTTCCTTGCAGATTTCTGCCAGTCCGTCCACCCCGGAATCCGTTCCGCAGGTGCCTGCGGATCCGATCAATACAGGAATATCCAGCCGGCGGCCGGCTTTCAACATTCTCCGCAAATCTTCCTTTACGCTGTCACGGGCATATTTCCCGCTGCCAGTACCCAGATAATAAGGTCCTGAGTCTGTGGAACCCGCATCACAGGCGATTGCATCCGGCTTCATCCGCACGCCCGCAGCAAAGGAGGTCTCCGAAATCCCTGTCCCCAATGCGCCGTACGGCACAAAAACTTTGCAACTGTTCATTTTGATCACTCTCCTAATATCTCTTTAAAATAAGCAACTGCCTGGGGAACCATCTTCATTCCCTCATGGGCCAGTCCGGGAACCTCGGTCAGCCGGACGTTCATCTGGTGCTGCAGATAATTTTCATACAGTGCTTTTATCTTTTCCAAACGGTTATTTCCATACTTCTGCGCGGATTCCCTGAAGGTAATATCTTCCTCATAATTGACAACCTCCTTATCTTCCGCGCCGACGAGCAGAAGCACAGGGACTTTTTTCACTTCTTCCATATCAATTTCTACCCCAAACTGCTCCTTAAAATCGCTGATCCCTACCGGCCATGGTTCCGACGGGTCCAGATAAGTCGCCCGTCCCGGCGCTCCTACCGATACGGCAGCCAGACGCTGTGGATGAAGATAGAGCATCCGGTGGGAAAACTGCCCCCCTCCGGAAAATCCATGCAGCAGAATTTTATCCTGCGTAATTCCAAAGGTCTCCCTCACCTCATCCACCATATCCAACAAAATCCTGTCAAACCTGATGTCATGGAATTTGATGAATTTATAATTGTGGATATCCTCCCTGTCAATGATTCCGGCAGGAAAGACCGGAGCCAGAATTACATGCTTCGTCTCATCTGCAAAATCGGCGAACTGGTCCCTCAGTTTTTCGGCATTACGCGCTGTACCATGAATAACTGCTGCAATCCCATATTCCGCAGCATGTTCCAGGCAGAATCCCTTGGGAAGATAGAGCCAGTAAGAAAACCTCTGATCGGACCTGCACGCCCTGAGCAGGGGCGCCTTTTTCGTTCCTGCCCCCATTAATGCGGTGTTTTTCCAATTCCAATTCATAAGAAACCTCCTATAAGAAACATTTAATCGTGAAGTATGCGATAGGAATGGCGATCCATGAAATGATCACAACCCATTTCCAGGCATAGTTTATAAAATCTCCGATTTCAAAACCCAGCATGCCGCAGCTGACGTGGTTGGCCGGAACCATGGGAGAAAGACATACGGAAACACCGCTGGGAACCAGCACCACGCAGGCCGCAAGGATGGGATCAACTCCGTACTGCGCGCAGACGCTGACGATGACAGGCATTAAGCCCTGATAATAGGCTCCTGTTCCCAGCATCATAAGGAGCGGCGCCGCAATCACTGCAATAATCACATAGATGAACGGCCCCACAGCAGGAGGCATCACGCCCATGATGGAAACCGCAATGGCATCCACAAAACCGCCCTCCTGGATAATGCCGATGAGAACTCCAACGCTGATTACATTGAGAACCATATTCAGTATTTCAGGGCTGAACTGCTTTATCTTCCTGCCCTGCTGCTTTTTCCCACGATAATTGACAGCCATCGCAATGCCAGTAAATACCATGAAGGTGAAGCCCGAATTCATGATGCCGGCCACCAGCGCCGCAAGCAACGCGGCTGTGAGCAGCAAATTAAAAATGAAATATCCCCTATGTAAAGCGCAGAGACTTTCCGTCTTCTCCGGTTCAATGGCAATATCTTCTATGGAGTTCACGGCGCCTCTCCTGATTTCGCGCCGGCCTAACAGATAGGCGGCCGCAAACCCCAATAAAACCATGATGATCTGAGCTGGGAGAATATATCTCCATAGCGCCACGGGATCCATATCGAGAACGATTGCGGTATGTCTGGTAGGGCCGGTCCAGGGAAGCAGATTCATTGCGCCAACCACCACTCCCATGGCCAGCGCCAGCGCCCTGCGGTCCATTTTCATCTTGTCGAACAACGGCATCATCATAGGGAGTGTGATCATGATCGTCGTGGTGCCAGCGCCGTCCATATGACCGATTGCTGCAATCATGGCCGTGGCTACGATGATTGCGCTGGCCGGATTTTTACTCTTTCCCGCTTTTCTGATAATCGGATTTGTCAGAATATCAAACATCCCTACATCCGACATGATGCTGAAATATAAGATCGCAAAGGCTGTCACGATAACGCTTGTTTGTACAGAAGCAAACCCCAATTTGGCAAAGCCGCTGATCTCTTTAAGAGAATATCCGGCAGCCAGCCCTCCAATTGTCGGAATCAGGGTGAACAGCACAATCGGTGAAACCGGACTTTTCATCAGCAGTATTACAAGCAGAACTAAAGTCAGCAAACCAATAATTGTCAGTAAATCCATAATATAGTTACCTCCACTTTTTCTTGCGCATATGCTTAAACGCTACCTTCTTTGTCGACAATTACAGTTTACAGTGATATACTGTTTATTGCAAATACTATTAGATTAATAATACTTATAGCATGTATGCTATAACCAGGAGGGTGAAATAGAGTATGAATATAAATCCAAGGACTTTGAAATACGTTTTAACTGTGGCGGAAGAAAAGAGTTTTTCCCGCGCAGCGGAAAAGCTGTATATCTCCCAGCCTTCTCTAAGCCAGCATATAGCCAGAGCAGAGCAGGCTTACGGAGTGCAGTTTTTTAACCGCGACGTCATTCCGCTGACTTTGACCTATGCAGGAGAACGCTTTATCACGGCCGCTCAGGATTTCTTCCTGCTGGAAGAACAGTTATCACGGGAAATGGAGGATATCGCACAGAACAAATCCGGCAGGCTGGTCATCGGGGTTACTACAACGCGGGGACCTTATATCATCCCCCGTCTGTTTGCCACATTTAAAAAGGAATATCCCGGAATCGAGCTGGTTCTGAAGGAAGGCTCCACAGATTATCAGTTAGAATTAGTACGGAAGGGAAAGATTGATTTCGCTTTCGTCGGATACAGCAGCAATGAATTTACGAGCATTTGTCTGGAGGACAACCGGCTTCTGCTGGCTGTGCCGTCGGATCATCCAGTCATAAAAGAACACCTTCAGGGCGCCAGTGCCGCAGATCTGCGGCTTTTCCGGCATGAGCCATTTATCCTGCTGCACCCCGGACAGGCAATGCGGAATCTCACAGATAAAATTTTTCTTGACTATGAGATAACCCCCACTATCGCTTATGAAACGAGGAGTTTTGATATGGCCTACCGCATGACCTGCGATAAACTGGGCATAACCTTTGCAACCAGTGAGATCCGCCCGTCATCTGAATCGATCACATTTTTTGACCTGGACCGTGGGATCTACCCTTATCCTCTTCTGCTGGTATTCCGCAAAAACCTGTATATCTCAAGACCCATGCGGCGTTTCATGGAGCTGGCGAAAAATATGCAGAAAAATATGGAGATTCCTCTTCACCTATGAGGGCATTGGAAAAGGCCGTCCTTATGGCCGGTTCCCATTAGTACCCCTAAGCGGCATGGCAATTACCATTTATTCCCTTGCCATTTCCCAGGGAATTTATGTTATTATCTCTTTTGTAACACATATGTAACATTAACGTAATATTTTAGGAGGAAATTACCATGAGAAAATTATCCGTTTACGCATTATCTGCAGCAACTGCTTTGAGCATCACCGCTTTAGCGCCAATGACTTCCCAGGCCGCTATGAATACATACAATCTTCCGGGAGGAAAGGGAGCTGTGGTCGTGATTGGCGGCGGAAATGGAAACTGCCAGACACAGTTTCCCGGATTTCCCGATTTTAACAAACCTGGGTTCAATACTCCTGGAACCAATATTCCGGATATCAGCCTTCCGTCGCCAGAATTCCCGAGCCCGGACGGCGGAATGCAGAACCCAACACCGGAGAATCCGGGAAATGATTCCACCAGCTCAGACGCCTATGTATCACAGGTATTAAACCTGGTAAACCAGGAACGCGCCAAAGCAGGAGCAGCCCCGCTGACACTGGATTCCAAAGCGTCCCAGGCTGCCGCACTCCGCGCCCGTGAAATCGAAAGCTCCTTCTCTCATACCAGACCGGACGGAAGCAGCTTCAGCACCGCTCTCACCGCTTTTGGCGTGAATTTCAGAAGTTCTGGTGAAAACATTGCCTATGGACAGACTTCACCACAAGCTGTAATGACAGGATGGATGAACAGTTCCGGCCACCGGGCTAATATTCTGAACTCCTCATTTACTTCCATCGGTATCGGACATTATAAGGGAGCAAATGGAGTTGATTACTGGACACAGTTGTTCGTTAACTAATCTTTACTTAACTTACTGGCAAAGTTACGCCATGAAGACGGGGAATCCGGGACAGTAGACCGTGGATGCCAGGAATTGGGGAGCTGATTCCGCCCCTAAGAAATACTAAGGCCTTCAAGGGCAAAAAAAGACAGGGCGGTGCCCATTCGATGTAAACTCTTTATGGACTTTACATCTCAGCGGGCACCTCAGAAACTGATTCGGAATTCAGTTTCTGCCTGTCTTTTTTTGCCCTTGAAGACCAAGTATTTCTAAGGGTCTGCATATGCTCCCCAATTCCTGGCATCCACGGTCTACTGTCCCGGATTCCCCGTCTTCATGGCTGTGCACTGGCTTCACTAGGATAATAAAGATTTTGGGAAGGGAAGTAGAAAAAGCAAATAGAGTTTCATTGGGGTGATATTTAGTACAGGTTCTGGCATGGAGATTTTATGTAAGTGACGTGGGTATTTACAGTAAAGGGTGAGGGCATTTTCGAAAATACCTTCACCCTTTATGTTAAATTAGCGTTTTATTACTTTAGCCTGAGAAAACCAGCAGGAAAGCGGGATGTTCTCACATAAATCCCAATATAAGCAATTATTGAGCTGCAGATGAGCTCTCTTCTGTTAAAGCCGCATCAACACCTGCTGCCTCTGCCATAAGAGTTGCACCTTCTGTAAAGTCTGTGGAAACAATTGTAAGAGCACTTGTCATATCTTCCATAAGCTTCTGGGTTTCTTCCTCTGTAGGGGTCTTTCCGCCAGCCTGCATCTCCATAGCGGATACAACAATATCCAGATAATCGATCATAGCTTCACAACCGCTCTTATATTTAGCCTGTGCTTCTGCATAAGCTTCCGGAGCCTGAATAGCGGCGAATTCCACGAACGGAGCTTTCAATTCTTCCATCAATTTTGCAATGCCTTCTGTATCAGTAGGATCCATAGTTGCTAAATCAGCCTGAACTTTTGCAGACACATCTGTCATAGCCTGGCCCAGTTCCTCAGCCTTTGTAAGATATTCATCCTCTGTCAAAGCCTCTCCTGCTGCTTCAGCCTTTGTTTCAGCCTCTGTTGTGGTCTCCGCTTCTGTAGTCTCAGCTGCAGTTGTAGTTTCTTCTGTTGTTTCCTCTGCGGTTGTCTCTGCAGCCGCCTCTGTTGTTGTCTCTGCTGCTGTAGTAGCATCAGCCTTTTTACTGCCACAGGCTGTTACAGAAGTTGCTAACATTGCTGCCATTGCTAATACACACATACCTTTTTTGAAATTCTTTCTCATAATAACTTGTCTCCCTTTTGTCGCATATTTTCGATTTTGTGTAAGCGACATATGAATTATAGCAAATTGCATTTTATTTGCAAGTTAATTAATAAAAAAGTAAGATTTATTTACACTTTCTTAAAATTGCCTTTGGTATTTATCCTCAATCCATGGAATTCTCAAAATTTTAATGATATACTTATTAAAAAGAATACATATAGTTCAAAATGGAGGAAAATTTATGTCGGATAAGATGATGTATGCAGCTGTATACAAAGGACCTGGCAAAATCCAACTGGAAAAACGAAAACTGCCTCGAATTATAGATCCCCAGGACGCAATTGTTAAAGTCACTTTGACAACGATCTGTTCCAGCGATATCCATATCAAACACGGGAATGTCCCAAGAGCTGTGCCCGATACGGTTTTAGGTCATGAATTTGTAGGTATTGTGACAGAAACTGGAAGCGGAGTCAAAAAATTCAGTGCGGGCGACCGGGTCGCTGTTAATGTGGAAACTTTCTGCGGAACATGTTATTTCTGCAAACGGGGATATGTGAACAACTGTACCCATGAACACGGCGGATGGGCCTTGGGATGCCGGATTGACGGCGGTCAGGCCGAATATGTGAGAATCCCCTTTGCGGATCAAGGACTGGCTAAAATCCCCGAATCGGTTTCCGATGAAGCCGCCCTTTTTACAGGAGATATTCTTTCAACCGGATTCTGGACGGCCGGATTGGCGGAGATAAAGCCTGCGGATACTGTGGCCATTATCGGAGCAGGTCCCACAGGACTTTGTACTGCAATGTGCGTCCGGCTTTACGGCCCGGGAAAAGTGATAGCCATCGATACTTGTGCCGAAAGGCTGGACCTGGCTCTGGAAAATGGTCTGGCCGACGCAGTCATCAATCCCCTTCATACAGATGTCCTTCAGGAAGTGCTGCGCCTTACCGAAGGCCGTGGAGCTGATGCTGTTTTGGAAGTGGCAGGCGGAAAAGATACCTTTCAAACGGCCTGGAAAATAGCCAGGCCCAATGCAGTTGTCTGTATTACAGCACTTTATGAGGAAGCACAATCCCTTCCTCTTCCCAATATGTATGGAAAGAATCTGATTTTCAAAACAGGCGGGGTGGACGCTTCCCACTGTGAAGAAATATTGAAGCTGATTGAATCGGGAAAATTGGACACCAGATGTCTGATCACCCACCGCACTTCCCTGCAGCATATTATGGAGGCCTATGAAGTATTTGAACACAAAAAGGATCATGTAATAAAATATGCGATTACCATTTGACCCCATTTCAAGCATGATATAATAGAAGCAGTACAAGTAACCCGTAAATATATTCTTAAAGGAGGTAACTGCATGAAAGCAAAGCAAACTGTTTTGGTAAACACCTTTACCAACGGAATCCTGGATCCTGGCAGGGAAATGCTGGGACCAGTAATGGACGGCGGAAGGATCATGGTAAATACAGCCGCCGGCTGCTGGGGGCCTATGATCACCCCTGAACTCCGAGGCGGCCATGAGGTTTCGCAGCCGGTTTATGTGGACGGTGCAAAGCCGGGAGACGCCATTGCCATCAGAATCGAAAAAATTCAGGTGACATCTGATGCAACCGCATCCGGCAATGATAAAACCATAGCGGACCGTTTTATCGGAGATCCATTTGTGGCCCGGATCTGCCCCAACTGCCAGACCAAAAACCCGCCTTCCCACATAGAAGGCACTGGCCCGGACTGTGTCAGATGTGATCATTGCGGCGCTCCTGTATCGCCATTTGCATTTACAAACGGTTACACCATCGTTTTCGACGACAATAAAAGAATTGGATTAACCGTAGAGGAACAGGCTGCTCTAAAGATTGCTGAAGATGGAAGACACTACATGCAGACACCGGATCATTCCATTCAAAATCCCATCGTTGCTATGGCTCCGTCTGACCTTCCGGGAATTGCCACCAGGCTGAAACCATTTATCGGCCAACTGGGCACCACTCCTGCCCGCCCTCTTCCCGATTCCCACAATGCAGGAGATTTTGGGGCGTTCCTTCTCGGAGCTCCTCATGAATACTGCCAGACAGAAGAAACTTTAAAGGATAAAACGGATGGCCATATGGACATTAACAAAGTCCGGGAGGGTGCAGTCCTCATCTGCCCGGTTAAAGTAGAGGGCGGCGGCATTTATGTAGGCGACGTCCACGCCCTTCAGGGCGAGGGCGAGATTGCCGGACACACCTGTGATGTCTCTGCATCCGTAATCTTACAGGTTCATGTGATCCACGGCCTTGCAATCGACGGCCCTCTTCTTCTGCCCGTTCCGGAAGATGTTCCCTATCTGGCAAAGCCACTGACCCCGGATGAAAAACTGCTTATACAACGGGAAGCTGAAAAATGGAATCAAACTTACATAGAAGATTCTGCCCCCATATCGGTAATCGGAACCGGGGCAAATCTGAATCTGGCAATTGACAACGGGTTAACCCGCGCATCCCAGCTATTCGGCATGTCCGTCCCCGAAGTGCAGAACCGGGTAACCATATCAGGCGCCATAGAGATCGGCCGGGCTCCCGGAGTTGTAACAATTACTTTTAGGGTTCCTAAAGAGAAACTGGACGCGGCAGGGGTATGGAAATTTGTGCGTGAACAATATAGTATGGAATAATGGAATAAAAACCTGTTGGTATTTATGTGAATGACCTGGTCATTAACATTAAAGGGTGAAGGCATTTTCGAAAATGCCTTCACCCTTCATGTTAACACCCTTCATGTTAACACCCTTCATGTTAACATGCTTCATGTAAAAAGCGGCGCCCTATCCCCCTGCCTCTGCCGAATATCCAGCCTTGGGATGTTTTTTCTTCCTGTCACCCCATAATGATCCATTGTAACTGAAACTGTAGTAAAAGGCAGTGGGATCTTATAGTGATCCCATCGTTTGCTCAGGCTGACGGCTTTAGAATAATCAACCTTCACCGCAATAAAATCCTTTTTTCCCGTTTCGGAAAGATAAAATGCCAATGTTTTTGGAATCCTTCTGGGCCCAAGAGGACCGTCCAGGGCTAAGGCCAGGGTTTTACCGGAATCTTTTGCAGTATCAGTCAAATCCTCCATAAATTTTCTGCACTTATTTCCGTCAGGCAGCCGAATCGCCTTTCCATGACAGCGTTTTAAAAGATATTCGATATAATCGCCCCTGCCATCCGAAGTCACGACTGCCGATATCTCCTGTTCCACGGAAAACTTCTTTAATAGAAGGTTCATAATATAACTGTCTTCATGCCAAAATCCAATAATCGCTCCGCGTTCCAATCCGATGGGCAGTTCCACATCCAGACGAACCGTTTTCTCAAGCAGTTTTAAATATGCGTAATATAGACGGCATAAACATGCTCTTGCCCATTCCTTCATATTCTACCTCCTCTTTCCGTTCAATCATTTTGTAATATTGGTGCTCTGCCAATTTTGCGATGCCATTGGCCCTGTATCCTTCTGCAGTTCTCTGCGCCTCCTGGGAAAGAGCCTGGTACAGGCTTTTCTCTGCCATCATTTGTTCAATTGTCTCCGCCCATGCATTTTCGTCCTCTTCCGTCATATATCCATTGACACCATGTTTTACCACGTCTGATACTCCGCTGGCTTTGACCGCCGTCACAGGACATCCGGCTGCCATGGCTTCAAGAAGGACGATACCCTGGGTCTCGGACTTTGATGCGAACAGAAATGCGTCCGCCGCATTCAGATAGTGGCGCACTTGGTCATTTGGCAGTTTTCCAGTAAAAACCACCTGATCTTCTATCCCTAACTGTTTTGATAACCGTTCTAAATTCTGTCTTTCCGTTCCATCTCCGATTATCATGATCCTGAAACAGGTTTCGGCCCTTTCCTTCAGCCTGGCGATCCCCCTCAGCAAAAATTCCAGATTTTTTTCTTTTTCAAGCCTTGCGGTGGTAGCGAACAGCCAGGTATCACCATGCCTTAAATACTGTGCCCGGATTTGTCCGGACCGTTCCGTATTCCTTTCAAAAGCAGAATCATCCAGGCCGGTGGGAAGTACGCTGATTCTGGTTCTTGTCCCCTGTTTTACTAAATAGTCTTTCATCATGCCGGTAGGAGCGAATATCAGGTCGCATTGGTTGGTAAATGTCTCCATACAACGGGGCACAACCCGTTTTTTAACATACCCGGCCGCACGGTTAAGCGGATAAAATCCGGCATCCATCTCCCTGTAAAGCCTGAAATAATGAAGATATTCTTCATACCGGGTATGGTAGGTATAAGCCACTGGAATACCGTACTTTTTCCCCAGATATAAAGCGGTCTGCCCCATTAAAACCGGGTGATGCACGTGGATTACATCAAACCTTCTCTCCTTAAAACACTGTTCAATCCGCTTATCAAAACATTGTCCGATCACCAGCCCCTTTTCAGACTGTTGATATAAAATCTTATACCTCACCACAAATTTATCATCTCCACACCCATCTGCTTCCGGCGCAAATACTGTCACTTCATGTCCCAGTTTACGGAGACTTTCCGAAAGCCGCTCCACCGAAATGGGAACCCCTCCAATAAATGGTTTATAGTTATTTGTAAGCATTGCAATCCTCATCATCCATCCTCCTATGAAAACAACTGTATCGCCTTATCCCCTAACAGATAGCCGGCTCCAATCAGGAAAAAATTCCATACAAAGATCCCCAGCGCTGAACTGATACTGTATTTAATAAAGTTCATCCGTACTACTCCAGCAGGAATGGAAATCACGGTCCTGATAACCGGAATCAGTTTACTGATAAAAATACCAACCGCCCCTTTTTTCTCAAGCAGTGAAAAGTTCTTTTCAATAACCGGTTTTTGTTTTGGAAATTTATTTAAGTACCGTTCCAAAAACAATTCCCCTCCGATCCGCCCGATCCCATATAAAATCCAGCTTCCTAAAAGTCCGGCAAGCAGCGCCAGCACCATGGCCGCCAAAAAACTGATTTCTCCTTTTGCCGCCCAAATACCGGCAAGGGGCATGATGATACCGGCAGGAAAACCCGGCAGATTCAAATATTCCAATAAAACAATCAAAAATATAAAAAATGCTCCATATTGTAAGAAGTACTGTGTCAGTGTCTGAATGTCCATAAAACAAAACCTCCTTGATGGATTAATCATAAAGGAGGTTTCTAAACATGCACTTCAGAAAAATCAAAAGATTTTCTAAAGAAACGAAAAATCAATTTTTAGGAACAAAAAGAAGGCCCAGCCCCTGCCAGGCCGGCCTTCCCATAATGACCTACATAACTTTCTGCAGTATGATCTTAAAAATGCCTAAAGTTACCGCATAAAACGCAAGCACAGCCAGGAGTGTCTTCAAAAAGCTCACGCTGATAAATCCTCCTGCCAAAATACCGATATACAGTCCCAGCATCATGGTATATCCCGTATAAGCCCAGCATCTCAATCCGATCATGCGGTTCCTCTCATCCGTCTCATATATCTTGCGTTCCTTTTTTAATTCCGGTTTTTTCAAATAGCGGATATTCTTAATCACAGTCATGATGCCTGCTCCAATCAATCCGCATCCGGTACCTACATAAAATCCGGATATAAAATCATGGTATCCCGGTTCCAAAAACATCACCGGCAGACGGTCCGATACAAAAGATAAGGCTACTGCCACCGCTCCCAGCGCTGCAAACAGAGCTCCTGTTATAATTCTGGTTCTGCAGCGCTTATCAAAATCGATATTATTTTCAATAAAAAGCTGTTTTAACCACATATTCAATCCTCCTCTTCATATAAAAAAATCTCTTCAATACTCTTTTTAAAAAATTTGGCAATTTTAAATGCCAATTGGAGGGAGGCATTATATTTCCCATTCTCCAGGGATATGATTGTCTGTCTTGTGACCCCCAAAGCGGATGCCAATTCCTCCTGAGTAACCTTGTTCTGCTTTCTGAGTTCTTGTATTCTTGTTTTCACACACACCACTCTTTCTGTCTTCTATATTTTCAAAAAGTAATGTTCCCTTTACATTTTTAGTATAGCACGCTTTACATTTATTGTAAAGCAAATTTTACATTTTTTTATTATGGGGATGTAAAAAGGACTCCGAATATAACGGAGCCCTTTTTATTATCCTATAAACTCAATATCCAATCAGCCCTCTGCCGCCGCATCCGGAACAGATTTTGTTCCCAGATCCGCCGCATCCGGGACAAACGCCCTGCCACACATCACCATTGAGGCCAATCGACGCCTTCTGCCCAATACCGCTTCCATGGCAGTAAGTACAGGTTACCTTTCCTCTTCCAACACATACCGGACATGTAATCGGCCCTGTTTTTGAACCGCCGCCGGCGCCGCTGTCACCCGAACCGCTGGTATTGGAACTGCTGGTATCCGGATTTGAAGAAGCGGCTATATCGCCTGTCCGGTTTTTATTTCCCGGATGGGCATCTTCATAGCGCAGGGTGGTAACTCCGCTTCTCGCCCCATCCTCATCCCTGATGGCTACGACTTTAAGTGTTTCACCCGGATTGAGAACAGGATTTCCATACCAGATATTAAAGGTAGTATTCCGCGTGTTCTGATACAGCTTATCATCTTCCGTCGGATTATCCGGGTCGTATCCCTTTGTAAAATACATCTTACATCCTTTATTGCAGCTCATGGTAATATGTTTGGCATCCGACCGGTCAGGATTGAAAATTGTATAATCTTTGTATCTCGGCATCTGGATACTGACATCATAGTCCGTATCCTCTCCCTTCTCTTCATCCGCTTCATAACCGGAAGCCAGCACGTAACCGGAAATCCAGGCCCCATCGGCTCCCACTACATAACCGTCCGGTGTAATGGTATTGGAAAGCATATAGCCGTCTGATCTGAAATAATAATGCTTTCCGTCGATTTCCTGCCATTGACCGGCCGGATAGCTTCCATCATCATTCAGATACCACCATCCATTGGAATCCAGCTGCCATTGGCCTGCGAAGGCGGTGATTGCCATTAACAGTGACATGATTACAACCGATAAAAATAATTTTACTCTCTTCATAGCATTCCCTCCATTAATATTGATGTTCTGATTATACTTCATAGGGCAAAAAGAAAATTTAACTTTTTTCCAAACCCAGGAACCGGATCCGGCACATGGGAAAAGTAAAGCAGTGACGATCCGGTTACCACTCACGGTCTCTCAGTGCATGGACGACTGGCCGCAACCGACGGAGGGGGCCGTGAGTGACATAACTGGTCAGACAGGTCCAAACTGTTACTGAGCAATAACACGGTGCCCATTTTATTATCGCATATATACTTGACAGCTGCATAAAATAATGTTATAAGTGTATATATAAGATATATACACTTATAACACACTTGGAATGAGGTGGCGCTTTTGAATATTATAATCAGCAACTCCAGTGGAAAGCCGATCTACGAACAGATTACCTCACAGATAAAGAATGAGATCATATCGGGACATCTGTCGGCGGGCGATCCGCTGCCTTCCATGCGGGTGCTTGCAAAAGAACTCCGCATCAGCGTAATTACAACTAAAAGAGCCTATGAGGATTTGGAGAGGGACGGATTCATCTCCACTGTCGTGGGAAAAGGCAGCTTTGTCGCTGAAAAAAACATGGAATTTGTCAGGGAAAATCAGTTGAAAGCCGTAGAGGAATCAATCCAAAAGGCCGTGTCCGATGCCAAAACCGGCGGCATTACATTGGGCGAATTAATTGACATGATGACTATCATTTATCAGGAGGATTAAACATGGAAAATGCAATTGAGATCAAAGGCTTATGTAAAAACTATGACGGTTTTTCATTAAAGGATGTGTCCTTCTGCCTTCCAAAAGGCAGCATTATGGGATTGGTTGGTGAGAATGGAGCGGGTAAATCCACCGTTATTAAGTCAATTCTGGGATTGGTATATCCGGATTCTGGCGAAATAGAAGTTCTTGGCCAAAAAGGCAGCCCGGACAGAGCAGCGAAAGAACAGATCGGTGTGGTTTTGGATAATTACGGTTTTTATGATGGGCTGAAGATAAAGGATGTGGCCCGCGTCATGAAAGAACTGTACACTCAATGGGACGATAAGCAGTTTCAGGAATACAAAAAACAGTTTCATCTGCCAGAGAATAAAAAACTGAAGGAATTTTCTAAAGGGATGAAACAGAAGCTGTCGCTGGCGCTGGCCTTATCCCATAATGCCAGCCTTCTGATCCTGGATGAAGCAACCAGCGGCTTAGACCCCATCGTCAGGGATGAAATTTTAGATATTCTTCTGGAATTCATTCAGGATGAAACACATTCCGTATTGATCTCCTCCCACATTATCAGCGATTTGGAAAAAGTTGCTGATTATATCACCTTTATCCACGAGGGAACGATTGTTTTTTCAGAAAATAAAGATGAACTTCTGGAAAACTACGGTGTGGTCAAATGTACGGAACAGGACTACAAAGCCATGGATAAAACCCATGTGACAGCGGTAAGAAACAGCCGTTTTTCTTATGAAGTGATGATTAACAACAAAAATGAATTTATATGGCAGCACAAGGATCTGGTAGTGGATGACACCACTATTGAAGAAATCATTCTGTTTAAAGTAAAAGGAGGTTTGTGATGAAGGCGCTGATTATAAAAGATTTGCTGAATTTAAAGTCTTATTTCAAACAACTGGTTTTTATCTATGGTTTTTACCTGGTTTTCAGTCTGATGGGCATATGGGATATTTCCTTTTTCGTCAGTATCGCAACCATGCTGGGAGCCATGATGTTTATTTCAACCATGAGCTATGATGAAATGTCTAAATGGGACGCATTTGCACTGTCCGCTCCCATTTTACGAAAGGATCTGGTGACATCAAAGTATCTGCTGATGCTTTTCTCCCTCTTGGGCAGCACAGGTCTCAGCCTGGCAATCGCAGTGCCGGTACTGCTCATCCAGAACAGTCTGGCTCTGATTGAACTATTGGCATATACAGGAAGCGTGGCCTTAGTCATCATGACCGGTTTCAGTATCATTCTGTATCTCGCCTTTAAAGTAGGGGTTGAGAAAGCAAGAATCGCCATGCTTGCAGTGTTCCTTCTGCCTACCCTGCTGATTTTTATATTGGGAAAAAATATTGCCCGGTCAGGAATTGATTTCAGTCAGGTGAACCTGGAACAAATGCTGCCTGCGGCGGCCATATCCGCCGTAATCGTGGCTGCTGCGGTGATTCTGATTATGTATCGGTTATCGGTAAAAACAGTACAGAAGAAAGAATATTGATAACAGGATAAGCCGGACACCTATCGTAGCCAAATAGCAGCCAAACACAAAAATCCACATTTCCTATGCCTTATGCGTATCGGCAAAAAACAAGAAAACCCTCGATAAAATCGAGGGTTTTCTCTCAGCTCCCGGCCGGATTCGAACCGGCGACCTACGCATTACGAATGCGGCGCGCTACCAGCTGCGCTACGGAAGCGTTTAAAAATGCTTTGGACGTTTATCCAAAGCACTGAATGACCTATCCGGGAATCGAACCCGGGTTTCCGCCGTGAGAGGGCGGCGTCTTGACCGCTTGACCAATAGGCCATATCAAAAGTATCGAATCGAGGCGACAAGATTCGAACTTGCGACCTCTGCGTCCCGAACGCAGCGCTCTACCAAACTGAGCCACGCCTCGATACCTTTGATAGTATAATATGAATTGTTGTAATTGTCAATGAATTTTTGAAATTTTTTCTAAAAAATATTCCTTTCTTTTCCAGCTCCTATTTTCTACAGTTTTAGTGTCCTGAGCCTTAACGCATTTCCCACCACACAGACTGAGCTGAGGGACATGGCAAATCCCGCAATCATGGGATTTAGCAAGGGGCCGCCAAACAGATAAAGGATACCCGCCGCTACGGGAATCCCCAGGCTGTTATAAAAAAATGCCCAGAATAAATTTTGTTTAATATTTCGTATGGTGGCTTTACTCAATTTTATAGCACGGTAAACATCCATAAGATCCGATTTCATCAAAACCACATCACCGGATTCCAGTGCGATGTCACTACCGGAACCGATTGCCGTTCCCACATCCGCCTGAACCAGAGCCGGCGCATCATTGATGCCGTCTCCCACCATCATAACAGTTTTCCCCTCTTTTTGAAGCCGGCTGACCGCGGCCGCCTTATCTTCCGGAAGCACTTCGGCAATCACATGTTCGATATGCGCCTGCTCTCCGATATATTGTGCGGTTCGACGGTTATCCCCGGTCAGCATATAAACCTGGATTCCCAATGATTTGATCCGGTCGACGGCCTTGATGCTGGTCTCTTTAATCGTATCGGCCACACAGATTATGCCGGTCAGAATTCCGTCCTCCACCACGTACATCGGAGTCTTGCCCTGCCCAGCATAACGGCCTGCCTGTTTCAGGATCTCTTCCTCCAATGGGACATTTTTTTCCTCCAAAAGCCTTTGGTTTCCAATCCGGATTGTTTTCTTGTGAAACTGCGCCTCTATTCCAGATCCGGTAATGCTTTGGAAGGAATCCGGCTGTTCCAGCCTGAGGCCCCTCTCCACTGCCGCTTCCACAATCGCTGCCGCCAGAGGATGTTCCGACATCCGTTCACAACTGGCTGCCGTCCAAAGCAGATCCTCTTCCCTGATTCCCGTCTTTAATACCGTTAAGTCGGTGACTTTTGGCTTTCCTTCTGTAATGGTTCCCGTTTTATCCAATATAACGGTATCCGCTTTATGACAGATTTCAAGGGCTTCACCGCTCTTTATCAGAATGCCATGGCTGGCCCCCACCCCGGTTCCCACCATAATCGCAGTCGGTGTGGCAAGTCCCAGCGCACAAGGACAGGCAATCACCAATACAGCCACAAAAATGGTGAGGACAAAAGAGATATCCTTACCGCCAACCAGCCACCACAGCAATGCGGCGGCAGCTGCAATTCCCATTACAGCCGGTACAAAGATACCGGAAACCTGATCCGCCAGTTTGGAAATCGGCGCTTTTTTCCCCTGGGCGTCTTCGATCAGCCGGATAATTTTAGATAGTGTAGTGTCCGTACCTGTTCTGGTAACCTCTAACTCCATTGCCCCGTTATAATTTACGCTGCCGCCGATCAACGCGTCTCCTTTTACCTTTTCCACCGGTATGCTTTCCCCTGTCAGCATGGATTCGTCCACACTGCTGCTGCCCTTTACCACGACACCGTCCAAAGGAATCCTGCTGCCCGGTTTAATCAGGATATGCTGCCCCTTTTTCACCTGATCCGTCGGCACTTCCCTCTCCTGTCCATCTTCATACAGGAGGGCTGTGTCAGGAACCAATGCCATCAGTTTGCGGATCGCTTCCGAAGTTTTCCCCTTGCTCCTGCTTTCCATATATTTCCCCAGCATCACCAGAGTGACAACAACTGCGGCGGATTCATAATACAAATGATGGGCATTCATTGGATTCTGCCTGACAGTGAGCGTCATATATAAGCTGTAAAAAAATGCGCTGCCCGTACCGATTGCCACCAAAGAATCCATATTAGGGCTGCCTTTAAGAAGGGCTTTCAATCCAACCGTATAAAATTTCCTTCCGCAGATCAGCACCGGTATGGTGAGAAGAAGCTGGGCATAGGAAAAATTACGGGGATTCAGCCCCATATCGATAAACGCCGGAACCGGAAGAGGAAATGGAACCATATGCCCCATGGAAATATAGAGAAGCGGCACTGCAAAGCATACAGCAATGATCAGACGGCGTTTGGATTCATGAAGCAGCTCCTCCTGATGGGCAAACTCCTCTTCCTCCCGTTTTCCGCCGTTCTCCTCCTCCAGGATTAAAGAGGCCTGATAACCGGCATTTTTCACCTTATCCACGATCATTCCCGAAGTAACCATTTTTTCATCATAAGTAATTGTCAGCTTATTGGTCGCCAGATTGACATCACTTGATATGACACCCTCCATTTTCCTTGTAACACGCTCTACCGCACTGCTGCAGGCAGCACAAGACATACCGCCTATAAGATAAAGTTCAGTAATCATGCCCGCTCTCCTTTCTCAAACCAGATTCCCAGCGCCGGCATGCATATCTTGCTGCAGTTTCATAGAAATTCCAACCGGCTTTTTTGTATATTCTGGCCGGAAATCCAATAAAATATTACAATTCTGCCAATATGCATATTTTTCTGAATCAAACCACAGCGCACAATTAAAGCTTGAATGGCAAACAAAATACTGATAATAAAGAAAAAGCGGTATTTAATGCCTATAAGACAATTTCCATTCCATCATACGCAAAAAATATATTGTCCAAAGTTTTCTCAAATTCCCGGTAATAACCATAGGATTTCCCCCAATACTCGTCAATGTGAGTGATAATAATGCGCTTTATTCTGTAAGCGCGCTTTATTTCCATAATTTCCTCTAACGTAAACATATCATCTCTGAAAGGCGCCGAATCCAGCTTTGACCCGTCTTTGAGAATGCCGTTATCAGATACAAGCCCAATGATTAAAACATCCGAATCAAAATATAATTCATTGGGGATGAATGGCTTAACATCACAGCAGGCGTAAACAGCCTTTTTACCCCCTTCTGATATAACATAGAATGTCATATTTCCACGATGGGTTTTGTTATTTATCAGGTGCAGTTCTATGTTCCCAATTTTAACATAATCCGTCCTATTGACAGTGATGCAGTTTAAAACATTCTCATAGTAATACAGGCCATCACCATTCCAGGCATTAATATCGTCTGCCACCTCCGGCAGCACAATGAACGGAATGGGGGTTCCCCGGTCGGTAATGCAGTCATAACCTAAAGGTTCCACAATGCGCATGCCTCTCGTATGGTCGGGATCTTTATGAGAGAGTGTGAGATATTCAATACTGGTAATCCCCTGTCTGTCACAGGCAGCCGCGATGTCCTCCGGTGTGTCAATGAGCATCCTGATATCCTCAATATAAAGGCTGGGCCCCAGCCGCTCATACCGTCCCCTTTTGATTCTGGCCTCCTCACAGATGGGACATTTACAAAAAGGATTGGGAATCTGAAACATCCCGCCGCTGCCAATGATTTTCATCTTCATCTCTGTTCACCTCTCTGTCACTTTATTATTTCACCAGCATCGCTCTGATTTCACTGATCATATCTGCGGGGATCCGGTCGTCGTCCAACGGCATAATACTGCTAAGCATCCTCACTCCCTGATAAGAAAAAAGCAGCAAATCCACAACTGCGCTTATATGAACCTCTTTAAACTCACCTTTATCAATCCCATACTCAATCAGGCTGCAAAGCATTTCTTTTGAAATATAATACTGTTTCAGCATCGCATTGTCATCCGTCAATGGCATACTGCTGTAATATTCATAGAAAGCAAGCCCTAACGAGCCCCTCCGGTCAAGCATTTCGGACTGGTAACGCTCTAATAACCCATCTAATATAAATACTGCGGACAGTCCGTTTTCCATCTTCACCGCGACCTCGTTTTCCAAACCGGACATGATCTCATCAATGATACCGGCAAAAATCTCTCCGGTACTCCCATAGTGCATATACAAACCGCCGCGGCTAAGCCCCGCCGCTTCACAAACATCTTTCATTGTAACATCCTTAAACCCCTTTTGAACAAATAAAACCAGCGCCGCTTTCCTTATTGCAGCCTTTGTAACCTCTCCTTTTCTGCCCACAACCTCGCTCCTTTTTAGTCCTTATTCTTTATCATTTTTCTTAGTCTAATTCCGTTTCCGACACCAATGTCATTTTTAAATTATACGACACCAATGTCGGAAAGTCAACAAATAAACTGTTACAACCTGTTATCCTACATCCTACGAAAATAAACGGTCGTCTTATAACATAAAACGTATAAAATCAAACGTGAAGGCATTTTCGAAAAATCCTTCACGTTTTAATGTAAATCCCCTCACTATTTATGTAAAATATTTGTTTCATGACCACTCGTGCAGCCATTATGCAGCCATGAATAAGGGGAATCTGGCGCGGACGGCCTTGGATCAAAGGGATTCGAGGTCGTATGGAGCCCCTTAGAGAGACTTGGCCTTTAAGGGCGAAAAAAGACAGGCAGAAACTGAAAACCGAATCAGTTTCTGAGGTGCCCGCTGAGAGGTGAAGTTCATAAAAAGTTCACCTCGAATGGGCACCGCCCTGTCTTTTTTGTCCTTAAAGGCCTAGTATCTCTTAGGGGCGGAATCCGATCTCGAATCCCTTTGATCCAAGGCCGTCCGCGCCAGATTCCCCTTATTCATGGCGTTACTTTCGCCAATCATTTCAACAAATATCTATCTACAAATCAAACAACGACAACTGATTGGACTCCGGCAGATCCCCTAAAAGCCCCAGATCCCCCATCAGATCACAGACCGTCTTGCTGACCTTCGTCCTGTTCCTGAAATCTTCCCTGGACAGGAACTTTCCGTCCTTGGCCGCGTCCACAACCGCTTCCGCCGCCTTGTCTCCCAAACCGTCAATGCTGCTCAGCGAAGGCATCAGCTTCTTATCGATAATTTGAAAATGATTGGCCTTAGCCTGGTACAGATCGATCGGTGTGAACTCAAATCCCCTGGCATACATTTCCTGAACAATCCTCATGTCCCTGAGAGTATCCTGCTCCTTCTTGGACAGGGAATCCCCTCTCTTCTTATAATCCGCCAGATAATATTCCAGTTTGTCCCGCCCCTGGCACATCAGTTCATAGCTGAATCCATTGGCGCGGATGCTGAAAAATGCCGCATAATAAGCCAGAGGATAGAACACCTTACAATAGGCAATACGCCATGCCATCATAACGTAGGCAGCGGCATGGGCTTTAGGGAACATGTATTTGATCTTTTTACAAGACCAGATATACCAGTCCGGAACTCCGTGGCTGGTCATCTCCTCTTCCCATTCCGGCTTCAGCCCTTTTCCTTTTCGGACACTCTCCATGATCGTAAAAGAAAGCCCCTCTTCCAGCCCCATCTGGATCAGATAAATCATGATATCATCACGGGTACAGATGGCAGTCTGAATGGTCGCTTTGCCTTCCTGAATCAGCGTCTGCGCATTGCCCAGCCAAACATCCGTACCATGAGCCAGTCCGGCAATACGGACCAAATCGGAAAAATACTTAGGCTGGGTGTCAATCAACATCTGCATGGCAAAGTCGGTACCGAACTCGGGGACTCCCAATGCGCCCAGTTTACATCCTCCGATATCATCCGGGGTAATGCCCAATGCGGAAGTATCCTGAAACAGCGACATAACCTCCCTGCTGTCCAAAGGCACGTCCTTAACCGGATCGAAGCCGATTAAATCCTGCAGCATACGGATCATGGTCGGATCATCGTGCCCCAGAATATCCAGCTTGAGCAGGTTGTGGTCAATGGAATGGTAGTCAAAATGTGTGGTTATCGTTTTTGTAGTCATATCGTTGGCCGGCCTCTGCACCGGCGTAAAAGAATAGATCTCTTCTCCCAGAGGAAGTACGATAATACCGCCGGGATGCTGTCCGGTAGTCCTCCGGACGCCTACGCAGCCCTGGACGATCCTGTCAATCTCACAGTTTCGTTTTCTTGTACCCCTCTCTTCAAAATAATTCTTCACATAGCCAAATGCAGTCTTATCCGCCAGCGTACCGATGGTTCCGGCCCGGAACGTCTGGCCCTTACCAAAGATAACTTCCGTATAGTCATGGGCCTTACTCTGATATTCGCCGGAGAAGTTAAGGTCGATATCCGGCTCCTTATCCCCTTTGAATCCAAGGAAGGTCTCAAACGGAATGTCAAACCCGTCTTTCTTCAGCGGCGTGCCGCAGACCGGGCATACTTTATCCGGCATATCGCACCCCGCCATACCGCCAAATTTCTTCACATCTTCGGAATCAAAATCATAATAATGGCATTTTTCACAGTAATAATGAGGGCTCAGTGGATTTACTTCCGTAATACCAGACATAGTAGCCGCAAAAGAGGACCCTACCGATCCTCTGGAACCAACCAGGTATCCGTCTTCATTGGATTTCCAAACCAGCTTCTGGGCGATAATATACATAACCGCGAATCCGTTGGAAATGATGGAATTCAACTCCCGCTCCAAACGCTCCACTACGATCTGAGGCAGGTTTTCACCATACATATTGTGGGCCGTATCATAGCAGATTTTGCGCAGGGTGGCATCCGAATCCTCGATGACAGGAGGGCATTTATCCGGGCGCACAGGAGAAATCTTCTCACACATATCGGCAATTTTCCTGGTATTGGTGATCACCACTTCTTCCGCCTTATTGGGGCCGAGGTATTGAAACTCCTTTAACATCTCCTCCGTGGTTCTGAGAAAGAGAGGCGCCTGGTCGTCGCAGTCCGAAAACCCCTTTCCGGCCATCAGGATTCTCCGGTAAACCTCATCCTCAGGATCCAGAAAATGCACATCGCAGGTGGCGCACACCGGCTTTCCAAACTGTTCGCCCAGCTTGACAATCTTTTTATTGATCTCGATCAAATCCTCTTCTGATTTGACGGAACTCTTTTCATCCCTCAGCATGAACGCGTTGTTTCCAAGGGGCTGGATCTCCAGATAATCATAGAAATTAACCAGCCTGGCAATTTCCGTATCCGGAGCCCCGTTTAAAACCGCTTTATAAAGCTCTCCGGCCTCACAGGCCGATCCGATGATAAGCCCCTCCCGGTGTTGATTCAGCACACTCTTTGGAATACGTGGATTACGGGCATAATAATCGATGTGGGAGCTGGAAATCAGCCGGTACAGGTTAATCCGCCCAACATGATTTTTTGCCAATATAATCACATGGTGCGTGGGCAGCTTTTTAATCACACTGGGCGACATCTCATTCAAAGCATTTAACTGATCCAGGGTTTCAACATCCCTGTCCCTCAGCATCTTTACAAACGCCACAAAAATCTCCGCCGTCGCCCCTGCGTCATCCACAGCCCGGTGATGGTTTGCCAGGGAAATGTTAAGCGCCTTTGCCACCGTATCCAGTTTGAAACGGTTCAGGTTTGGAAGCAGCAGCCGCGCCATGCCCACCGTATCTATGATGGTAGGCCGGTATTTCATGCCCAAAAGCTCCGCATTATGTTTGATAAAGCCCGTATCGAAATCCGCATTGTGGGCAACCAGCACCGCGTCCCCGCAGAACTCCAGGAATTCCGGCAGAACCACATCGATCTTTGGTGAAGAAATCACCATATTGTCATTAATTCCCGTCAACTGCTCAATTTGAAATGGAATCGGCACATCAGGATTGACAAACGTGCTGTAACGGTCGGTAATCACGCCTTTTACAACCTTAACCGCTCCTATTTCAATAATTCTATTCTTCTTGGGGCTGAAACCGGTAGTCTCGATATCGAATACCACATAGGTCTCATCCAGATTCTGGTTTTTCGAATCTTCCACCATCTGTTTTAAGTCGTCCACCAGATACCCTTCCACCCCATAGATGACCTTGAATTCATCCCCTTTATCAATGGCGTGGTTGGCATCCGGGAACGCCTGTACATTTCCATGGTCGGTAACGGCAATGGCCGGCATTCCCCATTTTTTGGCCCTTTTTACAATATCCTTTACCTCGGATACGCCGTCCATGTCGCTCATCTTCGTATGGCAGTGAAGTTCCACACGTTTTTCCAGGCTGTTGTCCACCCTCTTGCTGGTAAAATCCTCACATTTTTTAATTCCCCATACGGACCCCAGGGTCAGCTCTCCATCGAATTTATCAATGGTGGTAATGCCGTTGATGCGGATGAAATTCCCCGGAATGACCGCAGCTTTAATGTCTTCCAGCGCTTCATCTTTCGCGAACATCTTGACAGTGATGGTATCCGTAAAATCAGTGATTGTGAATATCACAATGGTTTTGCCGCTTCCCAGCAGCCGGCTGTCCACATTCAGGATCTTGCCCCGCAGCGTCACGGCTCCCATTTCACCGTCAATCTTATCTATGGTTATGAAATTATCTTCAAAGTCCTTGCCGTAGAGCACGTCCGGATTGTCCGTCCTCCGTCTGTATGTATTCTTATCCTGATATGTCTTTTTGAATTTGGAATCCTTTTTCTCCTCCTGGTTCTGCTTGGGAGCCGGTTTTCCTTCTCCATTTCCAGACTGCGGCTTGCTCTCGTTTTCCTTTTCCTCTTTCTTTTTCATGAGGGCAGTCCGCTTCACCATCTCCTCGCCCTCTTTTATCATCTGGGCCTCTTTTTTCTCACTCAGGGTATTTTTCTCAGGTTCCACATATTCATAGATGACATCCACAGGCAGCCCGCAGCGTTCGTAAAAAATTTTCTCCAGTATGGTTTTAAGTTCCCGTTCCTTTTCCCGGGCCACTATGGTGTCCTCTATGGTCATTTTAAGCTTTGTTTCTTCCGGAAATTCCATTTTGGACTTCCGGAACATGTTGTACTCGATAATGCTGTAATTTTTCAATTCCATCAAAATGCTGTCCTTATACACCTTCAAAAGCTTCTGCGGCGTGTATTGGCTGGACAGATGGAATTTTTCGATAATCTTAATAGAGAGCTGTTTACCCGGGAAAAGCTGGTCTTTTATTCCCGTCTCCAGCCCGTATATATTCTGCTTATGGATCAGTCTGGGACTGACAATATAAATGCGAATAGAGCTTCTATCCCTGGTAGCGGACACCTTATCCACCTGAACCAGATTTAAAAGCTCACGCACTTCATCCGTTATGTGTAAATCCGGAAATACTTCTAAAAATGATTTAGCCATGCTTTTTCATCACCTGTTACATCTTCTTCAATTCTTCTCTGAGGGCATTTAAAAGCTGGTCCTCCGGAAGCTTTTTAACCACTTCGCCTTTACGGATCAAAAGCCCTTCTCCGATTCCGCCGGCTATCCCGATATCCGCTTCTTTGGCTTCGCCCGGACCATTTACTACGCAGCCCATGACAGCCACTTTGATATCCAGGTCGTCAAATTCCGTCACCATCTGCTCCACCTGGTTAGCAAGGCCGATGAGGTCGATTTTTGTTCTTCCGCATGTAGGGCAGGAAACCACTTCAATGCCGCCTTTTCTCAGTCCCAATGTCTTCAATATCATCTTAGCTGACTTTATCTCCTCAACCGGCGCTCCCGTCAGGGAAACGCGGACCGTATCCCCGATCCCTTCATATAAGATTATGCCCAGCCCAACTGAAGATTTGATATTTCCTGCGGTCAGCGTTCCCGCTTCCGTAATCCCCACATGAAGCGGATAATGGGTTTTCTTCGCAATGATCTCATGAGCCTTCACGCACATCATCACATCGGAAGATTTGATGCTGATCACCAGATTATCATATCCCATAGTTTCAATGATGGAAACCTTATCCAGGGCGCTTTCCACAATCCCTTCCGCTGTCACTCCGCCATACTTTGCCACCAGGTTTTTTTCCAGTGAACCGCTGTTGACTCCCACACGGATCGGAATATCATACTCCTTCGCCTTATCCACAACCGCCTGAACTCTGTCCCTGTCCCCGATATTTCCAGGATTGATGCGGATCTTATCCGCCCCACATTCAATGGATGCAATGGCCAGCCGGTAATCAAAATGGATATCCGCCACCAGGGGGATGTGTATTTTCTTTTTAATGGAGCGCAGCGCCTGGGCGGCTTCCATCGTGGGAACAGCCACCCGTATGATATCACATCCCGCAGCTTCCAGCTCCAGAATCTGTGTGACCGTGGCCTCCACATCTTCCGTCTTCGTATTGCACATGGACTGGATCAGAATTGGATGACCGCCGCCAATTACCCTGTTTCCAATATGAATTTCCTTTGTATGTTCCCGATACATGTTCGATCTCCTTTAAAAAAAGCTTTTAATGTCATTAAATAACACAAGAACCATCAGCGTCATGAGCACAACCATCCCTGCCATATGGATCATCCCTTCTTTTTCCCGGTCAACAGGCTTTCCTCTCACCGCTTCAATGATCAGAAACACCAAACGTCCTCCGTCCAAAGCCGGTATCGGGAGAAGGTTCATAATGCCCAGGCTGGCGCTTAAAATCAAACACCAGTTGCAGACCGTGAGAAGCATGTTCTCCAGGCCGTACTGGCGGCTTTCATTCACCGTCCCGCCGATCATGGTGACGATCTTTATTGGACCTGCCACCGCATCTTCCGGTTTAATCTTGCGCTGTATCAGCATTCCAAGCCCCTGAATGGTCGAACGGACGTTGTATTCGATCTCATAAACGCTGTATTCCAGCATCTCCATAAATGAACCGGTCTTTTGGTATGTGCCGTAAAACTGCAGGCCCATGAGATAAGAACCTTCCTCTTTCGAATACTTGGGTGTGATCAGCGTCTGATACGTTTTCCCCACAGAAGGCCGTTCATAGGTTACCCTTAAATCTTCCCCCTGATGGAATGCCAGATAAACCATTACATCACGGTAAGTCTTAATCTTCTGGTCATTCAGACGGGTTATCATATCTCCGGTCTCCAGGCCTGCCTCCGCTGCCGGATATCCCTCCATGGTTCCCGCCACTTCCGGCGGATCATATCCTGCAACCCCCACGATGATTACAGCGAACAAAAATGCCAGTATAAAGTTAAACACAGGGCCCGCCGCTATAACCGAAATTCTGGCCCAGACCGATTTATTATTAAACGCCCTGTCATCGCTCTCCTCTTCATCCTCTCCCAGCATCATACAGGAGCCGCCGAAAGGAAGGATTTTAAGCGAATACCTGGTTTCCCCTTTCATAAAGCTGTAAAGCCGTGGCCCCATCCCTATGGAAAACTCAACCACCTTAATGCCATTTAATTTAGCGAATAAAAAATGTCCGAATTCATGGATCAGCACAATCAGGCCGAACACCAGAAATGCCACAATACCACTTAGCAAATTACCACCTGCTTTCTAAATATTCATAAGTCTCTGCCTCTGTCTCAAGTATCTTCTCTACAGTTGGTTCTTTTACCGCCTGATGGTGGTTCATCGCTTCTTCAATCATATCCGTAATATCCAAATACCCGATCTTTCGATCCAGGAATTTCTTCACTGCAAGTTCATTGGCCGCATTGAATACGGTCGGCATGGATCCCCCTGTTTTTCCGGCTTCATATGCCAGCCTCAGCCCTATGAAATTTTCAAAATCCGGATTTTCAAATGTAATGCTTCCGAGAGCGGCAAAATCCAGACGCTCTCCCGGCAGATATCTTCTTTCAGGATAATACAGCGCATACTGGATCGGCAGCTTCATATCCGGCGTGCCAAGCTGCGCCATAACCGCGCCGTCTTCAAACTGTATCATGGAGTGTATCACGCTCTGAGGCTGTACAACCACCTGCACCTGATCCATCTCCACGCCAAACAGCCATTTCGCCTCCATCACCTCAAGGCCTTTATTGACCATGGTCGATGAATCAATGGTAATCTTCTGCCCCATCGCCCAATTTGGGTGTTTCAAAGCATCCTCCACCCGCACCTTGGCCATCTGCTCCCTGGTTCTTCCACGGAACGGCCCGCCGGACGCGGTCAGAAGGATCTTGTGGATTTCCCTTCTGTTTTCTCCATTCAGGCATTGGAAAATAGCGCTGTGTTCACTGTCCACCGGCAGTATCCGCACTTTTTTTTCCTCAGCCAGCTTCATGATGATGTGGCCTGCAGTGACCAATGTCTCTTTATTGGCCAGAGCAATGTCCTTTCCGGCCTCCATGGCGGCTATGGTAGGGCGGATCCCAATCATTCCCACAACTGCTGTGACCACAATTTCAGCAGACGGTTCCACCGCCGCCTCGATCAGCCCCTCCATGCCGGATACCACTTTTGTATCCAGATCCTTGATGAGACTGGAAAGCTCCGCCGCCTTCTTCTCATTCCATACACAGGCAATGGACGGCTTGAATTCTCTGATCTGCTGCTCCAGAACGGCGATATTGCTTCCCGCCGCCAGCGCAGTGACCTGTATATCTTTTTGATTTCTAACCACTTCTAATGTCTGGGTTCCTATGGATCCCGTCGATCCCAAAATTGAAATCTTTTTCATGGTTTTTCAGCTCCTAACGTAAAAATAATATGGCAAAATAGATGGCAGGAGCCGTAAACAGCATGCTGTCAAAACGGTCCAGTATCCCCCCATGCCCCGGTATCAGATGTCCGTAGTCCTTAATATTGTGGTTCCTCTTAATCGCGGACGCGGCCAGGTCACCGATCTGGGAGATCACCGACGCAATCCCGCAGGCCACCGTACAGGCCAGCTGAGGATTGGACATCTCCGTCATATGGGCGCCGAAAAAACTGGCATAGATAAAGCCCAGCAGAGCTGCTCCGGCCACGCCGCCCACCGCTCCCTCTATTGACTTCTTAGGGCTGAGCACCGGCGCCAGTTTATGCTTTCCAAACAGCATCCCACAGCAGTAAGCGCAGGTATCGCATCCCCAGGAGCTGAGGAAAATAAGCCATACCAGATACCTTCCATCCGGTATCACCCTCACCTGATAGAGGTAAGAAAGCATGACAGCCGCATAAAAAATGCCGAAAAATGCAACCGTAACCTCTTCCGTTTTATATTTTGGAAATGTAAAAACGTAGACGGACATCAAAAGCATCAGCGCCGCAATCACCATCAGCATCACATACTGCTGTCCCTCAAACCACAGCAGGCCGTAATAGGATATCACAGTCAGATATCCGATAACACCAAGAGGCTTTTTCTCTATCTGCATCACGCGGTATAATTCAAACAAACCTATCAATGAAATCATTCCCGTTGTCAAAAAAAGTATACTGCCGCCGCTCACCACTACGAAAAGCGCAATGATTACCAGAATGATTCCGCTAACCAACCGAGTTGTAAACATACCGTCCCTCCTCTTTTGTTATTTTGCTCCGCCAAAGCGCCGTTCTCTACTATTATATTGAACAATAGCTTTTTTAAATTCATCTATATTAAAATCAGGCCATAAACATTCCGTCACATAGATTTCAGTATAGGCCAGCTGCCAAAGAAGATAATTGGATAAACGCAGTTCCCCGCTGGTCCGTATCAAAAGATCCGGATCCGGCATGCCGGCGGTGTCCAGGTAAGAATTGAACCGTTCTTCACTCATATCTTCCGGAGCAATCTTCTTTTCCAAGCAGTCTTCCATCACCTGTTTCACTGAGCGGACAATCTCATCCCGTCCGCCATAATTAACGGCAATTACAAATGTGAGGCCGGTATTATTTTTCGTTTCTTCTTCCAATCGGTTGATCCCGTCTATGATATCCTGGTCAAACCGCCGCCTGTCACCGATCATCTTAACCCTCACGTTATTGGCGGAGGCTACTTTAAGAAGCCGGACCATATAATAGCGGAAAAGCTGCATCAGAGCCCCGACTTCTTCCGACGACCTCTTCCAGTTCTCTGTTGAAAAACCGTATACGGTCAGGTACTTAACTCCCAAACGGGCCGCATCTTCAACCGTCTTTTCCACAGTAATGCACCCTTCTTTATGGCCAAAAGATCTGGGAAGGCCTCTCTTTTTTGCCCATCTTCCGTTACCGTCTAAAATAATCGCCACATGGCCGGGTATTATCATATTCTCGAATTCTTCTGCCATATATCTCTCCCTATTCAAACAATTCACAGCCTAACATCATCAACACATTTATAAAATCGAAAAAACAGGGACAGGTTTAGAGCCTGTCCCCGCCATCCCCTTACTAAACGGTAAGAATCTCTTTTGTCTTAGTTTCAATGGCTTTGTCTACCTTCTCCACCATCTTATCCGTTAACTTCTGGATCTTTTCTTCCGCTAATTTCAGATCATCTTCCGAAATTTCATTGGCTTTTTCCATCTTTTTAAATGAATCATTGGCATCCCTGCGGATATTGCGAAGCGCTACTTTGCAGGCATCCCCTTTCTTTTTAACATCTTTAGCCAGATCTTTTCTTCTCTCCTCGGTCAGTTCCGGGAATACCAGCCGGATCATATTGCCGTCATTGGTAGGATTAATTCCCAGGTCTGATGTGAGAATTGCCTTTTCAATTACCTTTAAAAGGCTCTTTTCCCATGGCTGGATCAGGATCATCCTGGCTTCCGGCACAGAAACGTTCCCCACCTGCTGAATCGGAGTAGGCGTTCCATAATAGTCTACTTTAATCTTATCAAGCACATGCGGATTCGCACGTCCCGCTCGGATGGATGCGTACTCATCCAGCAGCACCTCTAAAGATTTTTCCATCTTCTCCTCATAAGTCTTTAATTTTTCCTGCATAAGTCCCTCCTGATTATACGGTCACTACTGTGCCATTAATTTTACCCTGCATTGCGTTGGCAATGCTGTCTTTTTCATTCAAATCAAATACTGCCATCGGCATCTTATGTTCCATACACATGATCGATGCGGTAAGATCCACCACAGCAAGCTGCTTGTCAATCACTTCCTGAATGCTGATCGTATCATAACGCTTCGCATCAGGATTCACCTTAGGATCGCTGTCATATACCCCGTCAATGGATTTTGCAAGTAAAATACAGTCCGCATCCATCTCAATCGCTCTTAAAGTGATTCCCGTATCAGTTGAGAAATAAGGATGTCCTGTTCCCCCTGCGAAAAATACCACCATACCACGTTCAAAATACTTATTGGCTCTGTCCTTTGAAAACAGCTTTGTCATGGAACCGCATTCAAACGGCGTAAGGATCTGTGTTTTCATCCCTGCATTCCGGAAGATTTCCGAAACGTATATGCAGTTCATAACTGTAGCCAGCATGCCGATCTGATCCGCCTTGGTGCGGTCAATGGCATTGCTGGTGCGTCCTCTCCAGAAATTGCCCCCGCCGATCACAATTCCCACCTGAACGCCCGCATCGACAGAAATCTTAACCTGCCGGGCCACTTCCTTTACCGTATCTTCATCAAATCCGGTCTTTTTAGGGCCGGCAAGAGCTTCACCGCTTAATTTTAATAAAACCCGATTCATCTTCATCAGACTAATCTCCCTGCAATCTATTTTTCTTCTGTTTGTCCTGTATATCATACCATACTTCCATGAAATTGAAAAGAGAGAAATCCGTTGCTTACCAAAAAAGGGCAGCCTTCAAGCCGTCCTTTCTTATGGTTTATTTAAACTTTTCCACCTGCTGGCTGATCAGTTCCATATCTTCAAAATAGTTGATCTTCATGGCATTTTTCACATCCGTCAGGGTTTTAGCCGCTGTCTCATGTGCTTTTTCGCTTCCCTCTTTCAGAATACGGAATATCTCAGGAATATCCTTTTCAAACTCTTTTCTGCGTTTGCGGATCGGCTCTAATTCTTCCTGGAGAACCGAATTGAGGAAGCGTTTCACCTTCACATCTCCCAGCCCGCCGCGTGTATAATGTGCCTTCAATTCATCCAGGCACTGATAATCCGGCAGATACCGCTCAAAATGTTCGTCATGGCAGAACGCATCCAGATAAATGAACACAGGATTGCCCTCCACCTGTCCCGGATCAGATACTTTCAAATGATTCGGATCCGTAAACATGCTCATAACCTTCTGCTTCACTTCATCTTCCGAATCAGACAGATAGATGCAGTTATTCAAGGATTTGCTCATCTTAGCCTTGCCGTCAATACCAGGCAGGCGCAGGCAGGCTTTATTGTCGGGAAGCAGGATGTCCGGCTCCACTAACGTATCCCCATAAACGGAGTTAAATTTGCGCACGATCTCCTTTGTCTGCTCCAACATGGGCAGCTGGTCTTCTCCCACAGGTACTGTGGTAGCTTTAAATGCCGTAATATCAGCGGCCTGGCTGATAGGATATGTGAAGAATCCCACCGGAATGCTGGCCTCAAAGTTCCTCATCTGAATCTCGGATTTAACCGTAGGATTTCTCTGAAGTCTGGATACTGTCACCAGGTTCATATAGTAAAAGGACAATTCACAGAGTTCGGAAATCTGCGACTGTACAAACAAAGTGGATTTCGCCGGATCCAGCCCACAGGCCAGGTAGTCCAGCGCCACTTCAATAATATTCTGCCGCACCTTCTCCGGATTGTCCGCGTTGTCTGTCAATGCCTGAGCATCCGCGATCATGATATAGATTTCGTCATACTGGCCCGAATTCTGGAGCTCCACCCTCCGTTTTAAAGATCCCACATAATGGCCCACATGCAGCCTTCCGGTAGGTCTGTCGCCAGTTAAAATAATTTTACCCATCTTATGTCCTCCAAACAGTCATTTATTATTATTAAATAAAATCCTGGTTTATTTAAATCACAGAATTTAGTATACCATAAGTATTAGAAAAGTTACAATAACTTTCCCGGATTTCTTGATGATTTCTCTTTGGGGCTGTATTCCACCCTCACCTTTATATCCTGATTATAATTGCCAAAACTTTTCCCGAATATCGTCAATCCCCCCACATGTTCGGCTTCGGCAGGCACAGCAAACCGAAACCGGACCGGACTGTTTTGATGCAGCTCCAACCGGTCGATGGTGGTATCCGACATTTTTATGCCGTCAATAAAAGAACCGTCATGGTTGACCGTAACGCTTTTCAAGAGCCCGTACTGGTTCATATTGGCATTCCACCACTCCGGTGTAAATCTGCCTTTTATATCCCCGAAATCCCCCGGGCTGGTCCATGCTCCAAGAAGCACCCCATTTAAATAAAAATGAATATCAGAAGGCCACTGGTTATTGCTGCCGGGAGCTTCTGAGCACAATTCCGCGGAAATGGTAATCTGATCCGCCTTTTGATTGGGAGGCAGCAGATTCGGGAGAATATATTCCACATACCCCTCCGTGAACCACAAAATTTCGCATTCAGCCCTGTCCGGATGCGAGAAATACCGTGGATCATCCACCTGCCCGATATAATGGGTTGCTGTGGATAATCCGCAGGACGGAGCCACCATATAGTCCGAATAGGAACCCACTTTTATATCCGTCTCATAATGATTGGATGATTCCCTCTCTTTTCGTATCTGAACCAGGATACGCTCTGCTGTCACACAGTATTTTTTTTCATTTCCTGCGCTGTTTTTCGTATTCACGGCAATCATCCCAGCTTCTTCCAATTGCCGGATATGGCTGGTCAACGCCCCATTGGTGAGATTCAGCGCCGTTGCCAGATCATTCAGATTCATATTGTCATCCTCCAGCAGCAATTCAAGAATTGCAATGCGGATGTCGGATCCCAAAGCCTTAAACAGCTTTTTCCCCTCTCTCAAACCGGATACCCGTATCATAAAATACCTCCATACCTCATTACACCCATATTAATTAATTATAAAATACCTCCGGCCAGAAAACAAGGACTTAAAATCCCCAATCCCCCTTCAATCCAATTGACAAACGTATAAAATTATGATATTTAATATTATATAAATATCTAAATATTATAGTTTTTACTAAAAAAGGAGATCAGCTATGGCAAATCAAATGATTATTAATGCGGCTTCAACCAAAGGAATCATAAACCGGATGATCTACGGGCATTTTGCCGAACATCTGGGCCGATGCATTTACGACGGCTTTTACGTAGGCGAAGATTCCCCCATCCCAAATGAACGTGGAATCAGAAAAGATATTGTGGATGCCCTGAAAGCGCTGAATATCCCCTGCCTCAGATGGCCCGGCGGATGTTTTGCGGATGAGTATCACTGGAAAAACGGCATAGGCCCTAAAGAATCCCGGGCAGAAATGATCAACACCCATTGGGGCGGCGTGGTGGAGAATAATCATTTCGGAACCCATGAATTTTTCGATCTCTGTGAAATGCTGGGGGCAGAACCTTATATCTGCGGCAATGTGGGCAGCGGAACCGTCCAGGAAATGTCAGAATGGATCGAATACATGACGTTTGACGGCAAGTCCCCCATGGCAGACCTTCGAAGAAAAAATGGCCGCGAAAAGCCATGGCATCTGAAATACTTTGGCGTCGGCAATGAAAACTGGGGCTGCGGCGGCAGAATGAGGGCGGAATATTACGCTGATGAAGTTTTGCGTTACAATACATATGCCAGGGATTATGGAGAAAACCATTTATACCGGATTGCGGCAGGTCCAAGAGGTTCCAATTACCATTGGACAGAAGTTTTGATGAGAGACGCCGCCATGCATTTTGACGCTGTCGCCCTGCACTACTACACCCGCTTGGGCGATCCGGTTGTCACCGTCAATATCCCGGACGGCAACGAACGTTATCTGAGAGATGAATCCCGCTCCAGAACCTCGGCCACCGACTTCGCTGAAGACGCCTGGTTCGGCATCATGAAAGCCGCCAATTATATGGAAGAACTGATTCAAAAACATACGGCAATTATGGACCGCTATGATCCGGAAAAGAGGGTTGCTTTAATCGTAGATGAATGGGGAACCTGGTTTGACTGCGAGCCGGGCACCAACCCGGGATTTTTATATCAGCAGAACACGCTCAGGGATGCGCTTTCAGCCGCAGTAACTTTAAATATCTTCAACAACCACTGCGACCGGGTGCAGATGGCTAATATCGCCCAAACGATCAATGTACTTCAGGCCATGATATTAACAGAAGGAAGCCAGTTAGTTCTCACCCCTACCTATCATGTTTTTGATATGTATCAGGTACATCAGGATGCCGAACTCCTGGATTTCGCCCTTCTTTCCGATGACTATTGTTATGGTGACGAACACTTAAAACAGATCAGCTCTACCGTCTCCAAAGCAAAGGACGGAACAATCAATATAACTCTCTGCAATATTGATCCGAATAAGAACGGAACCGTAAAATGCCACATTGAAGACATGGGCCAGTTTGCAGTGGACAAAGGAACCATTCTCACTTCCCAACATATGCAGGATAAAAATACATTTGAGGATCCTGACGCCCTGCGCCCAGTGCCTTTTACAGATTGTTGTGCCGCTGACGGAACTTTGACTATAAATATGCCGCCTAAGTCCGTGGTTCTTGTGGCATTAAAACCGGTCTGCAATTAAATGAAAGATAAGATTGATAAAAGAATGGATGACTGCCCCAGATGCGGCCTCAGCGCAGTCACCGATTCCGAATACCACCAATCTCTACAAACTTATATATCGGGAATCGACCCGGATATCCGGACTCCGGATGCCGATTATTCAAACCGGTTAAAAGCCTGCGGCGCCTGCCGGTACTTATCAAACGGCCTATGCCGCCTGTGCGGATGCTTTGTGGAAATGAGAGCGGCAAAACGAAACAGCCGATGCCCCGAAAGCCCTTCAAAATGGGGAATTTAATGTTCCGTAAGATGATTTGTTCCTATGAAACCCGGCGAAAACCCATAGCAGTAATGTTAATTCATTGAATTCTGTCATTTTATAGGTATAATTCTTCTATAAAAAAATGATGGTACAGGCAATTCTGTACCATCATTTTTTCATCTATTTACTGACCCATCTGTTTTGCAACTTCCTCAGCAAAGTTCTCTTCCTTCTTCTCCAAACCTTCACCGGTCTCAAAACGAACGAACTTTTTAACTTTGATCTCTGCGCCGTTTGCTTTAGCAACTTCTGCTACATACTGGGCAACAGACTGTTTTCCATCTTCTGCTTTCACATATACCTGGTCTAACAGACAGATTTCTTTTAATTCCTTGTTGATACGTCCCATAACCATACCGCTGATGATCTTGTCATTAGCATCCGGTTTTTCGTTCTTAGCTGCTGCAGTTAAAATCTCTTTCTCTTTTTCAATATAATCTGCATCAACTTCATCTCTGCTTGTATATAATGGTTTTAAAGCTGCTGCCTGCATAGCTACGTTCTTAGCCATCTCTTTTACAGCATCGTTTACTACGGTGGTCTCAACATCTACTAAAACGCCGATCTTTCCGCCTGCATGGATATATGAAGCTACAAAACCATTTGCCTCTTCTAATCTCTCAAATCTTCTGATGTTCATGTTCTCACCGATGATGGAGATCTGGGAAGCCAAAGCTTCTTTTACAGTTAAAGTTGCATCCTTTGTCCATGTTTCAGCCATGAAATCATCAATTGCTGTGGAAGAAGAATTTAAAGCCTGAGCTGCTACATCTGCCGCATATGTCTGGAATTTTTCATTCTTAGCAACAAAGTCTGTCTCAGCGTTAACTTCTACAACAACTGCCTTCTTCTCATCCTCAGAAATTGCAGTAACTACAATACCTTCAGCCGCAATACGTCCGGCCTTCTTCGCTGCTCCTGCAAGTCCTTTTTCTCTAAGGAATTCAACTGCTTTATCCATATCACCGTCGGTAGCTGCAAGTGCTTTCTTGCAGTCCATCATACCTGCACCGGTCATTTCTCTTAATTCTTTTACCATTGCTGCTGTTACTGCTGCCATCGTATTTCCCTCCGTTATTTGTTTTAGGTTATTATTAAACACAAAAGTGCTTCAACCTGTTTATCACAGGCCGAAGCACCCTTCATTCCAATTAAGCTTCTACAGTTTCTTCAGCATCTGCTTCAAAAGCTTCTTCAACATCTGCAACTGCTTCGCCCTGGTTTGCTTCGATTACTGCGTCTGCCATCTTAGCTACAATTAACTTAACGGCTCTGATTGCATCGTCGTTACCCGGGATTACATAATCTAATTCTTCTGGATCACAGTTTGTATCTGCAATTCCGATCAACGGAATACCTAATGTATGAGCTTCCTGGATACAGATTCTTTCCTTCTTAGGATCTACTACAAAGATTGCATCCGGGATCTTCTTCATCTCTTTAATACCGCCAAGGTTTCTCTCAAGTTTCTCCCATTCTTTCTTCAATGCGATAACTTCTTTCTTAGGCAGTACGTCAAAGGTTCCGTCTTCAGCCATAGTTTCGATTGCTTTTAATCTCGTGATTCTGCTCTGGATTGTCTTGAAGTTTGTTAACATACCACCAAGCCATCTCTCGTTTACATAGAACATTCCGCAGCGCTCTGCTTCTGTTTTGATTGCATCCTGAGCCTGTTTTTTCGTTCCTACGAAAAGGATTGTACCGCCTTCAGCAGCGATATCAGAAATAGCGTTGTACGCTTCATCAACTTTTCCTACAGATTTCTGTAAGTCAATGATGTAGATACCGTTTCTCTCTGTGTAGATGTAAGGAGCCATCTTAGGGTTCCATCTTCTTGTCTGATGTCCGAAATGAACACCTGCTTCCAAAAGCTGTTTCATTGAAATAACGCTCATGTTATTACCTCCATTTGGTTTTTTACTTCCGCCTGCTTCTCATGCTTCTTCAGGGACCTGAATCAGGCACCTCCTGAAAAATCGACAGACGTGTTTTTTGTCAGCCTTATAAATATAGCATAAGACCAAAGTGTATGCAAGCACTTTTCTTCATTTTGTCCAAAAATGTCCAAAAAAATTACAGCAACAGTCAAAAAACTGCTGCTGTAACGTATTAACGGATGAATTGTTATCTGGTCAGTGCCTTTTCCTTTAATTTATCCAGTTCATCAAATATCACATCATTAAGAACTTTGATATAAGTTCCTTTCATGCCGGATGAACGGGATTCAATTACGCCAGCACTTTCAAATTTACGGAGCGCATTAACAATAACGGAACGGGTAATGCCCACCCGGTCTGCAATCTTACTGGCAACCAGTATGCCTTCATTACCGTCCAGTTCTTCGAATATATGAGTGATCGCTTCCAGTTCAGAAAATGACAACGTGCTGATTGCAGATTTTACAATCTGAATCTTCCGGCTCTCTTCCGCATTCTCTTCATTAACAGAACGCATCATCTCCAGACCTACAACCGTAGTGCCGTATTCGCTGAGTATAATGTCGTCTATATCATATTGAGCGTCCGCTTTATAGATAAATAAGGTGCCGAGACGTTCTCCTGCTATATCGATCGGCGTTATAATTGCCTGATACTTTTTCACGTTTTCTTCTGCAAATCCTAAAGTTGCAAGATTTACATTCTCTTTCGTTGAAAGAATGCTCAACAGCCTTTCGTTCAACATGCGGTCAACATATCCGCCAACCTGGTCTTCGATTAATTCTTCAATCTCATCAACACCCGGGCAGATACTCACTCCCAGCACTTTTCCCTTCTTGCTGATCACCAAAATATTAGACTGTAAGATTTCTGTCAAAACCTGACAGATATCATTGAAGACCACTTTGTGTGAATTATTGTTATGCAATAGCTTATTGATTTTTCTGGTTTTATCCAACAATTGAACGCTCACCTTCGAATACCTCCTTGTTTAATTTTAATACAGCCGAAAAATACCCTTTAATGGATAAATTGTAACACGATTTTTGACTAATAACAAGAGTTTTTCGAAGTTTTATGAATTTTTTAATAATTTTTTTTATTTTGTATTCATATTCACGCTATATCCGCACTGCTCGTTAGAACAAAGCAGTTTATTTCCTTTTTCTACCATATATTCGCCGCATTCCGGACACTTTACTGTAGAGGGCTTTTGCCATGACATAAAATCACATTCCGGATTATTTTCACAGCCAAAGTATTTTCTGCCCTTTTTCGTCTTCTTAATTACCACTTCTTTTCCGCACTTAGGACAAGGGATTCCTGTCTTTTCAAAATACGGCTTTGTATTTTTACAATCCGGGAATCCGGGACATGCCAGGAATTTTCCGTGAGGGCCGTATTTGATAACCATGTTGCGCCCGCAGAGTTCACAGATTTCATCGGATACTTCATCTGCTATTGTCACTGATTCCAGTTCCGCAGCGGCTTTTTTTACCGCCTCATCCAAATCAGGATAGAAATTGCGCACAACAGTTTTCCAGTTTGCAGATCCGTCTCCCACTTTGTCCAGCAGATATTCCAGATTTGCCGTAAACTGCAGATCCACGATGCTCGGGAAATTCTCCTTCATAATGCGGTTAACCACTTCGCCCAATTCCGTTACATAGAGATTTTTATTTTCTTTTGCAACATAACGTCTCGCTATAATTGTAGTAATTGTGGGAGCGTAGGTACTGGGCCTTCCGATCCCCTGCTCTTCCAGCGCCTTTACGAGAGAAGCTTCCGTGTAATGGGACGGCGGCTGGGTGAAATGCTGGCTTTGTTTTAATTCTTCCAGTTTAAGAACCGTCCCCTTTTCCAGTTTTCCCAGAATCAGGTTATTGTCCTCCTTATCTTCATCCTGTACATAAACGGACATAAAACCGTCAAATACAATCTTGGATGCAGCCAGGGTAAAGTAATAATCTCCCGCACCAATCCGAACCGATGTGGTTTCATATACGGCAGGCTTCATTCTGCTGGCCGTAAAACGTTTCCAGATCAGTTGGTAAAGACGGAACAGATCCCTTTGAAGGGATTCTTTAACGATCACGGGCGTCAGAGCAATATCGGTTGGCCGGATCGCCTCATGGGCATCCTGAATCTTTCCGTTTTGCTTTGCTTCCTGTTCATTCATTTCAACATACTGGCTTCCGTATGTTTCATCAATATATTTTCTTGCAGCAATATCCGCCTCTTCTGCAATTCTGGTGGAATCAGTACGCAGGTAAGTGATAAGACCCACGGTTCCTTTTCCCGCTATGTCCACACCCTCATATAACTGCTGCGCCAAACGCATGGTCTTCTGGGTGGAAAAGTTCAAAACCTTGGAGGCCTCCTGCTGCAGGGTACTGGTGGTAAACGGAATCGGGGCTTTTTTCAGACGCTCTCCCTTTTTCACCTCTTCCACAGCATAATTGGCATTTTTAAGCCCCTTCAGGATCTTTTGCAGTTCTTCCTTGTTGTGAATGGTGATTTTTCCGTTTTTATCTCCATAAAATTTAGCGTTTAATGCCTTTTTATTGCCTTCCGGCTTTAAATCCGCTTCCAGATTCCAGTATTCTTCCGGAATAAATGCGTCAATCTCTTCTTCCCTGTCACAGATCATGCGCAGGGCTACAGACTGTACACGGCCTGCGCTCAATCCGCGCTTTACTTTCGCCCACAGAAGAGGGCTGATGCTGTAGCCCACCATACGGTCCAGCATACGCCTTGTCTGCTGTGCGTCCACCAGGTCCATATCGATCTCACGCGGAGACTTTAATGAGGTCTTTACAGCATTTTTAGTGATTTCATTAAAACTGATACGGTAAACTTTTTTGTCTTTTGCTTCGTCCAGTTTAAGCGCCTTGACTAAGTGCCAGGAAATCGCCTCCCCCTCCCGGTCAGGGTCAGTTGCCAGATAAACAATATCCGCTTTTTTCACCTCTTTACGAAGCTTTGCAAGAATATCCCCTTTTCCGCGAATGGTAATATATTTTGGTTCAAAATCATTCTCCACATCTATTCCCAACTGGCTTTTGGGCAGATCACGGACATGTCCGTTAGATGCATCTACTTCATAGTTTGTACCCAAAAACTTTTTAATTGTTTTTACCTTTGCCGGTGATTCCACAATCACTAAACATTTGGCCATTACTGACACTCCTTATCTCTTCTCTATATCTTTTTTACATAATAATTGCCGGTGGTCTGCAGTATATAACCGCCTAATTCCAAGCCCATCAGAATGCTCATACATTCACTTGGCGCCAACCCGCACTCTTTTACAATCTGTTCTAAAAATTTGGGTTGTAAATCCAAGCAACTATACACCATTTTTTCTTTCTTTGCAAGTCCATTTACATTTTTTTCATGAAGTCTTAATATTTTTTCTTGCTTTAATCCAAAATATTCAATTAAATCAGACGGGCTCGTAACCACATTCGCGCCGTTTTTTATCAATTGGTTACAGCCGGTGCTCAAAGCGTCTGTCGCCCTCCCGGGAAGGGCAAATATCTCCTTCCCCTGTTCCAGAGCATAATCTACTGTAATCAGAGAACCGCTCTTTTCTTTCGCTTCGATTACCAGCACTGCGTCTGCCAGACCGCTGATGATCCGGTTTCTCTGCGGAAAATTCCTGGGATTGGGCTGCTCTCCCAGCGGCAGCTCAGATATTATTCCTCCATTTTCCAATATTGCTTCATAAAGGCCATAATTCTCCTTAGGGTAACAAATATTAATTCCGCATCCTAAAACCCCATACGTATCCTTTCCTTCTTTTACAGCTCCCCATTGACCCGCTCCGTCTATTCCACGAGCCAGACCGCTGATGATCTGGATTCCATATCTGCTTAAAGCCTTTCCGAAATACTCTGCCGCCTGTTTTCCATAGCTGGTACAATTCCTCGCTCCTATGACTGCCACAGAAGGACGTGTTGATTCAGGAACTTTGCCCTTTACATAGATTCCCACTGGTTTTCCATAAATATGTGTTAAACGGTCCGGATATTCCTGGTCCCAGGGAGTAAGGAAACGGATTCCCATTCCCTCTAAACAGTGATATTCCCTTCTGAAGCGGTTCAATTCCTTCTTCATGCCTGAAAAACATTCCGCTCCCCTTTCTGTAAGAAATCTGCCTGTAACTAAATTTTTTTCTTCTATATTATATATGTCTTTAAAACTTCCATAATAATCAAAAAGCTGCTGTATCTTTACTGCGCCTAAAAAGGGGGTCTGGCATAACCAATAAAGATATTCCTTCTCCAATTCATCCATTCCTGATTCCTCCCCAATACTTTTCATCCAGTGACCGGTATGCGATCGCTTCACACAAATGTCCACGGCTGATATTATCCTCCCCTGCCAAATCTGCAATCGTTCGGGCCACTTTCAATATTTTGTTATATCCTCTGACGCTCAATTTCATGGTCTCAAAAATCTGCTTGATAAATGCATCATCCTCAGGCGATAACGCACAGTACCGGTTAATCTGACTGCCGTTCATCCGGCTGTTAAAAAGATACCTGCTGCCATCAAACCGCTCCTGCTGTATCTGCTGGGCCCGGATCACCCGTTTTTTAACCGATTCTGAGTTCTCCTCTTTCTTACTTCCCTTTAAATCCCCATAGCTCACAGGAGCGCTTTCCACACAGATATCAATCCTGTCCAAAAGCGGCTTGGAAATTTTCCCAAGATACTGCCTGATCTGCCATTCACTGCAGTTACAGCGGCTCCTATCCGGAAAATAACCGCATTGGCATGGGTTCATGGCCGCTGCCAGTAAAAAATCCGCCGGAAATACATAAGAACCATGGAGGCGGCTGACCGTAATTTGATGTTCCTCCAACGGCTGGCGCAGTACCTCAATGGTGCTGCGTCTGAACTCTGGAAATTCATCCAGAAAAAGGACTCCGCCGGAGGCCAGGGACAATTCTCCGGGCCTGGGATATTTCCCTCCCCCGGTCAGCGCCTGCTGGCTGATTGTATGGTGGGGAGACCGAAAAGGGCGTTCCGACAAAAGAGGGGTTTCACGCGGAAGAAGTCCGCAGATACTGTATACTTTAGAGATTTCGAGACGTTCCTGATCCGTAAGATCCGGCATGATGGTAGGAATCCTCTGGGCGATCATAGTTTTCCCGGTTCCTGCCATGCCGATGTATAGAATGTTGTGTCTGCCTGCCACCGCAATCTCCGTGGCCCGTTTAAATAAGAGCTGTCCATGGACATCGGAAAAATCCACCTGTTCCCCCATGCTGTGAGAGACCGGTTGTATTTTTGTCAAAACCCTTCTCTTTTTCAGTTTTTCCGGATTGTTCAACAGCTCCGTCAATTCCAGGATGTGGGATACTCCTATCACTTGAATTCCCTGAATTACACTGCCTTCCAGCACATTATCCTCTGGAAGAAAGCATTGGTCAAATCCTGCTTCTTTGGCCGCCGATACAATTGACAATATGCCCCTTACCGCTTTAATTTCCCCATCCAGCCCTAATTCGCCGATCAAGACTGAATGCTTGATGCTCTCCGGTTCAATCATGCCGTAGGAGGCCAAAACTGCCACAGCGACCGGCATATCATAAGCAGTCCCTTCTTTTCTGATATCTGCTGGAGACAGATTGACCGTAATCTTTTTGGCCTGCAGCCGGAAGCCTGAATTTCTCAACGCTGTTCTGACACGGTCCTGAGCCTCTTTTACTTCCGCCGCCAGATAACCCACCATGGAAAAACCAGGAAGGCCGTCGCTCACATCGGCTTCAATTGACACAATATAGCCGTCAAGGCCTGATATCCCCCCGCTAAACGCTTTACTAAACAAACACACTTCCTCCAATCTTCAATTAATCATAACTTCTACAACGGAAAATATGTACAGAACCGTACACGAAACTTTGAATGAATTAGAATAGTTAAACTATAAAGGATTTGTCTAAAAAAAGCAAGCGGATTTTCATAAATTTTCGAAACAATGGTTATCGTTCACATCCCTCGCTGGAGGACCCGGCCTGGCGGCGGAGCCCCGCAAAGCGGCACGGCCGCCAGGCCGGGTCCTCCAGCGAGGGATGTGAGCGGTAACAAACAATGACACGTTCAGGCACACTCAGTTCCTGCCTTGGAACTCGGTCATATACGGACGATATCTGAGGGCCAGGTTTCTTCTCTGACATTTCGGATTTTCCCTCTCCTTAATTGAGATACTCTCATGAAATACTTTCCACAGATCCTGATAGATGGTTTCATCCGTCTGCTGCTGTAAACGTTCTTCCCAAATCGCCCCATCCGTATGAACGATCATCCATCCGCAGTCTTTTTTATGAACAGCCGCCTTATGCCGCAGTTCATCATACAAAATCCAGTTTTCACCGGAAAGACGGTCTGCAAAATGAGGAGCCGTAAGCAGAACCGCATCGTTCTTAGGGCCGATCTTTGCGAATAATATTCCGTCTTCCATCTGGGAGAAACGGACAAATCCGGTTAACAGATGAGCTTCATGAGCCACATTACGGCTTATGGTGAACACGTCGTAGACCTCCGGCAAAGCAAGCATATCTGTAACTTTTCTGCCATACCGGAACGCCTGTTTTAAAAATCGGAACATCTTATCCGCCTTCTCCGGATCATAACTCAATGACGTGTTATAAACCAGTTCCCATACCTCTTCTGATATCTTCCGTTTAACGGAACTGGAAACTTTAGCCGCTTTTTCATCATCCGTCTCAACCTGACGGTACTCGCAGAATAATTCCAGATTATGTTCGCCGTCTAAAACAAGCCTGACCTCGTTCTGATCCAGCCAGGCATCATAAATTCCACACAATATATTCTCCAAAGAATCCTGACAGATATAAATGGTCTTCAACTCATATCCTCCCCGTTATGCTGGCCAGGCAGTCTTCCTGTGAAGGGGCCGCGTTTACATTGAAATCATCAAACAGGGACAGTTGGCGGAATGCGTCCTTATGCTCAATATCCCATATCTTCCTCTTCTCATCTCCCACAATCTGCCTGGCTATCTCATCCTGATCCAAATGAATGGGAAAGCATGTTTTCCCGGAACATGTTATAAAATATCCGGCCCTCTTCAACACGACCCCCAGTTTCTTCAAATCTTTAAAATCCAGAATGCAGCTCCTTCGCGCAGCCACAATGCGCCTGGCCGACTTAACGCCCAGGCCCGGAACCCTTAGAAGGGTATAATAGTCCGCCTTATTGACTTCCACCGGAAACTGCTCCAGATGGCGGATCGCCCAATCGCATTTCGGATCTAAAAACACATTAAAATTCGGATTCTTTTCCGACAAAAGTTCTTCCGCAGCGAAACCATAAAAGCGCAGAAGCCAGTCCGCCTGATACAGACGGTGTTCTCTGAGTAAAGGAGGACCGCCGGGCAGCGCCGGAAGCAGTTTATCATCATTAACCTTAACAAATGCTGAATAGAATACCCGTTTTAAATCATAATTCTTATAGAGCGCTTCCGCCACGGCTATCATCTGAAAATCTGTTTCAGGAGTGGCTCCCACAATGATCTGCGTGCTCTGTCCGGCAGGAACGAAATCAGGCCTTTTCCCGTAAACAGCGAGTTCCTGCTTCTGAACCGATATTCCGTTCCGAATCTGTCTCATGGGAGATAGGATATTCTTCCGGGTCTTGCCGGGAGCCAGTTTTTTCAGACCTTCCGAAGTAGGGAGTTCCAGATTAACGCTCATCCGGTCGGCTAAAAATCCCGTTTTCTCAATCAGCACCGGATCTGCTCCCGGGATTGCCTTCACGTGGATATACCCGTTGAAACGATGTACTTCCCTCAATTTTTTCAAGGTTAAATAGATCAGTTCCATGGTATAATTGGCGCTATGAAGGATTCCCGAACTGAGAAACAGGCCCTCAATATAATTCCTTCTGTAAAACTCCATGGTCAGCGCGCACACTTCATCCGGAGTGAAAGATGTTCTCATCACATCATTGGATTTGCGGTTGATACAGTATTTGCAATCGTAAATGCACTGATTCGTAAACAAAATCTTTAAAAGGGATATGCACCTGCCGTCTGCGGAAAAGCTGTGGCAGATGCCCGCTTCGCTGGCATTGCCTATCGTACCTTTTTTACCGGCCCTGTTAATGCCGCTGGATGTACATGCTGCATCATACTTCGCCGCATCAGACAGAATTCTAAGCTTTTCCTGTAAGTTCATCTGTTCCTGTATTAACATAAGCTGCACCTTCTTTAGCTTTATAGAACATATGTTCTTTTAATATCTTATCATAGGTGATGCAGATATGCAATACTTTTTCGAACATTTGTTCTTTCCTTATTTTCTCCTTCCCTATTTCCATCTAAAATACATTTAAATTTAAACATTTAAATTATCTGACTGCCATCTCCCCAGACTTTTCTTCTTCCATCAAACCGCAAAACCTCCAGCTCCGGTTACGCCCCCTCCGCCTCCGTCCTCAGAAATTCAATGACTCCATTATCGTCATAATAATTCGCCGCTTTCGGCCCATTGCCAATATAAACCGTCCCGTCTTCATTGATCCGGAAAATTAAATCATAGGAATGAAAGTATCTGTATGGAAAATTGATCCAGACCATATCCATCCGCCCCGAATTTCCATGATCCTCCGACCGCAAAAGAAGCTGTTCCTCTTTGGGAAGCCGCTCCATGCCGGATGCCAGTTCCTGGAGTTTTAACAGCCTTTCATCTCCGGCCTTCAAATTAATACTCGCTCCATGATAGTGGATCCATGCGGAGACAGCAGGGGTAGTATATACCTGCCGTACCAGCAGCCAGCCATGCAGATAATATCCGCCGAATAGGGCTGTGGATAACAGAATTCCCGAACACGCAGTTATCCACAGCATTTTTATTTTCTTTTTCCCAATGATCTCATAAACAAGAAGGAATAAGGTCATAACTATTGTGGTCACAATCAGTGTTCCGTAACCGCCGGGCTGGTTCATGACCGTTAGTTTATCCGGCATAAAACGCTCCATAAATCTCATGATTTTGTCCCTGAAACATCCGTTTACCACCGCATAAACCAACAGGGTCAGGCAGATCAGACAGACTGCCCGGTCTTTCTTTGTTTTAATTTTCCAGTTTTTCATCCAAATCCACCTTTCCGCTCATCTCATAATCTTCCGACGCATCTCTGAACTGATCATCCCAGAACTTTTGAATATAGCCTGCAAAGCGCTCCGTAATCCGGTAGATTATGCCTTCATCCGTTACCAGATATCTTTGGGCGGGATTGACGTATGCGATCATATATCCCCCCCTGTATTTTCCCATCCAGATTTCCAGTTGTATTTCACCCAGATGCGCCCTTCTCACATCCGTCAATGGTTCCGGCTCCCCGTCCTCATAGAAAGCCTCCTCCAGAAGTTCGAAAACAGACGCCCCATATCCTTCATACTCTTCTGAAAAAAGTTCCCCATAAGATTCTGAATTTAAGAAAAATCCTTCAATATCCTTCAGCTCATTATTTTTTTTCACTCCATATGCGTTAAGCCCTGTCAGCGCCCCGCCGTAAAGTCCGATGGCCAGCGCCCAGGCCGCTGCAAATTTCAGATATTTCTTTAATGTAAAGATACGGGAATCACCTGTAAAGAAAGCAAAACTTCCATAAACAGCGCCTCCGGTCAAAACAGGAGTAATCCGTTCTGCTAAAAAACTCAATGCCCTGTTCTGCGGAAAATAGGCATCCGCTATAAAGGCTCCTGCCGCCCTGGTGTATGCGTATGGGATATCATGAATCAATCCATAGAAAATCTCGCTGATTTTGTAGGGTATCGCCAGAATAATCTTTGTAGGCAGAAAGCTGTCCGTATAGTAAGAAATGCTGAACCACCCCATAATCAGCCCCAGCAGAGTGAAAATCACAATCCGTCTCGTGCCTTTTTCGTAGTGTACGACCTGCTCTTTCAGTTTCTGGTCTCCGCCTTCATAAACCGTATTTGGAATATCCAATTCCTTTTCTTTTTCCAGATATCCCTCTACCAACGCGCTGCACTCCGGGCAGCTCTCAATATGTTTTTCAATGTCCGGATCTTCATTTTTCCCTTTTAAATAGTCAAAAACCCTGTTTTTATAGCTGCATCCCATTATTTCACCTCCGATTTTCCAGAAACAGAAGGACAGGCTCCGTAAATTTTCCGGTACCTTTCCCTGGCACGATAGATCCTGACCTTTGTCACAGCCTCAGAAATGCCCATAATACCAGCTATTTCCGCATAAGACAGCCTCTCATAGTCCCGAAGCAGAAGGATTGTCCGGTCGTCCGCATTTAAGGCGGAAAATGCGGCTGCAATCTCTCGTTTGTTTTCCTCCTCAATCACCCGTTCTTCCGGTATATTTTCATGGGAATCCATCTGTTCCGGACATTCCTCCACAAGCAGTTCAGGCTTCTTTTTCCTGGCAAAAGAAAGGAATGTGTTCCTGGCAATGGTAAGGCACCATGTTTTTTCACTGCACTCACCTTTGAACTTTTTCATTCCCAGATACACCTTCAAAAAAGTTTCCTGGGATAAATCTTCCGCTGTCTGCTGGTTTTTTGTCATATAGTACAGGTATCCGTATACCGAATTTTTCTGTTCCTGGTAGATCCGTTCAAAATGAAGCTTCATCACGCTCCTCCTTTGTCATGCCGCTCAATGGCCGTTCAATAATATAGACGCAGCTTCAGCCAAAAAGTTACAGAAAAAAAGCAGGAAAGAATGAACTCAGCCATTCTCTCCTGCAACGAAGTCGTTTTATTCTTCATACCCGTTAGGATTGTTTTTCTGCCATCTCCAGGAATCCTGACACATCTCTTTAATTCCGCGTTTCGCAGACCAGCCAAGTTCCTCCTTCGCCTTAGACGGATCCGCATAACAAGCGGGAATATCCCCGGGACGTCTTTCTTTAAATACATAGTTGATCTTCAAATCATTGGCTTCTTCAAACGCATTGATCACATCCAGCACGCTGTAGCCGGTTCCGGTGCCCAGATTGTAGATCCACACTCCGCCGGAATTCTTTTCCAGTTTCTTAACGGCCTTTACATGTCCGTCAGCCAGATCCACTACATGAATGTAATCTCTGACACAGGTTCCGTCCGGAGTATCATAATCGTTGCCGAATACGCCTAAGCAAACCAGCTTGCCCACCGCTACCTGGGTGATATATGGGAGCAGGTTGTTGGGAATTCCCTTAGGATTCTCTCCGATCCGCCCTGATTCATGCGCTCCGATGGGATTGAAGTAACGAAGAAGCATTACCTTCCATTCCGGGTCCGCTGTATGTAAATCGGTTAAAATCTGCTCCAGCATCCCCTTGGTTCTTCCGTAAGGATTGGTAATCTGTCCCATAGGGCATTCTTCCGTAATCGGAACAAAAGCCGGATCTCCGTAAACAGTTGCCGAAGAGCTGAATACGATATTTTTAACATTATGTTTTCTCATAACATCGCAGAGAATCAGTGTGCCTGTGATATTGTTATGATAGTATTCCAACGGCTTATAAACAGACTCACCTACCGCCTTTAATCCGGCAAAATGGATGACTGCTTCAATCGTTTCGTTATTAAACACCTGTTCCAGCCTTTTCTCATCCAGCAAGTCCACTTCATAAAATACGAGGGATTTTCCTGTTATCTCCTGCACCCGGTCCAATGACTCTTTGCAGGAATTACATAGGTTATCCACCACCACAACCTCATACCCTGCGTTCAACAGCTCAATACACGTGTGGCTTCCAATATAACCAGCGCCGCCGGTAACTAAAATTGCCATAACAAAATCCTCCTTTATGCGAAATAAAACCTTTCCAATTTATTATAATTGGAAAGGTTTTATTATTCAATGTAAAATTCTTAGATTTTTTGTACAATTTCTTTTAATATTATCTGCATAATTTTTTAAATTCATCCGCCACAAACTGAACCTGCGGCCCAATGATCACCTGAATGCTGGTTTTACCAGGACGGATCACACCTGCCACACCCGCGGATTTAATAACTTTTTCATTTACTTTAGTATTGTCTTTTATTTCCAGTCTCAGCCTTGTGATACAGTTGTCAATGCTGGTAATATTTCCGCTTCCGCCCAGTCCTTCCAAAATAATGGAAGCGACTTTGGTATAATCGTTATTCGATAAAGTAACTTTGCTCTCTTCTTCCGCGTCGTCATCTTCACGGCCCGGGGTCTTGAAGTTGAATTTAACAATTGCGAAACGGAAAATCACATAATAAATGGCGCCTACAACCAGGCCGATGGGAAGCAGCATCAAAGGATTCTCCGCCATAGGAGCTTTCATGCTGAGCACCCAGTCCACGAGACCTGCACTGAACCAGAAACCGGAACGTACCGGAAGGTAAGCACAGACAGCTAAAGAAATACCTGTTAAAATGGCATGGATCAGATACAGACCCGGAGCCAGGAACATGAATGCGAATTCCAAAGGCTCTGTAACGCCTGTAAAGAAGGAACATAATGCCGCTGCCATTAAAAGTCCTGCTGCAACTTTCTTTTTATTTGATTTTGCTGTATGCATCATTGCAAGGGTTGCTGCCGGAAGACCGAACATCATTACCGGGAAGAAACCTGTCATATACATACCGGTCTGTCCGTAAACAGCACCGTCAACCGTTCCCCAGAATTTAAACAGGTCATTGATATCAGCAACATCAAACCAGAATACGGAGTTCATCGCATGGTGAAGTCCTGTCGGTATCAAAATACGGTTGCAGAATCCATAAATACCAGCGCCGATGGGGCCTAATCCGATTACAGATTCGCCGAATTTTACAAGACCGCCGTAAACAAACGGCCATATAAAGAATAAAATCAAAGCTACTACAAGAGAACACAATGCCGTAATAATGGCCACACACCGTTTCCCACTGAAAAATGCCAGCGCATCCGGAAGTTTCGTATTTTTAAACCTGTTATATACAGTGGCGCCGATGAGGCCGCACAGAATACCGATGGCCTGGTTCTCCATCTTGCTGAATGCAGGAGCTACTTCTTCTACCGGTATTCCCTGCAGAACGGCCAGGATATCAGGCGACAGGATCTTTTGGATCATCAGCCATGATACCAAAGCAGCCAGAGCTACCGTACCATCATTATCATCCGACATGCCGATGGCCACACCAAGGGCGAACAACAGTCCCATATTACCGATCAGGGCATCGCCGGCCTTTACAAGGAAAAATGCAAGCGGCATAGGATTTCCCTGTCCAGACATAACCGACGGGCTGATCCAATAGCCAATACCCATTAAAATACCTGCTGCGGGCAGGACAGCCACTGGCAGCATCAAAGATTTCCCCAGTTTCTGAAGATACTTCATCATAATAAATTAACCCCTTTCTTTTTCAAACGCCTCTTTTATTGCTTCAATTGCCTCCGCTTCATCCGGGCCCTCCGCCCGGATCAGAACTCTGTCCCCAAATTCTGCGCCAAGGCCCAGAATTTCAATTACATTCTTTAAATCAGCGGAATATTTATTTAAATCCCCTCTTATTTCCGACTGGAATTTTCTTGCCGTCATCATGAGCATTGATGCCGGCTTCGCATGAAGTCCACATGGATCTGTAATTTGGAAACACCACTCCCTCATAGTAGTTTCCTACAGATCGATGATTTTATCCAGCTCGTTCACCTGCATTCCGGTATGGCATACCATATCTGGAAATTCCGGTGTGTTGCAGATAATGACCGGTGTGATCACATCATATCCTTCTTCTTTTATCTTCTCAATGTCGAATTCTACCAGCAGATCGCCGGCTTTTACATGATCTCCGGCCTTCACATGGCTGGTATAATGCCTGCCCTGAAGGTTTACGGTATCGAGCCCAATGTGGATGATGATTTCAGCTCCATCCACGGTTTTTATGCTGACCGCATGTTTTGTGTCAAACATTACGATAACTTCTCCATCAGCCGGTGACACTACCCTTCCCTTAGATGGAATGATCGCTACCCCCTTTCCCAGAATTTCATCGCTGAACACCGGATCCTTTACCTCTTTCATCGGAACCGCACTGCCTTCCACAGGAGACAGGATTACTTTTTTGTTAGAGTTTCCCCCAAGCATCTTTTTTAATGATCCAAACATCTCGCTCTCTTCCTTTCTTTATGATCTCACCCGCTTGATATGAATGGCTAAATATGCAGCTTCTTCATCCGTCACATCGTGATGATACGTATTTTTTATATATTCCCGGATTTCTTCGCTTACGGCAAATTCTTCCGGATACATCGTGGATATCATCGTAATAAATTCCGGATTTGTTTCTTCCATCAATTCATTACTATAAATTCTCTGCGATAAAAAGCGCAGATGGGTGATGAAACGCTCATAATTTAGAGACTGTTCATCATACACCATTGAGAACCGTTGTTTTACCAGCTCCAGCACATACTGGATCAAATTGGTAATATCGATTGCATCCTTCATCTTTGTGTTGTATTCCGCATTGACAATGTGGAGGGCAACAGAGGCGGCTTCATCCACCGGAAGTTCAACATGGAGTTTTTTCTTAATCAACGCGACCGCATATTCACCGATCAGATATTCTTCCCGGTAAAAACTTCTGACCTCTCTCAGAAGAGGATTCGCAAACATCATGTTCTTTCCAAACCGCTCTATGGAAAAATTAATGTGGTCGGTCAGGGTAATATAGATGTTCTGGTTTAATTTCTTATTCAATACGGTTTTCGCATAGTTAATGATCTCGGTGGATACCTGAATATGCTCCAGCGGAAGATTGGAAAGCAGCGTCTTAAACTGGTCTACCTCTGTCTGGCTGTCCAGGCGGAATACCTTTTCGATCCTGTTTTCGGGAATTTCCATCCCCGGACGCACTCTGAATCCAATGCCCCGTCCCATAACCACGATCTCTTTTCCGCTTTCTAAGACACTGACGATATTATTATTGATAACCTTATCTACTTTCATGTTCACCCCCGCATCATTATTATTGTTCCAATTCGGGCATAAAAAAAACCAACCCTGATACTAAGTCATATATTCTATGACTTTTATCAAAATTGGTTTTGCCTGCTTACCAGTAACAATCCATATCTGTTATGTTTTCAACTAGTGTCAGTATATCAGCATTATGTTGCAATGTCAACTGCTTTTTTTACATTTTTTATCTATTTATAACTATTATCAGTCTCTATTATACGGGATATTATATAATCCCTTGCTTTTTCCTGGGAATCAAACTGTTTCCGTTCTCCCAAGATATATGATATGGCGTCATTCCAGCCGTTGACCGTGAAAGACGCAGGGTTGATACGGTTGAGCAGCGGAACCAGCGATAACCGGTTTGCCGGCAGACGAAGATCCGATAAATAATCACTGCACAGCTGTTTCGCCAGTTCATCAAGAAGACCGCCCTTTAATATGTTTTCTCTGTCATCTGCAATCATTGGTACCACCTTTCAAACTCACCACATAATAAGCATTATGTAGTACCGGATCATAAAAAATGAGCCCACTCTGTCCTTCAAAACGATTCCGCTGACGAACAGGGTTATTTTTTATGCACAAAAAGAAAAAGCACTGATTTTTACCACTGCCTGATAAAAAATATTGAGGAATAAACCGGCTTTTTCTTGCTA
>NZ_WQPN01000103.1:0-10121 GCF_018785315.1 Clostridium sp. MCC353 | reverse complement strand
TACTACATAATGCTTATTATGTGTTTTTCCATTTCATTAATCTCTCATAACATTTCCCAATATGAATTTCATTTTATATTACAAGTCTTAACTGGTTCAGCTTTTTCACCTGCTCCACGCTGCTGGTCATGGTATAGATTCTGGTGGTCTCTATGCTGGCATGTCCCAGAATATCCGCCAGGCGGACGATATCTTTTTCCAACTGATAGAATGACAGGGCAAACAGATGTCTCAGGTTATGAGGAAACACCTTCTCCCGGCTGACCTGGGCCGACAGGCACAGCTTTTTCATCTCCGCCCAGATATTGCTTCTGTTTAAAGGTTTCCCACCTTTTGTGATGAAGACAGGGCCGTTTACAATACCCCTTTTCCTGCAGTATCTCTGCAAAATGACGCACAGTTTGGGCGGCAGAAAAACCGTCCGCTCCTTTCCTTTATTTACAATACGGGCCCTGCCTTTTTCCAGGGTTTCCACCGTAATATACCGGTGTTCACTGACCCGGATACCGGTGCTGCAGATCGTCTGGATGAGCAGATCCAGCCGCTCATTCCGTCTTGTCCTGGCAGCCTGGACAAGCCTTTGGTACTCATTCCGGTTCAGTTCCTTATCCAGTTCCCTGAAACTCTTCCGCTGCAGCTTCAAAAGCCTCACCCTGCATTCCGGCCATGTCAGGTAAGACCAAAGGTTATTTAAGGCCACCAGCATGGAATTCGTACTGGCGGCCTTATACTTTTCCGACAAAAACTGCTTATAAGTCATCATGCATTCCTTTGTGACCAGTTTCTCATCCGGAAGCCAATTATAAAAAGCTCTGATATCCCTCTTGTATTTTTCAACTGTTGCCTTCGAGCGTTCTTCTTCAATCAGATATGTTTCAAACGCTGCCATCATCTCTTCTGTCAATAATCTTTCTGTCATTTCAGCAATCATCCTTTCCTGCGTTATATCAGATACATGCGCTTATTATAACCACAGAAAATGGTTTTTACTAAACCTCAACACGCTCGAATTCTTTTTTCAGCTTTTCCAACGCTTTTTTCTCTATCCGGCTGACATAAGAACGGGAAATATCAAGTTTTTCAGCAATTTCTCTCTGAGTATGTTCTTTTATTCCAAATAATCCGTAACGCATACTAATTACGATCTTTTCCTGATCCTTTAAGCAGCTTTCATAGGCCAGGTATAATTCCTTAACCTCCTGCTGCAGAATCAAACCTTCCAGTACTTCTTTATTTTCCAGTTCAATCACATCTACAAGGCTGACCGTCTCGCCGTCTTTATCCACCCCGATGGGCTCAAACAGCGAAACTTCTTTTGAATATTTTTTATTGGCCCGAAGAAGCATTAAGATCTCGTTTTCCACACATTTTGCGGCATACGTAGCCAGCCTTGATCCTCTGTCCACATTAAATGTGTTCACTGCTTTAATCAGGCCAATGGTACCAACAGACAACAAATCATCCATATCATGATCTGTATATTGATATTTTTTAACCACATGCGCTACCAAACGCATATTCCGTTCAATGAGTACAGACCTTGCCTCCTGGTCACCCTCTTTGTAGCGTTCCAGATATTCTCGTTCCTCTCTTGCAGTTAAAGGCTGGGGAAATGTCTTCAAAGAAAGCCACCTTAGCATTACTTAATCTTATTTTATGCTAAGATGGCTTTTTAAGTGCTTTTACACTTTTATTTTATTTTAACTAACCGTTTGCTCAAGAAGATGAACCGCCAGAAATGTTACTATTTTAGTGGTGGAACAGGCGGATTCCGGTAAACGCCATGGACATGCCATATTTATTGCAGGTTTCAATTACATTGTCATCGCGGACAGAACCGCCCGGCTGGGCTATGTATTTAACGCCGCTCTTGTAGGCGCGGTCAATGTTGTCCCCGAACGGGAAAAATGCATCAGAACCCAAAGACACGTCCTTCATCTGATCCAGCCATGCCCTTTTTTCCTCTTTTGTGAATACAGGCGGTTTTACCTTAAATGTGTGTTCCCAGATACCGTCGGCCAAAACGTCCATATAGTCGTCACCGATATAAACGTCTATGGCGTTGTCCCGGTCAGCACGGCGGATGCCGTCCACAAACTGAAGGTTCAGCACCTGAGGCGCCTGACGTAAAAACCAGTTATCCGCTTTGCTGCCCGCCAAACGGGTGCAGTGAACCCTGGACTGCTGCCCGGCTCCGATGCCGATGGCCTGTCCCCCCTTGGCATAGCACACCGAATTGGACTGGGTATACTTTAACGTGATTAAGGAAATCAGCAGGTCGCGCTTGGCGTCCTCAGGAATATCCTGATTCTCTGTCACCACATTTGCCAAAAGTCCGGCGTCTATATTCAATTCATTCCTTCCCTGTTCAAACACAATTCCAAATACCTGTTTCCGCTCAATCGGATCCGGCACATAATCCAGGTCGATCTGGATCACATTGTAGCTGCCGTTCTTTTTGGATTTTAAAATCTCCAGCGCTTCCGGTTCATATCCCGGAGCGATCACGCCGTCGGATACTTCCCTCTTAATGATACGGGCAGTGTCCGCATCGCAGATATCAGAAAGTGATATAAAATCACCAAATGAAGACATCCTGTCCGCTCCTCTGGCTCTGGCATATGCACATGCCAGTGGAGAAAGTTCCCCCATATCGTCCACCCAGTAAATCTTAGCCAGGGTTTCGTCAAGAGGAAGTCCTACCGCAGCTCCCGCCGGAGAAACGTGCTTAAATGAAGCCGCTGCCGGAAGTCCGGTGGCCTGCTTTAATTCACGAACCAACTGCCATCCGTTAAATGCATCCAAAAAGTTAATATATCCCGGTTTACCGCTTAAAACCTGGATTGGAAGCTCCTTTTCACCCCGCATGAATATTCTGGACGGTTTTTGATTTGGGTTGCATCCGTACTTTAACTCCAACTCTTTCATCTCTGCGCTCTCCTGTTCTTATTTATTCTTATTTACAATTCTGGTTTCATAGGTTCCCGAAGCGATATCAATATACCGTACAAACAGAGAAACTTTGTTGTCTTCATTCAAATTATCCCACAGCAGGCTGGTGAACTCATCAATTCCGCCCTTAATTCCAACCAGTTTCGGCTCCCCTTCAAAGCTGGGAAGCGGGCTGCCGTCATGCATATAGGTGTGGATAAAATGTCCCTCCCCTGCCACAGGGTTCTCATACGCAAACGTATAGCGGTTACATGCTTCCGGGTTTCCGTCACTGCTCTTTAAAATGGACATGGCATAATTGTATCTGCCATTTTCAATATGCATAATTCCTGAAATCCGGGGCGTATAATTAGGGCCGTCCGGCTCGAATTCACGGCTGCGCAGGGACTGTTCAAATGTGAGCTGTTTATCCATTCCTTCATAGATTGTATCGGTCTGATCGCCATTGGTCACAATGGTTTTATTTCCCAGAACCCGTACCGGAGCGTAAATGATCAGGCTTGGATCCGTCAATTTAGACGGGTCAAATGCCTGGGTGCGAATCCCCTCCCCATCTTCCACAAATACCCGGTTACGGCTGTTTTCACTTCTGCCCATAATAAAATATGCGGTTACGGCCGTTTTACCATCTTCTGTTTTTCCAATCACGATTCCTCTGCCCGGATAGGCATTATTCTTCAGTTCCTCTTCAATAGCCAGCATTTTCATCCGCTGATTCCTCCTAACTTTTTATGTAACCAGACCACTGCAGTGCGGTCTTTATCCTGCCCGGAGGGCTTTGTTATTCCATGAGACGACCTTTCTATGGAATAGAAAAACGCCTGGGCAGTATGACGAACAAAGGGATTCTCTCCTTTTGTTCCCAACAATGCCCAGGCGGTCGGCTCAATCTTCTTACGTGCTCCCCTGTGGTTTCCCACTCATCCGCCAGTCGCACGTCCTCTATTTATCATATAATATTATTTTTTCCTTTGCAAGAAGAAATTAATATTTTATCTCAGCTATTTTATCCCAGCGCCATTTGATCCCAGTGCCGTTATTCAAAGCTATTCGTTTCTTATGGCGGCCAGAGGGCTTAATTTCATCGCCCTTAACGCAGGGAAGAATCCAGCGGCCATACCCACAAAGATGGCGAACAGAATCGCTGATCCCGACAGCCACGGAGGGATTCTGGATATATCACCGTCAATTCCCATCATGAGCTGGGCAGCCCCTAAAAATTTATTGATGACAAAGGATAAGGTATAGCTCAATATAATGCCTATGATTCCTCCCATAAAACCGATAAAACCGGATTCCAGAAGGAACATATTCCGGATCACTCCCATATCACAGCCCAGCACTTTAATAATGCCGATTTCCTTCGTCCTTTCATAGATGGACATCATCATCGTATTGGCAATTCCAATAGCCGCCACAAACAGGGATACCGCACCAATACCGCCTAAAACAGCCTGAATCATGTTATACTGCTGCTGAGACTGTTCCAGCCATTCCATGCTGCTGTATGCCTGATAGCCCAAATCGGTGATCTCTTTCTGCACCGTGGTCACGTTGCTCATGTCATCCACATATACAACAGCCTGATCATAGATGAAGTAATTATACGGTTTTCCCTTTTTATTGGTCGGCTGTCCCGGAATCGGATCTTTTCCAAATACCTTTCGAAGCTGGGTTTTCAGCGCATCGATATCCACATAGACCTCATAGCTGTAGTTGCTCCAGTCATCAATTCCGCCTTCAACCATTGCCGCTGTAGGAATCATGTACTTTTTGGGAGGTTTGGAAGGGGTGCTGCCCTCTCCGCCGCCTCCGCTCTGAGCCTGAAAATATGCGTTTGTATCAAAAACCACAAACATGGGTTTATCCAGGAAATCCACGTCCGGAACCTCGTCATAATTACGGCGCCCGCCCTTACTCTTCGTATTGTAGAAATTACGGGCCACCTGGTTGCCGACTACCATCTCAAGCTCCCCTCCCGGTTCCGGGAGATGGCCTTCTCCGAGCTTAATCTGTTCCATGTATTCCCTGGATACCCCATTCATGCTCATTTGGGCTTCATAAACGCCCTGTTTCATCAGCACATAGAAGGACAGCAGGGGGGAAACGGACTGAACATGATCTACCCTTTTTAATAGTTTCATCGTTTCATCCGTAAGATAGCTGGGTTCTTTCGAACTGTCGCTATTGCCCCACCTGTCCTGGGAATATACAGTGATGGCTGTCAGGCTGCCGAAGGACTCATATTGTTCCATAGTCAGTTCGCTTAACCCGATTCCCAAAGAAACCATTACCACAATTGAGGCCGTACCTATAATAACCCCCAGAACGGTGAGGGCCGTCCTCAGCTTCCTGCGCCGCAGGTTATTTACGCTCATTGTGAGCAGATCAAGAAATCTCATCGTCTATCTCATCCTCTTCCAGGGCCGCTTTTTTCTTTTTTCTCTTTATAACGATAAATGTGACAACCGCGATGACGGCCAGAGCGGCTGCAGGCAGTATAATTAACTTATATTTGCTGAAAAAGGAGGGATTCTCTACCGGAATATCATCGAAATTCCCTGCCATAGAGTCATCAAAATCCATGGGGATTTCCTCTGTTACAAAAAGCGTCATTTCCTTTTCCAGCGCTGTCTCATGGCCGTTTTCATCTTCATAAGTGATGGTGATCTTTACCTTACCGTCATCGGCCGTAGGAGCAATTCCGCTGACCATCACATCCACGTTCCCGGTGTCACCCGGTTTGATATTGCCCACATAAGCGTCTGTGGTCTGAATGGAATCAGCTTCAAACTTGGCCATAACATTATAAAGAAGGACTTTTCCAGTGTTGTTGATAGCAAACATGACATTCGCTTCTGATCCTACATTAATGCTTTCCGGCATGATCTCAATGGTGCCTGTGTTGAGTCTGGCATGCTGAAGGACAGGAATGTCCACAACCACGCTTTCTTCCGCATTCTTAAACTCTGGGCTGTCATATTTTTCTTTGATCGTGATGGAATAGGATCTCTGATCAATGCTGGCCTTTGATATCATTTTAACACGGATCTCAGCAGTTTCTCCCGCCGGCATGGAATTGACAACCGTGGAGGAAGATCCCGATTCCATAGAAAAAACAGCGCTGTCTGAAACCTTTTCAGATTCTAAGGAGAACAGGATATTGCTGGCCGGAACATCGGCAGATGCATTCTTCATTCTCAAGATCAGCTCGAATTCCTCTCCGGCATAAATATTCTCCGGGATCGTCTCATAGCTGTCCACAATTAAACGGGCTTTTGTTCTGTCGTTTGCATTAAAATCACCTTTATTATCTTCCTTATCCTTATTGGTGACGCGCACAAAAAAGGATTCTTCCGCTTTTAATAAAGGGCCTTCCGAACTGTCTCTGTATGTAATCTCCAATTTAATGGGATAATATCCGCTGTACGCATCCTTTCTGATCATGAAGCTGTAAGGCAGTTCCACCGTCTCCCCGCCCGTAATTTTATCGAACCGGCGGTCATAGTTCGCATCGTTGATCTCAAATGGGAACTCCGTATCTTCCTTGCTCATCACCATGCCGACCGTAACATCCTGGGCCGAAATCGTGCTGTCATTCCTTAAATTCATGGTGAAGTTGAGGATATTCGGGTAAACCCCGTCAGGAGTGCTCTGGCCCTCTCCCAGCACAAATGTGATTGTTTTGTCATCTTCTTCATCATCGCTTGACGAACCTGTGGATTTGGAAATCCAGACATTGATATATTCATCCGCCAGCTCATTATTCTTATCATCGTAAACCTTAATGGGCACCGAATAATATCCTTCCGCGATATCCCGCCTTACCCTTGCTGAAATGGAAACGCTTTTTGAAGAGCCGTCTTTCAGGGATCCCACTTCTTTGATATCAAAGGTGTTGTCATTCACTTCAAAAGGGAATACATAGGTAGAATCCAGGTCTTCATCATCCGAAATGATCACATCGGTTGAGAGGGATATCCCCATCTTATTCCAGTCCCGTCCCGAACTGTTTTTCAAGGTGAAGGAAATGCTCATGCTCTTTCCTGTCTTACCGCTGGGCGTTTTCTTTGTAATAACGTAGTCATTGTCACTGGTATCAATCAGGGCAAAGGATGTAAGCGGCATTGCTCCCAGCAAAGTGATCACTGCCAAGATCCATACCAAACTTTTTTTCAGCATTTTCATACTCTAATCTCCTCTTTATTTAAGTTTCTTCCGCAGTCCGGCTTTCCTCGTCCGGATGGCGCCGTTCTTCTATCTTCAGTATCTTACCGTCCACAATGTGGAACTGCCTGTCCGCATAAGACGCTATATGATTGTCATGAGTGACCATAACAAGGGTTTGATTCTGCTCCCTCACGACCTTTCTCATCAGATTTAAGACTTCCATGGTCGTCTTGGTATCCAGATTGCCGGTAGGCTCATCGGCAAATATGATCTGAGGGTCCACAGCCAGGGCCCGGGCAATTCCGACACGCTGCTGCTGGCCTCCCGACATCTCATTAGCCTTGTGCTTCATCTGTTTCTCCAGCCCTACCAGCTTTAAATACTTTACGGCCTTTTTATTTCTTATTTTCTTGGGAATTCCTCTGAAAGACAGGGGCAGAGCCACATTCTCAACCGCATTCATGGTCTGCAGCAGATTATAGGACTGAAAAATAAAGCCCACATGCTTTCTGCGGAAGGCCACCAACTGGTTTTCAGTCATCTTCTCAATATGTGTTTTGGCAATCACAATCTGTCCCTTTGTAGGCTTTTCCAGCCCTGCCAGCATGTTCAGCAAAGTGGATTTTCCGGAACCGGACGGTCCGACAATCGCACAAAACTCTCCCTTATACATGGTAAAATCCACGCCGTTGAGGGCGTAAACCTTTGTCTCCCCCACTCTGTATATCTTATAAAGGTCTTTTACTTCAATAATGGGTATTCTGTTTTCTTCCAAAGCCCAGACCTCCCTTTTCATTTCTCTTGATTTATTATACAGTAAAAAACCAATTTGTACCGCCTGAATTTTCTTAAAGTTCCTTAAATATTCCTTACACGGCGTTTTGGCAAAACACAGCCGCCGCATTCTAAAAAAGTATACCATAATTTTGTAAAAAATTGTAGAAATATCCTGACTTATACTATATAATAGGGAAAGGAAAAAAAGGAGGTTCGAGATGAATACCATAGACGCCATTAAAACACGAAGAAGTATCCGCCGTTTTAAAGAGACTGCCGTTCCTCATTCTCTGCTGGAGCAGATTATCTCTGCAGCTTCATTTGCTCCATCCTGGAAGAATACTCAGGTAACCCGTTATATTGCTATTGAGGATTCCGGTTTACGGAACGCTATTGCCGATACCTGCTGTAGTGAGCATAATGCCCTTATTATAAAGCCAGCACCATTATTAGTCGCAACAACCTTGATCACAGGTCGTTCCGGTTATGAACGTGATGGCTCTTTTTCTACCATCCGGGGCGATGCATGGCAGGCGTTCGACTGTGGAATCGCATGTCAGACATTTTGTCTTGCAGCAAAGGAATTAGGACTTGACACAGTGATCCTTGGGCTTTATGATTTTGAGAAGGCGTCTGCCCTCATTGAGATTCCCGAGGGCCAGCAGCTGATGGCGCTGATCGCAATGGGCTATGGGGACGAAACTCCTGATGCTCCAAAACGCAAACCAGTAGAAACATTATTAACATACCGTTAAAAGGAGATAGTTATGAGACATTTACTAAACCCGCTGGATTTTTCAGTGGAAGAAATTGACCAATTGCTGGAACTCGCTACAGACATCGAACACAACCTGCCAAAATACAGCCATGTCTGTGACGGCAAAAAGATCGCAACTTTATTTTATGAGCCAAGCACCAGAACCCGTTTGAGTTTTGAAGCTGCCATGTTAAACCTGGGCGGCAATGTGCTGGGCTTTTCTTCTGCTGATTCCAGTTCCGCTGCCAAAGGCGAAAGCGTAGCCGATACCATCCGCATGATTTCCTGCTATGCGGACATCGCTGCCATGAGACACCCGAAAGAAGGTTCCGCTCTGGTCGCTTCCCAGGCTTCCAATATCCCTGTCATCAATGCGGGCGACGGCGGACACCAGCACCCCACCCAGACACTGACCGACCTGATGACAATCCGTTCCGAAAAAGGCCGTTTAAATAACATGACTGTCGGACTTTGCGGAGACTTGAAATTCGGCCGTACCGTTCATTCCTTAATCAATGCCCTGGTACGTTACCAAAACATCAAGTTCATCCTGATCTCCCCTCCCGAACTGCGCATTCCCGATTATATCCGCAAAGATGTGCTGGAAGCCAACCATATTGAATTTGAAGAGATCGGCAACCTGGATGACGCTATGCCGCAATTGGATATTCTCTACATGACACGTGTCCAGAAAGAGCGTTTCTTCAACGAAGAGGACTATATCCGCTTAAAAGACTGCTATATCCTGAACAAAGAAAAGATGAAACTCGCTAAAGACGATATGTTCGTTCTTCATCCGCTCCCAAGGGTGAACGAGATTTCAACCGAAGTGGACAGCGACCCAAGAGCCGCCTACTTCAGACAGGCACAGTACGGGGTCTACGTGAGAATGGCCCTTATTATGACACTTTTGGAGGTGAAGAAACCATGTTAAATATCAGCGGATTAAAAGAAGGCGTAGTCCTGGACCATATCCAGGCCGGAAAAAGCCTGGACATCTACTATCACCTGGGTCTGGACAAACTGGAATGCCAGGTAGCGATCATTAAAAATGCCAAAAGCAGCAAAATGGGCAAAAAAGACATCATCAAAATCGATGGTGATTTAGAACATATCGACTTAAATGTATTGGGCTATATCGATCACAATATCACAGTAAACATCATCCATGACAGCGTGATCCGCGAAAAACGCAGCCTGAAACTCCCCAAGAAAATCACCAACGTGATCCACTGCAAGAACCCGCGCTGCATCACATCCATCGAACAGGAACTTCCTCACATTTTCTATCTTTCCGATGAAAATACGGAAACCTACCGCTGCATGTACTGCGAAGAAAAATATTCTAAGTAATAAAATCTTTATTTAACGAGTTGGCAGGAGTTACGCCATGAAGACGGGGAATCTGGGGCAGGCGGCCGTGGATGAGAGGAATTGGGGGGCGGATTCCGACCCTAAGAAATAC
>NZ_WQPN01000102.1 GCF_018785315.1 Clostridium sp. MCC353 | reverse complement strand
CGACTTGCATGTGTTAAGCACGCCGCCAGCGTTCATCCTGAGCCAGGATCAAACTCTCATGTTAAAGTTTTGATCTTGATCCAAAATTAACGTTAGCTAATTTTAAATCCGTTGAGTTATAACTCCGAAGAGCTATTTACTCATTTACTGTTTTGTTTGGTTCGTATACATTTCTGTATTCGTTCTGAATTTTCTCTGAGGATTTTCATCCTCCAGGCATATCAGATATGGCCTGTTTTTTTAGAATTTTCAGGGTTTTACATACTGTTCAATCTTTAATTATCAAGGTTCATTATGTGTCGCCTTTCTCAACAGCAACTCAATTATCATATCATGCTGCGTGATGTTTGTCAACAACTTTTTTACTTTTATTCAAAACTTTTTTCAAAGCTTCTTTTGTTTTTGCCTCATTTCTCAAGGCGAATATTATCTTATCAAACCATTCATCAAAAGTCAACAGCTTTTTACATATTTTTCTAAGTTTTTTTCCCTTAATTTTACGTTTCCTGCCCCTCCCCCGATTCGGGCGAAAAAGAACGCTATATCTTGTGTTCCAATCCATTCTTCTATACAAGAAAGGATGAAACTGATATAGCGTTTTTTGAAGTTTTATGCGGATGGTGTCATTTTATCTGTGCAGATTCCGGATTAACCCATTAAATTATTTAACTGTTCTAATAGAGTTCCGCTTCCCGCAACATTAATATTTCCTACCTGGGTGCAGATTCTTTCCAGACATTCCATCTCTTTCAGCTTGTAGAGAGTTTTATTTTCATCCATAAGCTTTGCCGTGTTGAGGAGGGAACGGGTGGACGCCACTTCTTCTCTCCTGGCGATTACATTTGCCTGAGCTTTTTTCTCAGCAATCAGAACCGTATTGAGGATATCCCTGATCTCTCCCGGAAGGATGATGTCTTTGATTCCCGCGTTCAGGAATTCAACGCAGTACGGTTCCTCCTCCTCTTTCATCCTTTTATAGATGTATTGGGACACCTCTTCTTTCTGCTCCAGCAGTTCGTCCAGACGGTATTTGCCGATATATTCCCGGATGATGAGCTGAATGCAGGAATAAAGCTGACTTTCCAGGCCTTTGATGGTCTCCACCATTCTCTTTGGATTGGAAATCCGGTAGCTGCAGATCAGATTCAGACGGATGCCGATCCGGTCGGCGGTGAGAATCTCCTGGCCGGTGATTTCCAGGGCTTTGGCTTTCAGATCCACAATCCGGCAGAGGACGTCTTTGGAGTACAGCCAGTAATAGTAAGTTCCGCCGTTTAACTCCTTCACCAACTGGTTATCGTAATATAAAAGGCCGATTTCACCTGGCTGGATTTCAATTTTCTTGTAATATTTCAGCGGGATCATGGACAGGTACTGTTTTTTAATATCTCCATCCATGTCAGGCTCTCGCATATCCAGAAGCCGGCATTCATATTTGTCCCATACGTTCCAGTACAAGGTTTCCGGTTCGCTTACGATTTCCTGCACTGCCCCATTGCAGGATAAAACGCCTAAAAATCCATCCGGTATTTTTACCTGGAGCACTCGCTGGGCAAAAGTTTCATCTTTTAAAAGGATTTCAGCCGGTATCCCGTTAAATTCCACCTTTCCTTTCATTTCTTCAATGACAACTTTATATCCTAATGCTTTTATGTAATTGTATTTTCCGCATAACAGCACGGAGACAAAACATCCGTCTTTCAGCAGGAATCCACATTGTGTTTGGTTGATTATATATTTCATACGTTTTCTCCTTCCTTTTTTACAGCATCGGCCTGTTTCTTCTGTGGAAACAAAAGATACAGCCGTCATCCCGGGTTATGCCGCAGAAAATCTGCGGAGCCGGATTCAGGCAGTTTGGGAAAATTCCGGCTTTCTTTCCATTTCAAAGAACATGGGAATTTCCTTGCACTGCCAGGGCCATCCGGCCTCAAGGCATGTTTCCTGCTGTCATCTCCATATAAAAAGCATCTACCGGCCGGCAGGGCATGGGCCCTGGGACTTTTGACGTTTTTTATACGGGTGACAGGCATAATCCGGCATCACAAGCTCCCTTGAGGACACTTGACAGGTGTCTAATGATTACTCTACCCAGCTGAGTTACGGCTTTCGCCGGCAGGATTCGAACCTGCGACACATCATGTTTTGCTATCCCACATAGCATTTATCATAATTACTGCGGCATACCAAACTGCAGGGCAGCCGGCACCATCCGGCGGTTAAGCCGTGATATAGCAGTGAATTATCCTTTTACAACCCCTACGGTTTTCAGCCGCTTAATGGGGACTACCAGATCAGTCTGCTGATCCATGACAAATTCGATGTCTTTATAGGCAAAACGGCTTTCTTCCGCCACATCGGATTTGTTGTATTTTCCAAGTACTACTCCCTGGTTTTTCAAATCTACCATCACCTGTTCACAGGAAAATGCTTCCATCGCCCCTTTTCTGGAATACGCTCTTCCGGCTCCGTGGGAGGAACTGCAGAAGCTCTCCGGCGCGCCTTTTCCCATCACCACGTAGCTGTATGATCCCATGGCTCCGGGAATTACGGCCAGTTCGCCGTTTCTCGCCCTGGTGGCGCCTTTTCTGTGCACCCAGACATTTTTATCGTAATGGTTTTCCAGGGCCGCATAATTGTGATGGCAGTTAATCTCCTTTTGGAAGTTCAAATCCTGGTCCATGTGTTTCTTCACCTTATCCCTGATGATGGACGTTACCTTTACCATCATCTTTTGGCGGTTTTCAAACGCGTAATCCAAAGCCAGGTTCATCCATGTTATGTATTCTTTTCCTTCTTTAGAATCCACAGGGAGAAATGCCAGCCGGTAAGAGTCGGGGACCTGGCTGTACCATCTGGCGTTGAGTTCCCGCGCCTTGTTGTGATATTCATCGCAGATCTCTTTGCCGAAATGACGGCTTCCTGAATGGATCATGATTCCCAAATATCCGTCCTGATCCTCCTGCAGCTCTATAAAATGATTGCCGCCTCCCAGAGTTCCCGCCTGGTAATAAGCATCCTCGATCAGCGGGAACAGGTTTTGATTGCTTTCGTATTTCTCTTTTTCCTCAATAGCGCGGTCCAGAACCTCTGATTCCTGTCTTTCCTTATAAGAATTAAATCCAACGGGTACATTTCTTAAAATATCTCCGATTATGGACTGGATCAGAGTACCGTTTCCGGTCATGATCTGCCGCATTTCATCCACTTTTAAGTCTGTGGATACGAAGTTCATTCCACAGCCGATATCCACGCCCACAGCATTGGGGATTATGACGCCATCGGTGGCGATCACTCCGCCGATGGGCATTCCCTTTCCTGTGTGGGTATCCGGCATGAGACATGCCCATTTATGGATAAACGGCAGGTTTGAAAGGTGGTACGCCTGTTCCAAACAGTTCTCTTCCACCTGGTCTATGGATTCCAGCCACACTCTGATGGGCTTATTTGTTTTTTCATTATAAATTGTAAACATACTCTTCACCATTTAGCCGCCCTGCGGCCTTTCCTTTCTGCATCATCTCTTTGTAATGTTATCTTACCAGCCAACAGGGGATTTATCATTTAAAAAAAGTTGCGAACTTCCATATTTAGCCAGTATAATGGCTTTATAAATGATGCCGGTGAAAGGGGGAGGGAAAATTATGTCGGAATTCAGTGAACTTGTAAAGCGTTTTGATAAGATCCGCTCTTATGTCAGGGATTTTTATATCTATGGATTTAAAACCAGGGAGGATTTTCAGATCAAGAGCAGCCGGACTTATGACAATGAGCGGCGGCGGATTGAAAGCTGGTTTTCCGATTATATTAAAAGCGATTATAATTCGGAACGGAAGAAATCAGTGGCCATCACCATAGACAGCAGCCGGATTTCCGTAAATCCCCTTTATTCGGTTTGGAAATCCAAGAGCTTTACTTCCAATGACATTATGCTGCATTTTTTTATACTGGATCTGCTTCAGGACGGGGAGCTGCGGAGCGCGGATGAGATTACAGATGAAATTCAGATCAATTATCAGGTTCTGTTCGATTCCCAGACGGTCAGGAAAAAGCTGGTGGAATATGAGAAAAATGGACTGCTCACCCTTCATAAGGAAGGCAGGCAGAACCTGTACGGGGTAAATCCCAGCGTGGAGGAGGAAATTCCTGAGGAACTGCCGGATCTTCTGGACGCGGTCTGTTTCTATCAGGGAATCGCGCCGTTTGGATTTGTGGGAAGCACGGTTTTAGATAACCAGCAGAGGGAAAATGACCTGTTTCGCATGAAGCATGACTATCTGGTGCACACGCTGGAAGATGAAATCCTGCTGCCGCTGCTCGCCGCCATCGAAGAACAGCGGCTGGTGACCGTTGCGGTTAAAGGAGGTAAAAATGGCCGTGTCACCGAGGCTTGGGGCACACCGCTTAAAATCCTTATCAGCACCCAGACGGGCCGGCGGTATGTCTGTCTCAGGAACTGCCGTTCCCGCAGGTTCCAGGCATACCGGCTGGACAGCATCCAGTCTGTCACTGCCGGAGAGGCTGATCCTGACTTTGCCGCGCATTTGGAGGGTTTGATGAGAAACCTTAACCTCTGCTGGGGCGTGTCATTTGGCAGCAAGCGGACGCCGGAAGATGTGAGCCTCACCTTGAAGATCAACGAAGAAACAGAACAGTATATCATAAACAGGCTGGAACGGGAAGGCAGGCATGGGACGGTCGCCAGAATCGGGCAGGGAGTATACCGCTATGCAGTGCAGGTGTGGGACGCCAATGAGCTGCTGCCCTGGATCAAGACATTTACCGGGCGCATCCTCTCATTTGAATGTTCTAATAAACGGGTGGAGGAAGTATGGCGGCAGGATATGGAACGGATGATAAATCTGTATCTGGGAGAGGGGGACGGATGATGGAGTTGTTCTCGGAAATCTATAATTGTTATTATCAGGTTGTGGACCGGATTTTAAAGAAGGGTTCCGTGGAGCCTGTGGGCGTAAAAGAAATGAACCGGCTGGCGGACACCTATGGATATGGAGAGAGCGCAGTTTCAATTGTGCCCCATCTGACCGGCGGGGACTGGGATCTTTTAGTGAAGACGGAAGATGGATATCTTTCTAAAATCGATAACCTGAGGGTGCTGCCTCTGACCCGGCTTCAAAAATCCTGGCTGAAAGCCCTGATCTCTGATCCCAGAATCACCTTATTTTTATCTGATGGGCAGCTTCGTATTCTGGAGGAATACTTAAAGGATGTAAAACCATTGTTCAGAAATGAGGATTTTCTCTATTTTGACCGGTATGCGGATGGAGATCTCACCGGAGCGGACAGTTACCGGAGACATTTTCAAATGATTTTAAAGGGAATTAAAGAGAGGCAGACGCTTCAAATCTCCTATTACTCCGGGAAAGGAAAATTGTCGGAGCGCACCTATCTGCCATGCCGCATGGAATATTCCTCTAAAGACGATAAATTCCGCTGCTTCGCCCTGTTTAAACGGGCGGGCAGGGATTGGCGGCTGGAAACGCTAAATATAGGACGAATTTTTTCAGTCCGGGAAACCGGATTTTTCGTTGACGAAGAGATTGACATTGACCGGTATATTGAAAAATCGTATTGTGATGATCCCGTGGTTCTGGAAATATCCGAGGAACGGAACGGGCTGGAACGGGCCATGCTGCATTTCGCCTGCTATGAAAAACGGATCGAAAAAACGGATACGGCAGGAAAATATCTGTGTTACATCTACTATAACCAGAGTGTGGAAACGGAACTTTTGATTCAAATCCTTTCCTTCGGGCCGGTGATCCGTGTGGTGGGGCCGGAAAGCTTTTTGGAACAGGTGAAAATGAGGGTGAGGAAGCAGGCGCGGCTGATGTAACGGGCGGGCGGCTGAATTAATAGGAAACGTCTTTTCACCACCGGATATCTGAAACAATGACAGAGGGGCGGTTGGCGCATAGTTCCTCAATTTTCTCCGGAGGCATTTTTTCCGTGGGGCGCACGTACAGCACCTGATCGTTTCTAAGAACTTCAGCATATTTTTCCAGATCATCGGCGGCCTGATCGTTTAGCTGGAGGGCGCGCAGACATTTCATGGCTTTAAAGGTCTCTAAATGTTGTAAATGGGAACTGCATAAATGGATCATGCCTCCTCGGGGATGGGCCATTAAAATCCTTTCATCATAAGGACCGATCAGTTCTTTATAAAGGTGGGGGGAAATAAGCTGGGTGCTGCAGCCGCAAATCTGACTGTAGCCGGGCGGCTGCAAGCGGATGACCGCGGTGGTGCATTGCAGCTGATCTTCTCCAATTTGCTGTAAGTACCAGGAGTGCATGGCTTCCTGGGCCTGAGTGATCACTTCCAGATCGTGTTCCACCGCTTCCGGCTCTAACAGCATGTCCATCAGAACGGAGCCGGCCTGGTCCCCCGCCATCCAGCCTCCCCGCTTCCCTGCTGGTTTTCTCTTGCTCTGGTAATTAAAAAAACAATTCTGTAAATTATAAGAAAATTTAACGTAAAAGGTCAAGTCATTTTCGAAAAAGCCTTGACCTTTTACTGTTATTCCCCGCGTCAGCTATATAAAATGTCTATACCATAATCTGCACTAAATACCAAACATCGTCTCAATCAAACGCTTCTTTGCTTCTTCTACGTCCCTTCTCCAAATCTTTATTTATCCGTTATCAGACCAGTACACAGCCCTGAATCCTGGGAATGGGGACGGACGGGGGGCGGAGGCCTGCTTGGAGGCTTGACGCCGGGCGGAGCGGAATCCGTTGGCGATGAAAGCCGTCTGGAAACCGTTAGTGAAA
>NZ_WQPN01000101.1 GCF_018785315.1 Clostridium sp. MCC353 | reverse complement strand
TCCTGGCTGTTCAGCACGGACAGCGCCATGTCCAGATACTGGTCCTTCGGCATATTTGTGATCATATTGTTCTGCAGGCGGTTCATTAAATCCGGGATCAGGCGGTCATCCCTGGACGCCGCCTCTTTGGCTGCCTGTAAATAGCCCTGCAGATACTGCTTCTGCCTACCCATACGGCTGACCGCTGTCTGGGATTTGGTGATATCCCGGTACCTGACAAAAATCTCCGCCTGCTCACCCTGGAGGGTGACGGTTTCCCCCTTTTTCAACTCCGGATCCCGTTTTTCCAGGCCTTCGTCCCGGATGGTTACCGTCACTCCGCCCACCGCATCATTCAAAATCGGGATGGCGCTGATGTTCACCGCCGCATACCCGTCTATTTTCAGGTTCCCAAGTAAATTGGAAACCGCCTCTGTCATCAGTTCACAGCTCTCATTTCCAGACAGGTCAAACAGTGTGATCTCCGTCATGCTGTCCCGGGGGATCATCAGGATCTTCACCCGGTCCCTGGCCGCGTCCTGGGCCACTAAAAATACCCCGTCCGCCTGGCCTCCCTGGCCGGACGCCGTATGGGATTCCATCTCCCCTTTGGTGTCAACGCCGATACAGAGGATGGCACGCATGGCCGTGTTTCTGCGGTAGGTTTTTCCCTGGTAAAGGATTTCCCCTTTTCCGTTGTCCCGGCCTTCCTGTGCGGCTCCGTCCGGGGCTGCTTCTGTTAAACCTGAGCCTGCGGCTTCCTCATGGGCCGCCAGACGCTCTTTCGCCTCCTGGCTGGCCCGGTAAGAACGGTAACTGAATCTGCCAAACCAGCACAGAAAGCCAAGGACAAGGACAACCGCGCCTGTTATGTATAAATAGTTCTTCTGATTTCTACTCTTCATTTCCTCATGCCCGGTTTCCCGTCTCCTGCAAGAACCGCTATCACGGATACTCTTATCCCCATCCGGTTCCCATTCTGCTTATCTCTTATTCTTTGAGATTCCACTCTGCTTGTCTCTCATTCTTTGTGCTTCCATTCTGCTTGTCTCTCATTCTTTGCGCTTTCATTCTGCTTGTCTCTCATTCTTTGCGCTTCGATTCTGCCTGTCTCTCATTCTGCTCACTTTACAATTCGGTCCGTCGTTTGTTCCATTTACTTCTTGTTTCCTGTTTCTCGTTCTCTGTTTCTTATTTTCTGCTTCTTTTCTTTATATTTCATCTGCCTTGTTCATTCCCGCTTTTCCCGGCCCTCTCCCGGTTAGCCACCGCTTCGTGTCAGGATGCCCCTCTATGAAACAGCACCACATACACGGTCTGGATCAGCAGACGGATGTCCAGCCACACCGACCATTTGTCGATGTACTCCAGATCCAGGCTCACCACCTCTTCAAAATCCTGGATATCGCTCCGGCCGCTCACCTGCCATAATCCGGTGATTCCCGGTTTCAGGCTCAGACGCCTCTTATGATGCTCTTCATACTGCAGGAACTCGTCTTCCGTAGGCGGTCTCGTTCCCACCAGGCTCATTTCCCCTTTTAACACATTGAAAAACTGGGGGAATTCATCCAGGCTGGTCTTTCGTAAGAACTTCCCTACCTTCGTGATCCGGGGATCATCCTTCATCTTGAACATCAGGCCCTTCATTTCATTCTTTTCCATCAGCTCCTTTTTCCGCTCTTCTGCATCCATATACATAGAACGGAACTTATAGATGGAAAATCGTCGGCCATTTCTTCCGATCCGGACCTGTTTAAAAATGGCTGGCCCGGGGGATTCCAAATGGATCGCCGGTATGATCACCATGCTGAGCAGAACCGTTAGCAGAGATCCTGCCACCCCGCCGATTACATCCATGGCCCGTTTTACAAACAGTTCCGTCGGTTCAAAGATTCTCGGGCTGTAGGTCAGCACGCGGTAGGCCCCAAACCGCTCAATTGCTTTTTCCTGATGGTCGTAGGTATCTACCGCCACATGGGTTTCAATCCCCATAGTTTCCAGGCGCACGATAAACCCGTTCACTTCTTCCCTGGTGCTGTAAGGCAGGCATAACAGCGCCTCATCAATCACCTG
>NZ_WQPN01000013.1 GCF_018785315.1 Clostridium sp. MCC353 | reverse complement strand
AAGGCATTTTAGTAAAGCGTCAAGGCATTTTCGAAAATGCCTTGACGCTTTACTAAAATGCCTTGACACCTTACTGTTAATCCCCACGTCAGTTGCATAAAATCTTTATTTTCACTCATTCGTAGTAATGCACAGCCGGGAATCCTGGGACGGGGGCGGGAGAGGGTCAAACCGGAAGGCGGCAGGCTGGAGGTGTTGAGGGCGGGAACTATGGGCGTTGGGCTGCATTTGCAGGAGTTCTAGTTTTTCTTAGGCCGTGGGATTTTGCGTTGCAGGCCAAAATAAAATTGTCTGAGCGGCTTCATCGCGAGTTGTTTTATTTTGGCCTGCGCTTTTAGCAAAATTCCAGGGCCTTAGAAAATCTTAACTCCGAATCCAGCAGCCCAACGCCCATAGTTCCCGCCCTCAACACCTCCAGCCTGCCGCCTTCCGGTTTGACCCTCTCCCGCCCCCGGCCCAGGATTCCCGGCGTTACTCCCGTCAATATGTTGCATAACGCCCTTTTACGTTTAATTTACATAAGCTTAAAATGCATTTTGTTGTTTTATATGGAAGAGAAATGGTAAAATGTGAACGAATCGGAAAGAGATTTGAAAAGAAAAGGCATTAGGAAAAGAGGAGATGAAACCATGCTGGAATTAAGGGAAATAAAAAAATCGTTTGACAAAACTACCATATTGGATGAAATAAGTCTGGAGATACCCGATGGACAGATCGTTTCCGTATTAGGCCCGTCCGGAAGCGGAAAAACCACGCTGTTGAATGTGATATTGGGAATTACAGAGCTGGATGGGGGGCGGATACTGTTTGACGGCACGGATATAAGCAGCCTTCCGGCGGAACAAAGAGATTTTAACATCGTATTTCAGGACTATGCGCTGTTCCCCAATCTGAATGCGTATAAGAACATTACTTATGGTTTGAAGAATAAACCGGGTATCTCTTCAAAGGAAGAGGTGGAGGAGCTGATCGAACTGCTGGGATTATCGGAACATCTTGACAAGAGGATCGACCAATTGTCCGGCGGCCAGAAACAGAGGGTGGCATTGGCCCGGACCCTGGTTATGAAACCAAAACTTCTTTTACTGGATGAACCTCTCAGCGCCCTTGACGGCGTGATTAAGGAATCCATCAAGGACCGGATTAAAGTGATTGCAAGAAAATACAACCTGACGACAGTAATCGTAACCCATGATCCGGAAGAAGCGCTCACTCTGTCCGATCAGGTGCTGATACTGAACCAGGGAAAGATATCCCAGTATTCCACCCCGAAAGAAATTATCAGCCATCCCAGCAATAATTTCGTGAAGAATTTCATTTTAAACCAGTTGGAAATCAAGAGAAACAACATCTACAGCCTGTTTGGTGAATGCTATGCATAGGAAACCGGTTGAAATCAAGGCCATATTTTTGATGATTCTGCTGTTGTTCGCCGCATTTTTAGGCTATCCTCTGATCCGTGTGGCGCTTAAATCCCTGGAAGTCCAGGATGGGTTGGGACTTGCTAATTATTTGGAAATGTGGCAGAGCCGGGGATTTTTAAACTCTCTGGGCAACAGCTTTTTAATAGCAGGAATCAGCGCATTTGTCACAACGCTGCTGGCCTTTTTTATGGCATATACGGTTAATCAGACCAATGTCAGCCCTTTGATTAAAAAAATGATTTCATTGGCCGCAACCCTGCCTATGCTGCTTCCCACCATTACATATGGATTTGCGATCATCTATTCCTTTGGGAAACAAGGCCTCATAACAAAAATTCTGGGCAGGCAGTTTTTTGAGATTTACGGGTTTAACGGACTGCTGACCGGATATGTGATCTACACAATGCCTGTTGCATTTCTCTTAATTAACAATACATTCAGGTATATTGATAAAAAGTTCATTGTGGTATCCAGGATCATGGGAGACAGGCCGGGAAAAACCTTCTGGATCACCATTGTCAGGCCCCTTCTCGGCACATTGGCCGCAGCGTTTATACAGACATTCTTTTTGAGTTTTACAGATTATGGGATTCCGGCTGCCGTAGGAGGGGAATTTCATGTGGTTGCCACCACCCTTTACAATGAAATGCTGGGGGCCATACCCAATTTCCAAAATGGCGCTGTGGTGGCAGTTTCCATGCTGGCTCCATCGGTGGTGAGCATTCTCATTCTCAACTATCTGGAACGCTACAACATCCGCTACACGAAGATTTCCGAGGTGGAAATAAAAAAGAACAGGCTGAGGGATTTCGTATTCGGAACCGGGTCTTTGGCGGTCTGCGGAGCCATTCTGTCCGTATTCGCAGTGATTTTCGTAATACCGTTTGTAAAAGGCTGGCCCTATGATATTGCGTTCAGCCTCTCAAAACTTACGGAGATTATGAACGGATCAAACCTGACCATGGTTTATAAAAACTCAATTGCCGTGGCATCGCTCACGGCCTGCCTGGGCACTGTTGTGGCCTATGGGGCGGCTTTGGTGACCGGCAGAAGCAGTATGCCCGACTGGGTGAAATCAGCGGTGGACGGCATTGCCCTCACCACCAACACGATCCCCGGCATGGTGTTAGGCATTGCATTTTTGTTCGCATTTTCAGGAAGCTCCATTCACAATACATTTTTAATCCTGATCTTGTGCAATGTGATTCACTTTTTTTCCACACCCTATCTGATGATGAAGGGATCGCTGGAGAAAATGAACAGCTCCTGGGAAATGACAGCCATGCTGATGGGAGACAATTGGTTCAAAACCATTGTCAGAGTTGTAACGCCCAATGCAGGCCCCACCATTCTGGAAGTGTTCGGATATTATTTTATCAACGGAATGGTTACCATCAGCGCGGTGATTTTCATTGCCGGAGCCCGCACCATGGTCATCACGACTAAAATCAAGGAACTACAGCATTTTGCCAAATTCGATGAAATATTTGCGCTGTCTCTGTTGATTCTGGCAACGAATCTGGCTGTGAAAGGGATATTGAAGGTCCTGCCGCGGCTGGTTGAAATAAAGAAAGTAAGCAAAAAAGCCGTTATGGCGGCTGATGGAGGAAATTAATTATGAAAAAAACAATGAAACGGATTTTAGCATCTCTGGCGGCTGTGTCCATGGTATGCACAGCAGTGGGATGCAGCAAAAAACAGGAACAGGTGATTATCTATTCCAATGCGGATGACGAGGCTGTGGATGCGATGAAAAAGGCGTTGGACGAGAACGGATATCAGGACAAATACATTTTCCAGACCTTCGGCACTTCAGAATTAGGTGGAAAGATTCTGGCAGAGGGAGGAAACCTGGAAGCCGATATGATTACTATGAGTTCCTACTACATAGACAGCGCCCAGGCGCAGAACCAGATGTTTCTGAATCTGACATTTGACCACAAAACCCTGGCTGAATATCCTTCTTATTACACTCCAATTACCGCCCAGGAAGGGGCAGTTATCGTGAACACAGAACTGCTGGAATCGGAAAATCTTCCAATGCCCACCTGCATCAAAGACATGGCTGACCCGGTTTACGAAGGAATGGTGTCTGTCACCGATATTTCCAGTTCCTCAACCGCATGGCTTTTAATTCAGGCAATTATCAGCGCATATGGAGAGGAAGAAGGCAGACAGGTACTGTCTGGAATTTTTAAAAATGCAGGTCCCCATATTGAAAGTTCCGGCTCAGGGCCCATTAAAAAGGTGAGAGCTGGAGAGGTGGCTGTGGGCTTTGGATTGCGGCATCAGGCGGCAGCCGATAAAACTGCCGGCCTGCCCATTGACTTCGTGGATCCGCCGGAAGGGAATTTTTCCTTAACAGAATCGGTTGCAGTCCTGGATAAAAAGGACAAAACCAACCCTATGGCCATGGAAATGGCCCAGTGTATCATCCAAAAAGGAAGAGCAGGCCTTTTAAAAACTTACCCATTAGCCGTTTATGAGGGAGAAGCTGCGGACGAAGCCCTTAAATCCGCCTATCCCAACGTATTTCCGGAACCATTGACCGTAGAGCTTTTGAAGAAACACACCGATTTTTCAAACGGATGCAAATAAAAGAACAGGAGAACCGCTTAAAATGAACCATTACAAATTGTTGACACCAGGCCCCCTCACCACCACTGATACAGTAAAGCAGGAGATGATGGCAGACCACTGCACCTGGGATGATGAGTACAAATGCATTACACAAAAAATCAGAAAGGACCTTCTTGAGCTGGCTCATGTAACAGAAGAGGACTACACGGCAGTTTTGATGCAGGGTAGCGGAACCTTTGGAGTGGAATCCGTAATTTCCAGTGTGACAGGACCAGAAGATAAAATACTGTTCGCCACCAACGGAGCCTATGGAGACCGGATGGTGGACATGGCGAAATATCACAAAATCCCCTATATCCAATATGAGACACACTACAACGAAATCCCGGATGCAGGGAAAATAGAAGAATACCTGAAAAATGACCCGTCCATCACCCATGTGGCCATCGTCCACAGCGAGACCACATCGGGGATTTTAAATGATATAGAAACCGTAGGAAAAGTCTGTCATAAGTACGGAAAAACCTACATCGTAGACGGCATGAGCAGTTTTGGCGGCGTGGATATACCGGTCAGGGACTGGAACATTGATTTTATCATCAGCAGTTCCAATAAATGCATCCAGGGAGTGCCTGGTTTCAGCTTCATCATTGCCCGCCGTGAAAAACTGGAGGCATGTAAAGGCCGGGCCAGAAGCCTGTCCCTGGACCTTTACGACCAGTGGAAAGGAATGGAAAAAGACGGAAAATGGAGGTTCACTTCCCCCACCCATGTGGTATTGGCATTTGCAAAAGCCCTGGAGGAGTTAAAAGAAGAAGGAGGCATCGACGCCCGCCACGCCAGATACAGCCACAACAACAGGCTGCTGATTGAAAAGATGTCAGAACTGGGTATCCGTTCTTACATAGATGAAAAATACCAGTCTCCGATCATCACCACATTTTTATACCCGGAACAGGGATTTTCCTTTGACAAAATGTACCGCTACATAAAAGAGCGGGGCTACGCCATCTATCCCGGCAAACTGACGGAGATGGACACCTTCAGAATCGGAAACATCGGAGAAATTTATGAAGAAGACATTTTAAAGTTATATGGAATATTCAAAGCATTTTTTACGGAGGAAAGACATGAAGCATAAAATAGAAGCTGTCATACTGGACTGGGCCGGAACCGCAGTGGATTACGGATGTTTTGCGCCGGTACAGGCATTTATTGAGATATTTAAGAGCTGGGGATTGAATCCCACCATGGAAGAGATCAGAAAACCCATGGGTATGCTGAAACGGGATCACATCAAAACCGTTCTGTCTATGGAAACGGTCGGAGCCCAGTTTAAGGAACTATACGGCCGTGATTTCACGGAATATGACATCGACCAAATGAACCGCCAGTTCGAGAAAAATCTCCTGGGAATTCTGCACAACTTTACAGACCCCAAACCCCACGTCCTTGAAACCTTAGAAGCCCTGAGAAAAAAGAACATCAAAATCGGTTCCACAACAGGCTATACGGACGAAATGATGGCCATCGTCACAAGCGGAGCCAAAACCAATGGCTATGAACCCGACGCCTGGTTCAGCCCCAATTCCGTAAAAAATATGGGACGCCCCTACCCATATATGATCTTTAAAAACATGGAAGCATTACAGATTTCTTCAGTCCGCAGCGTCATAAAAGCAGGAGACACCGTATCCGATATTCTGGAAGGCAAAAATGCCGGCGTAATCACCGTCGGCGTGCTGGAAGGCAGTTCCGAAATCGGCCTCCTGGAATCAGAGTACCATAACCTGTCAAAGGAAGAGCAAATCGAACGGAAGAAAAAGGCCGAGGCCAGATACCGTGAGGCCGGGGCCGACTATGTAATAGAGGATATCCGGGGGATATTGGAACTTTTGATATAGATTATTGGCGAAGGGGACGCCGGAAAGCGGACGTGCCCCCGGGTCACGTCCACTTTCCGGCTGGCTGCTTCCGGCCAAATTAATCGAATATACGTTGTTAATTAAACTTACGTTTCCGCTGGATGCATATTAGAAAGAAATATAATTTTAAATAATATACCCCTTTGTATATTTGGATTGGAGAGAGCGGTGATTTTAATTTCTGTTAATTTTTTCTTCCCCTTTTGCGTAAAATACAAGATCCATTCCATCCACAATAGGTTCAGTTTTACCGTTTTTTCTATACCCCACATTTTTACATAATTAGCAGAGCTTTTTTTGTTTTTTTACCAGCACAGCCAGTACACAGCCGGGAAGAAGGGGACGCTGGGGCGGAGGGGACCGGAGGAACGGAATTGGAGGGCATGTGGAGCCCCTTAGAGATACTTGGTCTTCAAGGGCGAAAAAAGACAGGCAGAAGCTGAAAACCGAATCAGTTTCTGAGGCGCCCGCTGAGAGGTAAAGTTCATAAAAAGTTTACCTCGAATGGGCGCCGCCCTGTCTTTTTTCGTCCTTGAAGGCCATAGTATCTCTTAGGGGCGGAACCTGTCCTCCAATTCCGTTCCTCCGGTCCCCTCCGCCCCAGCGTCCCCTTCTTCCCGGCGTAACTCTTATCAAAAACTCAATAAAGAAACTCAATAAACGTATCCAGCGCACTGGACTGCGATACCGGATGAAACGCAAACCCAATGGTCCTCTTGCTGATCGGCACGGAAAGCGGTATTTCCACCAGTATCCCTGCATCCAATTCTCTCTGAACCAGTTCTTTGATCACACATCCAACTCCCAGCCCGATTTTAGAAAACTCAATTAAAAGATCCATGGTGGTAACTTCCAGAAGCTGGTTTGTCTGGATATGGCAGGCCTTTAAGTATTCGTCGATATAATGGCGGGTCATGTTGGTGCGGTCCAGAAGCATGATATTGCCTGTTTGGAAGATATCCGCATCGGAACCTTCCCGGAGATACAGGTTGTTTAAATAGGTTTTTGTAGCAACGAAAATATCTTCGATTTCCATGACCGGTATAAAGGTCAGATTTTTTTTGCCGGGCGGCTCTGCAATTAAACCGATATCAATATGCTGCTGTTCCAGCAGCGCCAGGGTGTGGGCGGTGGACTGGCATTCGATGGTGATTTTTATGTGGGGGTAATTGTCGATGAATCCCTTCAGATACGGGAGCAGAATATACCTGCACAGGGTGTTGCTGACGCCAATCCTGATATGGCCGATGTTGAATTCCTTGATCCGTTTCAGCTCATTTTCAGCCCGGGTCAGGGAATCGAAAGCGGATTTTGCATGCTCGAACAGCAGTTGTCCTTCATCGGTCAGGTGGACGCCGCGGGAATTCCGGACAAAAAGGGAGACATTCAGGCTGTCTTCCAGCTTGCTGATGGCCTTGCTGATGGCAGGCTGGCTGATATACAGCTCTTTTGCAGCCTTGGAAATATTGCCGGCCCTGGCAACTTCGTAAAATATTTTATACTGCGACAAATGCTGTTCCATATAACCTCCTATTATACTAAATATTCATATTATGTATTGTTATTATATCAGTGCCTGTGGTAGAATGTAAAGACAGAAATAGTAGAATATGGTACATATAATTAGGAGGAGTTATCTTATGTCTGGCGGAAACATTTTTAAATTTCATAATGACCTGGATACTGATCAGATCATCGGTTCCCAGTATCTGTTATTGCCAACGATTGAAGAGATGAAAGTACATACGTTTGAATCACTGGACCCGGAATTTCCAAACAAGGTAAAGCCGGGGGATTTTGTGGTCGGAGGGGAGAATTTTGGCTGCGGTTCCTCCAGAGAACAGGCGCCCAGCGTGTTGAAAGCATTGGGCGTTGAGGCTGTGATTGCCAAATCATTTGCCAGGATTTTTTATAGAAATGCAATTAATATCGGCCTTCCGGTTATCGTGTGCAAGGAACTTCCAGACGAAGTTAAAACAGGGGATTTCATGGAACTGTCCCTGACAGACGGAATTGCCCGGGCCAATGGGAAAGAGTACTCCTGCACGAAACTTCCTGAGTATATGCAGAATATCTTAAATCAGGGCGGTTTGATCGCATCATTGAACAAGGAGGAGGCGTAGAGATGGGAATGACTATTGCGGAAAAGATTATTGCGGCGGCGGCAGGCGTGGACAGCGTGAAGCCGGGAGATATACATACAGTGACATTAGACCGTTTGATGAGCAACGACGGAACTACACATTTGACCGTGGATATGTATCATAACCAGTTAAAATATCCCCGTATTGCGGACACTAAAAAACTGGTTTTTATTGTGGATCACAACGTGCCTGCGGACAATCCAAAGACGGCTGCATCCCAGAAAAAGATGAGGGATTTCGCAAAAGAACATGGGATTGATTTTTGGGAGGGCAAGGGTGTCTGCCATCAGATCATGATGGAACACTATGTATGTCCGGGAGAATTGATTTTTGGCGCAGACAGCCATACATGTACCTATGGAGCGCTGGGAGCTTTTGGCACAGGCGTGGGATGTACGGATTTCCTTTATGGAATGGTTACAGGGACCTCATGGGTGCTGGTGCCGGAATCCGTGAAGTTCAATCTGGTGGGAAAACTGCCAAAAGGCGTTTATCCCAGGGACCTGATGCTGACAATTATTGGAGAAATCGGAGCCAATGGATGCAATTACCAGGTGATGGAATTTGCCGGTGAAGGCGCGAAGACATTGAGTGTCAACGACCGCATGGTGCTCTGTAATCTGGCGGTGGAAGCCGGTGCGAAAACAGGTATTTTTGAGGCCGATGAGATAGCTTTGGAGTATTTAAAAGCCTATGGCCGCCAGCCTAAGGCGGTTTATAAAAGTGACGAAGATGCGGTTTATGCTAGGGAGTATACATTTGATTTGTCTAAGATCCGGCCTGTGGCGGCCCGTCCTGATTTTGTGGATGATGTCGTGCCCGCCGAAGAGGTGTGCGGCGTGAAGATCGACGAGGCGTTTTTAGGCTCCTGCAATAACGGCAGAATCGACGAACTGAGAGTTGGCGCTCAGATCATCAAAGGGAAAAAGGTGGCAGACAGCGTCAGGTTCCTGGTTGTTCCTGCCAGCCTTGACGTGTATAAACAGGCATTAAAAGAAGGATTGATCGATATTTTCATGGAAGCCGGGGCCATTGTCATGAACCCCAACTGCAGCGTCTGCTGGGGAAGCTGCCAGGGTGTGATCGGTGAAAATGAAGTGTTAATCAGTACGGGAACCCGCAATTTTAAAGGCCGGGCCGGACACCCCTCTTCCAAGGTTTATCTGGGATCGGCGGCTACCGTTACAGCTTCAGCGATTGCCGGAAAAATAGCGGTTGCGGAATAAAAGACAGATGCCGCGGCATAGTAGATAGCGGCTGCGGAATAATAAACAGTGGCCGCAGGATAGAAGAAAGGAAGACGGATATGGAAACATTTTCAGGTAAGGTCTGGGTTCTGGGTGATGATATCGATACGGATATCATCATTCCCACGGAATATCTGGCGCTTAAAACCATAGATGATATGAAACAGTACGGTTTCAGTCCACTCAGGCCGGAACTGGCGGGACAGATAAAAGAGGGAGATATCATTGTTGCAGGCAAGAATTTTGGCTGCGGCTCTTCCAGAGAGCAGGCGCCTGAGATCATAAAGGAGCTGGGGATTAAATGTGTGATTGCCAAATCATTTGCCAGGATATTCTTCCGTAATTCCATTAACAACGGGCTTCTGCTGATTGAACAGCCTGATCTGTATGATGATATGGCTGAAGGGGATACCATTGAGGTGACTGTGAATCAGCAGGTAGATTATAAGGGCAGACAGTATCCGATCGCCTCTCTTCCGCAGAATCTGGTGGATATTATCGAGGCAGGCGGGCTGGTAAAGGCCATGAGAAAGCTGAACGGGCTGGATTGAGGAGAATAGCCGTCTGAACTGTTACAGAATTAGGCAGCAGCGGTGGAAATGAGGACGAGATGGGAAATACAATCATTGAAAAGATTATCATGCATAATACGGGATCAGACCAGGTAAAACCAGGTGATATTGTGACTGTCAATGTGGACCGGGTGATGATCCATGATATTTTTATACCATTTGTAGCTGAAAAATTTGAGGAAATGGGATTTACAAAGCTTTGGGATCCTGATAAAGTGGTGCTGATTTACGACCACCTGGTTCCGGCCAGCCAATTGGACGATACCAGGCATTTTCGCGTGGGCGATGCATTTGCTGCGAAATATGGAATGAAACATGTGCACAGAAGCGATGGAATCTGCCATCAGCTCATGACAGAAGCGGGATATGTGAAACCGGGCGACGTGGTATTCGGTACGGACAGCCATACGACCACATACGGATGCGTTGGCGCATTTTCTTCCGGCATCGGATACACGGAGATGGCCAGTATTTTAGGTACGGGAACCATGTGGATTAAGGTTCCGGAAACGATCAAAGTGGTGATCGAAGGGGAATTCCCGGATAATGTGATGTCAAAGGATATGATCCTCCGGCTGATTGGTGATTTGGGAGCGGACGGAGCTACATACCGGGCGTTGGAATTTAGCGGAAGCGCGGTGGATAAGATGACCGTTGCAAGCCGGATGACCATGGCAAATATGGCCATTGAAGCCGGAGCCAAGTGCGCGCTGTTCACTCCTGATGAAAAGACGGCGGAGTACTGTGAAATTTCGTTAAATGATTATCAAAAAAGCCTGAAGGGAGATTCCGATGCCGTTTATCTGGAAACAGTCACCTATCAGGCGGAGGAACTGGTGCCGGTGATGGCATGTCCTTCCCAGGTCGACAAGATTAAACCGGTTAGTGAACTGGCAGGAACAGAGATAGACCAGGTATTTATCGGTTCCTGCACCAATGGCCGTTTGGAGGATCTTGCAGCGGCTGCCCAGGTGCTGAAAGGAAAGACGGTGGCTCCCTATGTGAAGCTGATTGTGACACCGGCCAGCCGGAAGATCTACAGGGAAGCGTTGGAGTGCGGCGTCCTCGAAACGCTGGCAGAGGCGGGCGCTGTGATCACCCACCCCGGCTGTGGTTTGTGCTGCGGCAGGACCGGAGGCATTTTAAGCGATGGAGAACGGGTTGTGGCAACCAATAACCGTAATTTTTTGGGCCGCATGGGAACTTCTAAGGTGGAAATCTATCTGGCGTCTCCTAAGACGGCGGCAGCCTGCGCGGCGGCCGGGAAGATCGTAATTCCTGAATAAAAGAGGTGCCGGATTTTGGAAAAAACGAATGTAATGCGGATGTTGGATGCCGCGAAAATTCCATATGAAGTGAAAGAATATGAAGTGGATGAAAATGATCTGTCAGGTGTCCACGCGGCTGCACAGATTGGGCAGGATCCGGAAAGTGTATTTAAAACGCTTGTTTTAAAAGGTGAAAAAACAGGCTACCTTGTCTGCTGTATTCCGGTTGCCGAGGAGCTGGATTTGAAAAAGGCCGCAAAGGCTGCGAAGGATAAAAAGGTGGAGATGATCCATATGAAGGACCTGCTTCCTGTGACCGGATATATCAGAGGCGGCTGTTCTCCGATCGGCATGAAAAAGAAGTTCCCTACTTATATAGAAGAAACAGCTGTGCTGTTCGATAAAATAGCGGTGAGCGCAGGCGTTAGGGGAAAACAGATCATCATAAACCCGGAAAAACTGGCGGAATATGTGGGCGCTGTTTTTACGGGGCTGGTGTGAAAAATGACAAAGAAATCTGCTTACAAGCGGGCTTGACGCTGCTTTCTTTATCATTTTTACGATACTTGAATTGCTGCAGAATTATTGGTTTATAATGGAAAAAAGTTGACATAAAAGCATGGAGCTAAAAAGCGACATGCTTTTTATGCTGTAATAAGTAACAATTATGTAATACTTTTGTAACAGTGATGTGTAAAAAATAGATAATATATATACTGATTAGTGGAAAAAAATAGTGTATATGTTCTAATAAATTTGTATGGCAGTTTTTGGAGATATGAAATATTTAACAAAATTGAAAAAAACTTATTGACTTTCAGTTACGCCGTCCCATATAATTACCGAAGTCACCCGGAAAATAGCAGGCGAAGTGGGAGAAATCACCAAAATTCGCCATAATTTTTATGAAGATCAAGAAAAGAGGAGTATCTATGCTTACACTTCAATCGTTTCTTCAGGGACTTTACCAATTTGTTAAATCATTAGTGGTAAATGTTACAAAAAAAATGTACCGCAATTCAGCTGTGCTGGTTACCGGCCTGGCAGTTGTCGCTGTGATTACATTTAACTCCAGTGGTTTTGGCGGAGGCGGAAAAAATGCGCTTGCGGCTTCGAAAGATCCTGCAGCGGAGGAAGAACAAAACCAGATACTGGATGAATCTGAAGAGACATTCATTGCTACGGAAGCAAAAATACAAGTTGGACTTACTGATTTGAGGCGACAGGGACAATTAGTAGTTGGAGATTTGTTGACGAAAGAAATTCAGGAACAACAGGAAAGCCAGTTAGTTGCTCAGGCCGAGATTGAAAAGATCAAAAAAGAGATGGTTATGGAAGCTCAGGCCAGGGAGAAAGCCAGAAAGATTGAAGAAGAAAAGGCAGCCAAACGAGCAGCGGCCGTGGTATCCTATTCAGATGAGGATTATCAGGTATTGTTAAGGATCGTACAGGCAGAGGCCGGAATCTGTGATGAAAAAGGAAAGATTCTTGTGGCCAACGTCATTTTAAACCGCGTGAGAGATGGGGAGTTCCCTGATAATATTACCGATGTCGTATATCAGAAATCACAGTTTTCTCCGGTATCCGACGGATCAATTAACCGTGTAAAGGTGAGCGCGCAGACCATTGATTGTGTGGACCGGGCGCTTGCAGGGGAAGACTATTCCCAGGGAGCTTTATATTTTATGTACCGGAACGGGTCGCGTTCCAGTGCGGTCAGCTGGTTTGACAGACACCTGACATATCTGTTCCAACATGAAAGACATGAATTTTTCAAATAAATGATTGAGAAAGTTTCTGCTTTAGGTGTATAATCATAATGAAAGTTTATACATAGAAAAGGAGAATGAGGACATGATTTTTGATTTGACACAGAATTTAGATTTTTACAAGAATTTAGGGATCGGCGGAAGATATGCGAAAGCGGTTGAATTCTTAAAGAACACGGATCTTGCTGCACTTGCTCCCGGGAAATATGAAATTGACGGAAGCGATGTATTTGCGAGTGTTGTAGAGTATACAACCATTCCTTGGGATGAAGCCAAATTCGAAGCGCATGAGAATTATACCGATATCCAGTATGTGATTGAAGGATCAGAGGTGATGACCTATGCTCCGATCGATGAACTGAATGTTAAGGTTCCGTATAATCCGGATAAGGATGTAATATTCTACGACAATGCGAACCCGGGACTTCAGGTTGTTGTAAAAGCGGGCCAGTACATGATTTTCAATCCATGGGATGGACATAAACCAAAGGCAGCCAATGGAGAACCGGCGCCGATTAAGAAAGTAATTGTGAAGATCAGAGAGAAATAATATTTTTTTTTTAACATCAAGGGTGAAGGCATTTCGCGAAATGCCTTCACCCTTTTGTGCGAATGGCCAGGTCATTGATGTTAAAACCATCCATCTCCCCCGGCTAAAACCGCTTTTTTACTGTATCGCTCTATATCCATATCCTTCAGGCGTACCACCCATTCAGGCCTGTTTTCCATATCCGCCCCTGGTCCATAACTTTGATACTCCGCATAAAAAATGGTATCATGGGCCTCTGTTTTGCCCCAGTCATGCCAGCCCTCCGGGTGAATGTGTGGGCCTATGTAACAATTAACCAACACTGTTTTCGCATAATTCCTCCAGGGCCGCCCTAAATAGACACTGCGGTCAGGACAGGCGCTGGTGGTAAATCTGCATTGGTTCATAACATATCCATAAGCCTGACCTTGTTGCGTGGAAGCCGCCGTCACATAGCCGTTGATTTCCCGGTCAATGGGAGTGGAGTGGAAGGTGCATTGGTCAAAATAGGCGGTGGCGCTTCCAAAGACAAAATCAATATCCCCTTCTATATAACAGTGTTCGTAAAGATGGCGGCCATTGACCCGTCTGGAAAATTGTTTTGGGCCGATAAAACCATTGGGCTCAAGTTCTTTTGGCGGCAGGGGGCCGGTAAACAGAGTATCCTGCCCGCTGATAAACCGGCAGTTTTGAAAATGAAGCCGGTCGCCGTCGGCATAGAGAGCCAGAGCCTGCCCGGCCATATCCGCATTTCCGGCCGTATTTTGAAAGGTCAGGTTTACGGCTTTGAAATCGTGGGTGTCAATCAGGCAGGAGTAGGAGCGGAAGGTTCCCCGCTTTTGACCGTCCGGCATCACTTGTCTGGCGCTGAGATCATAAGTGAGTACCACATCTTCAGGAGAAGGCCCTTCTCCTATCAGTGTAACAAATGGAGTGTTGACCGTGATCTGTTCCTCATAAACGCCTTTCCGGACCAAGAGAATAATGTCTTCTTTATTGTCTTTCGGCAAGGTATCCAGCGCCTGTTGAACGGAGGTGAAATCGCCGTTCCCATCTTTCGAAATGTGAATCATTTGTTCATCTCTCTTTCTGAATCTAATCGTGGATTCTATATACTGTATACATAATTCAAAACCTATACTAAATATATTATTTTTCTTATATTTTTGCAAGTAAATTATTGACTTTTAATTCACAAAGTGAGATAATAAGAACAAATTTCGATTTACATAAGGAGGATTTTAGATGTCAACTAAAGCATTTTACCCAATTAATGAAATTGGCGCTGGCAAGCCTGGTTTTTCTAAAACCAGAACAATTATTGAAAGTGCATTTTACGGAAATAACGTTGTTAAGGTAACTTCTTTAAAAGAAGCATACGAACTGGCTAAGAACTCTCCAGGTACCGTTGTTACGGACATGCCTGTTTACAGAGGTGATGAATTCGGTCTGGATGCAGACGCAAAAGTATTATTATTCAATGACGGAGCAATTACAGGCCGTTACGCAGCGGCACGCCGTATTGCAGGTGAGCCGGGAGTGAACTGTGCGGAACTTGACAAAGTTGCCATGGACGCAGTGTATGAATCACGCTGGAAAACCATGTATCATGCTGAAGTTTACGTAGGTCTGGATCCTGAATTTATGGTAAAAGCTCATCTGTTGATTCCGGAAGGCGAAGAGAACATCATGTACTCCTGGATGCTCAACTTCCAGTATATGGCAGATGAATATGTAAAGATGTACAAAGAATCCAAACCGGTTGGAGATGGAAAAGAAGCTGACATCTATATTTTCTCCGATCCTCAGTGGAACGGTTCCGACCGTCCAGGTGTGAATTTAAGCTGTTTAAGCGATCCTAAGACACTCTGCTACTTCAATACAGAGCAGAACTGTGCTTGTATCTTAGGCATGAGATATTTCGGCGAGCATAAGAAAGGTACTTTAACCATGGCTTGGGCAATTGCTAACCGTAACGGTTATGCTTCCTGCCACGGCGGACAGAAAGAGTACACATTAGCAGACGGAACAAAATATGTTGCTTCTGTATACGGCTTGTCAGGATCCGGTAAATCCACAATTACACATGCAAAACACAATGACAAATACGCAATCAAAGTTCTTCATGATGATGCATTTATCATCAACACAGATACCTGTGCTTCTGTAGCATTAGAGCCAACTTACTTTGATAAAACACAGGACTACCCAACCGGCTGTGATGACAACAAGTATCTTCTGACAGTTATGAACAATGGTGTAACCTTAGACGAAGAGGGCAAGATCCAGTTAGTTACAGAAGATATCCGTAACGGAAACGGACGTGCTATCAAGTCCAAATTATGGTCACCAAACCGTGTGGATAAGATCGAATCTCCAGTTAATGCTATTTTCTGGATTATGAAAGATCCTACCATTCCACCAGTAGTTAAATTAAAAGGTGCTTCTTTAGCTTCCGTAATGGGCGCTACTCTTGCAACAAAGAGATCCTCTGCTGAGAGACTTGCAGAAGGCGTTGATCCTAACAAACTGGTTGTTGTTCCTTATGCAAACCCATTCAGAACCTATCCGTTAGTTAACGACTATGAGAAGTTCAAAAAGTTAGTAGCCGAGAAGAATGTAGACTGCTACATTATCAACACCGGCGATTTCATGGGCAAGAAAGTTAAACCTGCTGATACTTTAGGAATTCTGGAAGCAATCGTTGAGAAGAAAGCTGAATTCAAACAGTGGGGACCATTCTCTGATATCGAGATCATGGATTGGGAAGGATTTGTACCGGATATGAACGATACTGAGTACGTTTCCCAGTTGAAAGCCCGTATGAATGACCGTGTAAATGAAATCAAAGCATTTGCAGTTGAAAAAGACGGTTATGACAAACTTCCTGATGATGCATTAGCAGCAATTCAGAAAGTTGTTGATGAATTAAACTAATATCTATGCTATAATAAAGAGCGGTTGACAGAAAAGTCAACCGCTTTTGTTGCTTTTTTATGCTGCAGCAAGGGCTGAACCGGCAGTATTTTTTTGGAAGCCGGCTCTATAGAACCTGGTTTAATGACGATGTAAATGGCGATATAAATGACGATATGGAAAGCAGGAGATGAAGGTGGATAAAAAATATTTACTGTTTGATCTGGATGGAACACTGACCGACCCGAAAGAGGGGATTACCAAGTCGGTTCAGTACGCTTTAAAGGCCTATGGTATTATAGAAGAAGATTTGGATAAGCTGTGCCCGTTTATTGGGCCGCCTTTAAAGGACAGCTATATGGAATTCTATGGATTTAACGAAAAAGACGCCCAGGAAGGCGTTTATAAATACAGGGAGTATTTTTCTGTTACGGGCTGGATGGAAAATAAAGAATATCCGGGAATTGACAAAATGCTGGCCGGATTAAAAAATGCCGGAAAACACTTGATGGTCGCAACCTCTAAACCGGAAGAGTTCGCGGTGAAGATTCTGAAGTATTTTGGCATGGATCATTATTTTGATTTTATCGGCGGAGCGGATATGGAGGAAACCCGTGTGAAAAAGGCTGATGTAATCCGCTATGTGCTGGCGGAAAACGGGATCACGGATCTTAAAGATGTTATTATGGTAGGAGACAGGAAGCACGATGTGATGGGGGCAAAAGAGGTTGGAGTGGAATGCATTGGCGTGCTTTATGGTTATGGGGACAGAGAGGAATTGGAGTGGGCAGGCGCGGATTATATTGCAGAAACAGTGGAGGATCTTTCCGCTGTGTTATTGTAAAATCTTGGATTTATGAGCTAATTCTTAAAGATTCCTGAAAAAATTCAAAAAAATGCCAGTTCTGTACCTTTTTGTGGTATACTAATACGAATCATTGGTCTGTATGACAGAGAAGGAGGTATTCACATGATAGAATTGAAGCGAGAAGATTTGAATATCGTAGAACCTATCTGCATGGAGAGCAGGGAAGTGCTGGTTCGTGCGGCAGTTGAAGGAAGAATGGGGCATGTATGGGTTCCTAAAAAGGAAAACCCGCCGTTCTGCTTAATCAATCTGGGCGATTTTGCATTTGTCCGCGGGGTCACTCCCAAGTCCGGCTGCGCGCTGGAATTAAAAGAGCAGATTTATGAAAGCTGCGGGCATACATTTTTAACGCCTCAGAATGAGCTGTGGGCCGATTGGATTGAAGACACCTTTTTAGGTGAATTCAGACAGGTTACCAGATATGCGCTGAAAAAAGATGAACAGCATTTTGACTTGGATACATTGGAGCGCTATGTGAAACAGGTGCCTGATGGAATAAAAATCAAACAGATCGATGAGAAACTTTACAAGAAAGCTTTGAAGGAAGAGTGGAGCAGGGACTTCTGTTCTAATTTCCTGAACGCGGAACATTTTGTCATGGACGGGCTGGGATTTGCGGCTGTAAAGGGCAGGGAGCTGGTGTCCGGCTGTTCTGCATATGGAATCAGTTCGGGCATGCTGGAGATTGAGGTGGCTACAAGGCCGGAATACAGGCGTCAGGGCCTGGCGTTAGCCTGCAGCGCCGCGTTGGTGCTGGAATGCTTAAAACGGGGCATTTATCCCAATTGGGATGCAGCCAACGCAAAGTCGGTGATGCTGGCGGAGAAGCTGGGATATGTGTTTGAAAAAGAATACACAGTCTATCAGTTGATTGATGGTTTAAAGGATTGATTTTTTAGAAAATAATGGTATACTGGATTTACAAGTATCAAAAGAAGTGCAAGCACGGATTATATCGGTATTCGGTTAATCTGTGCATCATAAAAGCAAGGCTGGCCGGATATGGCTGGTTCCTTGCTTTTTTTATTCTATAGAAAAGGCTGCCCCATGCCCTATGGAATAAAAAAACATTCCGGAGCCTGCACGGAAGAAGGAGTGGAATGAGATGGAAATGATAAGAAAAAAGGAAGTTGGGAAAGACATTTTGTATGATGCGGCCAGCGCGTTTGTCCAGGCAATAGGGGTACACTGTTTTATAGAACCATGTATGATCGCGCCGGGCGGGGCGTCAGGCATTGCGCTGCTGGTAAATTATTTGAGTGGCCTGCCTGTCGGGGCGCTGACATTTGCAATTAATATACCGCTGCTCATTTTATCGTATATTTTTTTAGGGAAGAGCATGACTGTTAAAACACTGAAAACCGTGGTCATCATGAGCGCGGTGCTGGATTTGTTTGTGAGCCCTGTATTTCCCCAGTATTTGGGAGACAGGCTGATTTCGTCTGCATTCGGCGGTATTTTTGTGGGAGTTGGGCTGGCCCTTGTATTTATGCGGGGGTCTACAACGGGCGGGGGAGATATTCTGGCAAAACTGCTTCAGAAGAAGTTTCCCTATATGCAGACGGGATATTCGCTGATGGTGATTGATATTATGATAATTACGGCTTCTGTAATCGTGTTTTGGGATATCGAATCGGCTTTGTACGGAATCATTTCCCTGGTGTGCACGACACAGACCATAGACGCCATTTTGTATGGTATGAATAAGGGCACCATGGTGACGGTTATTTCATCTGAAAATGAACGGATTGCGGAAGAGATCATGAACCAGTTGGACCGTGGGGCTACGTTTTTGAAAAGCCGGGGCGCTTATAGTAAGGCAGAGGGGAATACGTTGATGTGTGTGGTGGATCGGAAACAGTTTTATATTGTCAAAGGAATTATTGATTATTACGATCCCAGAGCGTTTGTGATTGTTTCGGAGACAAAGGAAGTTTACGGGGAAGGTTTTTTGGATGATCCCCGGGACAGGCGGTTAGAGAGAGGTGCGGTGAGCCGTGAACTATAACCCAGGATGAAAAAACAGGATGAGAAATTTGAGATGTGTATTGTTTGGAAGGTGATTTTGAGGTATACTAACCGTAATGCATCTGATCCGAAAATCTGAAAGGACACACTGAAAAATGATAAAGGATTTAATCAAACAAGCCATAGGAGCATTGCCGTCCTCCTATGCGCCTTATTCCCATTTTCACGTAGCTGCAGCCTTGCTTTGCAGCGACGGGACCGTATATATTGGGAACAACATTGAAAACGCCTCGTATTCCGCCACTGTCTGCGCGGAGAGGACTGCATTTTTTCATGCTGTCAAGGACGGAAAACGCAGCTTTGACGCCATTGTAATCTGCGGCGGACGGGATGGAATTATCAGCGGATATTGTGCTCCATGTGGGGTATGCCGCCAGGTGATGAGGGAATTCTGTAATCCGGAAACATTTAAAATCATTCTTCCCAAGTCGCCGGAGGACTATAAGGTGTATACGCTGGAACAGCTTTTGCCGGAAAGTTTCGGACCGGAATATTTGGAGTAACGGAGAGTTTTTGGTAAAATAAGACCTATTAAAATCGGAGGATACCAATGGAATTACAACCTATCAGAATCCCAAGCGGTTGGGAAGTTTTATTTAACAATTTGACGGAACTGGAACCGGACGACGTACCGAAAACAGCAGATGAAATATGGAATTTTCAGTTTGTACAGGATATTCTTTATATCCGGAACCGCCGGACGAGAAAGAAAGATCATAAGGTATATGAGCATGAAGTCGGACTTGATTTGGGCTGGTATCCGGATGGAGATCCGGACGGATATTTCCGGCTGGTAGTGGTTAAGGATGGGGACTGGGAAAATCCTTTGCGTCAGTTGGAAACACGGAAAAAGGCTGAGGTCGTTGCTCAGATGGAAGAATGGCTGCTGGAGTTCTCGGGGACACAGTGGTTAAACGAATAAAAGGCTGCAGAGCGCCGGTTCCATTTTGGTGGAACCGGCGCTCTGTGCATGAATGGAACAGCTATTTTATGCTGCTGATACCGATTGTCGAAAAATTGTTGACAGTAAAGCATACGGCCGAATTTGCCGGATTGTACTTAGAATCAGGAATCCTGTGTACGTTTCCTGAGCTGTCTACAGATACGGCGTATAAAGCGTTGATATCCTCTGACGCGCCCGGTGTATAGGCAATGGCAGCGTTGACGGAACCAACCGTGGTCAGCGGCATCAAAACCCCATTTTTCATATAGGCTGCGCTCAGTTCGTATACCGGATAAGTACTGATTGCGGTGAGCGATTCACCGGTCAGGCCGGAAACTGGTTTTGCCGCAAATATAATGGAATCGGCTGCAAGTCCGTTCATAGCAGTGATGGTGTCCTGGTAAAATGTGAAAGAAACACCTTTGTAATCAAAACAAACGGATGCAACATCTGAGGCGGATAAGTGGCTTAATCCGTCTGGATCAATGGATGCCTGGGTAATGCCTTCCGGGAACCTGACGGTGACGGAAACCCCGCTGTTAAGTGTTTTCTTTTGACGGGCTTCCCGTCTGGCGGCGTTCAGCGCATCTTTGATTTGACCGGCTGTAATGACGGTATTTCCGTAGTTATCCGGTTGTCCCACAATGATTTCAGCAGTTACAGGCGTTGATTCTGCTGTAAGAGAAGGGGTGTCGTAATAACTGTCGCTGTCTGAATCATCGCTGTCGTAATAACTGTTGTCGGTTGAGGAGCCGGAATTGTCGGGGATGGGTTTGTTGTTATCCGGTTTGTTGTTATCTGGTTTGTTGTTATCTGGTTTGTTATCGTCCGGCTTGTTGTCATCCGGCTTGTTGTCGTCTGGTTTGTTATTGTCCGGTTTGTTGTCATCCGGCTTGTTATCTGGTTTGTTGTCGTCTGGTTTATTATCGTCCGGGTTTTCGGATGGAACGTATTGCTGGGCGGCAATTGTACCAGTGATGGCGGCTGTTGCATCCTGTGCCGCACCTTTTTGCAGTGTTACCTGGAAAGTAAAGGTTCCGTTTGATCCATTATGATTGTCCTCATCACCTGCTGTGGCGGCGTTAAAAGAGGAAATGTCAATGTTGTCGGCAGTTATGGCAATTCCGGTATCACTGTAGCCGGGCAATGAGTTAATTGTTTGTACAAGCCAGGTTTTTACGTCTGTCTGTGTGTTGGCATCTGCCTGGGATACGGAATAGGCAGTTCCTTCTATAATGGATTTTGCGGCAGCAACAAGTTCTGTATTGGTCTGATTGCTGTAAGCAGCGGCAGTGATAACTCCGTCAATTTTTTTGGTAGCATCGGTGGTTCCATTATATGTCAGAGTGACAGTAAATGAAAAACTACCGTTAATTCCGTTCGCGTTATCCGCATTTCCGGCTATTGCAGAGGTAAAGCTGTTGATGATGATGCTATCAGCGGTAATTGTTATTCCGGTATCATCCATACCTTCAATTGCGTTAATCTGCTCTGAAAGCCAAGTTTTAACGGCATCTTGGGTATTCACTTCTGATTGGGTAGCCGTATAAGAAGTATGGCCTTCAATTTTATTCTTCACATCTTGAAGTGGGTTATCCTCAACAAAAACGGCTGATATCTCAGTGGCGGAAGTAGGAGTAAAAGTAATCGGATTTGAAGTTTTATCTTGGTTTGATAAAGCACTACAGTTCCATGCGGAGAATTTGTAGTTATTATTTGGTTCGGCTTTTAATGTTATGCTGCATTGGGAACTTGCATTTCCTATGTCAGTAATTTTTGAAATTCCATTATCAACGGGGGCGTTAGTAATTGTGATTTCGTTTGGCAATGTAAGACTGCTTAAAGGGTTTCCTTCACAAGTGAAAGTACCCAGATTTGTTAGTTTTGTCAGGTCTAATGAAGTTAGCTTATTTTTGTCACACTTTAAAATTTTTAATGCATTTGGGAATCTGCTTGAAACTAAAGTGAGAGTCTCAAGTTTGTTATCGTTACAAGAGAGCTTTTTTAGGTAAGAACAATTGTTCACATCTAATGCGGTCAATTCATTAAATGAGCAGTTCAGTTCATTAATACCTGAATTCACAGATAAAGATGTCAGATAATTATTAGAACAGTTTAATTCCCTCAAAGAAGTTGATTTGCTAACATCCAGGCGTTCCAGCAGATTATGGTTACAAGTCAGTGTCTTTAATGATTGATATGCTTGGTCTGAAAGATTCAAAGCAGAAATGTTGTTTCCAGAACATGAAATTATATCAATACAGTCGTTATCTACTATAATTTCAGTCAAATGATTGTCAGAGCACCTAAGGTATTGTAGATGTTTAAAGGCTCTCACATCTAATTGCCCTTCCAGGCCTTTTCTATCTATGTTTAATGCTTTGAGGAAATGAGGATAACCGGGCGCCCATTCTACAATCCCTCTTGAACCAGATCCAATCCACGTAATAGGGTCATTTTTATCAATGCCTTCTTCTAATACAGGAAAATCTTCCAATAGTTTCAGAAAGGCACTTATGTCATTGGCATCATAGTCAGAAATATCAAATACCTGCCGACTTCCCACCTGCACATAAATTTCCGGCGCTTCAACCCCTGAATCAATTAAATAATGTCCTGGCAGAACCGCAGTAAATGTAAACGAACCATTAATTTCTCCCTCACCGCCAGCCAGTTCACCGTTATCTCCGTCCAGTTCCCAGGTGATACCATTAATCACAACAGGTTCCGGTTCCTCATCTGAGAAGGATGCCATGGCCTCCAGGCTTTCAGGGAGATTCAGTTCATCCACGCCTGTCCATGTCTCGACATTGCGATATTGTACATCCTCATCCAGTTCTTTGAATTCCGTAATCAGGATTGATTTTTCTATTTTCGTCTGTGTCTCTTTTTCAGCAATAGTTTCTGTTAGGTTATCAGGATTCAATTTATCTTCGGTCAGATCATTTTCCAAAAGATCATCATTTAGAAGATCATCACTCACAATTTCGTCTTCTGGCAGAACGTCTTCCAAAAGGTCGTCAGATTCATCATCCGGCAGATCATTTTCCAATTCTTCTTCATCTTCAAACTGTTCATACCCGCAGGACAGTTCATAACAATCATCGGTATGAACGTGACCCGCATCGCTTCCGGTAGCGACTGTGATCTGATCGTAGCCACAGATTAAATTTCCGGTGTAGCAATCCTCGGTGTGAACATGTTCCAGCGGATCTTCCTCTACAATTTCCGTAATCTCATCGCCATATGATGCAAATCCCGCTTGTGAAAACAGCAGGGAAGTACATAGCAGCAGCGAAATGGCCCGGCGGTGTTTCCGTCTGTTTTTACTTTCGTGTTTCATACTATAACCCTCCTAATGTAGTATAAAAATTAACAGAACCTTATCTTATTCTTTTTTAAGGTTTCTGGTCGTATTTATCGTATAAATACGATAAATTACAATATTATTCTAGCATAATATGGAAAAAATACCAGACTTTAGTTTCAAGTTTGTAAAAAAATACTATTTTTATTGTGAACCTGTAACTGATTCAGAAGGCGGTGGAGGAAAACTTTTTTTATTTATTGGAAGTTTGTGATTTTACAACAAAAATAATTGTATATATTTACTAATATTTAAGTATTGTAAAGCGCTTTAAAAAGTGATAATATATAACCAACAAGTATTTAAAGCGCTTTAAAAAGGAGGACGCGAATGAAGAAATGGTGGAAGGAAGCGGTTGTTTACCAGATTTACACAAAAAGCTTTCTGGATACGAACGGCGATGGAATCGGTGATCTTCAGGGGATTATCCGGAAGCTGGATTACATTAAGGACCTTGGAGTGGATGTGATCTGGCTCAATCCCATTTATAAATCACCGGACGTGGATAATGGATATGATATTTCCGATTACCAAAGCATTGATGAACGGTACGGAACGATGGAGGATTTTAAACAGCTTTTGGACGGAGTGCATAAGCGGGGAATGAAGCTGATCATGGACATGGTGCTGAACCACACATCGGATGAACACCAGTGGTTTGTGGATTCCAAGTCTTCGAAAGACAGCCCTTACCGGGATTATTACATATGGAGAGAAGGAAAGGACGGAAAAGAGCCCAACAACTGGGGGAATTACTTCTATGAGGGAAGAGGTTCGGCCTGGGAATACGACGAAACCACCGGTGAATACTATCTCCACAATTATTCCAAAAAGATGCCGGATTTAAACTGGGACAATGAAGACTTAAAGGAAGACATGTGCAAAATGATGCGCTGGTGGCTGGACCTGGGAGTGGACGGATTCCGGATGGACGCCGTCAACCGCCTGGTCAAGCCCAAAGGCCTGCCGGATTCCCCCAATCCGCCCACTCCTCCGGTAGGAGTATATGGATATGTGGTGGACCGGACCATGTGCGCCAACCAGCCGGGAATCCATGAACTGCTTCACGAACTGAATCAGAGAGTGTTCAGTAAGTACGATATCATGGTTGTGGGAGAGACCGGGAATGTGGACGCGGCCATCGCCATCGATTATGTGAAAGAAGAACATGAAGAGATCGACATGGTATTCCATTTTGAAATCGCTAAGAACCCTGTTCTGGTGGATACCCTGGGTTATAAAGAGGTGCAGAGAAGATGGTATCACGTGGTGGAGCAGAAGGGCTGGATCACCCAGTATCTGAGCAACCACGACACCCCCAGACAGGTTTCCAGATTTGGAAATGACACCGTTTACCGTTATGAATCCGCCACCATGCTGGCAACCCTACTGCACACCCACCCGGGAACTGTTTATATCTACCAGGGCGAGGAGCTGGGTATGACCAATGTAGATTTTCCTTCCATTGAGTATTATAATGAGAAATATACGGTGGGGAAATATGAGACCATGGTGGAAAGCGGAAAAGATCCCAAGGAAGCCCTGGATTCTCTGAAAATGATGAGTAGGGACAATGCCAGAACGCCCATGCAGTGGACTTCCGGCCGGGAAGCTGGATTTACAGAAGGCACCCCCTGGATGCATTTGAACCCCAGATACACGGAGATCAACGCCGAATATGAAGAAAAAAATGAAAAATCAGTGCTGAACTACTATAAGATTCTGACCTCCATGAGGAAAAAGCACCCGGTTATGGTATATGGAACCTATGAACAGATGAATCAGGACGACCCGGATCTGATCATTTATACCAGAACCTATGAAGGGGAAAAATGGCTGGTGGCTGTGAACTACTCAGAACGGGAGAGAAGGGCGGAGCTATCCGGGCTCGTGAAGGACGGCAGCCTCCTTTTGTCCAATTATGAGAATCAGGTGACAGACCGGCTTTTACCCTATGAGGCCAGAGTGTACCGTTTGGCATAGAGACAGGAGCAGACAGTATGGGAGTGACGTTAAAGGATATCGCAAAAGCGGCAGGTGTTTCGGAAGGGACGGCATCATTAGCCATTAACCACAGGCCGGGAGTGAATGAAGAAACCAGGAAAAAGGTGGAGGCTTTGGCAAGGGAGATGGGCTACTATCCCAGCGTCAACGCCAGAAGCCTGGCGGGGCAGAGCAGCAGGCTGATCGGCGTTCTGATGCCCAACATCATCAACGTTTTCTACAGCAGTCTGGTGCAGGAGATCGAAGCCGCCCTGAAAGCGGCCGGATATAAGATGATCCTGGCCACCACGGGAGACAACCGGGAATATGAGAAAGAGATGATCGAACAGTTCATTTCATTCCGGGTGGAATGCGCGGTCATTTATCCCATGATAAGGAATAATCCCAATCCGGAGTATTTAAAGCTTTTGGATAAAAACCGCATTCCATACTTTTTTATAGGGACCAGATACCGGGACGTGGAGGCGGCTTCCGTCAATTCCGACATCTACAGCGCCATATGCGAAGCGGCGGCCTACCTGGCGGACCGGGGGGCGCGCAGATTTGCGTATTTCGGAGGCCCTAAGGATATCGTCAGCAACGAGCTTAAAATCAGGGGGCTGAGGGATACGTTAGAAAAGTACGGAGCCGCATTCGGCCCGGAACATTATTATGAGATGGAACTGAGCACTTATCAGAGCTGTTACAAACGGTGCAGGGAAGTTATGGAACAGGGATATGAATTTGACGCGGCCATGGCAGGAGACGCCTACTCCATGTTTGGGGTTTACCAGGCGTTAAAAGAGGCGGGAAAAGAGGTTCCGGAAGATGTTTCCCTGATCTGCTTTGACAACATTCTGCCGCCGGAGGTCTGTATCCTTCCTCTGAGCTGCATAGAACAGAACATTCCCAAACTGGTGGAAGAGATTTTAAAAATGATAGAAAAGAAGAAAAATGATCCCGATTCTCTGGAACAGGTTCTGGTGGGAACGAAACTGATAATCAGGGATTCGACGAAAAATTAGAAAGGCAGGAACAAGATTATGGCTGAATTAAGCAGACAATTCCGTTTAGATCTGGACGGAAGCTGTAACCCGGAGTGCGTGGTACAGGGAGACCATTACCGTTTTACCATACTCACGCCGGAGATGGTGCGTATGGAGTATTCGGAGGACGGAGTATTTGAGGACGCTCCGACCCAGATTGTGTGGAACCGGAATTTTGACAAGCCGGAATTCACGGTGACTGATGTAGAAGACCGTCTGGAGATTTCCACTAAGGCGTTTCATCTGGTATATAATAAGAAGGAATTCACACCCAATAACCTGTATATTGACGTGAAATGCGCTTATACCAACTACGGAGGCCGGTGGCTGTTCGGGGCGACGGAATATGGGAATCCGCCAAGAGAACACAACTTAAAAGGCACGGCCAGGACCTTGGACCGGATCGACGGGCCTACAAAGCTGGATTTCGGACTTTTAGACACCAGTGGAAGGACATTTTTTGATGACAGCGAATCCCTGATCATCGATCAGGACGGCTGGGTGCATCCCAGGAAAAAGGGAGTTGTGGACTATTATTATTTAGGGTATGGACGGAACTATTTTAAAGCCATTCATGATTTTTATAAGCTGTCCGGCGCAGTGCCCATGCTGCCGAAATATGTGCTGGGCAACTGGTGGAGCCGCTATTGGAAGTATACGGAGCAGAGCTACATGGAACTTCTTAACCGGTTTGAATCCATGGACGTGCCGTTCTCTGTTGTGGTCATGGATATGGACTGGCATATTGTGGACGTGCCGGAGGAATACGGGCGCGGATGGACCGGATATACCTGGAATAAGGATTTCTTTCCGGATCCCAAGCGTTTTATGGACTGGCTCCATGAACATAATTATAAAATCACGTTAAATCTCCATCCGGCGGACGGGGTAATGCCTTTTGAAGACGCCTATGAAGATATGGCAAAAGAATTGGGCGTGAATATTGAGAACAAAGACCCGGTGCATTTTGATGTGACCAGCATCGAATTTTTAGAGGCTTATTTTAAATACCTCCATCATCCCAATGAAGAAATGGGCGTGGATTTCTGGTGGATGGACTGGCAGCAGGGGAAAAACTGCGCGGTGGAGGGGCTGGACCCCCTTTGGATGTTAAACCACTATCACGTGCTGGATTTGACGAGAGATGGGAAGAGGGGAGTTTTGCTGTCCCGGTACGGCGGACTGGGAAGCCACAGATATCCCATCGGATTTTCAGGAGACGCGGTGGTGACCTGGAAATCCCTGGAATTCCAGCCTTATTTTACGGCAACCGCGTCCAACGTGGGATATACCTGGTGGAGCCATGATATCGGCGGCCACATGGGCGGATATAAAGACAATGAACTGGTAGTCCGCTGGATGCAGTTTGGCATCTTTTCGCCTATCAACCGTCTGCACAGCAACTGCAACCCGTTCTGCGGCAAAGAGCCTTGGAGATATCCGGAGCCATACTGCGGCATCATGGTGGACATTTTAAAACAGCGCCACCAACTGGTTCCTTATCTCTATACCATGAATTACAGATGTCACAATGATCTGGTACCGGTGATCATACCGACCTATTATTACTATCCCGACGCAGAAGAGACTTATGTATATAAAAACCAGTATTTCTTCGGCAGCGAGTTGATGGTATGCCCGATCACCAGCCCGACCCACAAAGACACCTCCATGGCTTCTGTGGAAGCCTGGATTCCGGCAGGGCTTTGGACGGATCTGTATACAGGTTTTGTTTATCACGGCGGCGCAAATGGAAAACGGGTGGTTTTAAACCGCACCATTGACAAAGAGCCTGTGCTGGGACGGGCCGGCGGAATCGTGCCGATGGCAGCCCATATACAGGGAGAAAACAGCCTGGATAATTCAGAAGATATGGAAGTGGTGATCTTCCCGGGCGCCTGCGGAAGCTTCGATCTGTTTGAGGACGAAGGCGACGGCCAGGAATATTTAAACGGTAAATGCGCATTTACCAGGATGAATCTGGACTGGGCGGATGGCTGGGCTGAATTCTGCCTGAAACCGGAAGGAGATCTGTCCGTGCTGCCTGAAAACAGGGGCTGGAAGCTGATTTTCAGAGGTTTCAACCAGATTTCTGATATTGAAACCAATATTCCGTGTGAAAAGTCCTATTGCGCGGAGACGAGAAGCATGGTTCTCACATTCCCGAAAGCGTTGGCAGGGCAGGAACTCCGGGTTGTGCTGAAGGGAGAAAATCTGGTATATGACAACCATGATTTAAAGGAAAGGGCCTTCGAACTGCTGGATCAGATGCAGATTGAAAATAATTTAAAGAGAGATTTGTACCAGTATTTTGTTTCAGCCGATGATCCTGTATCAGTGCTTTCTTCCATATCTGCCATGAACCTGGAGACATCCGTACTGAATGCGTTGGTGGAAATACTAGTCTGCTGATGGGAGCAGAGAGGTGCCGGCACTATGATCAAATTTTTAAGAGATTAAATTTGATCATAGTGCCGGTTCTTTTTTATCCATTTTTATTAAAAGTCTGCACATTTTTAATGTGCACAAGAAAAATAGATTAAAATTGTGCAAATATCCAAATCGATAAAAAAATTGCGATATATTTTTAAACTAAATTGACGATAAATTGGAAAATATAGGTCATTGAGTTATGCTAAATAACCAAATATAATAAAGACAGTTTAAACAACAGGAAAAAACAAGGAGGTAAGTTATGAGAAAGACTTTAGCTTTAACAATGGCGGCTGTTCTGGCAGCAGGAAGTTTGGCAGGATGCGGAGGCGGTAATAAACCCGCAGATAATACGACAGCAGCTCCGGCGGCGACAACAGCGGCCGCAGCGACAACAGCAGCGGCGGAGACAACGGCGGCAGGATCATCCGCTGAGACAAGCCAGGCCGCGGCGGCATCGGATTTGTCCGGAGACATTACCGTTTTGGTTAACAATGCATTTACGAACTCCAATGAACCGGCTATTAACAAGGCAGCCGATGAATTCATGAAACTGAATCCCAATGTAAAGGTGACAATTGAAGGACTTAGTGGAAGCGAACTGATCTCCAAGTACACCACATCCGCTATGGCAGGAGCAGGTCCTGACGTAGTTGCTTTGGATAATGCGGGATGGCCGATTGACTTGGCGGCTATGGGCCTGATCATTCCTCTTGATGATAAGATTGCAGCCAGCGGCAACGATTATCTCCAGGGACCTTTGGATTCCGGAATGTATCAGGGGCAGTATTATTCCGTACCTTGGTATTTTAATAACACTGGCCTTTATTATAACAAGACAATTCTTGAAGATATCGGAGTAGCCAATCCTCCAACAACTTGGGAGGAATTGGAAGACTGCATCAAGAAAGCAACTGAAAAAGGATACGAAGGCCTGGCTACCAGACTGGACGGATATGCAATCTTTAACTTCTTCTTCCAGAATGACAACCCTGTAATCGATACAACCGGAGACAGGCCGGTAGTAACCGTAAATAATGAAAGCGGCAAAGAAGCATTTAACTTCTATGCAGGATTACATACCAAATATAAAGCGTTTCCGGAGAGCATGAAGGAGGCTACAAGCTGGGATAAAGCTTACACACCATTCGTACAGGGCAATTGCTTATTCTTCATCTGCGGTGACTGGGCTTATAAGAATATTGCAAACGGAAACCCGGATCTTCAGTTTGGTCTGGTGCCGATGCCAAAAGGCAAAAAAGAAGCGGTTTGCTTAGGCGGATATAACCTGGCAATCAATTCCAACAGCAAAGCTCAGGATGCTGCGTGGGCATTTGTACAGTACTTAACCAGCAAAGACGGTGATTTCGTTCTGACAGAGCAGGGACGTATTCCTGGAAGAACGGATGTTGATTATGCACCAATTCTGGAAATTAACCCGGATTATCAGGTATTTATCGATGAAGCAGAGATAACCGTACCAAGACCTCGCGTCGTAAACGCAGCTTCCGTAGATGAAAAAGTGGTTGATGCATTTAAGAAGGTATTCTTTGATATGATGACTCCGGATGAAGCCCTGGCTGAATTGGAAACAGAACTCAATACATTTATCGAGGAAAATTACAACTAATTGAATGAGTATTGAAAGTGGGGGCTGCTGCAGATACCGGATGGATCTGATGGCAGCCTCTCTGAAAAGAGGGGTGTCGATGAAAAATAAGAAAAATACTTTGCCAAAAGAATACACGGTCAGACACAATCTGAACGGGTATCTGCTGATTGCTCCTGCTGTGATTGCAATAATAGCGTTAAGTGTCTATCCGCTGCTTCGCGGTATTTTTATCAGCTTTTTGAACTATGATATGACCCGGGCCAACGATCCTATGTTCGGCACATTTGCAGGTTTGAAGAATTACGCGGTGGTGTTTTCCAATGCAAAATACCGCCAGTCGGTAAGCAATTCTATTATATGGACGCTGGTAAACTTGGTGGCTCAGGTCAGCTTTGCCCTTATTGTGGCTCTTGTACTAAATGAAAAACTGAAAGGGAGAGCTATTTTCAGAACTGTGGCTCTGCTGCCATGGGCTATACCGGCAGCCATCAGTGCACTGACTTTCAGCGCGTTATATGACACAAAAATTGGTATTTTTAATGTTATCCTGCTGAATCTTGGCATTATTGAAAAGCCTATCGCCTGGCTTGGCAATGTGAGCACAGCCATGCCGTCGGTCATTGTGGCAAATATCTGGAAGAGCACGCCATTTCTGATGATATTCATACTGGCAGCCCTTCAGGGGGTATCCCATGATATGTATGAAAGCGCCAGCATCGACGGGGCGGGGAAACTCAAGAGATTTCTATACATCACAATGCCCAATATCAAAGAACCTATGGCAGTGGCGGTTATTCTCAATGCCATTTCCATTTTTAATAACTTCAACGCCATCTGGCTTCTGACTCAGGGCGGGCCGTTAGGCAGCACGGAAATCATGTATACCTTCGCTTACCGCCAGGCCTTTGTGGATCATAAATTCGGATATGCGGCGGCGGTTTCCGTAGTCATATTCATTGTAATCGCAATTTTGACCGTCATTTATGTGAAAATGATCGGCGCGGACAAAGAAGATTAGGGCTTAGAATAAGGAGTGAAACTATGAAAAGAACTAAATTAGATTTAACAATATTATATATCTTGGCAGTGATCATAGTGGCAGTGGCAGCGGCTCCTTTTCTCTGGGTACTTTTTACCTCAGTGAAATCATCCGAGCAGATCTACGACGTCAGCCAGATCATACCGACTTACATTACATTTGACAACTTCAAACAAGTATTGTTCCATTCCAATTTTGTAAGATATTTTTGGAACAGCGCCTATATTTCCGTGATCGTAACCGGTATCTGTATGCTTCTTTCTATCGCAGCGGCTTACGGATTCTGCCGGTATAAAATCTTCGGCTCCCTTCAGATGAAACTGGGAATCCTGTTTACGAAAATGTTTCCGGGCGTATTGCTTTCGATTCCCTACTATGTTATCATGAAAAACATGGGACTCATCGATTCACACCTGGGTCTTATCATCATCAACTGTTCCTTTGCACTTCCGTTTGCAGTGTGGAATATGTGCACCTTCTTCACCCAGATTCCATGGGAAATTGAAGAATCCGCATTGATTGACGGATGCAACCGGTTTAACTCTTTCACAAAAGTAATTTTCCCGATTGCCAAACCTGGCATATCGGCTACCAGCCTTTATTGTTTCCTTCTTTCCTGGGATGAGTTCATGTATGCCAATACATTTATCAACTCCACATTAAAGAAGACGATTCAGGTCGGTATCCGCGATTATGTAGGCGAGTATTCTACGGAGTGGGGGCCTTTGATGGCTTCTGTTGTGCTCAGCCTGATTCCTGTACTGATCTTTTTCGTGATGGTTCAGGATAATCTGGTGGGCGGACTTTCTGCCGGTGCGGTAAAAGGATAAGTAACAGTTCAGAGCTGTCTGAACTGTTACAAGGATAGAAAGAAAAGGATAATCAGAATGAAAAACGAGGTATCGAAATTAAGTATTAAATCCAATATGATTATGATGATTGTATTGTATGTGCTTATGCCCTTGTTCATCGCTCTGATTATCCTTTCTGTGCTTCTTCAGAAAAATATGTCTTCCAACATCAGGGAATCCTATCAGATGATGTTCCAGCAGAAAGCGGATAAGATCGACAATGTGATCGAAATCGCTAATTTTTCCAGCAGCGCATTTATAACAGATGACAACAACCTTTCCCTTTTAAGAACCATGTATGAAGGGGAGAATGCCTATATGAGGAATAAAGCACAAACCCAGCTGATCGGTGTGCTTCAGAAAGACCAGGTCAGCGTTCTGGCCGGATTCTCGGGAGAAGTGCTGCTTCTTACCAATAATGGAAAGGTTTTGAGCTCTAATGCATCCTATGAGGCGCCGGATGATTACCGTGATTCGGAGTGGTATCAAGCTGCTCTGGAACACGGTCAGTTTCCCTATTGGGATATGGGGATCAACCGGTTTGTAAACAGGGTATTGGGAGGAAACCAGGAATGTTTTACTTTTGCCAGAATCGTCCAGAAATATAAGGGCCAGAATCTGGGTTTATTACTGGTGCGGATTCCCCAGAATGTGTTTTGGGACGATGTAAAGGAGCAGGCCTTCCGCAAAGGAAGCATGGACATGATGTCTGACAAGGGGAGGATTCTATCCGGAGTGGACAGCCAGGAAGAGGCGGAGATGGCGGGTAAAATGCTGAAGGATTTGAACCTTTCCGCCCTGAAAACGGATGAATTTTTGGGGACCAGGTGTGGGAGCGGCAGCTACTGCATGTCCACCCGTTTGAGCTCCAACGATGCGATTCTTCTGTATATGGGCGATTACGGCCTGATTTTTGAACGGCCTATGAAGATCAGCAGAATCATGCTTTATTTCATGGCGGCCATCACCATTGCAATCATGGCCAGCGTGATCAAGGTTTCCAATTTTATCACGGAACCCATCAACAATCTGGTTAAAAACATGCAGTACATCGAACAGAGCGGTTCCCAGTTAAAGGAAGGAAAACACGGTTTCCGTGAAATCCAGGAGCTGGAAAACAGTTTCCGAAGGGCCCGGGAAAGGATTCAGCGGCTGATCGAGGATGTGCGGGAGGAGACGGAGCAGAAGGAAAAGGCTTATTATGAGGCCCTTCAGGCCCAGATCAACCCTCATTTCCTGTTTAACACCCTGAATGCGATTCAGTGGAAGGCGGCTCTCAATGACGATAAGGAAGTTTCGGACATGCTGTCGGATTTGAGCGTGCTTTTATACGAAACCTATGACCACAGCAGTGAACTGGGCACCATCGGACAGTCCATGGTGGTGCTGGACGCCTACGTTAAGATTATGAAGGTGAGGTTCGGCGATAGAGTCAGCTTTTTCTATACGGTTCAGGATGGCTTGGAAGAGTGCCTGATTCCCAGGTTCTGCCTCCAGCCCCTGGTTGAAAATTCGTTCCTTCACGGCATGACCCATGTGGAGGACGGGCTGATCGTTTTAAGGGTGGAACAGGTGGAAGACCATATTGAACTGACGCTTACGGATAATGGAAGAGGGGCGGATCAAAAGGCGCCGGATACCCTTTTGACGGCGGATCAGGTTCCCAAGAAATACAAGATTACCGGCATCGGCCTGTCCAACATCCACAAACGGGTTCAGGCTCTGTTCGGGGAGGAGTACGGACTGGAAATCGACCCGTCGGTGGAGATCGGATTCCGGATTACGCTTAAAATTCCTAAGATCATGAAAGGAGAGACTAAAAATGGATGCACCAATGATTCGGACATTGATCGTTGAGGATGAACTTCTGGCCCGGGCCGGACTTCATTCTCTTGTGGAATGGGAAAAGATGGGATTCGTGCTTTTGGAAGACGCCAAGGATGGGCAGGAGGCCCTGGACCGGATCCGGCAGTATCATCCGGATTTACTGCTTTTGGATATCAACATACCGGTTATTTCCGGTCTGGAACTGCTTAAAATCATCAAGGATGAAAAACTTGAGATCAAGACGATTGTGATCAGCTGTTATGATGATTTTGACACGGTTAAGATGGCCATGAAGCTGGGCGCTCTCGATTATGTGAGAAAATTCGGCCTCAGCAAGGAGGAACTGACCAATACCCTGTCCAATATCATGGATAATCCCCAGATGCGGCTGACCATGAAGGAGAGGAAGTCGGCTGCCCAGGAGAGGCGGGAGCTGAAAATGGAAGTGCAGGAGGTGCCCAAAGGGTTTGAGAGCGGAACATGTATCTGCCTGTGCATGCTTTGGAAACATACGGATGAGATGGCGGATTTGAAGATCGTGGAGACGATCTGCAGCCAGTTCTACCATGGACTGGGAAAAGAGATTGATATCAAGATCTTTGAAGGAAAGATTCTGCTATTGAGAAAGGAAAAGGGCGTGAAGCGAAGTGAAGCCGAGGCCCTGTTAAAGCAGATCCGCCATTTCATCACGTCGGAATGCTATGCGGGAATCACGGAATACGACGTATCCCGGATGCCGGAACATTTTTTCCTAAAAATGGTGAATACCATAGAAATTATCGGTTTTTACGGAGGGCCGGAACGGATTGTGGAGATCGGACAGCCGGTGGAAATCCAGACGGCCTATCCATTTGATGTGAACCGGTTTTATGAGCAGATTGATAAAGCGCTGGCGGCGATTTCTTCGGCGGAAATCATGGATATTCTGGAACACCTGTTTGACCAGATTTCAGGATGCAGATATCTGTCCGTGAACCTGGTGAAAAAGCTGATGATCGAAATTCTGAGCCGCTTTTCAGAACGGGCTTCCCAACTGGGAGGGGCGGTGGAAGAACTGGTGGTATTCGGCAGCTATAAGCATTACCAGCAGATTGTCCATATCACCAACTTTGAGGATATGAAGGAGTGGTTCTTCCTGTTTGCCGAAGAATTTGTCCGGGCCTTTGCGCCCCGGCAGAAAAGCCCGGATTCGGATCTGATCAAACAGGTGCTCCAGTATATAGACGACAATCTGACTTCCGTGATACAATTAAATGAAGCGGCCCGCCATATCGGAGTGTCCGAACCCTACCTGAGCTCTTATTTCAAGAAGTCCATGGGTGAGAATTTCATTCCTTATGTGAACCGGAAAAAGGTGGAGGCGGGAAAGAAGATGCTTACAGAGGGGATGCTGGTTTATCAGGTATCGGATATCCTGGGATTCGAAAACAGCACCTATTTTTCCAAGCTGTTTAAAAAGATTGAGGGAATCACTCCTGAACAGTACCGGAAAGTGACTATGCAGATGAAGTGAGGGACGAGGGATGAAACTGAATCAGCTGCGGTATTTTATCGCCGCCTGTAAATTCAACAATATTACGAAGGCGGCCCGGGAACTGCATATCTCCCAGCCGTCGGTATCGGCGGCGGTGAAAGAGCTGGAAGAAGAATTCGGCGTGACTTTGATGCACCGGATGAACAAGGGATTTGTGCTGACCCAGGAGGGAAAGTACCTGTGGGACAGGGCGGAACAGTTGGTTGGCCAGGCGGACGCCCTGAGCCAGATGATGTGCGATATGGGAAACCGGCGCAACCGGATCAACCTGGGTGTGCCGCCCATGATCGGCACCTTTTTGTTTCCCGATATGTATACCGGATTTAAGCAGCAGTATCCTGAAATACAGCTCAATTCCCTGGAAAGCGGCACAAGGGGGCTTTTGGAAATGCTGGATCAGAATGAACTGGACTTTGCCATTGTGCCCAGCAACCATCTGTCCACCGACGAATATTGTATGCTGGAACTGACCCGGACGGAAACTGTGTTCTGTGTTTCCAGGGACCATCCCCTTGCAGGATGTAAGGCCGTATCGGTTCCTATGATACAGGACGAACCTCTCATCATGTTTAATGACGGCTTCTATCAGAATGAAGTGATAAAGATGCGATATGCCGCCTACGGGAAGTCGCCTAACATCCTCCATTATTCAGGCCAGTTTTATACGATCAAACAGTTTATTGCCAAAGGGATTATGGCCGGTTTCATGTTCCGTGACATCGCCTGTACGGTGCCGGAAATTGTGGGGATCGGTATGGACGATCCAATCTGCATTGAAATCAGCCTGATCTGGAAGAAGAACCAGCATATGTTCAGTGATTCGGCGAAGTTTTTAAAATATGCCAATGAGTTTGCGAGAAGAAATAATTGAATTAGAGACAGAAGAGAAAATGTTTCCGGAGATTTCGGAAACATTTTTTTATTTCATAGGAAAGTCGTCCTATGAAATAAAAAAGCCCTCCGGGCAGGAACGCACTACGGCGGAAAGGAAATATGCCGCTGAGGCGACCCGCCGTAGGCGGAGAATCCCGTGAACGGGATTCTTTTTTATTTCATAGGCCAGTTCGTCCTATGAAATAAAAAAGCCCTGGCTGTGAATCGCGGGGTGAGGATGGAATGTCTGTTTGTGCACTATTACATAATGGGAAAAAGCTCAAAATGTATTGCTGTAGCAATTGAATAATAAAGTTGAAAAAACATGTTGACAAATTAGTAATGTTGTAATATCATGTTTATAAGGAGCTCGAACAAACTAACTTACTTGCAAGTTTAATATTGTGAAGAATAATTAAAAAGGAGAAGAATTATGAGGAAAACGGGTTTGAAGCTGATGGCAGCGGTTTTGGCAGTGACGATGGTGGTTGGTTTAGGAACAGGGTGTGGAGCGAAGACTTCAGGAAGTGATTCTGCAGCAGGGGGCGGAAAAGACGCAAAATCATCCGGAGAATTGGAAAAAGTCCAGTTAAGCGTATTGACAGTGCCTAACGGCCTTCCGATATACGTAGCGGAACAGGAAGGCATGTTTGAAGAGGCCGGGTTAGATCCGGAACTTCTGGTTTACACCAGTGCGCCGCCGGCCATGGAAGCGCTGGCCACCGATGCCTGGATGGTTGGTTCAAGCGGAATCATTCCATCTCTGACCGGTATGCTGAAACTGAATCTCCATGTGGTTGCCGCAGGTATTCCGGATGGCCAGATCGTGGATATCTTCGTCAGAGAAGATTCTCCCATTGCCAAATCGGGTAAGGGCCATGTGGAACAATATCCTGAATTGTACGGCACGGCGGAAGACTGGAAGGGAATCACCGTACTGGGGCCTTTGAGTTCTATGGGACACTGGGCGTTAGAAAAGACGCTGAACGCATACGGCATGAGCGGCAAAGATGTGGATATCGTGAACATGCAGATCAGCGCTGCCAACACTGCGTTTAAAGCAGGTCAGGGAGATGCGCTCATACAGTGGCAGCCGCTTTCATTTGACGCTGAAAGGAATGGATGGATCAGAGCTTCTGTCTGCAGCGAAGTGGGTGGAGATGCGGTTTCCGTATTATATGCAAGTGATAAAGCTGTGAAAGAAAAACCTGAGACAGTGCAGAAGATCGTGGAAGTGTACTTTAAGGCCGCGGCCTGGATCGGAGAGAATCCGGAAAAATCCGTGGAGTATTTTTATAACCTGTGTAACGACAACGGCGTGACCGTGAGCATGGAAGACTGCCAGAAGTCTGTGGAATTTGTTCCTTTCCTCACTGTAAAGGAATCACAGGAATACATGAAGAAAGAAGCGGACGGCAGCAGCAGGATTTCCGCTATGTATAAAGATATTATGGAATTTTTGGTTGCTCAGGGCATTTATACCCAGCAGGATTTAGACAGCATCATTAATTCGGAACTTTTTGAAAACAAATTCATCGACGGCGTTCCGGCTGAATAAAAAAGCCCTGCCGCTGTTTATGATACCTTGTCCTGATGTACGGGAGGAATAACGTTGAACGAGAATCAAATGAGTTTAGAAGCCGCTGTATTAAAAGAGCGGCAGGATATGAAGAGAGAGGCCAACAAGTACCGTCTCTTATCACTGTTGAGCCTGGTTGTGTTTTTTACAGTATGGGAGCTGGCTGTCAGGCTCGGCTGGGTGCAGACGACCCATATTGCGGCGCCCAGCAAGGTTGTGGAACTGTTTATAAGGAAACTTTGGGATACGTCGCCTGACGGGTCCACCCTTTTCCAGCACACCATTTCCAGCCTTCAGCTTTCGCTGACCGGATTTCTGCTGGCATTGGTAATCGGAACTCCTTTGGGGCTTCTGATGGGGTGGTTTAAACCCTTTGATGACTTTGTGAAACCCATTTTCAACCTGATCAGGCCCATACCCGCGCTGGGATGGATTCCTATCATGATCCTTTTGCTGGGAATTGGTCTGGCTGCGAAGTCTTCCATTATCTTTATGGCCGCATTTGTGCCAATGGTAATCAACTCCTATACAGGCATTAAGCTGACAAACCAGGCCCTGGTCAATGTGGCTAAGACCTGCGGTTCCAATACCTGGACGATTTTCTTTAAGGTGGGGATTCCATCGGCCATGCCTATGGTGTTCGCAGGGTGGAAGGTAGCCCTCAGCATTTCATGGATGACGCTGATTGCAGCGGAGATGATGGCTTCCAACAAAGGATTGGGATACATGATTTTGATGGGCAGGCAGTTTATGATGGTAGATCTGATCCTGTGCGGTATGTTCGTAATTGCGATTATCGGATATCTGCTCTACCTGATTCTGGACGTAGCCGAATCCCATGTGCTCAGATGGAGGAGATAGCGTGAACTGGAAGGACACATTTAAGAAGAATTTATTGAATTATTTATTATCGGTATTGTCGATCGTTGCACTGATCCTGGTATGGTCCTGGTTTTCGAAAAGGAATAATGCATTTTTACCCACGCCGGGGCAGGTGGGAAGCAAATTCATCACATCATTTTATAAGCCCATCGGTTCGGTGACTATGGTGGGACATACGCTGGCCAGTTTAAAAAGGGTATTCGGCGGCCTGTTGTGCGCGGCCCTGGCGGGCATCCCATTCGGAACGCTCATCGGCTGGAACCGGCTGGCCCGGGCAGTGCTGCAGCCTCTGTTTGAACTGATCCGTCCCATTCCCCCTCTTGCCTGGGTGCCGCTTCTTACGGTATGGTTCGGCATCGGGGAAACGCCTAAGATCATGCTGGTATTTCTGGCAACCCTTGTACCGATTGTGGTTAATACATATTCAGGCGTGAATCTGGCTCAAAAAGATAACATCGCCGTGGGCAAGGTCTTCGGCGCCAGGGGAACAAGGCTGCTTTTTGATATTGTGATGCCGTCGGCCCTTCCGTCCATTATGGCCGGATTGAAGGTTTCGCTGACTCTGGCATTTGCCGTAGTGCTGGCAGCAGAGATGATTTCCGCCAAATCAGGGCTGGGAATGCTGATCATGAGGGGCTCGGAAGGCGGCGATATCGCGCTGACCATGGTGGCCATGCTGATTATAGGAATCATCGGAGCGCTGACCTCCGCGTTGTTTACCATTATAGAAAGGAAGTTAAGTCCATGGAGAACGGATCTGCATTAAGCATACGGAATATATCTAAATCATTTGTCACCAAAAAATCCGCTTTGAACGTTGTGAATAACGTTTCTCTGGATGTGTACCGCAATGAGTTCCTGGTCCTCCTGGGGCCGGGGCAGTGCGGAAAGAGCGTGATACTGAATATGCTTGCCGGACTGGAAAAACCCACGGTTGGCGAGATTTATTTAAACGGCCAGCCCCACTCCGGGATCGATAAGCGCATTGCCATGGTTTTCCAGAAGCTGGCGCTGCTCCCATGGCTGACGGTCAGCAAGAATGTGCAGTTAGGGCTGAAATACAGCAACATCCCTCAGAAGGAGAGGGAAGAGATTTCAGCGAAATACATAAAGCTGGTGGGCCTCACGGGATTTGAAAACCACTATCCCCACCAGTTGTCAGGCGGTATGAAACAGCGTGTTGGAATCGCCAGGGCCTATGCCAATTCACCGGAAGTCCTTTTGATGGATGAGCCCTTCGGCCAGCTGGATGCCCAGACACGGTATTCCATGCACGATGAGATCCTGAAAATATGGGAACAGGAAAAGCGCACCATCGTGTTCGTTACCAATAATATAGAAGAAGCGCTTTACCTTGCGGACCGTATTGTGCTTTTTTCCAAACAGCCCGCAACCGTAAAAGCGGAATTTGACCTGTCAAAACTGGGCCGCCCAAGAAGCTATACTTCAGATGAATTCCTCCGGATGAGGGAGGAACTCACGGAATTGATGGAACTGGATATTAAACGATAATGGATATGCAGGCAGAGGGAGCGTGTGAAACATAATCCTGAAGGCTTATATTTCACACCCGAATTTGTGTCGGAGCCACAAATTCGAATCGCAGCTGAGAATCTGAAATTCTCAGCGCGTACCTACGCAAAAAACGCTCCGGGCTTGGAAGGATAAGATGGATAACGAAAAAAATAAGGTAGTAGTTAAAAATTTATATAAGAGCTTTGGTTCTCTGGAAGTTTTGAAGAACTGCAGCTTTAATGTTAAGGATGGCGAGTTTGTATGTGTGGTCGGCCCTACAGGATGTGGAAAGACTACGTTTCTCAATTTGCTCACCTGTCTGATTGAACCTACCTCAGGGGAAATTCTGGTAGACGGGGAGCCTGCTAACCCCAAAAAGCACAATCTTGCTTTTGTATTCCAGGAGCCGACGGCATGTCCCTGGCTCACAGTCAGGGAGAATCTGGGATTCGCCATGAAACTGAAAAAACAGCCGAAAGAGAAGATCGATAAAAAGGTGGAGGAAATTGCGGCGCTGATGGGACTGACCAACAATCTGGATTCCTATCCCAGCCAGCTTTCCACCAGTACGGAGCAGAAGGTGGTCATCGGCCGCGCCTTTGCCATGGAACCGGATTTGCTTCTGATGGATGAACCTTACGGACAGATGGATATTAAGACCAGATTCTATCTGGAAGACGAGGTTATGAAGCTGTGGAAGGAACTGAAGAGTACGGTCATTTTCATAACCCACAATACGGAGGAAGCGGTTTATCTGGCGGACAGGATTCTTGTGCTGAGCCAGAAACCGACCAGCGTTAAGGAGGAGATCATCGTAGACCTTCCAAGGCCGAGAGATGTTACGTCCCCTGACTTTGTAAAGCTGAGAACCTATGTAACCGATAAAATCAAATGGTGGTAAAGGAGAGGGCTGACCATATGGAAAAAGTGAGATTGGGCGTCATCGGCGCAGCCAGCATGATCGCCAGGGAATATCATCTTCCGGCGCTTTCAAAGTGCGGGGGCGTTGAATTTGAGATGGCATGCGACTTAAATCTGGAACGGCTGGAGGATGTAAAGAATCAATATGGATTTAAAAAAGTAACGGATAATTATAAAGATGTTTTGGCTGACCCGGACGTGGATGCGGTAGTCATTTTGACGAAAATAGACACCCATGCGGAAATCAGCATGGCGGCGGCCAGGGCGAAGAAGCAGATTTTCATGCAGAAGGCCATCAGCTACAGCCTGGAGGAAGCCCAGAAAATCATCGATACGGTTAAGGAATCCGGCGTTTCGATGACCATATCCTACATGCACCGCTATTTCGATGAGTGCAGGAAGGCGGCTGAGATCATCCAAAGCGGAGAACTGGGGGAAATCCAGTATGTGCGGATGCGCAATTCCACCAAGAACGCGGAAAACATCGCGGCCAGCTACGGCGGCTGTATCATGGATATCGGCGGACATGGAATCGATCTGATCCGGTCCCTGTTCCATAAGGATATTGTGAAAGTGAAAACCTTGTATTCCGAAGGGAAATCGGTCAACACAGGGGGCTGGTCCGCCAACTTAAACGGCGATGAAACCGTGGCTCTGCTGATGTATGAATTGGAAGGCGGCGCTCAGGTGATCCACGAAATCCTATGGTCCCATATTTCCAAAACGGACCGTTTCGAGGTGGAAGTCACGGGCAGAAAGGGCAGCTTATACATAAGGAATCCATTTATGGAAGAAAAGCTCTGTCTGGGCATCGCGGATCAAGGGGTTGAAAATGGGATAACCTGGAGCACACCGGAGACTGAGCACACCTTTTTCGGACAGCGCCATCACCAGTTGTTTGTGGATGATGTCCGTTTCGGCACCCATGACAGCCTGACAGCGGAGGATGGATTTGATGTTCTGGGCGTTGTGGAGGCGGCCCGCAGATCCATGGAAAGCGGAGACTGGGAGGCGCCGGTGAAATATCAGAGCAGGGAGGAAACAGTATGAAAATAGGCTTTCTGGTTAAATATGAAGAGAATCTGGAAAAATGGGCTTTATTTGCGGACGCAATCGGCGTAGAGGGAATCGAAATCGTCTATCAGGATAAGAAGGACTATGAATTTAAGCCGGATGAGATTAAGGCCGCATTGAAGGACAGAAATGTGAAGGTCTGCGCCATGTCCATGTTCCATATCAATACTACGGCAAAAGACCCGGAGGAAAGGGCTAAGGCGAGAAAATTGAACTGTGAGCTTTTACAGACAGCGGCCGCAGTCCATGCGCCCATGGCGGTTATGAATATGGGAAATTATGAGGACGGGAACCTGGACCGGAATATTGAGGAATTTTTAAAGGAACATGAGTTTTACAGTTCCATGGCCGCTGATCTGGGCCTCACCCTGGCTTATTATGTGGGGCACAAACCCAGCTTTGCGGACAGCAAAGAGGCTCTGGCCCGGGTGGTGGAGGCGCTGCCCGATATCAACCTGAAATTCGATCCGGTAGGGCTGATCCGCAATGTGGGGGCTGATCCTTATGATATAATCAAGACTTTTGGGGACAGAATCGTCCATTTCCACTGCAAGGATATACTGAGAAATGGGGATTATGAGATCGAGCCGCCGGTGGGCATGGGCGATCTGGCTTGGAACAAAATCATTGCTATGCTCTATGGTTTTGGATATAATGATTATATTGTTATAGAACCTCATGGACCCATGTGGTCGAAGCCGGATAAGATGGCCCAGCACATTCTGCTGTCGAAACGCCACCTGGAACAGTTTGTTATATAGACCAACACAAAACATGATGAAAATGAGGAGCTATGAAAATGAATATATTATATATGCATACCCATGACAGCGGGAGGTATCTGATGCCATACGGGCATCTGGTGCCAACCCCCAATCTGATGGAATTTGCCAAGGAATCCACCTTGTTCAGGCACTGCTATTGCGCAGGCCCTACCTGTTCGCCCAGCAGGGCGGCTATGCTGACGGGAGCCTATCCTCATGTGAATGGAATGATGGGGCTGGCCCAGAGGGGATTCGGCCTCAATGACTACAGCAGACATATGGCTTCCTATCTGAGCAGACAGGGTTATGAGACCGTGTTATCGGGAATCCAGCATGAAGGCGAATGCGGGGCCCAGCTTGGATATGATAAAGTTTTAATAGAATCAGAGGACAGAGGGCAGTATCTGCCTGACCCGGAGGCATTTGACCTGGAATCCGCAGGGCTCACGGCTGAATATATCAAGAGCCGGGCCGGTAAGGACGGGAACTTCTTCCTTTCCTTTGGCATGATCAATACCCACCGGGATTTCCCGGCGGACCGGAAGGGAATCCGGCAGGATTACATCACGCCCCCGGCTGTGCTTTACGATACCAAAGAAAACCGGGAGGACATGGCCGGATATATCGCCAGCGCCTCCATCGCGGACCGCTGTGTGGGCATTGTGCTGAATGCCGTGAAGGAAGCGGGGCTGGAAGAGGATACGGTCATATTCTTTACAACGGATCACGGAATCGCTTTCCCGAGAATGAAATGCAACCTTTACGATACAGGAACCGGCGTGGCCCTTATGATGAAGTATCCGGGCAATAAGACGGCTGGAACGGCCATTGATTCCCTGGTGTCCCACGTGGACATTTTCCCGACTTTGTGTGAGCTCTGTGATATTGAAAAGCCGGAATGGCTCCAGGGAGTATCTTTTGCCGGGCTTATGAGCGGGGAAACAAAAAAGGTGCGGGATGAGGTGTTCTCAGAAGTGAACTATCATGCATCCTATGAACCCATGCGCAGTATCAGGACGGAGCGGTACAAACTGATCAGAAGATATGATTACCACAACAGGGTTGTGCCTTCCAACATAGACAACGGAAAGAGCAAGCGGTTTTTGATGGAGGCAGGATGGCTGGAGCGGCCTACGGAACGGGAGATGCTGTTTGATCTCTATCTGGACCCCATGGAGCGGGAGAACCTGGTCAGCCACCCGGAATACCAGAACGTTTACTGTGATCTTTCAGAACGGCTGTACAACTGGATGGAAGAAACTGAAGATCCATTAATTCAAGTAATGCACCGGCTCCCGAAACCGGACGGAGCCGAGGTAAATAAACTCACCTGCATGCATGCCGAGTATGTGGATTACGAGTGATCAGACGTAACCGTTTGAACGGCTGCGATTAAACGGCCTGCGGCAGGGCAAGTACGATAAGAAGGAAGACTGAGGATGAGTATATTAAGGAATAACGATTTAAAAAACGCAAATAAACTGAGCATACTCAATTTGCTGAGGGATAATCCCCTTCTCTCCAGAGCGGATATATCGGTGAAGCTGGGACTGAGCAAATCGACGGTATCGGCCATTATGGATGAACTCTGTTTAAATGGCTGGGTGGAAGACGTGGGACGGGGAAGTTCCACCAAGCAGGGCGGGAAAAAACCAATTCTGCTTCAAATTAATGCGGATGCGTCCTATGTTATTGCGGTATACTTCAGCTCCACGGTTGTAAATGTGGCCATTACCAACATGGCATCGGAAATCCTTGCGGTAAAAAGCAAGTGTGTTTCCGAGGTAACTGATTACCAGGTTCATTTTGATGAGATCATAGAGATCATCCGGGAGCTGGTGTCCGAATGCGGAAAGAAAATTCCCGCCATGCGGATTCTGGGCTGCGGAATTGTAATCAGAGGCCTGGTCAATGTTGAGGAACGGACCCTTCTTTATTCGGCGACTCTGCCGGGATGGAGCAATGTTCCGGTGGGCGAGTATTTTGAAAGCCGCCTGAACCTGCCTGTATTTGTTGAAAATGATATCCGTGCCATAACGGCCTACGAATATCTGGTTTATAAAAATTCCAACCCAAAGGTGATCATGTGCGTCAATGCGGAAATCGGCATCAGCCTGGGCGTTGCCATCAACGGAACCGTATTCCACGGCTCCAACTTCGGTGTCAGCGCAACCCATATGATACTGGATACGGACGGCCCTTTATGTACCTGCGGGAACCGTGGATGCTGGGATACCATTGCATCCACTGAAACCATGATTATGGAAATTGAGAAACGTAAAAACAGTTCGGCCGGCATCAGCTATCAGGAAATGATACGGATGTATGAGGAGGGGGACCCTGTTGTCCTGGATGTGGTGGAGAATTACACCGGGTACTGGATGTCCGTCGGCATAGTGAATGCCATCAATCTGTACAATCCCGACATACTGGTTCTGATGGGCAAGAATTTTGATACTTTTAAGGAAATAGGAAACAAGGTGGTAGAGGCCGTCCGGTCGATGCCAAACGAAGTCGCGAGACAGGTTCAGATCGTGTTCTCCGACGGAATGAAGCATTTACTTGTCAAGGGCGCTTCCCATCTGGTGATTTCCGGTTTTTATTCCGTCAAGTATCATGATGAGCTGGCTGAACGGATGAATAAAACCGAGTAAAGGAGATATCCAGTATGAAAAATATAGATACGCCATTAGGACAGCCCATTAAAATTGGACAGAGAACCGCAAAAAACAGGTTTGTGATCAACGCCATGGAGTGCTGCGACGCCACTGAACAGGGCGGATTCTCACCGCTGACCCTGGAGCGGTATAAGAAGCTGGTGGAAGGCGGAGCCGGGCTGATTGACTTCGAATCCATCACTTTGCAGCAGCATTCCAGAGCCAGAATCAACCAGGTATTCTTAAATCCTGCCGACCCGGAAAGCATCGCCCAGTGGCGTGATTTCATCAGGCAGATGAAGGAGATTGACCCCAATACCCTGATCATCGTCCAGTTGAATCACGGCGGGGAAAAGTCCAGCGACGTCTTCTCCAAACGCCTCAGCGCCAAGCCTTTATACGGCAATGGCGGGGAGATGGTTGACGAAGAGTACGTTGAGAACATGATGGATTCCTTTGTGGAGGCGTCTAAAATCTTATATGACTGCGGCGCTGACGGGGTGGACTTAAAATACGGCCATGGATACATGATTACCGGAATCCTCCGTCCCTACAATGACAGAAAGTGGAAATACGGCGGTTCGTGGGAGAACAGAAGCCGGGTTCCGTTTGAGATCACAGAGAGGGTGCGCCGTGCGGTAAATGACAAGAACTTCATCGTTGGTTCTAAAATCACCATGTGGGAAGGCGTGCCGGGCGGCGTGGGAACTGCCGGACCGGATACGGCGGTCATGGATTTGACGGAACCGCTGGCGCTGATTAAGGGGCTGGAAGAGAGAGGTTCCGACTTCTTCATCGAATCCACCGTACCGTCCATGCCGGGCAGAAACCACATGGAGGACGTCTATCACCATTTCACCATGGCGAAAATCATGAAAGAGGCCGTGAAGCCGGAAACCGTGATCATCGGCGGCGCTTATTCCCCACTGAATAAAGGGGATAACCAGTTGAAATTCCTGCCGCCTGAGAAGAAATCCATGTTTTACTGGGGCAATCAGAACATTGAGAAAGGCTACGCGGATATGATCGCAATCGGCCGCCAGTCTCTGGCCGACCCGGGCCTGCCTGCCAAGTATTTATCTGACAGGGAAGAGGAGATCAACTGGTGCATCGGATGCAATATCTGCTGGCAGCTTCTGACCATGCAGCAGAATGTTGGATGCGCCGTACATAACGGCAGGTATAAGGAAATTTACCAGAGCATGAAGAAGGCTGGGAAATAATTGATGGGGGTAAGAGTTTAAACTATATACTGAGCTTTTGAGAGGCCGCTGCAGGAAGAAGACTGCAGCGGCCTTTTCAATCGGCGGTTATTTATTAAGAGGACTGGTCAAACAACCCGGCATTGGCTTTCGGCAAAGATTTTTACTCTGCTTTAAGCTATTTTAACAATATTGAATGATGCGCCGGTACCGGCTTGCAATGTTACCAAACCATTGGCGCCATAAAATTGTAATGACAATATATCGCCTGCTGTTAAGGGCTGCATGAATGTCACACTGTATTCATTGGAAGATGTGGAAGAAGTATTAATCGAATTCAATAACGGAATCCCATTTAATGTTACTCTTGATGACATTGGCAATCCGGATGCCATTTTGATATCATAAGAAATTAAATAAGTCCCTGTTTGAGCAACTGTGAATTCTGAATTTTCGGCATTGGCCGTAAATCCCCTTATATAGGGTTGAACTGGAAGGGAAAGATTAGTCCCATCAGTTGTTACAGGAAAGGTACTTGATGAAATATTAAGGGCTGACATTGCGGCGGCGATTTCAGTCGTTCCAGTTGGTCCGGTTGGCCCGGCTGGCCCGGTCGGGCCCATAAATCCCTGCGGCCCCATTGGTCCCCGCTGACCCGGGCATCCCTGCTGGCCCATTGGACCTCTGGGACCAGGAGGCCCTTGACAGCAGCAAAAATTGCCGCACCCGTTATTGCAATTACATCTGCAAGTTCCGGAGCCTGACAATTCATTATTTCTATATTCGGAGTTTTCCGATTCATTACAATTGAAAGTCCCTCCAGGACTCATATCATTTTGATAGTCATAAAACATAATTTTCTCCTTAATTATATGCAATATTTGTGTTCAGAAACGATTAAATCAAATACTCATTTTTAACAGCATGCCGGATTTTCTTCTCCGCATATTATAAGATATGAACAAAGGGATGAATTGGTGTACAAGTTATAATCTGGCTGTAGTCCATCTGTGTCCTTCCCTGTTTGTACTTGTCCTTCTGCTTTTTGCAATAGGAAAAACCTATTAAAAGATAAAAAACACATATTTTACAAATGAAGGTTATTCCCTTATCATTAAGATATAAGAACTGGAAAAATGAAAGGAGAAGAACATGGAAACGTATAAAATTGCGGTGATCGCAGGGGATGGAATCGGGCCGGAGGTGCTTAACGAGGGGATTAAAGTGCTGAAAACAGCGGCCAAACTGGACGGGGGCTTTGCCTTTGACTTCACCTATTTTCCGTGGGGGTGTGAATATTACCTGAAACATGGGCGGATGATGGCGGAAGACGGCATTGAACAGCTGAAAGAATTTGACGCGATTTACCTTGGAGCTGTTGGGTATCCGGGAGTGCCGGATCACATTTCCCTATGGGATCTTTTGCTGACCATAAGAAAGAATTTCGACCAGTATGTGAATTTAAGGCCCGTCACCCTTTTAAAAGGAGCGCCGTGTCCGCTGAAGGATGTGAAAAGAGAAGATGTGGACATGATCTTTGTCCGGGAAAACAGCGAAGGGGAGTATGCGGGTAGCGGAAGCTGGCTGTTTAAGGGAAAACCCAATGAGGTTGTGATCCAGGACGGCGTATTCTCCAGAGTTGGCTGTGAGAGGATCATCCGCTATGCCTACAATCTGGCCCGTGAGAAGAAAAAGAGCTTAACCAGCATCAGCAAGGGCAATGCGTTAAACTATTCCATGGTGTTCTGGGATCAGATTTTCAAAGAGGTAGGAGAGGAATATCCGGATGTGGAAACCCATTCCTATCTTGTGGACGCGGCCAGCATGTTCATGGTGAAGGATCCGAAACGGTTTGAAATCGTGGTGACTTCTAATTTATTCGGAGACATACTGACGGATCTGGGTGCGGCCATTGCCGGAGGAATGGGACTGGCGGCAGGAGCCAACTTAAATCCGGAACGCAGGTTCCCATCCATGTTTGAACCGATCCACGGCTCGGCTCCGGATATTGCCGGACAGGGCAAGGCCAATCCGCTGGCCTCCGTTTGGGCGGCCAGCCAGATGCTGGACTTCTTCGGCCATGAGGACTGGGGAAAGAAGGTGCTGGACGTGATCGAAGAGGTGCTGGTGGAAAACCAGGTGCTGACGCCGGATTTGGGCGGAACTGCAACTACCAGTCAGGCGGGTGACAATGTGGTGGAGAAACTGTGTTTGAAAAAATAATGAGGAGGAGAGGTATATGATCGTTTCAGCTTTGAAAATCCGTTCCTTTCATGCGGGAGGGGCCCATGAAATCCAACTGTCAAACGGAAAAGTGATCTTAATTGATCCGTTCTTCCGGGACAGTGAAACTGAGGAACACACCAAGGAAGAGATCACGCGGGTGGATTATATCCTGGTGACTCATACCCATTTTGACCATGAAATTGATCTGGGTTATTTTGTTCGGAAATTCCGGCCAAAAGTATTTACGGGCGCTCTGTCGGCCATGGCGCTCATGAAATACCACCGGATTCCCTTTGATGATTTGTATCCTGTTTTTCCGGGGCAGAAATTTACGCTGGAAGATTTCACTCTCGAAGCATGGCAGGCAAAGCACAATCCGTCCGGCGGACGCATCTGCTCAACGGATCAGGATATTACAAAGAAAGAACTGGGGATAGAGGGGCATTTTGAGTGTGATACCATGGGTTCTATAGAGTCTCTGGATTATTTGATTACCACAAACCAAAATTTCCGCTGTCTGATGGCGTCGGGACAGACCGTCTTTAGTGATTTATTCGATATCAGCAGGGAGAAACGGCCCAATGTGGTTCTGCGCCAGGCCGGGGTGAGAAAATCAGGCGGCGATTTGTTCTCAGACGGACAGGTGCCGGCCGGAGATTTGGCCCAATTGTTTGTAAAATACGGCGCCCAGGTGGTGATTCCGTTTCATATGGATGTGCTGTGTAAAAAATGGGGCGAAGAGAAGACCTCAGATTATTTTATGCAGGTAAAGGGAGAGATGGAAAAGCTGGAGCCGGGGTGTACGCTCTTATATCCTGAAGCGTGGAAATGGTACGGATTGGGGATTGGAATAACAGAAGATTAATTATTGATAGGGGGATACAATGAGTCAATTAACGATATGTTTGATTATATTTGCGGTTATGGTAATCGGTTTCTGCAGCGGAAAATACAGTCTGGCAACGGTTTCCCTTGTTTCCATGATGGCTCTGGTATTGACGGGCTGCCTGGAAGCAAAGGCTGGGCTGGCGTATTTTTCCAACAATAACGTTGTGATGATCGGCGGAATGTGCGTGGTGGCTGCCGGCTTTAACAGAACCCGTTTCTGCACCAATGTGGCGGATAAAATTTCAAGGATGGCCAAGGGAAATTTAAATAAGCTGATGTTTGGATATGTGCTGACCGGAATGCTGTTGAGCCAGTTTATCCAGAGCCCTGTTGTGGCTATGGGGATTGTAGCGCCCATGCTCATGGCCTCGGCGGAGAGCATGGGGATTAAATCCAGCAAAGTAATGTTCCCGTTAGGCGTGGTTACAGTTGTAACCTGCTGTACATTTCCTGTGGGAGCGGGAGCGACAGTGGCGGCTGAACTGAACGGTTATCTGGAAAGTTACGGCTATCTGGATCATATGGTGGGTATTTTTGATCCCATGATCGGCCGACTGCCTCTGCTCATTATCTGTGTGATCTACTGTTCCTTTTTTGCCACAAAACTGGCTCCGGATGAGCCGATTTTGAAGCCGGCCACAGCTTCTGCCAAAGCTGCGGCCAAAGAAGCTTTGAAACCGTTCCAGGAAAACGCGGGGATCATCATTTTCTTCGCGGATGCCCTCGCGCTCATGTTTGCCCAGCAGATTGGCCTTCAGAACTGGGAAATTACTGTGATCGGAGCCCTGGCTATGGTCATATTCGGCGTGTTAAAACCACGGGAAGCCACTGGTTCCATACCATTCAGCATGTTATTCCTGATTGTGGGAGCCCTGGCCATGTCAGGCGCCCTCAGCCAAACCGGGGCGGGAGAGCTGATCGGCGGTCATATTGCCGGTGTTGTGGACGCAGTGGGAGGCAATTCCTATATCATCGGCTTCATTTTCTTTGTCATCCCCTTCATATTAACCCAGGTGATGCAGAACCGGGGCACGATGCTGATTTTTCATCCGATCGCAATCGCAACCTGCGCTTCCATCGGCGCTAACCCGGTAGGGCTGATGATTCTGATCCAGGCCGCCTGTTTATCCGCGTTCATGACGCCGATGGCCACCGCGGCCATTCCCTATATGATGGAATGCGGCGGTTATGACCAGAAATCCATGTTTAAACAGTCCTGGATACTCTGCATAATCTGCTGTGTGGTGTCCGTGGGATGGATTATGACTGTTTTTCCTTTGAAGTAGATTCCGGCCGCTTCTCATCCTGTTTTAATACAAGAGGGTCCTGATGAAGCATTTTATCCACATATTCCAGGATATGGAAGGAAAAAAGCAGCCGTTCCCTCAATAGATGGTCATCCAGGCTTTGGCCGATGATCTCTTCTATTTTATTAATTTTATAGAGCATGGTATTCCTGTGGATGAACAAGTCCTTCGCTGTCTTTGCCGAGTTCCGGTCATTGGTTAAGTAAAGGTATAATACGTCCTTCAGATTATTGCCGTATTTCTTGTCATACCGCTCCAGGGCGATTAAAGCCGGGTGGCACAGATAGATCAGATTCCGGTTGTGGTAAGTATTGTAAAATGCATCCGCACACAAGGAAACCATGTGGTATATGCTGTATTTCTCATATAAGAAAATCCGTTCGTCCTCTGATTCGCGAAACACCATGCCCAGAGGAAGGGCGGATTTTGTCTGTACATAGAGGGAGTGAAGGGAAATGAGGAATTTGGAATAATTTCCTATAGCCGCATATGCCCTGTAGTTCTGAAGGATCGCGCTGAATTTATCGTGGTCAAATGACAGGGTCTGCTGATGGTGGGCTTTCTTTGTCAGGATAATCAGTTCCCGGTGATAGACGGCCATGTTGCTGGATGGCAGAACCTGTTCTAGCTGGTTGATGATAAAGTTCCAGGGAATATTCTCCTGGGTCTGTTCAAATGTAATGACGATGATATGATAATACTTCTGAAAGGCAAGCGCGGGCATCATTTTCAGCCGCTGTTCCAATTCGGCCGGGCTGGTGAGCCGCTGATCCAAAAGATCGGCCACTAAGGTAGAAAATTCGTTGGCCACCCGGTAGCCCAATTGATCGTTATGAATCATGTATTCCTCTATGTAGGAGACAAAATCGGCGGATAAATCCGTGATAAAGGGGTTGGGCTGGTCATTGGGCATGGTTACGGATACCCGGGCGGCCACCATGCCTTTGTAACGGACCAGGCGGACAACTGTGTAGTGCTTGTCGTAGGAAGAGATGTATTCCCGGTGTACGGAGTTGAAACTGGTGTTTAAGACGGTTTCCTTATGGATCGTCTGTATGGTTTCATAGCACAGGTAATCGCTGGTGTCCGCCTCATGGAGACAAAAATCGTAAAACTGGCGGATGTGGCTTTTGGCGATCACTTTATAGGCATTGTTCAGAATCAGGATGGGGTAGCGGAGCATTTCGTAGCCCAGATCAGTTATGATTTTTAAATCCGCGTTCTGCTTTACCGCCTGTTCCAGACGGGAAAGCCAGTTCCTGTAAGCGTTCAGGCTTTGGGCGGTCCGGTTGTAGAGATCGATAAAATCCAGGGACAAAATGACCAGATTATAATCCCCCATTGGAAGATCAGGGAGAGACCGGCAGTCATTTCCTGCGGCGCAGAGCAGGGTGACGGACCCGGAAAAAGAGGCGTGGTCCAAAGCGTGTAAAATGGCGTCGGGAGTGCCGATATAAATATTACGGCAGTCCAAATCCATCTGTCCGTTGAGAAGCAGGATGCTCTGGACGGATTCCAAGGAGGAGTGGGGAATGCTGGATATCAGAATATAAGGGGCCAGCGGATGCAGCAGGATAGAAGTAGTCAGCATAAAATCAACCTTTCGAAAAGTTTGTATAAATATTAACAAAAAATGAAAAAGGGAGAAACGATATCTCCAAATCTCAATAAAAAATAAGATGTGCAGATGATACATTTCGCTCATTTTTCATAAAAGCCTTTATTATGCAGTATAAATAGTAAGTTGGAAAAAATCAATGATTAATTAGAACATATCGATAGAATCCGACTTTTTGCCTGTATTTTTTTAAATACAATCGTCAGAAAATGATATGTGCACAGTGCACATAAACTCAAGGCGGAGTTTTGGGCGCAATGGATATGGTAAATTCGTTAAAAAATAGTTAAGCTAGAAAAAGAAAGACGAACAGGCAACAGGTTTTTTGATTATAATCAGGAGGTGTTTATGTGAGTATCAGAAAAGAAGCACTTGACAGCAAGGCTTTCCAGGCTTTAAAAGATATCTACGATAACCGGGAAAAAGTTTTGCTGGAACAGAAAGAAAACGGAAAAATCATTGTTGGTGAGCTGGGCTGTGATGTTCCCGACGAGCTGCTGATGGCCGCTGGGATGTTTCCGGTTCATGTTTATGCGGACCCTCGAAAGCCTTTGGAGGAGACCGACAAATATTTGGAATATGCATTTGACCCCATTGTCAGAGCGCAGTTCGAAAAGATCGTGGACGGCACTTACGGTGATCTGATCGATTACCTGGTTGTATCCAACTCCACAGACGTAATCATCAGAATTTACCTTTATTTAAGGGAAATGCACCGCCAGGGCATCGGAAAGAACCTTCCGCCGGTAGAATTCATCGACTGGATGTTTACAAGAAACCGGATGCATCAGGTGAGAAACGAAGATACCATCAAGATATTCTGGAAAGCTGTTGAGAGCTGGGCAGGAAAGGCCATAACAGAAGAAGCTGTTAAAAAAGCCGCGGCTGTCTGCAATGAAAACCGTCAGGCACTCCGTGAAATGGCGAAGCTGCGCCATGGCGAAGAAGTACATATTAACGGATCGGAAGCCCTTGTCATCATCGGCGCGGCATTCTTCATGGACAGGGAAGAGCATACCAAGCTTGTAAAAGAAGTGACGAAAGACGCTGCGGAATGGCCGGTTATCAATGGGCCGAGAGTTTATTTTACAGGCAGCGGACAGGAAGATACTTCTTTCTATGATATGATTGAAGATACGGGAGCAGTGATCGTGAGCGAAGACCACGACTGGGGCGACCGGTATTTTGAGAGAGACTATAATATGGACTACAACCCGGTCAGAGCCATTGTGGACCGTTATATGCTTCGGGAATTCAGCTCGAAAAAAGCCTTTGTGTCCCAGAGAGTGGAGGCGCTTAACCGGGAAGTGGCCGATGCCAAAGCGGAAGCGGTGATATTTGCCACCAATAAATACGAAGAAGCGGCATCCTGGGATTATCCTTCCCAGAAGAAGTCTCTGGACGAAAAGGGAATACCGGCAGCGTCATTTGTACAGCTCCAGTATCCGATCGATAAGAATGAAGGATTGAAAGAGAAAATTGCTGATTTTGTCGGCAGCCTGAAAGGAGGAGATCAGTGATGGCAGAAGAGATGAAGAAACAACAGGAACCGCCTCGCGCGGTCAAAACCTTAAAGGCCACAGGCACAGCCAGCGCATATCAGAAAGAATGGTTTGCCGGCCTGAGAAAACGGGTGGAGGCAGGAGAAGATTTCGGGTATCTGAATGCCGACGTGCCGATGGAAGTTTTACGGGCTATGGATATTCCCTTTGTGGTTAACCAATGGTGGGCAGCCATCTGTGCTGCGAAAAGAAAAGCGCCTAAGTACTACGGCCTTTTAAGAGACGCCGGTTACAGGGATGACCTCTGTTCATACTGTGCAACCGCATTTGCTGAAAGCATGGACCCGGAAGATAAAGAAAACGGGCCATGGGGAGGCCTTCCGGACCCAACCATCGCAATCACCCGCTTAACCTGTGACTGCCAGGGCAAGATTTTCCAGCTTTTCGCACAGAACCACGGCGCTGATTTCTACGCCATGGAAAATACGGTGCCGAGAAAGGTTCCGTTAAACTGGTGGGATCTGGCTCAGAATGACTGGGAGAACCTTTATGACACAGAACGTCTGGATACCGCGGTGGAAGAATTAAAAGAGCTGATCCGTTTCCTGGAAATGAAAACAGGAAAGATGTTCGATATCAACAAACTGGAAGAAGTCATGAACCTGATCAATGAGCAGGAAGAGTGGTATACAAAAATCCGTGATTTAATCGCAGAAACAAGCCCGGCTCCGGTTACCGTAGTGGATACCATCAACGCGGTAATGCAGGCTCAGTGGCAGCGGGGAACCAGATGGGCCGCCGACCATGCAAAGAGCATGTATGAAGAGATTAAAGCCATGGTGGATGAGGGCCACACGGCCGTCCCCAACGAAAAATACCGTCTGATGTGGCTGGGAAGAGGGCTTTGGCATGATTTCGCATTCTACCAGAACTTTGAGAAGAAATACGGAGCCGCATTTGTATGGAGTATGTACCTGGCCATGGGTGCTGACGCCTACCGCCGCTATCATGTGGAAGAAGATCCGCTGAGAGCTTTGGCAGCCAGATATATCGGAATGGAAGATTTCCTCCATATGCCGCCATGGAACGCCCAGTGGTTCTTAAAAGAGGCGAAGCATAACAAGATCGACGGAGTGGTTTATATGGTTCCTGAGAACTGTATGCAGGCGGTGGAAGGCTCTTACTTCATCCAGAAAACATTGGAAGACGCCGGTATTCCGGTGCTGATCTTCAAAGCAGACCCGGTTGACGCCAGAAAATGGAACCGTGATACCATGACCGGTCTGGTAGAAGATTTCATAGAAAACAGAATTATTAATAAAGGAGGAAAATAAAGAATGGCAGGTGTAGGACCATTAACAGGCTACAAAGTTTTAGACCTGACCCAGTTTGAATCAGGAACCGTATGTACGGAGACACTGGCCTGGCTGGGAGCGGAAGTTCTGAAAGTGGAACGTCCGGTAAGAGGTGAGCTGGGAAGGTATTCCGTAGCGGAACCGGATAAGGACTCGGTGGGGTTTGTGGTAATGAACATGAATAAACGTTCCATTACCTGTAACCTGAAATCCCCGGAAGGAATCGCGTTGATCAAGAAACTGTTAAAAGAAGTGGATGTGCTGGTAGAGAACATGGGACCTGGTTCCATTGACAAGCTGGGGCTCAGCTACGAAGACTGTAAGGCGATAAATGACAAGATCATCTATGCCCAGATCAAAGGTTTCGGCATGGACGGCCCATATGCGGAATATCCGGCGTTTAACCCCATAGCGACAGCCACAGGATGTATGGTGGCCGTTACCGGACAGCCGGGCGAAGAGCCGGTACAGTCAGGTATCAGCGTGGCGGATTCCGGTTCCGGATATATGTGCGCCCTTTCCATCATCGCAGCCCTTCTCCAGAGAGAAAAACAGGGCGTTGGCCAGAGGATTGAAGTGGCAATGCAGGAAGTTATGATCGGTTTCTCCCGCTCCAACTGGGAACCTTACTACCGTCAGGGCAAACCTCCGAAACGTGTAGGAAACGGTATGCCGTTAGAGGATGTGGCTCCGGCAGGAATGTATCCATGTAAGCCGTTTGGACCGAATGACTATGTGCATATCTATTGTTCCAGACATCCGGGCAGCAAACAGTTCGATAATCTCTGCAAGGTGATCGGCAGAGAAGATCTGCTGGAAGACGAGCGCATGGCTACGCCGACTTCCCGCTACCAGCACCGTGACATTTTAAATCCGATTATCTCAGAGTGGACCGGACAGCATACGAAACAGGAAGCTATGGATATCATGTGCAAAGCCGATATTCCATGCGGAGCGGTTCTGGACTGTGACGATATTACTAAAGATCCTTATTACAGAAGGCGCGGCGTGATGCTGGAAGTAGAACATCCGGAACGCGGTAATCTGATTATTCCGGGATTTGCGCCGAGAATGAGCGAAAATCATGTGGAATATAAAGTTTCACCTGCACTTGGCGAGGCAAATGAAGAAGTTTATAAAGACCTGTTAGGCGTATCGGCAGAAGAACTTGCTGAATTAAAGGCTAAAAAAGTGATCTAACGTTATGTACATATAAGTACTATAAAAGGGGGATATTTTATGGTAACAGCAGTAGGTTTTATAATGATGGCAATCGTGGTTTTCCTGTTGTTGAAGGGAAAGATCACACTGGCGCCGATTTTCGTAGTAATACCTGTTATTGCAGCTTTGATTTTAGGTTTTAGTTTAAATGACATCAATAAATTTATCGGCGATGGCTTATCGTCAGTGCTCAATACCGCCGCGCTGTTCGCATTTGCGGTTATGTATTTCAGCTTCCTGAACGACGTCGGTATGTTCGATGTAATCGTTAAAAAAGTTATGAAATACCTTGGAAACAAGGTTGAAATTGTACTGCTCATGACAGTAATCGTAGCATGTATTTCCCACCTGGACGGTTCCGGTGCGACTACCATGCTGATCACGATTCCTACCATGCTTCCGATCTGCAAAAAGATGAAGATCCGTCCGGTTGCCATGCTGTTAATGGCAGTTGCGGCATCCGGAGCCATGAACATGACACCTTGGTGTTCATCCGTACTTCGTCTGACCTCAGCTACCGGAGTTGATCCGCAGGAATTGTGGAGATTCATCCTTCCGCTGCAGGCATTCTGTATCGTTATGTCCTTCATTCTTCCGTTCCTGGTTGGTAAAGTAGAGCGTAAGAACGGCGCAGGCATGACGGACGCAGAGTTCCTGGAACTGAAGAAGACCATTGATGAGCCGGCTAAATTAACGGTCAGCAAAGGTGTTATCGCATTTGATATGATTCTCACATTAGTAATCCTCGGTTTAATGCTGGCAGGCGTATTGAAATCCAATCTGGGCTTCATGCTGGCGTTTGCAATCGCGCTTGTAGTAAACTATCCGAATGTAAAAGAGCAGACTGCCAAGATCAAACAGTATGGCGGAACCGCTCTTAACATGGTAGTTATCATTTTCGCAATTGGTGTTTTAGTAGGTATTATGAAAGGAACCGGTATGATCGACGGCATGGCTAACGCATGTCTGGCACTGCTGCCTGACAGCATGGGTTCCCATCTGACCTTTATTATTTCACTGCTGTCCGTTCCGTTATCCATGTTCTTAGGAAGCGATACCGTATACCTGGTATTAGCTCCTGTACTTGCAACTGTAATCACAACCGTAGGCGGTTCTCTGATGGCTCTCTGCGCATCCCTGTTAGTGGGCGCATGTCTGTCCGCAGGTATCTGTCTGATCGGACCGTCTCCATATCTGGCTCTGGGTCTTGCCGGTGTTGAGATGGGAGAAGCTTTGAAATATTGTTTCAAATGGATTTTCGGCATGAGTGTTCTGGCAACCATTTTTGCAGGCATTCTGGGAATTGTTCCATTCTAAAGTTTCATTTTGAATAGAAATGACCGGCGGATGTACAGAGTACCCCAACGGAATGATGATGTGAAAACATGATGCATGCTGACGCTGGCCCGCCGGAAGAACTGAATAAAAAAGATAGATTCACTTGGGACGAAGGCAGAATGGATACCTTCGTCCTTTGTGGATTACGAAAGAAAACTAAAAAATGACTGGGAGGATAGTGTGAAAAATAATCCTGATGGCTTATTTTTCATACCCAAATTTGTGCCGGAGCCACAAATTTGAATCGCAGCTGAGAATCTGAAATTCTCAGCGCGCGCCTTCGCAACGCAAAATTTGCGTTAGCAATATTTGCGCATAAACTGCTCCGGCATGGAGGTATTTATATGGAATCATATCCATTTGACAGGGAAAAGGAACTGACAGCGAGGGGAACGTATCTCTACGGTTTGAGAAATGAACCGGTAACCAGATATACAACCCCCATTACGCCCAAGGAGAACATGATCCGGATTCTCAGCCGGAAGCGCCCCCTTTGGCTGGAAAGCGATATCAACACCATTCATCCCAAGATCGTAAAAGACAACATCGCCAGAGCGCTGGTAAATGAGGTGGAGCCGTTTGACAGCAGCGAAGCCGGGGGAGAGGACTGGTTTGGCGTCCATTGGATTTATGACAGCCAGACCCGGGGCTCCATGGTGAAGCCCGGAGCTCCGAAAATCCCGGACATCACCGAGTGGGAAAAATGGCTGGAATTCCCCGACTTAGACAGCCTGAACTGGGAAGCGGAAGGGGCGAAAAATGAGTGTCTCCAGGACCCGGAACGGCTGACGGGAACCACGATTTTCACCGGTTTATTTGAACGCCTCATCTCTTTCTGCGATTTTGAAAATGCGGCAATAGCCCTGATTGACCCTGACCAGCAGGAGAGCGTGCACCGGCTGTTTGACCGGCTGGCCCTGTTTTATGACCAGTTAATCGATAAACTGCATACCTATTTCCATGTGGAACACATCACCTTCCACGATGACTGGGGCGCTCAGAGAAGCGCGTTTTATTCCAGGGAACTCTGTGAAGAAATGCTTCTCCCATACATGAAACGGATCGTGGATTCCTGCCATAAAAGAGGGATCTGGTTTAATTTCCATAGCTGCGGCAAGATAGAAACCCTGGTTCCGGTCATGATTGAAGCGGGCATGGACAGCTGGGGCGGCCAGGCGATCAATGACAAATGGGCACTGTATGAAAAATACGGCGATCAGATGATATTCACCATCGATCCCAGGCTGCCTGCGTCCATGTCAAAAGAAGAGGTGGAAGCCTGGGTGGATGACTGTTTAGCCCGGCTTGATCCCGATAAAAATATGCTGTTCGCCGCGAACCGGCACCCTGCGCTGAGGGAAATTTTATATTGTAAATCCAGGGAGTTTTATTGGAAACACAGGAAGGAGGAAGTATGAAAAAGGATTTTGTGATGCTGGCCGGAGGCGACACCATATTAGGAGCCAACCCGGAATATTATTTTAAAAGCATTGACCCTGTGCTGAAAAGCGGGGATCTGGTGCTGACCCAGTTAGAGGTGCCTTACAGTGACGACGCTCCGGAACTTGAGGATTTGGACCGGGAAAGGAAGAATCTGGAACCGCTGTTATCCAGATTTGACCTGGTTACCATGGCTGGAAACCACATTTACGACGCAGGGGAAAAAGGCGTGAAGGACACCCTGGAATGGCTGGATGAGAAGGGGATGCCTCATGTGGGCGGAGGCATGAACTTAGAAGAGGCCATGAAGCCTTTAATCATGGAAAAAGACGGAATCCGTTTCGGATTCTTAAACTATAACTGCGTGGGCGGAGCACCCCAGTTTGCGGGAAAAGACAAAGCGGGCAGCGCACCTCTTGAGATCATCACCCATTATGATCTGGAGCAGGTGGCGAATCCGGGCGGACCGCCTGAAAAAATCTATACATTTCCAAAATGGAGCGCCCTGGAAACCATGGCGAAGCAGATCAAAGAGTTAAAAGAGCAGTGCGACATCGTGGCGGTGTATTTCCATAAAGGACTGGTACATAAGGCGGTAAAGCTGGCTGATTATGAGAGGGTCGTATCCTATGCGGCCATTGAATGCGGAGCTGATGTGGTATTCGGCGGCCATTCCCACATCATGCATGGGATCGAAGTTTATAAAGGGAAGACCATTTATCACGGCCTCTGCAACCTGATCGCCTGGGTGCCGTCTCTCGGACCTCACTGGAAGAGAAAGAGCGGAAAAGCCACTTCCGTTTTCGATCCTGAAGCCTGGGCCAGAACCAGAATGGAACGGTTTGGATTTGTTCCGCTGATGGATTATCCCACCTACCCGTTCCACCCGGAAGCCGTCTATTCGATGATCGCCAAATGCGTGATCCGGGACAAAAAAATTGTGGAAACCAGATGGATTCCCATGATTGTGAATAAAGAAGGGGTTCCGGAAGTGGTTGGCCGGGAAAACGGCGGCCAGGAAGTTTTAGACTACATGGTGAAGATCACAGAAGGCGCAGGGCTGAACGGGACATTTGAATGGGCCGGGGACGAGGTAGTGATTTCCGGATCATGACCGTGTGCTGATATATGGGAAGAAAGGATGGGAGAATGGATAAGAGGATCAGTATTTATGCCGTCGGCGACCTGATATTGGATGAGCCGGGGCCGATGGAACCCTATTTTGACTTATGCAGGGAAGAACTGGAAAAAGCGGATGTGATGATCGGGCATGTGGAAGTGCCCCACACAAAACGGTATCTCCCTTCCTGCATTGATATTCAGGCTCCGCCGTCGAAACCGGAACATTTGGATGTGCTGGCCCAACTGGGCTTCGATATCGCGACCGTAGGAGGAAACCATCTGTACGACTGCGGTCCCTATGGTGTGGTGGATACGGTGGAAAAATTAAATCAGATCGGCATTCAGACCGCCGGCGGCGGCGCCACCATATATGAGGCCAGAAAACCTGCTGTTGTGGAGAGGGGCGGAATCCGCATCGGGGTGTTAAGCTTCAACGCAACAGGGCCGAAACTGGGCTGGGCCACTTCCATTAAGCCCGGAACCTCCTATATCGACGTGGAAACTTCCTATCAGCCGGTGATGGATATGCCCCATTCTCCCTGCCGCATTTATTCCTACATGACCCAGGACGGGGAGCGGATTTTAAGGGAAGAGGTGGCTAAATATAAAAAGGAGTGCGATATCCTGATCGCCGCATTTCATAAAGGGCAGGCCGGAAAGGGGCCGAATCCGGGATGGCTCTGCTCCTATGAGGTGCCCATGGCCCATGCGGCGGTGGACGCCGGGGCGGATATCGTGATCGGCCACCACCACATGCTGAAGGGGATTGAATTCTATAAAGGAAAGCCGATTTTCCATGGACTGGGGAATTTTGTGACGGTAACCTATGCGATGACGCCGGGATATAACGAGACCGATGAAATGAAGGCCTATATGGAACGGCGGGTAAAAGAGGGACGCGGACAGGCGCAGTATGATCCGCCTTACTATCCCTGGGGGCCTGAGACCAGGCTGACTATGATTGCAGGGTTTGAGGCTGGGAAAGACGGAGAAGTGGAAGCCGGGTTTATCCCCTGCCGGATCAATAATAAAGGCGGAGTGCAGGTCTGCAGCCGGGACGACGGAGGCCAGGAGATTTTCGAGTTCGTCGAAAATTTGACGAAGGATATGGGGTTTGAGACAGGTTTTTGTTGGGATGAAGATGGGAAGAAAGTTGTAGTAAAGCCGTGATATAGCAGGAAAAGGGAATACAATTTAGAAAAGCCTTTTAGAAAATACCTTGACGTTTGCTGGTTACTGTTCGCAGCCGCCGCTGGCGGAGCCGTCCTGTGGACCGTGCCGTTTTGCGGGGCTCCGTCTTCCGACCTTTGAACTCATAGTTTCGGCCAGGACAACTCTAAGACCGGAAGGGGATGGAAATAAGGGGACCGATGACATTCATCGAGAAGCCCTGAAGGCCTTCTCGATTCAGGTCCTCTGAAAATCTGACTTTGAGGGTCAGATTTTCCCCCTTATTTCCATCCCCTTCCAGTCTAAGAGTTGTCGATGGCCTGCAAAAATCGTTCAAATATCGGAAGACGGAGCCCCGCAAAACGGCACGGCTCACAGGACGGCTCCGCCAGCGGCGGCTGCGAACAGTAACTTTTTAATGTATAAAAATGATAAAAAATTCTCAATTAAACTTGACTAATTTAGTACAGTATTATAAAATAAAGAAAAAGGAAGGTGCTCCCATGCTATTTACCAGAGAATGCGATTACGCTGTCCGCATCGTCCGCGCATTATCCCATGGCGGCATAGTCAGCGTACAGGAGATCAGCGCAAAAGAAGACATCACAGTTTCCATCGCCTATAAAATAACAAGAAAACTGGAAAAGTCCGGCCTGCTCAAAAGCCACCGGGGCAGCAGCGGGGGGTATTCCCTGACCCGGCCGGTCACACAACTGACGCTGTACGATGTATTCACCGTCATCGACCCGGATCTTTTAATCACAGAATGCATGGGATCGTCGTATTCCTGTTCCAGAAATACGGGAACCCACCCATGTCGGGTACATGGGGAATTCAGCCGGCTGCAGAACCTGCTGGTCAGGGAACTGAAAGCGAAAACCTTATCAGACCTCATATCAAACGAATAAAGAGTACGTATTTTATGCGTACTTTCATTTAAAAACAAATCTGTACTAAAATAGTACAGTATAAAACAAGGAGGTATTTTTATTATGAATCAATGTTATGGATGCAATACCTGTAAGAGCGCGGACCAGCCTCTGGAGAACTTCATCCGTTCTCTTCCCATGGAAACCTCACATCACCGAGTGCATACCCAGGAAACCAAATGCAATTTCGGCCTGCAGGGCGTCTGCTGCCGCCTGTGCTCCAACGGCCCATGCCGGATCACACCCGAAGCGCCAAGGGGAATCTGCGGTGCGGATGCGGACACCATCGTAGCCCGGAACTTCCTGCGGGCAGTGGCGGCAGGATCAGGCTGCTACATTCACATTGTGGAAAATACCGCTTTGAACCTGAAGCACACAGCGGAAATAAAAGGAGAATTAAAGGGAATCCATGCCTTAGACCGCCTGTGCCGGATATTCGGGATAGAAGAGGAAGATACATATAAAAAGGCGGAAATGGTGGCGGACGCGGTTTTAGCCGATCTCTACAAACCGGAATATGTGAAAATGGATCTGGTCGAAAAAACTGCTTACGCTCCCCGTGTGAAACGGTGGAAAGAGCTGGGAATCATGCCCGGCGGCGCTAAATCAGAAGTGTTCAAAGGTGTTGTAAAATGTTCCACTAACCTGAATTCCGACCCGGTGGATATGCTGGTGGACTGTCTCCGCCTTGGAATTTCGACGGGAATTTACGGCCTCACCTTAACCAACCTGTTAAATGACGTGCTTCTGGGTGAGCCGGAACTCCGTCTGGCCCCTGTAGGTTTGAGGGTGATTGACCCGGATTACATCAACATTATGATCACAGGCCACCAGCACACCATATTTGTGGATCTTCAGGAACGGCTGACCAAACCGGATGCCGTGAAAAAAGCCAATGAAGCGGGAGCAAAAGGATTTAAACTGGTTGGCTGCACCTGCGTGGGCCAGGATTTACAGCTCCGCGGCAGCCATTATGCGGATATATTTGACGGCCATGCTGGCAATAACTATACCAGCGAAGCCATTTTGGCCACCGGAGGAATTGACGCTGTATTGTCTGAATTTAACTGCACCCTGCCTGGAATCGAACCTATCTGCGACCGTCTCATGATCAAGCAGATCTGCCTGGACAGCGTGGCGAAAAAGGCAAATGCAGAGATGATGGAGTTTGATTTCGCGAAACGGGAAGAACAGAGCGGCATAATCATCGACAAAATAGTGGCGGCCTACAAGGAGCGCCGCGGACAGGTGCCTTTAAATCTGATGCCGGAACATGGAAATTCCAACACTTTGACAGGCGTCAGCGAAGGTTCTTTGAAGGAGTTTTTGGGCGGAAGCTGGAAACCGCTGATAGACCTGATCGTAGCGGGAGAGATCAAAGGAATTGCCGGAGTGGTGGGCTGTTCTAACTTAACCGCAGGCGGCCACGACGTGCTGACGGTAGAGCTGACAAAAGAGCTGATTTCCAGAGATATCATTGTGCTGACAGCCGGATGTTCGTCAGGCGGAATTGAAAACTGCGGACTGATGACCCCGGAAGCGGCTGCCCTTGCCGGACCGAAACTGAGAGCTGTATGCGAAAAGCTGGGAATCCCCCCGGTATTGAATTTCGGTCCCTGTCTGGCCATCGGAAGGCTGGAGATCGTCGCGACGGAAATCGCTGAGGAACTGGGCGTTGACCTGCCTCAGCTGCCTTTAGTACTGTCCGCCGCCCAGTGGCTGGAAGAGCAGGCATTGGCGGACGGCGCTTTCGGCCTGGCTTTAGGACTGCCCCTTCACCTGGGCCTGCCTCCATTTGTGACGGGAAGCAAGGTTGCCGTGCAGGTGCTGACTGAAGATATGAAACAGCTGACCGGCGGCCAGATCATCATTAATTCCGATGCCAAAGACAGCGCGGATATCCTGGAACAGATCATTCTGGAAAAACGCTCTGCTTTACAGATATAGGAGGCGCGGCTTATGAAGAGAATCATGATTGATTATACCAAATGCGACGGCTGCAAAAACTGCACCACCGCATGTATGCAGGCCCACCGCCTGGAGCCCGGCACCATTTACGACCTGGATCTGACCGATATCAGAAATGAATCCAGAAACCATATCGTAGGGACTAAAGACGGCGCCTATAAACCGATTTTCTGCCGTCACTGCGACCAGCCGGAATGCGTCATGTCCTGTATGAGCGGCGCTCTGGCAAAAGACCCGGAAAGCGGCCATGTGTATTATGACGAAAAGAAATGCGGCTCCTGTTTTATGTGCGTGATGAACTGCCCGTATGGAGTTTTAAAACCGGATACGGCGACCCGCACCAAAGTGATCAAATGTGATTTCTGCAAAGATCACGGCGGGGAACCCAGCTGTGTGAAATCATGCCCGAAAAAGGCCATTTATGTAGAGGAGGTATAGCAATGATTTATGTGATACTGGGCGCCGGTGCGGCCGGCATAACCGCCGCCGAAACGATCCGGCAGAATGACAAGGATTCGGCAATTGTTATGATCTCCACAGACGAATACGTACATTCCAGGTGTATGCTTCATAAATACATAAGCGGAGAGCGGGACGAAAAAGCCCTGGATTTTGCGCCGGAAGACTTTTTCGAAACCCGGAATATCTACTGGATCAAGGGGAAAAAGGCGGAACAGATCGATACGGAAAACCGGAATGTGATCCTGGAAGACCAGACGAAAATCCATTATGATAAGCTCCTAATCGCCACCGGAGCCGACAGCTTCATCCCTCCGGTGGGAGATTTCAGAACTGCCGGAAATGTATTCGGGCTGAGGAATTTATCCGATGCCCAGGCCATCAAAGCCATGGGAGAACAGGCGGAAAATATATTAGTGATCGGCGCAGGCCTGGTGGGACTGGATGCGGCATACGGATTTCTTGAAAAGAAACGCAGGGTTACGGTTGTGGAGATGGCGGACCGCATTCTGCCCCTTCAGTTGGACGCATGTGCAGGAAAGGAATACCAGAGATTATTTGAACAGGCAGGATGCAGGTTCCTGCTGGGCAGAAAAGCGGTCAGAACCGTATCGGATGAAAATGGAAAGATCAATACGGTGGTGCTGGATGATGACACAGAGGTCCCCTGCGATCTCATAATCGTGGCGGCCGGTGTCCGCCCGGCGATTGCCTGTATCAAGGGCAGCAGGATTGCCGGTGAGCGGTCCATCGAAGTCAATGAGTACATGCAGACCAGCGTTCCCGATATCTATGCGGCAGGCGATGTAACCGGCCTGGCCGGAATCTGGCCCAATGCGATGAAACAGGGAGCGGCAGCCGGAAGCAGCATGTGCGGGATAAAACAGCAGTATATAGACCGTTACTGCATGAAGAACACCATTAATTTCTTCGGGCTGACCACATTGTCACTGGGCAGAGGAGCCGCAGAAGAAGGGGACGAAGTGCTGGTCCGGGAAGACAGCAAGTCCTATAAAAAAGCCATCATCCGGGACGGGAAGCTGGACAGCATACTGCTTCAGGGAGATATCAGCTACTCCGGAATCTACCAGTACTTGATAAAAAATCAGATTGAGCTGGGAGATAAGAAAGAGAGAATCTTTGAACTGTCCTTTGCGGATTATTTTGGGACACTGCCGGATGGGCAGTATGATTATGTGGTGTAATAGAAGTAGGCTATAAAGGCAGAAATTAGATAAAAAGCGGCCGGGGCTTCTGCTCCGCCTAATAAGGGTATTTACCAATTTTAAGATTTGCCACAGGATAGTCCGGTATCCTGTGGCTTTTCTGTTCCATCATTTCACTGCGGATTGTCAACTCCTGTTTTTCTTCCTCGTAACCGTCCGTCAGCGCTTTTCAGTTTATTCATTTTCAATTTTTGCCTGCCAATTCTCTGAGGATGCCCTGTCATTATTACTTATGCGTCTGGCGGCCGCGGTTTTTGACGCCGCCAGACGCCTCCAGCCTCTCCGCCAAATCCATATCCGAACACCGGCTGTAATACCGGTGAACCTTATAGGAGAAGATCATTCTCTGCTGAATCTCCCCATTTTCCAAATCCGCCCGGATCAGTTCATGCACCTTCGCCAGACGGCTGGCCGCAGTGTTGCGGTGCATGTATGCGCTTTTGGCGGTCTGGACCATATTGCAGTTGTTCAGGCAGTAATGGTAGACGAATTCCAGCAGATTGGAATTGTGTTCCTTATCATACTTTACCAGTTTCACCGCATCGGGATGCATGAGCAGCACGATGTCATCATGTCCAAACAGACTGTTAAAACTGGTGATGGACAGATCGATCATAAAATATTCCGCAAAATCCTCAAAATAATAGACCCGCTCTCTGGAATCCGGATAGAGCTTCCGCCCCAGGGCCAGAATCCGTTTGGTCATGATGTAGTGGGTTCTTAAAAGGGTCCTGCGGCTGGTGGCGTTGCTGATGGACGCAAAGGCGTTATATCTTTGAAGCAGCTTGGTAAATGCGGCGGTATCGAACACCGGCCTGGGCTGGAACGCCCGGTTGGGCCTGGACAGCAAAAGGACGATGGAGCCGTCGTAAATGGCGGTATTGCTGTCGGGAAACAGCTCTTCCAGTTCCGTGAGGACGGGCAGGGAGATGTCCGCCAGCGATTCCGAACCGGCCGGTTCGATGAGAATAAAGCTGCAGAAGATTCCTGAACCGCAGGAAATCATGGAAAAACGGTGGTTGATCTCATATTCGTCTGTAATTTTGCCCTCCACAATCTCCTGCAGTAAAATCTTAAACTGTTCCCCGGCCCAGTAAGGAAGGCTGTCGGAAGAATTCATCAGCCGGTGGATCGCCTGTCTGGTTAATTCCATCACCGTATAGCCGTCGAACTTGCGGGCTTCTTCCGGGGCGGCGAATATCATATTGGAAATGGGAGTCCCCTGTTTCATCACCTTGTAAACCCAGCAGAAATAACCGGGGCTCAAATCCTTTAAGAGTATGCGGGACTGGGAAACCGGATCGATCAGGAGTTTGGCTGTTTCCGTAGACATCATGCCGTTTACCGCCATGGATTCAAGGGCGGGATCAGAAAGAGCCGGTTTGATCTTTGAAAAGACGACCCGGTTTGCCGTATTCAGCAGAAAAATGGAAAAACCTGTGATTTCCGCCGCATAATCCACGATGTCCTGGATGGAATGCCCCGGCTCCGACAATTGGCTGAAACGGTTCGACCAGTTCCTGTAACGGTGAACCAGTTCATCCGCCAGATCGTGGAGAAGAAAAGGGTCTTTATCGGAGTAAATCAAATTGGACCGGCAGGAAGACGCCAGATCCTTCAGCCCGTCTTCATATCCGGAACACAAAAATGTGACGCCGGAAGGTTTTCCCGGTCCCGAATCCGAGAGGATACCGGCCACCTCCCGTGCCGTGCCGATATAGATGATATCTTCCCGGAACGTTTGGCCATTGCGGACAAAACGGATTGTATCGATAATAGGAAGTTGTTGGAAGGAGATGTGGCAGCGGCCCGGTTCAGCGCCTGCGCATTCCATCCAGTATGATATATGTGACAAAGTTTTGCACCTCTTTTCTTCTGTGTGATCGTTTACATCAATGTAAAAATGGACCGGCTTAAACCGGTATTCTAACAATTAGTATACCAATATTTCCTTCCCTTGTCACCTTCCTCAGACCTGAATCGAGAAGCTCTGAAGGCCTTCTCGATTCAGGTCTTCTGAAAATCTGACTTTGTAGATCAGATTTTCCCCCTATTTCAATCCCCTTCCAGTCTAAGAGTTGTGAATGGCCTGCAAAAATCATTCAAACAGCGGAAGGCGGAGCCCCGTAAAACGGCATGGCCGACAGGCCAGGTCCGCCAGCGGGGGCGGTGAACAATAATATCGTCCAGACTGAAAGTGCACAAATGCTGAGAGAAAATTGGATGATTGAGCATATTTGCACAAAGAAATATGGGATAAGGCCGAAAAGTTGAATAATATTATCTGAAATTATACAATGAAATTGCAAAAAAATGAACGATAAACCAAATAATATAATTTCAGAAAGGACAGGAAACATATGACGGACCGAATCAAACGCATGTATTCCCAGATCAACAACGGCAAACTGCAAATCTGCATCGAAAAACCCCTTCTCTATAAGGAATCCATTGAAAAACATGAGGGACTTCCCATGATCCTCCAGCGGGCCTATGCCACGGCTGATTACCTGGACAAGAGAACGATCTACGTGGACGACGACGAACTGATCGTCGGAAATGTGGCCGCAAAACCCAACGGAATGGAAGGAATGGTATGGGGGCCGGCCTGGCCGGATGAGGATTTCGATGAATTTTTAAAGGACGGAATCGTGGAAATCAGCGATGAGGACAGGAAAAAATGGAGAGAATGTGACGAATTCTGGAACGATAAAGGTCGTACCATGAACGAATGGCAGGGCCGTTTCTACGACGGTGACCGGATGTGGGGATTTATCCGTTCTGGCGTTCTCTGCCCGCCGTGGCAGGACAGGAAAAAAGGAAGAGGACAGGGCGGAGCCGGGTTCGGCTGGGGCCTTGGAATCGGCTATTCCCTGTTTATCCCGGACTATGAAAAAATCATCAATGAGGGAATTTCAAAGACGCTGAATGAGGCAAAAGAGGCATTGGAGGCTGTGCGGTATAACGATAAAGAATCTTTTATACAGGCCGATTACTACAGGGCTGTCATCATCGCTCTCGAAGCCATGGTAAGGATGTATCACCGTTACGGAGAGGCCTGTGAAAAGAAGGCGGAGGAAACCTCTTCTGAGGAGAGAAAAAAAGAACTGCTCCGCATGGCGGATACCTGCCACTGGATTGCTGAGAATCCGTCCAGAAACTTCCGGGATGCCATTCAGAATTTCTGGTTCTACTGGATGATGGTCGCCCACGGAACCACCCCGCTTGGACGGTTTGACCAGTTCATGTATCCCTATTATAAAAAGGAGCTGGAAGAAGGGACCATTGACCACGACCAGGCTCTGGAACTGATCGAATGCCTGAGAATTAAAATCATGCAGTTCAACTTCGTCTCCGGCGGCAAGGCCCAGCGTTCCAAATGGGCGGGAATGGCCAGATGGCACAATGCGGTGATCGGCGGCTGCGATCCCAAGACGGGAAAAGATGCGACCAATGACATTTCCTATATGGTTTTGGAGGCGGCCCAGGAGATTCAGACGCCCCAGTTTACCATCACTATCCGGGTAGGAAAAGATACCCCGGACGAACTGATGAAAAAGGGCATGGAACTGGTCAGAACCGGAATCGGTATGCCTGCATTTATATCGGAAGATAACTATATTTCCACCGTCATGATGGAGCCGGGAATGGATATTGAGACAGCCCGTTCCTTCGCCCTGTCAGGATGCCTGGACTTAAATATTCCCGGAAAATCCAGAATCGGCGCTATTGGCATGTTCATCGTGCCGAAGGTGCTGGATATCACCATGCATAACGGCGTTCTCACAACGACCGGCGAGCAGTTGGGCCCGAAAACCGGCGAAATGAAGGACTTTAAAACCTATGAAGAATTCCTGGAGGCATTTAAAATCCAACTGGCTTATTTCCAGTCCATGTACAACGAAGAACACAACATCCTCAATTCCCTGACAAGGGAAACCCAGTGCGATGTGGTTCATTCCGCGTTCGCTTACGAAGGAATTTCCTCCGGCCGGGATATCAATGACAGAAAGATGAAATACGAAAACTCAGCCGTACTCAACCCGGTTGGAATGATCAACGCAGCCAATTCCCTGGCGGCAGTCAAGAAACTGGTGTTTGAAGAGAAGAAGTTCACCATGGAAGAACTCTATAACGCCATTGAAGCCAACTGGGAAGGATATGAAGAGATACATAAAATGTGTGCGGAAGCGCCGAAATACGGCAATGGCATCGAATATGTGGATCAGATCGCCGGAGAACTGTATCATTTCTGGGCTGAAAGCGCTCTCAAATTGACTACGATTTACGGAGTTCCGCCAAAAGTGACGGGAATTTCTATTACCGCCCATGCGCCAGGCGGAGCTTATACCTGTGCCACACCGGACGGAAGATCAGCCGGTGAAACGCTGGCCGACGGAACCATGTCACCGGCCCAGGGCACGGATGTGAACGGCCCTACTGCGGTGTTCAGAAGCGCGATGAAGATCAACCAGTCCGAATTCCAGGCGACCCTGCTGAACATGAAAATGCTTCCATCTTCTCTGGAAACGGAACCGGACATCATGAAATTGTCAAACCTGGTGAAAACCTATCTGTTAAACGGCGGAAAACAGGTTCAGTTCAATGTGGTTTCCAACGAAACCCTGAAAAAAGCCCAGATCACGCCAAAAGAGTATAAAGACCTGGTGGTACGGGTTGCCGGATACAGCACTTATTTCACGATTTTAACTCCGGCGGTTCAGAATGAGATCATCAAGAGATCGGAACAAAAGCTTTAAAAACAGATTGGATCATGCAGAATCTGTTAAAGGAAGGAGAAGGTCAAGGAATGAAGGAAGAACCCCTGCGGATTACCGCCCCAGTGTTCAACATCCAGGGCTACTGCATCCACGACGGTCCGGGCATACGGACCACGGTATTTGTGAAAGGATGCCCCTTAAACTGCCTGTGGTGCCAGAACCCGGAATCCAATTCTCCCCGCCCGCAATTGATGTACTATAAGAATAAATGTACCGGCTGCGGCAGATGCCTTGGCGTCTGTCCGCAAAAGGCAGTGCAGATGGAGCTTTCGGAGGGTAAGGCATGGGCCAAAACAGACCGCAGCCTTTGTATATCCTGCGGATTATGTACGGATGTGTGTCCCTCTGAAGCCCGGGAAACAGCCGGAAAAGACATGTCGGTGGAAGAGGTGTTAAAACGGGTGGCGGAAGATAAGATCTTTTACGACAGTTCCGGCGGCGGGATGACCATCAGCGGCGGCGAGGCCCTGATGCACCCGGATTTTGCCGAAAGCCTGTTGAGAGAGTGCCAAAAACAGGGCATCCACACGGCGATCGAAACCTGCAGTTTCGCTTCAAGGGAAACCATAGACCGGGTGTTCGCCCATGTGGATCTGGGCCTTTTGGACATCAAACATATGGATTCCGCCCGTCATAAGGAGCTGACCGGAGTGCCCAATGAAGAAATCCTCGAAAATATCCGCCATATCTGCCGGGACCTGAAAGTGCCCGCCATTATAAGGGTGCCTGTGATTCCGGGCTGCAACGATTCCCGGGAAAATATCGAGGCGACGGCCCGGTTCACGGCTGAAGAACTGGGGCCGGAAGTGCCCGTCCATCTGCTTCCCTATCACAATCTGGGAGAAGCAAAAAATGAAAGTCTGGGCAGGACTTCCATTCTGAATATGAAAGCTCCGTCCAAAGAGAGGATGGAAGAGCTGCGGCAGCTTGCAGCTTCTCATGTCCGCAATGTTCAGGTGGGCGGAAGCGTCTGAGCAAAAGGGCGGCCCCTGCTGGGTTCTCCAGCGGGGCCGTTAACAATTGGCAAAAACAATCGGCCATAAACTATAAAGAAAAATTAATAGGGAAAAACCATTACAAGCGTATGGTCATGTGCATATAGTCCTCGTAATAACGCATTATGAGGCAGGACATGATCATACGCTGCTGCGTATATCCGTCCTCCAATGGTATTTCCGCAATTTCGTTGATTTTATTCAGCTTATTGAGCACCGTATTTCTGTGCATATACATGATTTGGGCAGTCCGGTTTAAACTGCATCCGCAGAGCAGATAGAAGAAGAGCACATCCCTTAAATTGGTCTTATGGGAGGCGTCATAGCGGCAGATCTTGATGATGGAAGGGTGAATCAGGTAGATCAGGTCATCATGATGATGGTCTTCCATATACTGCTTGGCGCAGAGGTCTACAATGTAGTACATGCTGTAATCCTCATAAGAAAAAATACGCTCGGGAAGGGATTCCCTGCGCAGCGCCCGCCCCAAACGGATGGTGGCCGAAGCGATCATATACATGGTGCGGATTCTGACCCGGTGGCGGGACGCGTTGCTGACTCCCGCATAGGCGTGGTAGCGCTTTAGAAGCTCATCCAGCTTTTCGTAGTCAAAATCCATGGACGCCTGGGGACGCCCTTCCTGGGTATGAAGGATGACGATATCATTTTGGTAGACCGCCATATTGGTATGTACAAAAATTTCCTCCAACTGCTGCATGATGTAGCTGAAAGGCGGATCGGGAAGCTGTACGGGGTCAAAGGTGATCAGCACCACGCAGCAGAAGGCTTCCAAAGGATTTGGCAGAAAACGGATTCTGTTTTGGATTTCCACCGGTTCCGCCAGTTTCTCCTCCACGATATCCTTGATAAATGCGGCGCAAAGGGCATTTTGCTCCAGGACGGCCTCCTGGTCGTTTAACAGGAAATTGGTGATGGTATTCGACAATTCAATTAAAAGATTCTTCAGATCGATGCCTTTTGACTGCGGATTTTCGGCCAAAAATACGGTTGCAAGCACGCAGGAATGGTGTTTGATTTCATAAAGATGGTATTGGAATCCTCCCTGTGTGATCAGTTTATAGCGGTCAGACTGTTCCTTGATATGACGCGGGTTTGAAAGAAGCAAAGAGCTTTCATAGGAAAGCCAGTTGTTTTTATCCAGTTCCCGGCTCAAGGGTTCTTCGAAATAGAGGAATTGGCTTCCGGCAATCACCTTATAACCGGAATTGAGGACAAAAATCTGGGAACGTATCATTTCAGACGCCATGTTCACGATCTGGGGCAGTTTCTGCCCGGTACAAAGCGCTTTCATCAGTGAAGAAGTCCAGTGGCGGTAATTCTGTAAAACCAGGTTGATCCTGTTATAAATATCAATGAGATCCAGGGTGGAAATGATCACATTATGCTGTCCGCAGGATGAAAGGGCGGTATTATTCACATCCTCCGCCGATAAAAACATGGTCACCGGGGCTGTAAAAGGGCAGGTTTTGAGGAGCCGGAGCCCATCGGAATAACTGCCCACATACAGATAACTGCCAAGCAGCTTTTTCTGATTTTTTAAAAGTATAATGCCCTCCACATCTTTTAAGTTCTGAAATCCGATCTGTTTTTCCAAGATTGTCTTATCCAAGGCCTGAATAATATAGTTGATGTCCAGCATATAAAACCCCTCTCTGTTTCTGCCGGCGCAGACCGCCGCGCTCCCTTTAATGTGGCCGAATCGCCCGTACCCTGTCCATATAGTTTACAAAATAAAAGAAAATTAAGCAAGATAAAATGGAATCCGTGCACAAGGTTAAAAAAATGAAATGTGCATTACGCATAGATTCGTACGAATAAAAGTGAAAATATTGTTGATGTTTACCTGAAATGATATGATCAATAAAAAATTAACAAGCAAACATGAGAGCATCTCTGTCAAAATTCAGACAGGGATATGTAGAATGGAGGAATTTTATGAATGAACGGGTAACACGGATGAAAGAGAGCCTGAAAATCAGCAAATATCCACTGTGTGTGGAGCTGTTCCGTCTGGCCAATGAATCTTTGGAGCAGACCGGCGGGGAACCCATGCTGATCAGAAGATCCAAACTGCACGCGCATATTCTGGATAACATTACCATTTTCATCGAAGACGACGACCTGCTCTGCGGTTCCGGCGCCAGCAAACCTTTTGGACTGGAAATGCAGTATGAATACGGCGTATGGACCAAAGATGAGGTGGAATCCCTCAAAAGTGAAATCTATACCATAAGCCCGGAAGATGAAGAAGAGCTGTACCGCTTAAATGAACGCTTCTCAGGGAACAGCTTAAACAGCAATCTGGTGGAGACCATGGGAAAGAGCCTGGGACAGAATGACCGGCTCTGGCCGTTTATGAAATCCGGCTGCATTCTGCCTCCATGGAAAGATAAATCCGGCGGATCAGGCGGCGGGTTTGCCATGTCCGGATACGGCCTTGGCCCTGGATTTTCATTGGTGGCCGTTGATTTTGCCAGAGTGCTGAAAGACGGTGCAAAGGGAATTATTGAAGAAGCGAAGCAGTGTCTGGAAGACCTTCGCTATGATTCTGCCGATTCCCTGGAAAAACGTTATTTCTGGGAAGGTGTGATCATTGTATTTGAAGCCTGGGTGCGTTTTGCCAACAGGTATGCGGATCTGGCTGAGAAGATGGCCGGAGAAGAAGAGAACGAAAAGAGAAAAGCGGAACTGCTTGAAATGGCACGGATCTGCCGTAAAGTCCCCTATGAACCGGCGGAGACATTCCGGGAAGCCATGCAGTCCTTCTGGTTTAGTTTCCTGATGGTATGTCCATCCCCAACGTCTACGGGCGGACGGTTCGACCAGTTTATGTATCCTTATTTCAAAAAGGATATGGACGAAGGCAGAATCAACAGAGATGAAGTGCTGGAAATCCTGGAAATCATGCGCTGTAAGGTGATGAAGATCAACCGCGTTTCCGGAAAGGCCAACCGGGCGAAAAATGCCGGAATGGCAAAATGGTACAACTGGACCATCGGAGGCGTGAAAGCGGACGGCACCGACGCTACCAATGAACTGAGCTACCTTCTTTTGGATGCGGCCCTGGATACCCATCTGCCCCACCACACTCTGACGGTCCGCGTCCATGAAAACAGCCCTATGGAGTTTCTGGTGAAGGCATTGGAAGTGGTTAAGAGCGGTTTGGGCCTGCCCGCGTTTATCGGCGACAACAGTTACATAAAATTCTTTACCAATGGCGGCCTTCCTTTGGAGACAGCCCGGGACTACTGTGCGACCGGCTGCGTGGACGGCAATGTACAGGCAGTCACCCGTACCCAGGTTGCGGTATTCTTCATCATTCCCCAGGCCATGGATATCTGTCTGCATGACGGATACTGCCGCTTTACGAAAGAGACCGTCGGCATGAAGACCGGCGATGTGACCAAAATGGAGACATTTGAGGAATTTAAAGAAGCGGTCTTCAAACAGGTTGCATATCTGATGGAAATGGCCAACGAGAGAATCAATGTGGAATTAATAGCAGAGCGCGAGCTGTTCCCGGATGTTTTCCGTTCCGCACTGATGAAAGACGGGGTAAAAGCCGGAAAAGATATGTTTAACCGGACCTTTGATTTTGAAAATGGAGCGGTGCTGGGAGCCGTGGGCGGCGTGAACACCGGAAATGCCCTGGCAGCCATCAAAAAACTCATCTATGAAGAGAAAAAATATACCATGGCCCAGCTTTTAGCCGCTTTGGACGCAGACTGGGTGGGATATGAAGAGATGCAGAAAGACTTTAAGGATGCGCCTAAATACGGCAACAACGATGATTATGTGGATTCCCTTGTGGCAGAAGTATATGATAATCACGCGAAAGCCTGCCTGAACCTGCCCTGCGCCTATGGCGGAAGCCTGCAGCCCAACGCCATTTCCATTTCAGCCCATCAGCCGGGCGGAGCCGTAACAGGGGCTACCGCAGACGGACGGAAAGGCGGGGAAATCCTTGCGGACGCCTCCCTGTCACCGGATCACGGCCAGGATATCCACGGACCTCTGGCAGTATTCCAGAGCGCTATGAAGGTAAATCAGGATCTCTATCAGGGTACTCTGATGAATATGAAATTCCATCCAAGCGCCATGAAGAGCGAAGAAGACCTGGAAAAACTGGCAGGGGTGATTAAGACCTATCTGACCCACGGCGGTAAGCACGTCCAGTTCAATATTGTGGATAAGGAAGAGATGGAAGATGCGAAAGTCAACCCGGATGAGCATTCTGAGCTGGTGGTGAGAGTTGCCGGATACAGCGCTTACTTCACAAGGCTTCCGGAATCCATTCAGGATGAAGTGATCAACCGTATGGGACATAACTGGTAAGAACCCTATTTGTGATGGAGCCACAAATGGGAATCGCGGCTGAGGATCTGAAATTCTCACCGCGTGCCTACGCAGCATAAAATTTATGCAGCGTGGAATTTATGCTGCGAAAAATTCACATAGCGCAAAATTTACACAGCGCAAAATTTACACAGCGCAAAATTTACACAGCGCAAAATTTATGCAGCGAAAAATTTACGCAGCGAAAAATTTACGCAGAGCAGAATTTGCGCTAGATACGCTCAGGCACGGAGGAACGATATGGGGATCAGCTATGAACTCGCTGAATTTATAGCGAATACAAATTACGAAGACATTCCTTCCTATGTGATGGAAACACAGAAAAAGTCGATTTTAGACGCGGTGGGAATCACTTTTGGAGCCGCTTCTTTAGGCGACGGCTGCCGTCAGTTTGTGGAACTGGCGGTGGAAAACAGCAGTGAGGGAAAGGGAGAAGCCACGGTTATAGGCTTTGATAAAAAACTTCCGGCAGGCTGGGCCGCATTTGCCAATGCGGCCATGGCCCATTCCCTGGATTTCGGGGATACCCAGATGGATGCAGTGGTCCATTCCAATGCCTCCACATTCCCCGCCGCTCTGGCTGTGGCGGAAAAACTGGGAAATGTGGACGGTAAAAAACTGCTGACAGCCTTAGTGCTTGGCAGTGAGACTGCCTGCAGAATATCCCTGGGCGCCAATGAAGATCTGGAAAAATATGGGTTTTACATGCCCACCATCTATACCTCTTTCGGGGCGACGGCTGCCGTCTGCAAACTGCTCGGCCTGACGCCCAGACAGATTGTGGACGCGTTCAGCTTTAACCTCTGTCAGACCACCTGCAGCTCTGAACTGATGAACAATTCGAAAACAGTAATGCGTTCGGTGCGGGAAGCATTTTCAGCCAGAAACGCGGTGCTGAGCGGCCAGATCGCCGCCAAGGGCTTAAACGGATTTGAGGAACCGCTGGAAGGGAAACTGGGATTTTATCACGCTTACGCCAGGGATAACTGCAGTCTGGACCGGGTTGTTGAAGGGTTAGGAAAAAAATATTACGCCGGAACCTTATACTTTAAACTGTGGCCCAGCTGCGCCGGAACACACCCGGCCATAACCGCGGTGAAATCTTTGGCGGCGGAGCATGGAATTAAGCCGGAAGAGATTGAACGGATTCATGTAGTCACTTCTCAAAGGAACCGGATGCTGATGGAGCCGGAGGAGATCAGAAAGGCCCCAACCACATCGATTATCGGGAAATTCAGCATACCCTATACCGCATCCGTGGCCCTGATAAGAGGGGATGTGACGCTGGATGACTTTTTGCCGGAGGCATTTAAGGACCGGGAAGTGCTTAAACTGGCTTCCAAATTTACATACGAAGCCAATGAAAACTGGGGAAAGGCTGAGGGCATGAATACGGACGTGACCATTTATACCGGCCGTGGAAATTTCCATTATTTCTATACGGAAATAGGCATTTCTCAGAAAGAAACATCGTTTGAAGAACTGGAATTGAAGTTACAATCATGCGCCCGCCATGCTCTCACTCCTAAAACGGATGAGGAATTAAAGAACCTGGCCGAAATCATAGGGAACATGGAAAAATTGAGCAGTATTGAAGAATTTACATCATTGTTATAGAACTAGAGCGTGTTTGAAAATTCATTCCCGTCATCTGCACGCCCCACTTTGCGGTATATTTGCCCCGAATTCGGTCAACGTAGCCCGCTGCGCCTCCCTCATTCGGAACAAATCTCCCACAAACTGGGACGCACATCTGACAGAAAGCAATTTTCAAACACACTCCAGAACATACGTTTAAAAGAACGTAAAGGGGGATAAATTTTATGGCTTTACAAATATCTTTGATCGCAATTGTAGTTGCAATTATTTTAGGCTGGAAATTCAAAGTAAATGCAGGTATCATTGCAATGGGGTTTGCGTTTTTAATTGAAGTATTATTGGTGGACGGCGGAAAAGTATCCACGGTTATCGGCTACTGGCCCACCAGCATCGTATTCTATCTGCTGGCGATTGCGTTGTTTTTCAACTATGCCACCAACAACGGAACTATGGATCTGCTGGCAAAGAACCTGCTCTATGGCTTAAACGGAAATGCAAAACTGATTCCCTGGGTGATCGCAGTTGTGTGTGCGGTTGTTGCATTTTTGGGAGCAGGGGCTTCCACTCCGGCAATTATCGGACCGCTGGCATTTTCCATCGGTTTAAATGCGGGCATCCACCCGATTCTGATTGCCCTCAGCGTTGCCTGTGCCACCACCATCGGTGGAGACAATCCGATCAATGGGTTTGGAGGAGTTATCTCCAATGGTTTGATCCAGAAAACGGCTTACATGGAGAGCGCAAACCAGATCAGCTACTATGTATGGTTCAATTCCTGCTTTAAACAGATTTTAGTTATCGCAGTCTGCTATATGATTTTTAAAGGATATAAGGCGAAACGGGTAGAAGTGAAGAAACCGGAACCATTTAATGCTGTACAGAAAAAACAGCTTTGGCTGCTTTTAGTGGCTCTGGCCGCCATGGTGATTCCGGCAATTTTAAATACATGGTTTAAAACCCCGTTTATCTCAAAACTCGCGGCGTTAACACAGCCGCAGTCCGTGATGGTATTTGCAGCGGTGCTGTCAGTATTCATGAAACTGGGAGATGAAAAAGATGTAATTAAAAAAATTCCGATGAATACGATCGTACTGATCGCAGGTATGTATATGCTGTTGAGCGTAGCTAAAGAATCCGGTATGACGGATGCGATTGCCAATATCATGAGCAACAACATTCCTAAGGCATTAGTTCCGGCTGCTTTGGTAGGATTCGCCGCATTTTTAAGCTTTTTCTCCAGTGGAACGGGAGTTGTGTGCCCGCTTTTATATCCTATGGTGGAGGGGCTGGCGGCTAATCTGGGACTGAATCCGGTTATGCTGTTTTCCTGTATTTTCGTGGGAGCTATGAGTTCTTCCGTATCACCGTTCTCAACAGGCGGAGCGATGACTATTGCAGGGTGCCCGGATCCTAAAGTGAAGGAGCAGCTGTCAAACTGGATGATTCCGGTGGCGGTGATTATACCGGTGGCCTGCGCGGTATTGGCATCCATTGGGTTGTTTGGATTTTTCCATATTTAAAGTAAAGGGTGAAGGCATTTTCGAAAATGCCTTCACCCTTTACTTTAAAGTTTACGGTCTAATAATATAATAGTACAGGTATGGCGTCAGCATGGTCTGTATTGCACTGTTCAAATCATAGCTCCCGGAAGAGAGACACCAGTCAATGATCACGCCGCGGACATAAGTGAATAATTGCTGGACGATTTTAACCGGTTCCGCTTCAGCGCGGAACAGCCCTTTTTCCTGTGCTTCTTCAATTTTTCTCTCTAAACGGATATGTGTGGGACGGGTGGTTTCGTCCTGAGAGCCGGAACCTCGTTCAGGGGTCACGCGCATGAAAATATCCGTGCCCAGATGGAGATTCACTTCTGCATAAATCTCAAAATAAGTTCTGATATAAGCTTCCGTATCTTCCGGAAGCTCCGCTTTCTGCAATAGTTCTTCAAAAAGCGGTTCTCCAATTTTCCTGGATTCTTCAATTACCGCACTTTTGGATGGGAAATAATAATAAAATAACCCGGTGGCGACTCCGCAGGCTTCACAGATCATCTGGATCGTAACTTTTGAGTAGCCTTTTTCACTGAAAAGCAGGAGAGCAGTGCGCCTCAGGCTTTCACGGGTCACTTCTGATTTGTTATAAGTACTTTTTCTTGGCATATTCTCACCTCGGTCGGACATATCTGCCGTCAGTTACGTAATCGGTCGGCAGGTTCTGGCTGACAGTAATCTCCTTCATATAATTGACAATTTCTATAAATTCCGGTTCATCCGGCTCTAAAATTCTCGGATTGGAATTGGAATCAAGGCTGACAGGCTGGAATACAACATCACTGATTTTCTTATCTTCAACCGTGCAGCGGCAGAGTATGGTCTTGTAGGAATCATCAGGCATATTTCTGCCGTTGTTTTCCCAGGATGGATTAAGGGATACCATGTGCTTATGACTGGCTTTTTCATTCAGATGTTCATCAAAGGCCTGAGGCGGGTCCAGGGCAAAATTGGCCAGGCTGTAGAAAATCACCTTGCCCCGGTAAACCTCCACCGGCTTCAGAATATGGGAGTGGTGTCCCAAAATGATATCGGCTCCGGCATCGATAGCAGCATGAGCGACGACCCTTTGATATTCAGCCAGTACGGCCGGAATGAAATGAATTCCCCAATGAATCGAAAAAATGAGAATATCTACCTGAGAGCGCAGTTCGGTCACATCCGCAAGCATGTATTCCATATCTTCCCGGAAGGGAAATGTATGGATTTGACAGGGAGTGCCGGGCTGGTCATGCTCAATGGGTTCATAGACCGTATGGATCCGCATGGGAGCACAGCCCGGACGTTCATCCGTAGCCCAGTAATCCTGGGGAAGTATGGAATTATATCCTAAAAAACCGAAACGGACCCCGTCAACTTCTATAATGCCAGGTCTCCTGGCTTCCACCAGATTGCTTCCGGAACCTATGGGAACCATTCCATTAGAGCGAATTACATCCAGGGTCTGATAAAATGCCTCCCGCCCCCAGTCCATACAGTGATTGGTCGCAAAGGAAATGACATCGTAACCGGCCTTTCTGATCGCGCGCCCGCTGGCGGGATGTCCCCGCATAGGAAGACGGCACTGGCAGGCCGGACTGCCAGTATCGGCAAGACAAGGCTCTAACTGGCCAAATAATAAATCTGCCCCGGACAATTCTTTCCGAACCTTGTCGAAAATGGAATCCGGATTGGGGCGGTTCATACCGATGTCGCCGGTAGCGAGAAACGTGATTGGCTTTGTATTCATAATAGTCTCCTTTATTATACTGGATAATGGGTAAAATTTCCAGATTACGGGTTGATAATCATCTAAATATAATTTTAAAAGATTGATGGCAGGATAACAAGTTGAAAATTGAACAAAATTCAAATTTGAATTTTGTTCAATTTTCATATGGAAAGAGGTATATCATTCATGCTATGCTATACACAATGAATGAAAAATGCAGACTATTACCAAAAAAAGGAGGATGTGTATAAAAAAAGAGGATATACGGCAGAAGTTACTGTATTGGGTATGGAAAAGGCCATAGATGGCCGACTATTAAAGAAAGGATGAACACGCAAATATGTTAAAGTATGTTGGAAAAAGAATTTTGTGGATGATTCCGGTTATTTTAGGGGTTTCGCTGGTGATTATGGCGATTATGGAGTTCACTCCGGGAGATCCGGCAACAATCATTCTCGGAATCGAAGCGACGGATGAAAGCAAAGCGGCGCTCAATGAAGAGCTGGGATTAGATGATCCTTTTATTCAAAGATACTGCAGATTCATTTATCATGCGGCGACAAAGTTTGATTTCGGCGAATCTTATACTTCCAGGGATTCCATTAGGGACCAGATTCTGTTTCGGATTCCCTACACGCTGAAGATCTCTGTCATAAGCCTGCTGATCGCCATATGTATCGGGATACCGGCGGGGGTTTTGGCGGCCACACACCAGTATTCGGCAAAGGACAATTTTACCATGTTCTTTTCCCTGTTTTTTGTATCTATGCCGAATTTCTGGTTCGCATTGATGATGATCATGCTCTTTGCGCTTAAACTCGGAATTCTGCCTTCTCTGGGAGTGGATCATTGGACCGGATACATCCTTCCATGCGTATCCGTGGCATTGGGAACAACGGCCAGCCTGGCAAGGCAGACCAGGTCCAGTATGCTGGAAGTCATCCGCCAGGATTACATAACAACGGCACGGGCAAAAGGGCAGAAGGAATCCAAGGTCATTTACGGACACGGGCTGCAGAATGCGTTGATGCCTATCATCACGGTTATAGTTGCCAGATTTGCCCATGCCCTTGGGGGCTCCATGGTGGTGGAATCTATTTTTTCCATTCCCGGTATGGGAAGCTATCTGATTAATGCCATCAATTCCAGGGACTATGCGGTGGTTCAGGCAGGGGTGTTCGTAATTTCCCTATGGTTTGGACTCTGTATGCTGGCCATGGACTTAGTCTATGCTGCGGCAGATCCGAGAATCCGTTCCCAGTACAGAAGCAGCCGATGAGGAAGGAGGGCGTTTATGAAAAGGAATAAATCGAAAAAAGAGAGCAGTTTTTCCGGCGTTATGAAAAGGCTGTGCAGGAATAAACTGGCTATGATCGGCTTGGGGGTAATCGTTATTATGGTTCTGGCGGCGGTCTTTGCAGATTTTATCGCGCCTTACAGCTATACACAGCAGGATTTGATGAACACATTTTGCAAACCGGGAGGAAATCATCTGTTCGGTACAGACAAAGTGGGAAGGGACATTTTAAGCCGTTTAATCTATGGGGCCCGGGAATCTTTAAAGATTGGCTTCCTGTCCGTTTTAATGGCGGCATTTTTCGGAATAATTATGGGCGCCGTGGCGGGATATTACGGGGGGATGATCGACAATCTGCTGATGCGCCTGCTGGATATCTATCAGTCAATACCGTCCATCCTTCTGACTATGGTACTGGCATCTGCCCTTGGAGCCAGCGGAAGGAATACGATTATCGCGTTGGGAATCACAACAATCCCGATCTATGCAAGGATTTTAAGATCCCAGTTTATGGTATGCAGGGATCAGGAATATGTGGAAGCGGCGGTGGCTACCAATGCAAATGATTTCGAGATCATTTTTAAACACATTCTTCCCAATGCCATTTCCCCGCTGATCGTCCAGATCACCATGAGCCTGGGACAGTCGATTCTGGCAGCGGCAACTTTAAGCTTTTTGGGCCTTGGCGTACAGCCTCCTTCCCCGGAATGGGGGGCCATGGTCTCTGACGGAAGAAATTATCTGAGAAACTATCCATATCTGGCCCTGTTCCCCGGCCTCTGCATCATGCTCACAGTACTGTCCTTCAATCTGCTGGGCGACGGGCTTAGGGATGCGCTGGATCCGAAATTGAAGAATTAGGGGGACTTGATGATGGATCATAATCTTTTGGAAATAAAGAATTTAAGTGTGGTTTATTTTTCAGATGGCAAAAAGGTCTGCGCCGTCAACCATGTGGACCTGGAACTGGTCAAAGGTGAAACCTTGGGACTGGTAGGGGAAACGGGAGCTGGAAAAACAACCATTGCCAAAGCGATTCTGGGCATTCTTCCAAATCCCCAGGCAAAAGTGGAAAATGGAGAAATTCTGGTGGATGGAGAAAACCTGCTGAAACTGTCAGAATCCAGGATGCGAAAAATCCGGGGAAAAAAGATATCCATGATCTTCCAGGATCCCATGACCTCTTTAAACCCGGTACGCACCGTGGGTGCCCAGATTGCGGAAGCCATAGAACTGCATGAAAAGCTGTCAAAAGCGGAGGTAGAAAAACGGGCGGTGGATATGCTGGAACAGGTGGGAATCCCGGCAGAACGGTATGGCGATTATCCCCATCAGTTTTCCGGAGGCATGAAGCAGAGGGTGGTTATCGCAATGGCCCTGGCCTGTCATCCCGAACTTCTGCTGGCGGATGAACCCACAACTGCTCTGGATGTGACAATTCAGGCCCAGGTTCTCCAGATGATGAATGAATTGAAAGACCATTATGGCACATCGGTGATCATCATCACTCATGATCTTGGCGTAATTGCCGAAATGGCACAGAAAGTGGGAGTTGTCTATGCGGGGGAAATCATAGAGTATGGAACAGCCGAGGCGGTATTTAATCATCCGGGACATCCCTATACGGAAGGGCTGTTCGGCTCCATCATCGATCTGGATAAGGATGTGGAACGGTTAAGCCCCATAAAAGGACTGATGCCAGACCCAACCAGCCTTCCTGACGGATGTAAATTTCATACCAGATGTCCCTATTGTACCGAAGAATGTAAAGTTCAGAATCCTGCAGGCGTGGAAGTGGCAAAAGGCCATATGGTGAAATGCCTGAGAGCAAAGGAGGCCGGATGATGTCGGGAAATGAAACAATACTGGAAGTCCAGAATCTGAAAAAATATTTTAAGACGAAAAAGGGGGATCTGCATGCAATAGACGATGTCAGTTTTAAGATAAAGACAGGAACCACACTGGGGGTGGTAGGAGAATCGGGCTGCGGAAAATCCACCCTGGGAAGAACTATCCTGCATCTGCACGAGAGTACCGGAGGAAAGATTTTCTTTCAGGGGGAAGACGTGACGAAGGTGGAGAAGGACCGGTTAAAAAAACTGAGGGAAGATATGCAGATCATTTTTCAGGATCCTTATTCCTCGTTAAATCCCAGAATGTCGGTGAGCGAGATCATCCGGGAGCCATTAAAAAGAAAAGGCGGTCTGTCAAAAGAACAGTTGAATCAGGAAGTGGAACGGCTGATGGACATCGTGGGTCTGGCCCAGCGGTTCGCCAATTCTTATCCCCATGAACTGGATGGAGGAAGGCGGCAGAGGATCGGTATCGCCCGGGCTCTTTCTTTGAACCCCAAGTTCATAGTCTGTGATGAACCGGTATCGGCCCTGGACGTTTCCATCCAGGCCCAGATTCTGAACCTGATGAAGGATCTCCAGGCTCAGATTGGACTGACTTATATTTTTATCACCCATGATCTTTCTGTGGTTAAGCATATGTCCGACGACATCTGTGTGATGTATCTAGGGCAGATGGTGGAAAAAGCGCCGGCAAAGGAACTGTTTTACCATCCGAAACATCCCTATACAAAGGCGCTGCTTTCGGCAATTCCGGTTCCGAAAGTGAATATAAAGCGGAAGAGAATCATTTTAAAAGGAGAGATTACATCTCCTATAAATCCAAAACCGGGCTGCCGGTTTGCAGCCAGATGTGACTATGCGGATAAAGCCTGTGAAGAAATGCAGCAATTGGAAGAGATCGGGCAGGACCATTTTGTGTCATGCTGCAGATACAGGGAAATCAAGGAATGAAGCCGGTGTAACGGCGAAAGGAGAGGACAGTATGAAAAGAGGTAAAAAATTGGCAGCGCTTTTATTGACATTGACCATGGTCGTATCGGCATCGGCCTGTTCGTCAGGAGGGGCGGAAAAACCTTCCCAGGATCAGGGACAGGCTCCGGCACAAACGAGTACGGAGGCGAAATCGGCAGGCAGCAATCAGACAAAGGATTCGGTGGTATTCGCATATCCCAATGATCCTGAAACCTTCTGTCCATTAAAAAGCCCCAAGACCGGATACGGCGATATTTCTTACCAGGTATATGACGCATTGTTTGATTATGACATGGAAGGAAATTTTAAACCGGGTGTCTGTAAGGAGATCGAAAAAGTGGACGGAACCCATTATAAACTGCATCTGCGGGATGATGTAACATTTTCTGATGGACATAAGCTCACGGCGGAAGATGTGGTCTACACCCTGGCAACCGCCTATGCGGATACCAGCAGCAGAACCTGGGTGAAATATATTGACACGGAGAATACCAAAGCTCTGGACGAGACCACGGTGGAGCTGGTGCTTCAGCAGGAATATGCATTTGCCATTGTTACACTGAAAAATGTCAATCTGTTCTATCAGGAAGCCTTTGAGGCGAGCCCGGACCAGATGGCAGCCAAACCCATTGGAAGCGGCCCTTATGTGCTGAAAGAGTATGTGAAAGGCGCCTATGCTGTTTTTGAAGGGAGAGACGATTACTGGGCAGGGGCTCCAGCCATTAAAAACTTTAAAATCGTCTTCATTAAAGAAGCTTCCCAGAGAACCACGTCCCTGCAGACCGGAGAGGTGGACTGCGCTTATAATGTGCTTACCTCCGACTATGATTCCCTGCTGGCTGGCAATTTCTCAGGAATGGAGATATTCACCGATAAAATCAATGCCATTCAGTTTAATTGTTCCGAATACTCTATCTGCAATGACGCCCGGGTTCGTCAGGCAATCGCTTATGCGGCGGACGCACCGGGAATAACAGCGGCGGCTTATGGCGGCTTCGGTGAGGTGTGTACCACCTGCTGTTCTCCGAAATCCGGAAATATGGCGGATAACTATATGCCGGAAGATTATTATAGCTATGACCTGGATAAGGCAAAGGCCCTTTTGCAGGAAGCGGGAATCGCGGAGGGGACGGCAGTGACGATCAATATAAAGAGCGGGGATGCGGCACAGACCACTGCGGCTGAAATTTTACAGCAGTCCCTACAGGAGATCGGTTTGAACGCCGGTATTAAACAGGTGGAAGCGGCCGTTTTTGATGATACCTTAAAAGACCACCAGAGCGGATGGGATATGTGTATGAACACCATGAACACGGCAGGCAGCAGAAGTTCCCTGGATTTAATCAACCTGTACTGCTTTACAATCCCCAACCTGGCCTATGTGCATGAAGAGGGAGCGGCCAAATCGGCGGAGGCCGTCAACAGCACGGATGAGAAACTGATCCATGATAATACTTTGTATCTGACCGAACTGATCTGTAAGGACGTTCCGTATTATGCCCTTTCGTCCACCTGTATACTGGTTGCGCATAATTCCGGTCTCAACGATATTCAGATATCGAAGAGTTCCACAATCAGAGGCGATGCATTTTCATGGAAATAGGAGGGAACAGATGATATTAGACAATGAGAATTTAAAATACAGTACACCGGAAGAACAGGGAATCTCTTCGGAATCTCTGCTGGACTTTTTTGAAACGGTGCAGATCAATAATGCAGGCAATGCAGTGGACCTGCATAGTTTCCAGGTCATCCGCCATGACAGAATCATAGCAGAAGGGGCCGGAAAGCCATTTTCTCTTAACAATTTCCACCGTATCTATTCCTCTGCCAAGGGGATTATCGCATTGGGAGTGATGATTGCAGTTCAGGAAGGAAAGGTCGGTTTGGATGAAAAGGTTATCGATATTTTCAGCGATAAGCTGCCTAAATCCCTGAGTGAAAAGATGAAGCGGGTTACGGTTTACCATCTGCTGACCATGAGCTGCGGTCAGGATGTGGACTCCTGTGTGGAAATGTTCCAAAGCGATAACTGGATCAAAACATTTCTGTCCATCGATCCTGTCTATGAACCGGGCAGCCGTTTCTTCTATAACAACGGAATTCCCCATGTGCTGGCGGCAATAGTGGAGAAAAAAACAGGGGAAGATATCCTTTCCTATATGGAACCCCGCCTTTTAGAACCCATGGGGGTAAAGGTGCTGTGCAGGTATAATAAACAAAAGGAGAGGGAGCCTTCTACTGTCTGTGTGCGGCAGACCGATTTAACGAAATTCGGATATCTTCTGCTGAAGCGGGGAATATGGAATGGAAAACAACTGATCAGCCCGGAGCTCTGCGATGAGTTTGGAAAATTCCATATTTCAACTGCCAATCATCCTAAGATCTTCCGGAATTTCGGATATGGTTACCAGGTTTGGAAAATGCCTTGCGAAGGTTTTGTGCTGGCCGGAGGAAACGACAATCATTCCTGTGTTTTCACAGAAGCTGATATGGTATTTTCCTGTATGGCCAATAACAAGATCAAAGGTGATTTCAGCATACAGAAAACATTTTATGACCTGGTGTACTTAAAGATGAGCGGACGTCCGCTTCCAGCCAACCCACAGGCATATGAAAGGCTTAAAAACCGCCTGGAACAGTGGAACCTTGCTCCCTGCGGAAGCGACGAAAGCGGTTTGGAAGAGGAGATCGGGGGAAGAACGTTTACTTTTGAACAAAATTCCTTTGGCTGTGAAACGATCCGTTTTGAATTTGACAGGGTCAGGCAGGAAGTGGAGATCATCACATCCGAACATGGAACCGTCCACCGCCTGAGATGCGGCATGGCGGGAAAATGGCCGCTATCCGGAGACTATATTGTGATACCGCCTAATTTAACTCATGGGAACTTTATTGACGGAGAGAATCAGACGGAACATATGGCTGGCGGGGCATGGACGGACCGGAACAGGCTTTTGGTGTTCGGGCGGAGTTTGGGGAGAGTGGCTTCAGACCAGTTTGATTTCAGGTTTGACGAAGATGGGCTCCATTTGTACATAAAAACCCCGGCTCTTGCAATTCCGGGCTGTGCGGTGGACAAAAAGAAGGGCGAGTTTCATTTGACCGCAGTGCTGGATGAACAGTGCTGATGGCGGAAGGGAGGAGTAATGAAAAGCATTAAAGAAGTCAGAATCTATAAAAATATTGAAATTCCCATGCGGGACGGAACCATTCTCAGGGCGGATCACATAAAGCCGGTCAGCGAGGAACCGCTGCCTGTTTTGATCGTGAGAACCCCTTATTTGAAAGAAAGTTTTTACACAAAAGAGGTTTATGCGGTGAATGAAACGGCCTTTCTCGGATACCATATTCTCCTGTGCGATGTGCGGGGCGGCGGGCAGTCGGATGGGGAGTTTGCGCCCTTTGCCAATGAGCGGAACGATGGTTATGATACCATCGAATGGGCGGCGGCCCAATCGTGGTGCAGCGGGAAGGTCGGAACATTCGGCTACTCCTATAACGGAGGCCAGCAGATATTGGCTGCTTCCACCAACCCGCCGTCTTTAGCCGCTGCAGCACCGGGAGGGGCCAGCGGACGGTTTCTGCCCACCTTGATGAATGGAGTTCTGTCCCACAGAACCAGCTTGTTTTGGTACATGAAGCAGCTTAGAAATGCGATTATCAGCGGTAAATGCGGTTTTACTCCGGAACAGCAAAAGGAAAAGCTGGCGGAAATTGAGCATATCATGCAGTTTAAAAATGAGGAAGAATGTTATGTGCTGCCTTTTTTAGACGCGGACGTCCTAAGGTTTGAAGGCGTGCCGATCCGTAAGTTTTTCAATGAATGGGTGGATAACTGCAATAATAAAGAATACTGGGAAAAGATGGGCCAGCCCCTGGGGATTGAGAAGGTCACCGTTCCATGCTTTTTCTATACAGGCTGGTTTGACTATATGTGTACCGGAGTGGCGGAGAATTACCAGCTTCTGAGCCACAAAACGGATGACCTGGAATTAGCCCGGAGCCACAGACTGGTATTGGGCCCATGGATTCATACCACGGAATATGGAGTGAGCACAGGTTCTAATTCAGGGATAAAGTACGGGGAAGTCAGATTTCCACCAAATTCCGGCTACACGAAAGAGATGTATCGGAGTTTCCTGCGGTTTTATGACCGGCATCTGAAAGGAAAGAGGGATGATGGTTCGGAAGCTCCCGTCAAGATCTATGTGATGGGAGATAATCTGTGGAGAGAAGAACAGGAATGGCCTCTTTTGCGGACAGAGTATACGAATCTCTATCTGGACAGCGAAGGGGACGCCAGATCCCTTGATGGAAATGGTGTGCTCAGCTTTGAAAAGCCGCATATGAGCGGGGCGGATGAATATGATTATGATCCGTTAAATCCCTGCGACAATACGGACAGTGATCTTCATAAAGGCATGATCGTGGACAGGAGAGAGAAGGAACAGCGGCAGGATATGCTGGTATATACTACAAAACCGCTGGAAAATGAGATCGAAATTACTGGTTATCTTGAGGCCAGACTATTTGTGAAATCTTCAGCCGTGGATACGGACTTCTTCGTCCGTCTGGTGGATGTGCTGCCGGATGGCAGGGCCCACGCTTATTTGTCCGGGGTGTTCCGCATGCGTTACCGGGACGGATTCTATGAGCCTCATTATATGACGCCGGGAGAGGTATATTCCGCTGACTTCAGAATCGGAGCGCTGAGTTTGGTATTCAAAGAGGGCCATCGAATCCGGATTGAGATCACCAGCAGCGATTTCCCGGAATATGACCGGAATTTGAATACAGCAGAGCCCATGGGATATGGAAAAGAGGCGGTGACCGCCCGGCAGACGATTTTGCATAATGACCAGTATCCGTCCCATATCGTCCTGCCTGTAATCCCAAGATAGATCGAGGAAATATAAAAATGCCGGCATGATATTAGCCGGCATTTTTACAGAATCAATAGCATTTATAATCGTCCCGGATGAAGGGCGACAGATTGAGGGAATGCTTTTGATGCTTTTCATAATAACGGATCACCATACAGGAAAATATCAGGTGAAACCGGTAATAGGGATCGTCCAGGGAATGGTGGATCAGCTCTTTTATTTTGTTGATCTTATAAATGGTCGTATTTCGGTGCATGAACATGACTTTTGAAGTTTCCGCAATGTTTCTCCCATTTAATAAGTAGGTAAACAGCACATCCCTTAAATTGCAGTCAAAAGCCTGGTCATAACGGGTCAGAGTGAGAACGGCAGGGGAGCAGAGGTAAATGATGTCGTCGCTGCCGAAGTCGTCTTTCATATGGTTGGCGCAGAGATCGATGTTCAAATACAGGCTGTAACGTCCGAAATAGGAAAGACGCTTAAAGGAATCCGATCTCACGTTCAGAATGATTGAAAACAGTTTTATGCATTTGAGATAACTGATTCTCAGCGATTTGGCGGACATACAGGCGTGGCTGATCAAAGCCGTAGCCTGGTAACGTTCCAGTATTTCTTCCACTGCGTCTTCGTCCGCCGGAAATGCGCAGGCGGCCAGGCGGGAACTGATGAGGATCAGAATGCCGTCGCCCAAAAGGGCCGTATGGTGGGACGGAAAGAGGCATTTCAGTTCCCCATAGAGCTGTTTTAACTCCGTATCCCTGTTTAATGGGAAATCTGGACGGACCAGAATGATTCTCATATATTTTCTGGGCGGTTTCGGCAGATTCTGCAGCATGATCTGGATGTGTTCAAAATCCGGCGGCGTCTCCAGAAAAAGCAGTTTTGCGATTTCCTGAAAAGAAAGGGCGGATTTCTGGGTGGATGATTCCTGAAGCCTGGCGGAAAGTTCGTGGGCCAGGGTAAACATCATGCTCTGCAGCAGGCTGCCGTTTTGCTGGATGCAGCCGTACAGGAACCCCAGAAATTCATGTTTTACGGAAACCGGGACCAGACAGTAGACATATCCGTTCCGCTCTTCCAGATAGGATGGGGCGAAGCGGGCTTTATTCTGCCTGATCAGACAATCGATGATTTCCTGGGCCTCAAAAGGAACCTCATCACAGCTTTCAAAAAATAGGCTGTCCTGCTGCCGGATGCTGGCGGTTATGATTTTATAATTGGAATTCATGATGCAGATAGAGGCATCGATCAGGCGGCTGCTTCTCTGCAGAAGCTGTTTTAAGCCGGCGTCATGGTTTATGTTCAAAAGTTCCGTCCACTTTTTCCAGGTGCAGATACAATCGAAAAGTTTATTATAGAGCGGGCTGAGGGAAAGCCCGCTCAATAAAATGTTACAGGAAAATCCGGATAATTTTGGTATATCGCTTTCTTCTCCGCTTAAAAAATAAGTCCCCACCGGATACTGGCCGGAAGAAGCGGCCAGGTTCAAAAACTGCGCGGCCGTTCCCACACAGATATAATCCGCAGCCGTCTCCAAAGACTGGTCCAGCAAAAGGATTCCCCGGGTATCGGAATCGATCCCCTGCAGCACCGACTCATATAAGATATGGGCGGATAATTCAACGTTGATAAAATGCAGCAGAAACATGGTCGTTCACCTCATGATTTTGTATAGTTTAACTGAATTAATGGTTATGGTAACCATATTAAGTGTACAAAGTGGATGATAAAATAAAAAAGTAAGTTAAGTTTATCACAAATCCCATATATTGACAATAAAGTGTCGAATTATCTCGAAAGAGACAGATTTTAGGCGTAACAGTTCAGACAGGTCTGAACTGTTACGCATCCAGCCCATTAGAGTCGCCTGCGGCGAGGGGCTGGATGCCTGCAGCCGCTATGTTTTCGTACGGTCTGCGCAGTAAATGCGCAGACCTATCTGAACTGTTACTTTTAGGCAGCAGGTCAGAACGCTTCTTGACCAGATTTATCGGTCAAACACATTCTGGCTGACGGAAAATAAAAACAGAAAGGAGTTCGGAGTTATGCGTTAGTGGGATTTCGGTAAAATGGGGGATGTAATTAATTATTTATGATGCGAAGGAGAAAGTGATATGACCAATGTACTTATTTTTTTCTTAGGGTTTGTAGTTGCGATTGCAGTTGGACAGTTTTTTAAAGTGAATCCTGGCTTTGTTGCTATATTGATCGGTTTTCTGCTTAACTGGATTGTGCTTGGAGCCCAGTCTAAGGCGTTTATCGCTCTGTGGCCCACCACGTTGTTCTGGAACTGCGTGATGCCGATGACATTTTACAGCTTTGCCAATGCCAACGGGACGATGGCGGTGTTCGGTAAAAATATAGTATATACCTTCCGCCATGCCAAATGGGCGATTACCATTGTTATCTTTTTGGCAACTGCTCTGATCACTGCGACGGGCGCAGGCCTCAGCAGCTCTCTGATCATGGCCCCTCTGGCCTGGGAACTCTGTATGCAGGCGGGAGTGAGCCCCCTGTTAATTCCGTTCAGCACATGGGCCGGTTCCCTCACCATGGGATTTGCGGCCTGGACCAGCAATGGTTCCATGTTCAGCGGTTACTTTGCCCAGTATTTTCCGGAAGTGGATTCCAGCTCTCTGCTGTTCCGCATCACGGTTTATCATATCCTGTTCTTTGTTCTGGCCTTTGCGGTTATGTTTGTGATCAATAAAGGATGGAAGGTTGCGGAAAATGATGCCACAATGGATAAACCGGAGGCATTTAACAGCGAGCAGAAGCGCACGCTGACTGTGATTGGAATTTGTATTGCTGTCCTTCTGATTCCGTCAATCGTCGGCCAGTTTGCGCCGAATCCGGTGTTTAAGTGGATGAAGGGAAACCTGACAATGCCGGTTACGGCCTCTATCGGTATTTCTATTTTGTGTATTACCCATTGCGGCAATCTGCGGGATATCTGCGCAAAAAAGGTGGGATGGAACGCGGTGTGGACCATCGCAGGCATGGCCATGTACTGCGGACTTGCAAAAGAACTGGGTGTTATTGAATCTCTAGGCACCTGGCTGGAATCCCTTCCGGCATTTGTCATCGCCCCGGCGATCTGCTTCGTGGCGGCGGCCCTCAGTTTCGTGGTATCCGCAAGCGCGGTACAGCCGTTTTTGTTCGCCATGGTTCCGGCGCTGGCCAGCGCGGCCGGATGCTCTATTCCGGCCATGGTTGTTCCTATGCTGATCGGATGCGCGGTTACATCTTTCAGCCCGTTCTCATCCGGCGGTGTGCAGAACCTGATCGGTTCCACCCAGGAAGTCCAGACCCAGCTGATCAACAAGATGATTATCACGGCTGTTGGTATGGCGGCAGCGGCCTGTCTCTTATCAGCGCTCGGCGTGTTTGCTATCGGCGCATAACAGGACGTGTAACAGGATTGGTAACGGGATGCGTAACAGGACGCATAACCGGACATATATACAGCCGGAGAAAACAAGCGGTTTCCATGACGGGATGAGCCCGGAGCGGAAACCGCTTCCGGCAGTAAAAATGCAGGGGAAGAGAGGCAGGCTCTGCCTGTAAAACGCTTTCTTATTGAAGGGAAAAAGGAGGTGTCTGTTTGAACAGAACAGAATTAAACCGCGTATCTCCGGAATCTGTAGGGATTTCGAGCAAAAAAGTAAAAGAACTTGTAGAGGCCCTGGATCACTGCGGCACCGAAATGCATGGAATTATGATTGCCAGATATGGAAAGGTATGCGCGGAAGGCTGGTGGGCTCCATTTTCGCCCAATCTGGTCCATGGCCTTCAATCCATGACAAAGACCATTTTATCGACTGCCGTAGGAGCGTTAGTTACCGACGGGCTTTTAGATATAAACCAGAAAGTTACAGAACTCCTTCCGGAATATATGCCGGAAGAACCTTCTGAAGCATTAAAACGGCTGACGGTCCGCCATATGCTGATGATGACAAGCGGATGCCGTAAGACCTACCCGGCCTGCCGGAAAGACTGGCTTACAGGATTTTTTGCACAGCCCATAGAAGACGAGCCGGGGACCGTGTTTCACTACGACGGAACGAATACATCGGCCATCGGGGCCATTGTATCCAAGATAACCGGCCAGCATGATATTTTAGAATATCTGCGGGAGCGGGTATTCGATAAAATCGGCATTGACTCCGACCGGATTAAATGGGTGAAGCACCCGGACGGCTATTGCTACTGCGGAGGCGGTGCATTTGCAAAGCTGGAAGATATACTGAGACTGGGCATGCTTTACGAGCAGAACGGCGTCTGGAACGGCCAGCGGATTCTGAGTGAAGAGTGGGTAAAAGAGGCGGCGTCCAAACAGACCCATAACAACGAACGTTCCGGAGTGCCCGAATATACGGACGACAGTTCGTCCGGTTACGGCTATCAGATCTGGATGACAAAGCGGCCGGGAACCTATTATTTTTCCGGCGCCCATGGGCAGTATGTGCTGGTGATGCCCGATAAACACCTGGTTATCGCCGTCAACCAGAACATTGTGGAAGTACTGCCCAAACCAGGAGAGATCAGAAAGCCGAAAGATGTGGATATGAAAGAAATTGTGCTGGGCCTTTTGAAAGAGTTTGGCGAATCCTTAGGCGGGGAACCGCTTTCTGAAGATGAACAGGCGGCGGACGGATTGAAGAACTATCTGAACTGTTTAAGCCGTCCCAGATGCATTTCAGAGCCGGTTCCGGAACATGCAGAGAGGTTTTTTGGGCACAGTTACCAGCTCTCAGAAAATGAAATTTCCCTGCTGCCGGGAGTGTACAGCGCCGCCCTCAAAAAGTTTGTGCTGTGTACCACGGCTGACGGCCCGGTGGGAGTGGAACGGATTGGATTAAAAGAGTTTAACGGAAATGATTTTATATTGGAGCTTCAGGTGAAGGGGTACATTTACCAGACGCCCGTAGGCGTGGACGGCCTCTACCGGATCGGGCATTTTAAAGTGCCGGGCCACCCGGAACTGCCGGACCAGGTATTAGCCAACGGCTATTGGAAGGAAGGCGTTCTCCACATCACTTTGAATTATATTGAAACGTGTTATTCCAACCAGATCAGTGTTGAGAAAAAGGAACATGGAGCGGTGATCACATTTGACGAATTCTATATGTTCGATGAAAAGGGATTCCGCACTGTATTTGATGTTGCCGATACTATATTTTAACGGCTGTTTCTGAACTAATCAGTCAGAGCCGGGAACAGGAGGAGATCGATGTACGAGAGAATTGAACGGATAAAAAAACGGGTGGTAATCGATAAATACCCGATCTGTATTGAAAAATACAGAATCACCCTGGATGTCATTGAAAAAACGCCCAATGACCCTGTGATCATCCAGAGAGGAAAAATTTTAAAAGAGACTGTAGAGCGGATGCCCATCGCAATCGCTCCCGATGAACTGATTGTGGGCCTGGGCGCCTCAAAACCCATGGGGCTGGAGATCGATCCCCATTACGGAATCTGGAGCCAGGATGAGATCGATTCCCTGATTGAAGACGGATATGAAATGGATCCCCAGGACGTAATCGACCTTCAGGAATTGAATAAAAAACATGATCCCGCCACGCTGATCGGAATGATGGGAGATATCTTTTATGAGCCGGAAAATGAAGATATTCTGTCACTCTTAAAAGCTGGCTGCATCCTTCCGCCCTGGAAAGACAAAGCGGCCGGAAAAGGGGTAGGCGGCGGTTATGCCCAGTCCGGCCTTGGCCTCGGGCCGTCCCTGATCCTGCTGGGCGTGGATTACACCAAGATCCTGAAAAACGGAACCCTGGCCCTCATTGAACAGGCCCGGGAAGAGATGAAAAAGGTCAGTTTCAACACCCCGGACGGAGTGGACAAATACCGCTACTATAAAGCGGTGATCATGTCCTTAGAAGCCATGAACCGGCTGGGCGAACGTTACAGCGCCCTGGCCGCAGAGATGGCGGAAAAAGAAGAGGATGAAACGAGAAAGGCCGAATTGCGGCAGATATCGGAAAGCTGTGCCTGGGTGCCGGCCCATGCCCCAAGAACCTTTAAAGAAGCGATGCAGTGCTTCTGGTTCCAGTTTTTGATGCTGAGCCCGTCCACAACGCTTCCCGGCGGCAGATTTGACCAGATGATGTATCCGTTTTATGAAGCTGACTTAAAGGCCGGAAGAATCACCAGGGAGGAAGCTACAGAATGGCTTTGCTGCCTGCGGCTTAAAGATATGGAGTTAAACCGTACTTCGGGTAAGAATAACCGGAAAAAAAATGCGGGAATGGCAAAATGGCACAATTTCCTGATCGGCGGCACCAAACCGGACGGCACGGACGGAACCAATGACATTTCCTACATGATGCTGGATGCGGCATTGATAACCAAAACCCCTCATCACACCATTACGGTCCGGGTGAGCGAGGATACGCCGGAAGAACTGATGATAAAAGCGCTGGAAGTGGTGAGAGCCGGATTAGGCCTGCCCGCATTTATCAGCGACAAGTCCTACATCGAATTCTTTACCAGCCGCGGCTGTCCGGTTGAAGATGCCCGGGATTATATCATCACCGGCTGTCTGGATGCCAACCTGCCCGGAAAGTCCAGGACCGGCCCGGTTCCCATGGTCACAATCCCATTGATCTTTGATATTTTCCGCCACAACGGCGTGGATAAGAAGACAAAGGAAAAATGCGGAATCGATGCAGGCAGTTTTACGGAATTTGAGACATTTGAAGACCTGTATCAGGCGTTTATCCGGGAAATGGAGTACTGCATGAATATCGTAGGCCAGAAGAACAATGTGGAGATTAAGATCACCCAGGAACTTCTGCCGGATCCCCTGCGCTCGGCGCTGATGTTTGAAGGGATTGAATCAGGAACGGATACATTCCGACGCACCATGCCGTTTGAAAATGTGGCGGTAATCGATCCCATCGGAATGGTCAATGTGGGCGATTCGCTGACAGCGATTAAAAAACTGGTATTTGAAGATAAGAAATATACGCTGAAAGAATTATTTGACGCGCTGGAAGCGGACTGGGAAGGTTATGAGACAATGCAGAAAGACTTCCTGGACGCGCCGAAATACGGCAACAACGATGATTACGCCGATGAAATGGTGGCCCGCTGCTACCAGGCGTTTGAAGATATCTGTGATACAATTCCAACGATTACAGGCGGAACCCATGTGCCTACGGGCATTTCCATTACCAGTCATCAGCCGGGCGGTCTGCTGACCGGCGCCACGCCTGACGGAAGAAAAGCAGGAGAGATCCTGGCGGATGGTTCCGTATCTCCCATGCATGGGGTGGATCAGAAGGGGCCCACATCCGTGCTGAACAGCGCCTTAAAGGTAGGCCAGGACAGGTGGCAGGCAACGCTGCTCAACATGAAATTCCATCCTTCTGCGGTGAAGACAGAGGAAGATTTACGCAAATTGTCCGGCATGATCAGGACTTATCTGACACACGGAGGCAAGCATATCCAGTTCAACATTGTGGATAAGAATGTACTGGTAGCGGCCAAGGAAAATCCCAAGGATTACCGGGAACTGGTTGTGAGGATCGCAGGTTATAGCTGCTATTTCGTGCAGTTGAATCCGCAGATGCAGGATGAGGTGATCGCCCGTACAGAACATCAGCTGTAGTATGGGATGTCTGCACTGCTTTCAAAAAGAAAATTGTGCATAGTGCATAGAAAGAATCTGGAGCAGTTCGGAAAACTTGTATCTTTTTTAACAAAATGATAAGATAATCCCAGATAGAATAACAGAGGTGAGGCTTATGAACAGCCGGGATTCCGGTATCATTTTTAATATCCAGCATTATTGTATTCATGACGGCCCAGGCATCCGGACCAACGTATTTTTCAAAGGATGCCCGCTCAGGTGCGCCTGGTGCGCGAATCCGGAATCCAATGAGGTGCGCTCTCAGTTGATGTATCTTGCGGATAAGTGCGTTGGCTGTCTTTCCTGTATTCCAAAATGCAGCAGGCATGCCATATCGGCGGCGGAGAACGGTAAAGTGAGAACCGACCGGAAACTCTGTGACGGCTGCGGCGAATGCGTGTCCGCTTGTCTTCCCCAGGCCAGAGAGATTATGGGAAAACGGATGACCGTGGATGAAGTGTATAAAGAAGTATCCATGGATCAATTGTTTTACGCTGAAACCGGGGGAGTTACCCTTACCGGGGGCGAGGTGCTGTCACAGCCAGAATTTGCCGCGGCCATCCTGAGAAAGTGCCGTGATAATCGGATACATACAGCTGTTGAGACCTGCGGATATGCCTCCTGGGAGGCAGTCCAAACGGTGATGGAATATGTGGATCTGGTTCTGTATGATATCAAGCATATGGACAGCGGAGAGCACAAACGGGGCACCGGAGTGGGGAATGAAAAGATCCTGGATAATCTGTGCCGTATCTCCAATGAACTGAACATCCCGGTCATCGCCAGGACGCCGATGCTGCCGGGATATAACGACAGCGAAGGCAATATGAGAGCCATGGGCCAATTCCTTACGGAAAGGGTTCCCACCTGCCGGGAAGTGAACCTGCTGCCCTATCATAAATTAGGGGAAGGAAAGCGGGAACAGTTGGAATACGAAGAGTCACAATTCCATACCTATGTGCCTTCCGAACAGGAGATGGAAACGCTCAGGCAGTTTGTCAGGGAATATGGTCTGAATGTGAAATAGAACGCAGCATAAAAGCCGGGGCAGATTCTTCTGAAAGGAAGCTGGCCCCGGTTTTCCTGTTTTGTGAGAACATCAGTTCTTTAACGGGAAAGGAGGAGGAGGCGAGCTGAAAATGGAGCAATTATTTCAGTATCTGGATTCTTTATTTGCCCAGGGACGCACAAATGAGGTGGAACCCTGGCTCTGCCGGCAGATTGAGCTGGCAAAACAGGAAAGGGATGAAGATACACTGACTGTTCTGCTCAGTGAATTGGGCGGATTTTACCGCGGCAGCGGCAGGCTGGAAGAATCGGAGCAGGCATTGAAACGGGCTGTAGGTCTGGAAGAGACAAGAAATCATGACAAGGGTATTTCTTTTGCCGTGCTGTTAATCAATCTGGCAGGAACGCTCCGCATGGAAAAGCAGACAAAAGAGGCCCTTGAGCTGTTTGAAAGGGCCGAAGATATTTTGAACGTTCAGGGAGAGACTGGGTACAGGCTGGCCAGCCTGTATAATAACAGGAGCCTTGTTTATCAGGATATGGGCCGTTTGGAGGAGGCGTTAAAAGAGCTTCAAAAGGCGCTGGCAATCATTGAAGGCTGTTCCGGGTGCGGGGAAGAACTGGCTGTTACCTATGTCAACCTGGCTCTCCTTTTAGGCAGTCTGAACAGGGGAAAAGAGGAAGAAGAAGCTGTTATCCGGGCCCTTGCCCTGTTTGAAGACATAGATCATGAAAACGATCCCCATTATGCGGCGGCTCTGTCGGCGCTGGGGGGAATTCTTTATAAAAAAGGAGAGTTGGAACAGTCGCTTGATGCATATAACCAGGCTCTTCAGATGATATACCGGCTGTTTGGCAGAAGCCGGGAATATGAAATGATCAGCGCCAACATTGCCATGATCAGTGAACAGGCGCAGAGGAAGGGAAGTGGGGCTGATGAAAGGTCTGGAACTGGCCAGGGGTTATTATGAAGCCTATGGAAGGTCCATGATCCATGAAAAGTTCCCGGAATATGAAAGCCGGATTGCGGTTGGACTGGCCGGGGAGGGATCGGAATGTTTTGGATATGACGATGAATATTCCAGGGATCACGATTTCGGCCCCGCTTTCTGCATGTGGGTGGACCGGGAGGTGATGGAACAGGCCGGGGCCAGGCTTCAGGAGGAATATGAACGGCTGCCTCTTGTGTATAACGGATTCAACGTGAGACGGGATCACAAGCTGGGCGGGCACCGGACCGGAGTGTGGGAGATTACCGGTTTCTACCGTCATTTCCTGCTGGTTCCCGGAGTTCCGGAAAGTAATCTGGAGTGGATGAACCTGCCAGAGAGTTATCTGGCTGCCGCAGTAAACGGAGAAGTGTTCCGGGATGACGAGGGCAGCTTTACCGGGATCCGGAAGGAGCTTCAAAAGGGCTATCCGGAAGATGTGAGAATTAAAAAGATGGTGGCCCGGGCCGCCTTCATGTCACAGTCAGGACAGTATAATTATCCCAGATGCAGGCGGAGAGGAGAACCGGCGGCGGCCTGCCTGGCGCTGGCGGAATTTATAAAAAGCGGGATGTCGATGATCTATCTGCTGAACCGCAGATATGCGCCGTTTTATAAATGGATGCACCGAGGATTAAAAGACCTGGATGTGCTCGGCGATACCTGGGAGCTGTTTGGAAAGCTGGCAGACGCCCGGACAGCAGAAGAGGATAAGCAGCAGTTAATTGAATTGATTTGTGAAAAAATAGTCATTGAGTTAAAAAAGCAGAATTTAACGGAACTGGAAGATCCGTTTCTGCAAAGCCATCTGGATTTGATGATGTCAAAGATCGGAGATCCCCAGATCAGGAGAATGCATTGGCTGCAGGGATAGATGGAAAAGCGGCCAAAGAACCGAGGTGTCGGATGAATCAGGAAGAGACAAGACAAATGGTTCCGGAGTGTCGGATGAATCAGGAAGAGACAAAACAAATGGTTCCGGAGTGTCGGATGAATCAGGAAGAGACAAAACAAATGGTTCCAGAGTGTCGGATGAATCAGGAAGAAATAGAGCGAATGGTTCCGGAGATACTGAAACGGGAATGGAAAATGTTTACTAATGTTTCAAATGAAGGCGGGCGGGCCGCCTGCCAGGATGACCGGAAGACCTTCGATATTATGAGAAAAAGCCAGTTCGCCGTCTGGAACGGGGAAGCGCTTTTATCTTACCTCAACGATCTGAAGCAGGCAGAACTGGCGGGAAGAAACCTGATGACGGAAAAATACGGCTATATGATGGAGGATACCGCCCCGGAAGAATTTAAGCGGATCAGGGAACTGCTTCCGGCAGTAACCGCTGAAAAAGCACAACTGGCGGCGGAACTGACGGAAATACAGGTCAAATGGATGGAACGGTTCAGGGAACAGTATCCCGGTTTTAAAAAGAGAGGGCGTCCCCTCAGGAAGACGGATGCGGTTTCGGGCCTGGATACTTCACTGGAAACTTATGCCCGCGGAGAACTTTTAACCTATTCACTGGAGACGCTGAATCTGCTAAAACGGCATTTCCGGCAGTTGGATAGACAGGAAATGAATCTGGGAACCCTTGTGATGGAAGCCACGGTCAGGCAATATGGCTATCAGAGCGTAGAGGACGCCCAGGATCATTTGAAATAATACACCTTACACTTATATATTAGGAGGAGAACAGCATGGCAAAATTTATCACCGCCAAAGAAGCGGCACAGTTGATTCCGGATCACGCCACCGTAGGGGTGGCAGGCATGGGGCTTTCCGGCTGGCCGGAGGAAGTCGCAGTGGCAATTGCGGACAATTACAAGGAAACAGGACATCCCTGTGATCTCACCATGAAGCAGGGAAGCGCCATGGGAGACTGGAAAGAGCGTGGGATGACAAGGCTTGGAATCGAAGGCCTGGTGACCAAATGGTCTGCCGCCCACATCGGTTCCGCGTTCGCCATGAACGATCTGGTAAGGGCCAATAAGATGGCCTGCCACTGCCTTCCGCAGGGCGTAATTGTGAACCTCTGGAGAGAGATAGCGGCTCACCGCCCGGGCCTCATTACGAAAGTGGGCCTTGGAACCTATGTGGATCCCCGGGTAGAAGGGGGCAAGATGAATGAAGTGACCACAGAGGACCTGGTTGAACTGATCAATCTGGACGGGGAAGAGTACCTGTTCTATAAATCATTCAAACTGGATGTGGCCCTTCTTCGCGGAACCACCGCTGATGAAAACGGTAACATTACATTTGAAAATGAAGGGCCTATCAACGAAGGATACGCGGTGGCGGAAGCTGCTAAAAACAGCGGGGGAATCGTAATCGTACAGGTTCAGTATACAGCCCGGAAGGGAACCCTCCATCCTAAGGATGTGAAGATCCCCGGGGCCCTGGTGGACTATGTGGTGGTGGCCACCGATCCAAATGCCTGCTGGCAGACAGAAGGGACCTATTATGAGCCTGCATTTGCAGGAAACTTAAAAAAACCTTTGAATGCACTTCCCGTACTTCCGTTATCACCCAGGAAGGTGATTGTCAGAAGATGTGCGGCAGAGATGAGAAAAGGTGCGCTTGTCAATCTGGGAGTGGGCATTCCATCCGAAACGGCCAGCATTGTTTCTGAAGAAGGCCATATCGATGATATTATCATGACCACAGAGAGCGGTTCTTTCGGCGGCGTTCCGGCAGCCCTGCCCAATTTTGGAAGCGCCTATAACGCGGAAGCCAATGTGGACCACGGTTCCATGTTCGATTTTTATGATGGCGGCGGATGTGATGTAGCCGTGCTGGGACTGGCCCAGGCGGACGAGGAAGGCAACATCAATGTGAGCAAATTCTTCATACCGGATAAAAAAGACCCGTCTAAAAAGATCGCCAGACTGACCGGCCCCGGCGGATTCATCAATATCTCCCAGGCTTCAAAGAAGGTGATATTTGCCGGCATGTTCGCTGATAAATGCAAAGAAGAAATTCAGGACGGAAAACTGGTGATTGCGGAAGAAGGAAAAGGCCGCAAATTCTTAAAGAAAGTGGAACAGATCACGTTCAGCGGCAAATACGCGGCTGAATCCGGCCAGGAAGTTCTATATGTGACGGAACGGTGCGTGTTCAAACTGATCGGCGGAAAGATGACCGTCATTGAGATCGCGCCTGGAATCGACCTCCAAAAAGATATCATTGAGCAGATGGATTTCGCGCCGGAAGTGGCGGAAGATCTGAAAGTGATGGATGAGAAAATGTTCGCTGAAACATGGGGAAATTTAACCATGTAAAATTGGGATTTAAGTGAGTAAGTTACTTTAATTGTGAATGTTACGCAGGAAAGCGGGACGAGGGAGCAGAGGCGGGATT